>NZ_BAFN01000001.1:1344860-2017290 GCF_000949635.1 Candidatus Brocadia sinica JPN1
AAGCAGCTTCCGGAACGAATCGACAAAAACTTCTTTGTCCCCATGCCAAAAGAACAACGGGCCATCCATGATGAAAATTACGATATTGTGGCAAAACTGGTAGCCAAGTGGCGACGTTATAAATTCCTGTGCGAGGCGGATCAGAGGCGGCTACAAATAGCCTTAAATTATATGCGAATGGCAGCCGATAATACCTATCTCGTTGACAAGAAAACGATTCATGGCCCAAAGATTGAAGAGTTAGAAATAATCCTGAAAGAGATAATCATCGAGGGTGGAGAAAAGGCTGTTATCTTCAGCCAGTGGCTCAGAATGACGGAACTAGTGGAGCATGTCCTGAAGAGGAACGGGATTGGATACGTCCACTTGAATGGCAATATCCCTTCAAAGCAGAGGGCAGGGTTGATGTCGCAATTCATGGAAAACCCTGAATGCAAGGTCTTCCTATCCACAGATGCAGGCGGGGTAGGATTGAACCTGCAAAGCGGATCAACGGTAATTAACATGGATATCCCCTGGAACCCTGCTGTTCTTGAACAGCGCATCGGCCGTGTGCATCGGCTCGGCCAGCAAAAAACGGTTCGCGTCATCAACTTTGTCACTGTCTCTTCCATTGAGGAAAGAATGCTGGATCTCCTTAAATTTAAAAAATCATTGTTTGCAGGGACACTCGACAGTGATGGAGAAAATGTCGTAATGATTGGAGAATCCCAGCTCAAAAAATTCATGCAGTCTGTGGAGACGTTAACAGATAATTTAGAGAAGGTGGATTCTGCCTTGGAAAGGCAGGATCAAAGAGAAACGGAACTGGATGAGGAGGCGGCTGACATAAAAGAACTCACCCTGGAGGAAGGAGGCCATGCCGTAAGTGCGGCAGATGGGGATAGAAAAGGATTGGATCATTTGAATAACCTCCTCAATAGTGGCGCTCAATTCCTGATGAATCTCAGTAAAGTTATAACACAGCCTGATCAATCCATCGAAAAACACTTGGACACAGCCATCAGCAGAGATGAAAAAACAGGAAAGGTTTATCTGAAAATACCCCTCCCCGAAACAGAGGTCGTGAAAACCCTCTTTTCAACCTTGGGTGAATTGATATCGAACACATTACAGATGAAAAATTGAAAGGTTTTACATGACGACAAAAAACTATCCTTGCGTCCGCACCAAACTCCCCGGACCCAACGCAATTCAATACCTAGAGAAGGAAAAAAAATTTGTCTCACCATCTTCAACAAAGAGTTATCCATTAGTGGTAAAAAGCGCAAAAGGCACGGTTGTTACGGATGTCGATGATAACACCTTCCTTGATTTTACCGCTGGTGTTGCGGTTTGTAATACCGGACACAACCACGACCAAATTATCTCATCGATCTCCAGTCAGGCAGACACCCTTATCCACATGTCTGGCGCAGATTTTTATAACCCCCTGCACATCGTATTGGCCGAAAAGCTCTCTGCGATTTGCCCGGGGTCTCATACAAAGAAAGTCTTCTTCGGTAATTCCGGTGCAGAATCTGTAGAGGCTGCATTTAAACTGGCACGCTACCATACAAAGCGCAGCATCGTCATTGCCTTTTACAATGCATTTCATGGAAGAACGATGGGGGCGCTTTCTCTGACTGCCAGCAAACTAAACCAACGCAAGCATTTTTTACCCTTAATTCCTGAGGTCATCCATATTCCGTATGCATATTGTTACCGCTGTCATTATGGCCTGACTCCCGACAACTGTAATATGGCCTGTGTAACGTGGATTCGGGAAGAATTATTCAAAACAAAGGTGCCACCCGAAGATGTGGCAGCGATTTTTGTGGAAATTATCCAGGGAGAGGGTGGATACATTGTGCCTCCAAAAGAGTTCCACAATGCCCTGTATCAATTGACACGCGATTTTGGCATCCTTTACGTTGCTGATGAAGTACAATCAGGTATGGGTCGTACAGGTAAAATGTTTGCCTCCGAACATTTTGACATAATCCCGGACGTTATTACTATTGCAAAGGGTATTGCGTCCGGCCTCCCCTTATCTGCCACGGTTGCATCAGAGGAAATAATGGACTGGGTGCCTGGCAGTCATGCAAGTACGTTTGGGGGGAACCCCATCAGTTGTCAGGCTGCGCTCACAACTATTAAGCTTCTTGAGGATGGACTCATAGAGAATGCGGCCAAACAGGGTGCTTATATGATGCAAGAATTAAAGAAATTAGAACGCACCTATCCCATCATTGGTGATGTCAGAGGCCTGGGACTTATGCTTGCCATTGAAATGGTGAAAGATAAAGAAACCAAGGCATATGCATCAGAAGAGCGGGATAGTATCATCCAGAAGGCGTTTTCAAAAGGACTTTTGCTGTTGAGTTGCGGACGCAGCGCCATCCGCTTCTGCCCGCCTTTGATACTTTCGAAAGACGACGCAGATATTGCTTTGTCCATATTTGAAGAGTGTTTGAAAGAAACCTTGGAAAATAAATGATATCGCACAAATAAAATAACATGTCAGAACAAAGTTCTCCTCGCCTTCGCAATCTAATAGAGATAAATATTTTGAACAGTTCCATTTAGATGGAAGATAACGGGCAAAAGGTAAAACCCAACATGTCAAAAATTAACAATACCACAGACCCAAAGGTTATTGAGAGTGATGGTTTTATAATTACCACGTATTTTACGAGCAAAATTAAACTTGAAAGAGAAGCAATTGTATGGCAACGGTAAAGATGGAAAAAACCCTGAAAGAAGTAAATGGACTTATTTCACATATTATAAAAATGCCCGAGACCAAAATGTGGATTGATTATGATAAAGAGGCCGATGTGCTTTACCTGAGCTTCAAAAGGCCGCAGCATGCTGGGATAAAAAATAGGTTTCCTTTTGGTACTTCTTGGAGTCTTTTGCTAGAGAGTGATGCGATGTGGGGGATATATTCTCAAGAAAAAATGGGGGTACAGATTCAAAGTTCTGTGGAAAAATTGGAAAGTGCATTAAGTAGAGTTGAGTTTCCAAAAGAATATCTTGTGATAGAAGGCTATTTTGATATTAAGTATGTAATTGGAAAAATTGATTATAACCTGGCTGATAATCTCAATGATCTTGAACACTTTTTAATAAAAAAGGAAGCATTTAAACATGAAGAGGAAATCAGAGGATTGGTTAAATTTTCTGTAACAGATGATCGTCAACGTTTTGCCAACTTCGACCTTCAATTAAACATTAAGATAAACACCTTTTTTCGAGGTGGTATCTATCCACCCTGGATGCGGCTGCAAGGAGAGGAAGTTAAAATTAAAAATAACTATTGAGTGATACGTATAGAATGTCTACTTAACATAACCATCTTTGATTTTACTTTCATTTTTTATTAATGCTATATTATTGTCGATTTTAAAGATATCTTCTAATAAAAATAATTGTTTATGCATAAGAAAAAACTTATTCACTCAGTTAACATCGAAGATATTCAAAACGTTGCTGAACAGGAATTAGGGAGAGAATTAACAAAAGAAGAGTTAAAATTAGTCGAAGACAAACTCGGCGATTATGTGGGCTGGTACGAAGCAATTCTTCATGCAATTGATGAATTAAACCTTAAACCCTGAAATATTAAGGAGAAGATGATGGATGGAAAAGAGAAAAAGGTATTTTACGATATCCATTGCCATGCACTGAATTTGAGCCATGCAGGACTCCTCGCCTTCCTGAATCGCTTTTTAAAGGACAGGACGGTATCTTTCTCAGGCCTGCTGGGAAAAGGAAAATTTCTCCAAATTATCTGCCGGTTATTGGGGATAAATTTCAGCGTTAAACTAATCAAAATACTATTGATTATCTTAAGTGGCGCCCTCTCCGGAATCGTATTGCTTGCGATAAGTAAATATGAATATTTCCTGTCGGCCAAGGTAAGCAATATCATTTTGTTTTGCGCTTTTGCAGTTGTTTTCGCCGCATTGATTTTCACTTTATGGATTCTGAGAAAGATCTCTTTAGGGGGAAGCGACCTGGTAACAGATACTCTTAGAAAAAATATAAACCTTTTATCAGTTATTGAAAATGATGCGGGTAGTTTGTTTCTCTCTATGGAATTGGACATCCTGGCAGCAGATGAAAGATACAAAGGATTAATAGATAAGTATCGTACTGCATCAACAAATAAATATTCGTCTTTTATAAAAAATCTCGAGGAAAAATGGAAAGAAAACGGGAATGAAATACAGATTAAAACAAAAGAGGGAGAACTACTAACATATAACAAGGTAGTTATCACTCCTCTGATAATCGATTTTGGTTACAAAGATTTTGACATACCTGGAATTCACTACAACAAACCACCCAGGAAACCCGTTGTGGAGCAGGTTGTAGACGTTTTTAACGGTATAAGAGATTATCGGGAAAGAAGTCCGGTAAAAATACTCGACATCTATCCCTTCCTGGGAATTAATACGAGAAATTATGACCTGGGAACTGTGAGTGTAGCTCCAAAAGGGATAAAAGATACATTGTATAGCTCTCTCAAGAGCAGGAAGATCCCGCAAAGCGTAAAAGAGAATGTTAGAGATACTTTAGAAAATAAAGTTACTTACATCGAAAAGACGGGGAAGTTGGTAATTTATAAGAGAGCTACAAACATAGGAAATGATTTGCGCACGGTCTCCTCCCATGTGCAAATAGATGAAAATATCCTTAATAAAATCGGTGCAATGTCCGACGAAACTCATGACCTTGATGAAAGAAATAACATCCCCAAGATGCTGGAAAAGTATTTTGGTGAATATAATAATACAAAATATGGAACATTTACTAAAAAAAGCAGAGAGCATTATTTCCCGGATGAGAAAGATGCCAAAAAGAGGGAAAAAATGATACCGGTGAGAGGTATTGATGACCTGCGCAGTCATTTCTTTGCTGGAATCAAGTTATATCCCCCTCTGGGCTTTGATCCATGGCCAGACTACGATGACAGACCAGCCGATACAGCTACTGAATTTGACAAGGTAAATTATCTCTACCAATTCTGCAGTGAGAAGGGCATTCCAATAACCGTACATTGTTCACCCGGCGGGTTCAAGGCCGCTCATCATGGCATTGAATATACCAATCCAGAAAAGTGGAGAAAGGTGCTTTCAGTATATAATAATCTCAAAATCAATTTTGCCCATTGTGGGTTTGATATCAATAAGCCTTACAAAGTATGGTTAGATACCATACTGGCATTAATGGGTGAATATAAGAATGTTTACGTGGACTTTTCGTATATAGGGAATAATAAGGATTTTTATAAATTCTTGAAGGAACGAATTATTGACAAAGGGTATGAGGATCGTATACTCTTTGGGAGCGATTTCCCGATTAACCTGTTTGGTATTGATTCGCATGAAGATTATTTGAAAAATTTCTTTCGTTCTTCTCTGGATGCGAATCTTAAACACAAATTCTGTTCTGAGAATCCCCAGAAATTTCTCTGGATATAGGGTAATATGGAAAAGATACTATGGGGCGAAAACTTTAGTGTCGGCGTCCTGGTCCTGGATAAACAACACCAGCAAATCGTCATGCTGGTAAATACCTTGATTGAGATGAATGACACAAAAGTTGATTCAGAAATTATCTCGGATACATTGACTAAAATGACCCAATATGCCAGCGATCATTTTAGGACAGAGGAGCAATACATGCTCGATTATGATTATCCGGAGTATCCGTCACAAAAAAAACAACACCAGGAATTCAAGAAAAAGACCGTTGATTTCTGCGTGGAAACTATGGTGCATAAAGTAACTGTCCCAGCGGAAATATTCACGTATTTAAAATCGTGGTGGACAAATCATATCCTGAAAGAAGACATGAAATACAAAGAATTCTTTAATGCAAGAGGCCTGAGGTAATGAAAAACCAGGCAACCCGCAAGTTCTCCCAGAAAGATCAAATACCATTGCAACTGCACATGATGCATCTGGCAACCGGCCACTTTCGAACCCAAGCCATTTATGTTGCCGCAAAGCTAGGCATTGCCGACCTGCTCAAGGACGGATCAAAGACCGTTGATGAACTAAGCAATGCCACGAAAGCTCATGCTTGCTCACTTTACCGACTCCTGCGTGCCCTTGCCAGCATTGATATTTTTCGAGAAGAGGAAGACGGCCGCTTTTGTCTGACTCCACTTGCAACCACACTCCGGAGCGATAGCATGAATTCCGTATTGCCGGGTGTGCTCCTGGCAGGTTCAGAGTTTCATTGGGGAGCCTGGGGCAATCTGTTCTATTCAGTAATGACCGGAGAAAGCGCATTTGAACATATACACGGTATGCGTTTCTTTGACTATCTCCCCAAAAATCCGGATGACGGAGCGACCTTTGATGCATGGATGACACGGTCATCGGAAATGCAGATTTACGCAATCATGAATAGCTATGATTTCTCCATGTATCAAACAATTGTAGATATTGGAGGCGGCCATGGCAGCCTCCTTGCCGCAATTTTACAGACAAATCCGCATCTGAAAGGCATTTTGTTCGATATGCCTGAGGTTCTAAAAGCAGCAAAGAAATTCAGAAATGCCGGAATCGATACACGATGTGAAATGACCGGAGGTGATATGTTCAAGTCTATACCACAGGGTGGCGACCTTTATATACTCAAAACCATTATACACGACTGGAGTGATGAATTATCGATAAAGATCCTTAGAAATTGCCATACTGCGATGACAGACCACGCCCGGTTGCTGGTAATTGAGTCTATCGTCCCCACGGGGAATCAGCCTCACCTCAGCAAATTCATGGATTTGAACATGTTGGTATTGAACCACGGCGGCCGGGAACGCACCGAATCTGAATATCGGACACTATTCCATGCAGCCGGCTTCAGACTTACGAATATTATTAAAACACCTTCACCGTTGAGCTTAATTGAAGGTATATGGATAGCGGAAGGATTTTCTTCAATTTAGATTTTTAGAAAGGCCGACAGCCGGAGATACCTGATCACACCTTTCTTCCTTCCACGATACTCGTTCCGAAGTTGTCGTTGAGTGACGTAATGGATACAATCTTAAAGCCCGCAGCTTTGTAAAGAGCCTCCCATTGATTTCGTGTCCGTTCCTTGCCAGGATGAAAGACCATCATGTTGATGTCAAGGAATTTGGCTAAATCTCCCCCTGTATCACCCATCGGCGGAAGCACTGTATCTATGCAAATCATGCGGCCATCGCCAACCATTGCTGAGTAACAGTTTCTGAGAAGCCTGATGCAGTGGGTATCGTCCCAATCATGGATAATGTGTTTTAAGATATAGACATCTGCACTGGGTACCCCATCAAACATATTTCCTCCGACAAACTCTACCCTGGAGACAATATCCTTATCCTCCCCAGCAAGACGCCTCTGAGCAATAGGAATGAGGTCTGGCATTTCAAGAACGATACCATACAGATTCCGGTACTTTCTGAGAAGCTCAATCGTAAGATGACCAAAACTACCCCCGATGTCTGCAACTTTTCTGACACCTGACAAGTTGCAGTATTCAAGCACACCGCGTATGGAATTGTGGCTGTTTGATTTCATTGCTTCTCCGAAGTCTTCCATTTCCTTCGGGTTGGCTTTACAGTAATCCCAGTAATCCATACCGAGTTGTGCACTTGCTTGTGCGTGCCCCGTCCTCAATGCATCATGCAATCCTGACCAGACCTTCCACCAGGAGTTACCAAACACTTCGGTGAATTTCTTGACAGATACCGGAGAACTTGAAGTAAGGACATCCGAGAGTGCGGTTGGCCCAAAAATCCCCTGGGTGTCCTCAGTAAAAATCCCTACGCTGGCGCAGGCGCGCAGCACACGTTCAAGGTGGTCTGGTTTTGCATCAACACCATACTCTTGAATTAACTTTAAAGCAGTTTGTGGACCATGTTTTTTGAAGAGGTCGGGAATATCGAGACGGGTTACTGACGAAATTGTCTGCGATATCCATGCGCCAACAACCATCTGCATGACAACCGCTTGGGGTGGAAGTGCACTTCGTTCACTATCTTTATTTTGTGTTTCAGTCATATTTTTTTCTCCCATTTTAATGATTCGTTTTCGCTCAATTAGAAAAACACCTGCTTGAAAAGTCAATAACAAATATTCGAAAACAGGCAATCTGTAACTTGAATACTTAGCATATTTTTATTGTAATATTAGAGCCGGATTGTTAAAAGATGGACAGTGAAGAAAAGGAACTCCTCGTCCATGAAATGTGGCTGGTGGCCTTATTCTGACTGAACTTTTGAGAAAGGGGGAAGATGTGTTCATTACTATTACAGACCGGGAAGAGAAGACGACAGGAAAAGAAGAGTTGTTTTTGGACAACCAATTCAGGGTTGCATCCCGTTCTGGTTTGAATGTTACCGAGATACAAATTATTGGAGTTCTCAAAGAACTTTCCAGTCCGAAAAGAATTCTTTTTCTTGAAAACAGGACCGGCGTGTGTGGAATTGTTGCAAGTGCCTTATATCCTGAAGCAGAGACAACAATCCATTGTCTGGATTTATATTATGCCAATAAAATAAAGAGGAATCTGTCAAAAAACGGTGTTTCCTCTGTAACGGTTTGTTGTAAGCCATATGTGGAGCAGAGAGAGAGTTTTGACGTGATTTTTCTCCAATTATCTAAGGGAGGCGCCACAAAGGAATTGGTGCTGGATTTCATTCAGCAAATCCATCAAGCATTGCAACCAGGAGGGAAAGGCTTTTTTTCTCTGGAAGGGAATGACCCCTGGATGCAAAATCAGATGAAAAGGATCTTTGGCGGCTTCACTTTTTATTCCCGGAGTAAAACAGGTTGCTGTATCGTTGCAAAAAAGAAGGAAAGGCTCAAACGAGTAAGGAATTTTCAGGCAGAGCTTACCATGACGATTTTTGGGAAAAAGCCCATCCAACTCCTCACGATTCCTGGCGTTTTTTCGCACAGGGAAGTAGATCAGGGCACATTGGCCCTTGCGGAAATTGCGGTTGGAGAATCTCAAAAAAACGATGCGGCACTGGACATGGGCTGTGGATGCGGGGCTGTTGGGATTTCGGTTGCTGTAAATCAGGACGTAAGTAAAGTATGCTTTATAGATTCAAACTCGCGTGCCGTATACATAACGGAAAAGAATTGCAAGCTCAACGGCCTGGAATGTTATGAAGTGTTGTTGCAAGATACAGGGATAGAGGAAGAACAGGAATTCACCCTTTTTACGGGTAATCCACCCTATTTTACTCATTACAAAATTTCTGAACTCTTTATTAACACAGCATACAAGGCACTGAAACCGGGCGGGAGGGCTTATATTGTGGCAAAAACAGCAACATGGCACCATACCTGTATGAAAAATATTTTTGGTAACGCAGAACGAATCAAAAGAAGAGGTTATGAGATTATAAAATCGCTGAAGTAAAACGGTTTAAGCGGCGCGAAATGCAATTTCATTTATGTTTACAAAATTCACCGTTGCCACCAAGTCACTAAGGCACAAAAGTATTTCTTTAACGGGGAGGAAAAAATACCTATGAAGAAGCAGATGCCGATGATTATTGAGTTAGAACCAGGTACGTATCAGTGGTGTGCCTGCGGGAATACGAAAAACGAACCGTTCTGTGATGGCTCACACAAAGGAACTGATAAAGCACCACATATGTTCAAAATCGTACTGAAAAGAAAATATAATATTTGCAATTGCTATTTAACAAAAAATCCACCATTTTGTGATGGTATATGTCGTCGCGTCAAAATTGCTGAAGCATGAAATTGCAATTCGCAGATAAAATACGGGTAGAGGTAGCCTAATGACGGTGGGAAGAACTTCGAACGGAAGAAGGAAAATATTGTTTTTACTATTTGTACACACCAGGCGAGGCGCTTCCCGGAAGCGATCCTTCCTCCGGATCGATCTCACAGATGTTGCCGAGGCAGGCAGATTCTTTTGCCCCTGCGGTGGAATCCTCTCTCTCGTATATCACAATATGGGAAAAATCAATCCCTGGAAGATTTTTGGTCCGCATGCAGTATTCATCTGCCGTAATTTCTTCGTAGGGCGCAAGCTGATATACCGTTTTCGACTTCGGTAAGAATGATAACCCACCAAGTATGTTCCAGTTTTTGTAAAGCCAATGTGCCGTCTCAATCCATTCATCATCTGCCACGGAAACAGTGACAGAAGGGTTGTGTTCGGTATAGTTTTCCTTGACCATTTTCCAGTATTCGAGGTGGTCAACAGCACTAAGATCTTCCCTTGTTATGCTTCCTTCCGGAGATTGTACAGGAAATTCCAATACATATGTGGTGGCCGTTGCCACATCTTGTCCAACTTCCGGATAGCACGGGAATTTCTGTTCTTTTAACATGATAAATAACGGATCCTTTGCAGAAATACGGACCCTGCGAATATAATATCTTGCAAAACGCGGGTGCATGCCTGAGGCGGCATCTACCAGTTGAGAAACCGTTCCGGAAGGCTTAACACAGGTTACTGCGGTAGATGCATTGATACCAAACCGCCGGGCATACATGTGGTTCGTTTCGATAGCATGGCCTCTTAATTTCATCAAAATATTTGGATCACGCACTGCAGGGGAATCCCATTGCCCGGTAATAGAGATCCCCAGAAGCCGTTCTTCTTCACAATTCATCTTCCACTCCGGTGAGAGATAGGGAAAGTTTGTTAGCATGGATTGGTAGGTACCCAGTATTGAAGCGATCCTGATTTTTTTCAGCAATACTGTTTCCGTATCGTCCGGACGGGCAACTACCTCGCTCACATTACAAAACTGTTTCGAACGCAGGATTATCTCCCCGCACGGATTGATACCGCTTGTCATCCAGTGTGTCTCGAATTTCTTCCAGCGACGGGCAGGGACCTGTTTCGGCAGACCGCCACGATTAAACAAACCGCGTTCACCAGTCCCGGCCATTGCCAGGGCGAGCCACTCTTTCAGAAAATCGGTGGCTTTCGGTTTTGAAATATAAACGGCTGAATTGTTCGCCATCATACGTTGCGGTTCATTAATATAGAAATAGCCGCTCTTGGCCTGGCGCATGTCATCGTCGTCGAAATCCGATAAAGAAATTAAGGCAGCGCGCCGTACCCCTCCCATCTCTACTACCTCGCCGATCTTGCAGATGATATCATGCACATCGATGTTCCGCAAACGTTTGCCCTGGGCACCGAGGATTTTTGTGCGAGCGTAATCAAGTAAGGACAGAAGTGGCCCCGGGCCGGAACTGCGCCCACCCATAGTATGCAAACGGGACCCGGCCGGTCTGACCTGTGAGTAATCAAATTGGATATCTTTTCCTTCGTACCAGGCATGCAGTCCGATTTTGAGTGCATTTGCCCAGCCTTCCTTGCTATCTTCAACTCCATGCAGAGGAAATAATTCTCCCGTTTGCCTTTGAATTATTGGCAGTTGTTGAACATTCTGACTCTCAACAGAGAAACCTACCCCTACACCAGACATTAAAAGATACATGATTTCAGCCAAATCTTCGAGACGCGAAGGGGCAATGAACGAACAATTGTATGCCGCAACATTATTTGTCCGGGCGGCTTTGCCAGCTGACCATAAAAGCCGCATGGAGGGCATCACCTGTTGATTCAGGATTGCCTGCCTGATTTCTTCGTATTCCTGAGGGTTTAAGCGGTCGCTTAAATTTTCCTGCATGAAATGTATGTATCGGTCTACGGTTTCTATCCATGTCTCGCGCCTTCCTTCCTCCTCGATCCAGCGCGAATACGTCCGGTAATAGATAAATTCGGCAAGGGTGTTGGGGAAATACTTTTTGCTTTCTGCCTCAAGTTGCTTGACCCGGTCAGGAATGGCCAGGGCCTTCTTGCGGATTTCTGCCCGCTCATACCGATACAGAATATAGGCCTTGGCTGTTTTCGGGAATTCAAGCAGGATCAGTGTCTCTTCAACAAGGTCCTGAATTTCCTCAACATGTGGAATATGCGTTGCCGGGTAAAGACTGTTGAGCCCTGCTACAACTTCACTGGAAACCCGTATGGGGTCATTTTCCCAATCACCTTCTTTGCTTGCCTGCATAGCCCGACAGATTGCGTTCGTGATACGTGTCTGATCAAAAGGCACAATTCGTCCGTCCCGCTTTTTGACGTGAGTAAATTTATTCTTTCCTGAGCTGGACATAATTGCCTCTATAAACGAGATTGGATTTTAAAAGACAAAAACCCAACAACTTTTTCGGACGAATTGTTGAGGATTTTTTGGAGTTGAGACGAACAGTACTGCGGAACCGGTTCTATCTCAATCGGCAAAAAAAGAAATAGTATAAGGAATTACCCTATCGGACAATATTGGATACGTCTTTATTCCATATCCTTTCGATTTGAACTCCTGAATTGTCTTAGTTTTCTCCCTACGTTAAATACGGACAAAAAACGAGGTAAAAATTGACCAAGGATACGAGAAGAGCCGTTTCCCCTGGAACTTCTAACTTGATTTAAATCAACTTTTTTTCTTGGATCAAAACGATCGACAGGGTCATTAAGGCGTTCATCAATGGGTTTGACCTGACGATCATCAGAAACAAGAGAAGGATTACTATCTTCGGTTGTTTCCGTACTATTTTTCCTTTTTGAACGGACTCCCACTTTCGCAATGACCTTGAAATGAAAATTTCTGGCCATTTCCGGTGTAGCGCCAAAGGCAAAGTCCATACAGTCATGATACGACACTATTAAATGAGACAGTTCTTTTAAGCCATCCCTATCAAAAGAAATAGACGTTAACTCATTTACAGGCAATATCTCAGAAAAGGGTTTTGGCGTTTGAGTTAGTTTTGCAAGCGATTCATCCAACTGGTCAAGCTTGAAAGAATGGTCTTCCGATGTACGACGCACAATATCATCTGCACCAGAAAAATCTATGCTTCTCCACGTATTTAATATATTCTCACTATCGTAGTTAGCCAATATCCACGGAAGTATAAACCAGAAATGCCTCCGGTATTCATGCGCAACACTGATCCCCTGCAAGCAGTAAATGTCACGACCATCCTTGTCTTTATGGTTTGACAGACCACAACTCACAAGAAATGTCGATTCCGGATGGTTTAAGCAATAGAGAGGCAAAACCGATGATTTGCGAAAGGTGTCTTTGTATTTGTCATACATATTGTACAGTTGATTTAATGCCTTAAGGCCATCCAACGACACCTTCTGTGGAACAATCATCCACCGGTAATCTTTGGAAAAGGAGCGGGAATACAAGAGTCCTTGATATATCATGCGATCCGTCTCACCCTTTCCAGCGCCTTATTGAGAAGCGGTTCGATATGTGGCTCAAACTGACTCAGAACCTCATAATCCTTGTTTTTTTCCTCTAAAATAGCCCTGGCAACGCTCTCCGCGTCAGGCTTACGTGTGATGAGAGACCAGATTTTATTTACCAGCCCTGCCTTTTTCAGTACCTCCGAGAGTTCTTTTTCCCGTTGCTTTATACTCTTGTGGGCCTCTACTTTCATCTGTTTTAATGTTTGCCCCAAACAATAAAATAAGACATGTTCTGCATTCAGAGGCGCTGGAAATCCAATAATTTTATCCTCAGATTTAAAAGGATGTATCATATCTCCTGTGGGAACAACCGTCCGCCTGGCATTCCCTTCACCTACTGCAGAGACAGGAACAATACCGCCCTCCCAGGTCGGATTTTGTTTGCACAAAGACACCATCTGATTGAATACCTCCATGCCACGCTCTATCAGGGGTGCATAATTGTCACTTTTCCACTTGGGGTCAACCGTATCTGCTTTAGTCAGCATAATCACAAATGTTAAGTTTCTATTGGGATACATTCTGCTATAGGTCGTAAATATCTCATGGATCCTACGGGCTCCAGACCGGTGCCTTGCCTCTTTTATATTCGAATAATATGTTAAGACAAAGGCATCGGCAACCAGGATAACGGCGTTACTGAGTTCGATATGAGAAGCCAGGTCTGAAATTTCTGATTTTGTTGCCTCTGAAGTATCATTTGTATCAAGGGCATCCGTAATTTCGGTGAGAATACCGCCCCTATAATCAATCCAATCAAAGTACGTTACCGGCTTTGAATTATAGTATACCGTAAAAGGCCATACCGTTGTCTGTTGCGTACCATCTGGCCATTTAAATTTATCGACAAGTGAAAATCTGCTAAAATCACCGACACTCAGTATTGCTTTATCAAATTGTTGTACTGAACGGGGGGCAAGGTAAAAACCCGCATCATTTTGACCTGCGTCTCCTAATGTCTCGTAAAGCGAAGACATATAAGTTGTTTTGCCGGAACCTGATACACCAACCATCGTCACTTTCATATTTCATTCACCTCTCATAAATTATGTAATAATCACATTGTAGTTTTTAATACACAAAAAATTACAAAAAAGATGGTTTTTACAAAGTAAAGCGGCAGTCTTATATCTAATACTACACCTTGTTCTTCTGTCTTATCATTTCAATGGCTGCGCCAAAAAATCCACCTATGAACGGCAGCATAAGCGCTAATTTTGAGAAACCAGCAATAATCCAGATTGCCACAAAAGCAAAAAAACCTACTATCGCGCCTAAGGAAAATACATAGATAAATTGCTTGGCAGACGGCTGAATTTTACCCGGCGAGTTTTGCTCTGAGGATTTAGATTCACCCGGGATTAACACTTTTTTGCTCAGTTCTTTATGCCTTTCCATAATGTCTGACATTTGATAACCCTCAATATAACTAAAAACTTTATATCTTGATTTAAGCCGAATTTTACTCTTCTCATGAGAATTTTACTATTGTCTTAACAATATCTTTCTGACATCCTATACCTGTTTTGTTATAATTATCCACAAATTACATCCTTATAATATTACTGAATCAGGTGCTTTTTTGGCAACATTTTTTGTAGTTAATTGAATTAAATGGTTCTTTTAAACGTTACTATCGATATGATCATCATTATGATTGTAAAGACTGAAAGGAAGGTAATGTCTGTTGCAATGCTCCTTATATCTGCGCCCTTGAAAAGAATGGTTTTTAATGCATTCACGGCATACGCCTCGGGATTTATCTTTGCAAATGTCTTAAGCCAATGAGGAAAACTCGCAATCGGATAAACTGCGCCACTGGGGAAAAAAAGTATAACATTCAGAAACCCGCTCAATATGCCGACAACCCTGGGATGATTGAACCTGCCAAGAATGACAAACATCAGACTGAGCAGACCAAGGGTAGTGAGAATTATAATAATTAATATGCAGATATACTGTCTTACCCCTCTCAAAATAGGAATACCGGTTATCGCCATGCTCATAACAAATACTAAAACAGCAATGGCCGTTGTAATGAACAGGCCACTTACGATAAGACCGGTTACAATATCCGATTTGGAAAGGGGGGTAAGCAGATAGCTCTCATCGGCGCCGAGAAATCTGTCCATAACAAGATTAAAGGCCCCCGTGGTCAGAGTACCCATAAAAATGGCCATGATTACAACACCGGGAACAAGGGACTGATAATAATCCACTTTCCGGTAAAGGTCTACATCTCTGAGAAATACCTCATCAGACTTCTCTCTTACAGGGACATAATCGGAATTCATGGCAGCAAGCGCCCCTTTTACCGCAATCCTTATGGCCTCAGCTGATACACCGTCTGTATTATCAAGAAAGAGACCCACTTCAGGCCTTCTCTTCAAAGAGATGCGTTTACTGAAATCAGAAGGTATGATGAGCCCTGCCTTATATCGCCCTTCCCTGACTCCACCGATGGCATCCTTCTGATCCTTGATACTGAAGATTTTTAGGGTCTTCGGTCCGGCTTCAATGGCTCGCAAGTTATCTACAAGATCCCTTGAATAAGGGCCCGAGTCCTGATTTACTACCACCACGGTGACGTCCTGCAATTTACCCTGGAATGAATTCCCCAGAAATACAAGATAGATAATAGGCATGAAAATGCTCATTGCAAGCACAACCGGATTTCTCCTGAATTTTTTCAAGTCCCTGTCTACAACAGCGAGCAGCCTCATCATATCAATCATGAATTTCTCTACCTCCCCCATTTCTGGGGTGTTCCTGCTCCTACAAGGAAGCTCACCTTTCTGGCTTCTTCTTCCCGTATCGATTTGCCGGTATAATGAATAAAGACGTCCTCAAGGGATTGTTCATGGATAGCGGCCGATAAAACCTTTCCTCCTGCAGATTTTATTTCCTCTATGAGCATGGGAAGGTTCTGCGCACCGCTGTCAACGTAAACCCTTATCGTATTATTTTCAAGAGTAACTCCATGTGCATATACCAGATTCTTTACCCTATTGATGATACTCTCGGAAAGATTTTCAATCGTAAGAGAAACGATATCATTCCCCGGTATCCGTGATTTAAGCTCTCCGGGGCTTCCAAGCGCTATTATTTTTCCCGAGTCGATAATGGCAACCCTGCTGCATAGGGCCTCTGCTTCCTCCATATAATGAGTGGTAAGAAAGACGGTCATCGTATCTTCTTCCCTGAGCTTTCTCAGAAAATCCCAGACAACATGTCTGGACTGTGGGTCAAGCCCTAAAGTCGGTTCGTCTAAAAAGAGTATCTCAGGCCTGTGTACAAGCACCCTTGCAATTTCAAGTCTCCTTCTCATACCTCCTGAATATGTTGCAACAAGGTCATGCGCCCTTGCCATCAGGCCAACTGTTTCAAGAAGATAACCGATCCTCTCCTTCCTTTCCTTTGAAGAAACGCCGTAGAATCGTCCATAAATATCCATATTTTCGTAGCCAGTAAGATCAAGATCGCTCGTCATTGCCTGGGGGACAACACCAATATGGTGTCTCACAGCATCAGGTTTTTTCACGACGTCATATCCCGCTATCCTGGCATTACCGCTTGTAGGTTTAATGAGTGTGGTAAGCATTCTGACAAGCGTTGTCTTTCCGGCTCCATTTGGGCCAAGAAATCCGAATATTTCGTCCTCAATCACATCAAAACTTACGTTAGCTACAGCAATAATCGGCCCGTATTTCTTTGTTATTCCGGAGACTTCTATGGCCTTTCTCTCTTGAACCATTTTATATCCTTTTAGACCTTCAACATTTGTTCTTTCTCTAAAATTTTAATTCACTTCCTGTTTTGTCCCTGGCTTGTCCGGGATAAATATTTTTGCTTCAGCCGTCATTCCCGGTTTCAGGAATCCGGTCGGGTCGTCTACCGTAATTTTAACTCTGAATGTCTTTATATCCTGCCTGCCCCGTAATACATCCCGTTGTGTTGCAAATTCGGCGTACCTTCCTATCTCTGAAACCTTACCTTTAAATGTTCTGTCGGAAGCCCTTTCTGTTCTAATAATTGCTTCACCATTAAGGGTAATATTGCCAATCAAGGTTTCCTCTATATCTACCCTCACATAGAGGTTATTCAGATCAACAATCGTTAAAATTGTCGTACCCGGTGTTACCATCTCACCTTTCTCCGATGCCTTGAAAACAACTATCCCCGATAGAGGACTTTTTATTATGGTGTCTGCGTACCTGGCTTGGTTATATGATAAATTGGCCTCCGACTCCCTGAGGCCAGCCTTGGCATATTTTAGCTGGCTTTCAGCCGTATTTAATTGCGCAGTAGTGACATTCCTTTTTGCATATGCCGCTGTGAGTTTTGCTTTTGAAGATACATAGCTAGCAACTGCTGTTTCATAATTGGCAACAGCAGTGTCACGGGATTCCTCTGAGACGGCTTCACGCTCGTAAAGCGCTTTTGCCCTGTCCATCTGCCTTTTTGTCTCCCCCATCTGAACCCGGTTTTTCTCCACATCTGCTGCGGCACTTTTTATTTCTGCATCGGCATTTGCAATATTTGCCTTTGCACTCTCAATGGCCGCTTCTGAAACACGGACTTCGGCATTTGCCTTCTCAACTCCGGCAAATGCCTGCATTACCGATGCCCTGAAATCTTTAGCCTCAAGTGTAATGACTCTATCACCTTTCCTGACTGCATCACCTTCTTTACAGCATATGGAGGAAATTCTACCAGGTACCTTTGTAGAAATATTGACCTCTATACCTTCAACAATACCGACTGTCCTGAGAAACCCGGCTCTCCTGCTCTTTTTTGTATAGAAAATAATTAAGACTGCTGTGATTATCACAAAGGCAATAGCAAAATAAACAAATCGTCTCTTCATAAATCAACTTTCATTGAACAGCTTAAAATTAGCGCCGCAAAACCGTTAAAAGATTACTGGCGATTTATCTTCACCGACGAGCTTAGTTTTGAAGAGTAACAACAGGAACCACAGATTTACAGATTATTCATATTCTTGTCTGTGTAAATATAAGCCTTTCATTGTGTATTTTCAAAATAAATCCAAGTAATTCCCGGGTTAAAGAAGATTAGAATTCGATAACGAAAAGAATGAGTAGCGGTGGATTTTTATTCCAGGAAGGGATTGAACAAATGTTGCTCCGTTGGAGCTTTACTTTGATTTTTATGACTGCTTTACCACTTCTGCGGCTCGCAATAACAATGTAGAGATATCAGGGATAATTCTCCAGCTTACCGTATAGAGCAAGGTCTGTTACTTCATGTATCATAACATCTATCAGTCTTCCTACCAGATCCGCCGAACCATTGAAAATGACAATGTGGTTTTGCCGTGTCCGACCGGACAACTTATTTGAATCGGATTTGCTGGCGCCCTCGACAAGCACCTGCACCTTCTTGCCTATCATTTTCTGATTTTCTTCCAGGCTGATACCTTTTTGCAATTCCAACAACTTTAAATTTCTTGCTCTTTTCACCTCATCAGTCACATCATCTTCCAACCCGGCTGCCTTTGTGCCGGTACGAGGCGAATATTTAAATATGAAACAGTTTTGGAAACGGATATCTTCCATCAATTGCACTGTTTCCTGGAAATCTTCATCCGTTTCCCCCGGAAAGCCCACAATAAAGTCACTGGCCACCGCAATATGAGGAATTAATTCCCTTGCATAAGAGATCAAATCACAATAGTAACCCGCCGTGTAGCCCCGCCGCATTCTTTGGAGGATTTGGTCAGAACCCGATTGGGCAGGCATGTGTAAATGCTCACAAACCTTTCCTAAACGGCTCATGGTACGAATGAGATCACGGGACATGTCGGCCGGATGGGAGGTCACGAACCGTATTCTTTCGAGCCCGTCTAAATCATTCAATTCGGAAAGCAGGTCGCCCAGTGTAACGTTTCCACTCAAACCTTTCCCGTAAGAATTTATATTTTGCCCCAGCAAGGTTACTTCTTTACAACCATTCGATACAAGGGCCTGCGCCTCTTCTTTTACATCGGCGATTGTCCGGCTGATCTCCCTGCCGCGTACATAGGGCACAATACAATAGGAACAAAAGTTATCACAACCCCGCATAACCGTGATAAATGCCTGATACATATTTGCCCGGTAGGCCACTGCCCTCTTTACATTAACGATTTGATCCTCATCTATGGCAAGGACATGTGAGCCATGATTTCTGATACTTAAAAGCAGCTCCGGCAATCGTGAAAACATGCGTGTTCCGCAGACCAGGTCCACATGAGGCATACGTTTGAATATAGCCTCACCATCTTTTTGGGCCATGCACCCAAGAACACCCACAATAATCTCCGGGTGTCTTTTCTTGAGTTTTTTTAATGCTCCCAGATGGGAATATACCTTATCCTCGGCATGCTGGCGCACGCTGCACGTATTAAACAGGATGACATCGGCTTCGTCAGCCTTGTCAACAATTCTATAGCCTTCTTCCTGTAATAGCCCTAACGAAAGCTCGGCATCGAGCTTGTTCATCTGGCAACCGAAGGTTTCAAAAAAAACGGTCTTGTATTGTTGGTCTTTATGAGTAAAAATAATAGAATCCATCATGGCGCTGATCTATACAAACGGTAAATGCATTTTCATATTTGAGTTCCGTTTTAAAAGCAAACACAAATCCTGTAAGCGGCAGCTATCAGTTGTCAGCAATCAGCATCTGTCTGACTGCACAAGGCTGGCAGTTAGGCGCTTAAAGTTGTAATTGTAACGAACCTCGGAATGTAATCCAAGTATTTTTTGGGGTGAATAAAAAAAGCCCCCTCTTGGGAGGAGATTCAGGGGCGGGTAAAAATAGCGGAAAATTCGACTTTATAGAATAATACTATATGAGAATATTAGTCGTAGAGGATGAAAAAAAATTAGCCGCCTATATTAAAAAGGGACTGGAAGAAAACCACTTTGCCATTGATGTGAGTCATGACGGAGAGGAATCTCTCTTTATGCTCAATACCAATGAGTACGACCTTGTTATCCTGGATATCATGCTTCCAAAGAAAAACGGCCTTGAGATATTGCGCGAGGCAAGAAAAAACGGCAAGGATATGCCGGTCCTTTTCCTGACGGCAAAGGATGCTGTTGAAGACAAGGCGTACGGATTAGATCTTGGGGCAGATGATTATCTTGTAAAACCCTTTTCTTTTATAGAGCTGATGGCACGGATACGGGCATTAATCCGAAGAGGAAAGGTTCATTACCAAACACGATTAACGGTTGCAGGCCTTTCTCTGGATGTCGGAGCGCACCGCCTCTATAAAAATGGGCAGCCTGTAGAGCTTACCAACAAAGAATTTGCCCTGTTGGAATTTTTCATGAGAAATCTAAATACCGTACTAACCCGCACCCAGATCGCAGAACATGTATGGGATTATAATTTTGATAGCCTTACCAATGTAATTGACGTCTTTGTAAATCGCCTGAGAAATAAAATAGATAAGGACCGTACCCATAAACTGATTCATACCATTAAGGGTGTAGGGTATATCATGAAGGATGAAAAATCATGAATTCATGGACAATCCGCACAAAACTTACCTTCTGGTATACCAGTATTTTCGGAGGAACGCTTGTTCTCTTTGTTTTACTAACATACCTTGCATTCTCTTACACAAATAATAAACGCATCGATGTTGGGCTTAAAGAAGAGGCCGACGGTATAGCTCATTATGAACGAATGAGCGAGAATTCCTTCAAGAAGTATGTGGAGCGTATATCGAATGAAAGAGACGAAGAGTGGGCTTCAGGAAAATATGTTGCTATACTCAATCATGCAGGAAATCTTCAATTCCGGTCAGGAAACTTAACGGATGCTTATCTGTCCTTAAATAGCCACCAACGAAAAGAAATCATTTCAGGAAAGACCTATTTTAAGACAGTAAGGACGTCAAAGGGGCGTCTTTTACGCATTATTACGATATCCAAGAAGGATACCCAACAGTTAATCCAGATTGGGATTGTTGTTAAAAATGACAGCACCCTCAAACTCTTTTTACTTACACTCACGGCTTTAGGGGGCATTGCAATTATCGGTAGCTGGTTTGGTGGTCGCTTTATGGCAAAAAAGGCCCTAAAACCCATAAATTGCATGGTAAAAGAACTTCAGAAGATCGAAACCGAACACTTGAGAAAAAGACTAACACTCCATCCTGCAAAAGACGAAATCAATGAGCTTTCAGAAGTTATTAACGAAATGTTATCCCGCTTAGAAAATTCCTTTAACCAGATTCGCCAGTTCACGGCAAATGCATCTCATGAATTGCGCACTCCCCTTGCCATTATGAAGGCCGGGATAGAAGTTTCTTTGTCTAAAGAAAGAGATCTTCGCGGTTATCAACAAGTGCTTGCTAATAATCTTGAAGACCTTGGGCGACTTTCAAAAATTATAGAAAACCTGTTTATCCTCACACAGGCCGATGCAGGACGATATGAATTACATAAGCAGCGGATGAATCTTTACCCTGTTATTGCGGAAATTGCAGAACAATTAAAGCTTATTGCTGAACCGAAAAACATCTTTGTATCAATGGAAAAGATGGAAGAGGCATTCATCGAGGGTGATGAGCTGCTTATCCGGATGATGCTCTTAAATTTAATAGACAACGCCGTAAAGTATACTCAGCCCAATGGAACAATTCAGCTGTCCCTTTGCAAAGACAATGGATGTGTAAAGATTGCTATACGGGATAATGGTATTGGCATTCCGCAGGAAGATATTGCTTATATATTCGAACGGTTTTATAGGACAAGCAATGCCCGTGCTGCCGACCAAGCCGGTGGAGGACTTGGCCTCAGCATCTGTCAATGGATCGTCAAATCTCATCATGGTACAATAACGGTAAAAAGTGAACTGCGTCAGGGAAGCACCTTTACAGTACTACTACCTACCTGCTGAATTCTCCAAGATTACAAAAAATTAATTTTGCGTTCATCTCACGTTCATCTGCCACAGGGTATAATGTACCTATAAAAAACAGAAGGGAAGAATATACTCAGACAGTGCAAACAGGTAAAATACTTTTTGTAATAATTACAATTATTCATTGTAAATATTACCTGTTATTACAGTAGCAATCGGTATTACAGGCAAAGAAACAAAAACTTATTTAATTCTAATACTATTACATTTCTTGTACTTACAGCACACGCCTGCATTAATTTCTGTTTTCATGCCTGTCCGGCACTTCCTTTGTATATTTAGCTTCCCCTGATGAAAGATGTGGAAATATTTATGTTTTTGTTGAAAAACCCAATTAAGAAGGAGCTTATGTATGCATTGTAATATTGCACGTGCCATCACGTGGTTTGGTCAGGAGCATCGCCTGTTCGGGTTAAATTGGAGCTACCTCACGATTCTTGGATTTATTGGTAACGCGATATTTTCCACCCGGTTTTTAATCCAATGGATAGCCTCTGAAAAGAAAGGAAAAAGCGTGATTCCTGATTCATTTTGGTACTGGAGCATAGCGGGAAGCGTAATTATGTGTGCCTATTGGATCATGGAACGCAGCCCGGTTGGGATACTGGCCTATCTGCCAAACTCACTCATTTATATGCGCAATTTACATTTAATCAGGAAACACAGATTCGCAGAAACTGCACCAGCACCAATCCAGGTACCTCTTGAAAAAATTTGAACTAAGGTGTTCGCCCGTGTCAAAAGACGAGATATTCAAGGAAAATATGACTACAATAGCAGACTTTAATTTTGGGGAGAAAGTCGCTTCAGTATTTGACGACATGCTGGACCGCTCAGTTCCGTTTTACCGGGAAATCCAAAGAATGATTGTGGAGATGGCAGTAGATTTTGCCGTTGAAGGAACAAATATCTATGATCTTGGATGCTCCACGGGCACTACCCTGCTCAATTTAGGTCAAAATATCCCCGGTAAAGTAAAATTCATTGGCGTCGATTATTCACGGGACATGCTTGCCAGGTGCAAACAGAAACTCAGTGCACTCCATTTCTTCCGGGAACACGAACTGATCTGCGCCGATTTGAATCAAGGTGTACATATCGAGAATGCCTCGGTCGTCATTATGATTCTTGCGCTTCAATTCATCAGGCCGTTAAATCGGGACAAATTAATCGGCAGTATTCTGAGGGGATTGAATGAGAACGGATGTCTGATCCTTGTGGAAAAAATCCTGGGGGAAGACTCAGTTTTTAACCGGCTCTTCATAAAGTACTACTATGACTTCAAGAAACGAAATGGGTACAGCGAATTAGAAATCGCACAGAAACGAGAGGCGCTCGAAAACGTATTGATCCCTTACAAGTTATTGGAAAACAGGGAACTCATGATCAAAGAGGGATTCCGGTATTGTGATGTATTTTTCAAGTGGTACAACTTCTGTGGGATGGTGGCCGTAAAATGATCGTCAAGACAGGCAACTTCTTTTTCCGGTACCGGAATGCCCTTTTCCCCATAGTTTTTGCCTTGCTTTTTTTCGAGGGGACATGGCCGTTGTTTGACAATCATCTCATTGAGATGTGGGAAATTGTCGTCGGCACTACCATAGCGGTGTGTGGTCAGACATTGCGGGCGCTTACCATTGGACTTGCCTATATCAAACGCGGCGGTAAAAAAAAGAAGGTGTATGCGGAAACCCTTGTTCAGGACGGAATTTTTGCACATTGCAGAAACCCCCTCTATTTAGGAAATATTTTGATCCTTCTTGGAGTGGGAATTGCCGGAAATTCACTCTTATTTGTTTTGTTTGGAATTCCGCTTCTCCTCTTTGCTTATTTAGCGATCATACATGCCGAGGAAAACTATCTGGGAAAAAAGTTTGGACAGGAGTTCAAGGATTACTGTAGACGAGTCAACCGCATTATCCCTGACTTTTCAGGTATAGGAAACACTATCAAAAGTATGGAATTCAAATGGAACCGATTAGTTGTCAAAGAATATGCTACACCCTTTGTATGGATAACGGGACTGACGTTTTTAATCATGAAGGATACATACCTGGACTACGGCTATGATGCCAGTAAATACACGTTGTGGCCTCTGTCAATTTTATCCATGGTCATCACCTGTGCATTTTTTGTTGCGTGGTATCTGAAAAAAAACAAATTTTTGCGAGCGAAATAAGAATACAAGATCACGGAAGTTCCACGTTATACTCAAAGGGTTCACAAGTAGTGAATATGTAAATTGATACACAGGGTGGCACGGACAAACGGAGTTTGTCCGTGCTGAACTTGCACAACGTTGTTTATAAATCATTCATTTTGAATTTAGGATAGACAATACAAGTGAGACTATTGCAAGCACAAAGCATTAATCAGTATTACAGAACCACGGACAAGCATAGCTTGTCCGTGCCACCCCGGTAAAATGGTTGCTATTTGTATCGGATTGATAAATCGCAAATTGTGAGCCACTCGATTATATCTCTCCGGTGTTGCCATCAAAACGGTAAACCCTTAGTTATAGTATTACTTTGTAAAAACTTCTTTTTGTGCAAGTTTTTACATCCCCACCATCCCCTCCTTGCGGAGGAGGAGAAAGAGGGGTGGTCAATTTGGTTGCGGCTATGCTGCGCCAGGTAATTTAAGCATTTGAAAAATGGAAACAAAACTGAATCGGCATTCTACGGAAAGGTTAACAAAAAAGGACATTCCTTTTCTCTTAGGCTTAATCGTAATTGGCCTTGTTCTGTTCCTATTTTATACATGGTCGATGCCGCTCATTGATCCAGATGAACCTCGTTATGCCTCTACAGCGAGCGATATGGTGATGAACAACAACTGGATTGTGCCGCACTTTAATGGAGCTCCGCGTATTAATAAGCCTCCGCTTTTTTATTGGGCCATTGCCATATCCTATAAAATATTCGGGATAAGCGAATTCAGTGCACGATTACCTGCAACACTGGCAGCCATAGGCACGGTATTGATTACCTATCTATGGGGGAGGCAACTTGAAGACCGTAAAAATGGATTTTGGGCTGGAGTGATGCTGATGGTCAGCCCACTGTTCTTTTTCGTTTCCCGGTTATGTATTACAGATATGCTATTAACCTTTTTTGTCAGTGCCAGCCTTTACCTTTTCTTCATTGAATATACGGAAGCTAATAAAAACAACCTCAGGAGGTTATTCCTTTACTTTCTCCTGAGTATGGTTTTTCTGGTAAAAGGGCCGGTAGGTCTCTTGTTGTTTATCCTGATCGCCATTGGTTTTCTCTTATGGATACGCGATTTTCAATCTATCAGGAGGCTTTGGTATCTGCCAGGATTCCTGCTTTTCCTGGGTATTATTTGTGCGTGGGGTATTCCCTTCTGGTTATCCCTTGGCACAAAACAAATCTTTACATTACTCTCGCAGGAGATGTCAGGCAGATTTGTCAGCGGCTATGCCCATCCACAACCTTTTTATTATTATGTACCGGTATTTTTCATGGGATTTTTCCCCTGGTCGCTGTTTGTATTTATTCCTTTTCTACATATCCAAAAACAAAGACAAAGTATGCCGGCAGAAGAAAAAAGACAGGTGTATTTTTTCTGTTCCTGGTTCATACTTACCTTAATCTTTTTTTCTCTGTCTCACTCGAAATTGATGACCTATATCCTTCCCGTTTCCCCTTCCATTGCATTGCTGACCAAGTCACTTTCCCGATGGGAAACGAAAGACACCTTTGGAAACAGCTACTTATGGACATTGTGGCTTGCGCTATTCGTGTCCGCAACGATTCCCCTTGCACTAATTTTTATCATGCTAAAATGGACGCCAACGGTGAGCGGTTTATCCACAATTCATATGGTCATTCCCATTGTTGTGCTTTTCGTTGGGACATTGGTGTCACTCTACACTTTCTTCAGGAGGAGGCATTTTCTCCAAATCATAAAGGTCTTTTGTTTCACCAATTGTTTAATCCTTGGTATCACCATGGCATATTCAGTGAAATACTTAGGAACCTTTCGGTCCACAAAGGATATTGTGGAACACTGTCTTTCAGACAAGAAGAATTATGTGCTTTTCAGTTACGGAAGAATTAAACCGAGTCTTGTCTTTTACAGTGGGAAAAATGTGCTAGAAATAGAGGCAGATACCAGATTAGAAAAACTTATTTCTGCTCAGGAATGTCCTCTTTATGTCGTGATGAGCATACATGATTATCAAAAAAAACAGGAATGGATTCATAAAAATAAATTACATGCCGTATGTCAGAATAATACGCATGTTATATTAGAAAATACCTTATAATTTTCTTCATATGAATAGAAAACAGAACGGATTTGCTGAAAGATACGAGCGGCTCGATATAGTAATACTCGTCCTGTCCTGCGTGCTCGTATTCTATGCCCTCGGCGACCGCGCGCTTTGGGGCGCAGAGGGCCGGTGGGCCGAGATAACGAGAGAAATGCTGCTCACAGGCGACTATTTCCACCCGACCATCAACGGCGAGCCGTATTTCGACAAGCCGCTGGTTACCTACTGGTTTATTGCCGCGATATCCCTTATTTCTGGCACACTGAACGAGTTTGTAGTCCGCCTGCCGAGCGCGATTGCTGGCATAGCTGCGGTGTGGGCAACCCTTAGGCTTGGCCGACGGCTGTGGTCGCCCGAGGTCGGCCGTATTGCCGCGATGATACTGCTGACAAGCTACGGCCTCATATCCCAGTCGCGCATGGCTGCGGCCGACACGGAGAATCTCGCAACCGTTATGCTAGCAATACTCTGGTACTGGTCGAGGCGTGATAAACTCAACTTCACCACGTTTTTAGTACTCTACCTAATTACCTTCGCCGGTTCGCTCTGCAAAGGTCCGGTGGCGGCGGTCGTAACTGCCATAGGTATCTTACCCGACGCCATAGCCGGCAAGAGATGGAAGGCGTTCCTCCGTCCTGCGTCGCTCTTTGCCCTTGCCATAGGCATTGCAATTTACTTTGCCCCCTTCATTTGGTCGTCAAAGACTAACCCAGTATCTTATACTTCCAGCGGACTGGTCCTCGTTTGGCAGGAGAACATCCAGCGGTTCTTCTCGCCCTTCGACCACAAGGCGCCCATGTACACGTATATTCATTCGGTGCCCATGCTCATCCTGCCGTGGGCGCCAGTCTTCATCACAGCCCTCATTGCCGGAGCGAAGTACTTCGCGAGACTGGACAAGAATGCACACTGGCTGATCAAGGTCATTGTCCTGATATTTGTTTTCTTCACCCTTTCCGGTTCGCGGCGCAGTTACTATATCCTGCCTATCATCCCTTTCTGCGCACTTCTGACCGCCGTCATTCTGACGAGCATGAAGGAGTTTAGTCCTTCCCGCATTATTCCTGTGGGGTTCAATATCCAGAAGGGAATCCTCTTCGGTGCAGCAGTCCTTGAGCTTGCAGTCTTCCTGGTGCTTCTTATAGTTCCACCCAGGAGTGCCGGGGTTTCGCTTGTTGGTATTTCTCTTGTCGGTATACTCGTAGCCCTGGCAGCGATAGCGGCTGCATTAGTTACATCAAGAACCGCTCGCCTCCTGACAGTGCAGCCGGAGGAGAAGGCATTCATACCCCTGGCAGCAGTGGCGTTTGTTGTGATGGGCGGATTCTTCTGCGTGCAGCAAAATACCCTTGAGGAATGCAGGTCAGAACGTCAGTTTATCTCCGAAATTCAAAGCGCTATGGCATGGATACCGTCCGACCGCATCGTCCTGATGTATAAAGGAGAGGTCGATGCAAAAATGGTATTCTATCTGGGTAAAGGATCACCCGTAACACTTCTTAGATACAAGGACAAGTACGCTGGCGAACCGGACCCTGACAAAATGGCCATCATGTCGTTCCTGCAAAGCGACCGGCTTGGGGCGCTTATCGCTCAGGTGAGATATGTGGCGGCACTTCCCACAGAGTTATCACGCCTTTTGCCTGCCGTGCCAACATTCGAAGAAAAGCCCCTGCCGTTTGAATCAAAGGATTCGCGGCAGGAAAGATGGGGGGTATGGCTCCTGAACAGTCAAAATACAACGCCAAGTAGAGGAGACAAGACGACCAATGAGAAGTAAGTTTCTACCATTTTCAGTGCCGACTATTACCGAAGATGACATCGCCGCAGTGGCGGAGGTCTTTCGTTCCGGCTGGATAACCACCGGCCAAAAGGCGGCCGATTTTGAAAAGAAGTTCGCGGAGTACATTGGCTGTCCTGCCGCGGTCGCTCTTACATCGGCAACTGGTGGCATGCACGTCACTTTCAATGCCCTCGACATAGGCCCGGGTGATGAGGTCATTACGCCCTCAATGACATGGGTATCGACCGTGAATCTGGCGGTTTTGGCAGGGGCAAGGCCGGTCTTTGTTGACGTAAATCGCGACACACTGATGGTTTCCGTCACATCCATCGCGGCTGCGATGACATCGAGGACAAAGGTGATAGTTCCCGTTCATTTCGCCGGCTCTGCAGTCGATATGGACCCCATCCTGGAGTTGGCAAAGAAGCACGGTGTGGCTGTCGTCGAAGATGCAGCCCATGCAGCAGGCACATTCTACAAGGGCCGCCATGTCGGCAAGACCGGCACCTCGATATTCTCTTTTCACCCGATAAAAAACATGACTACCGTCGAGGGCGGGATGTTCTGCTCTGACGATGCGGCACTGGTCGAACGTATCCGACGGCTAAAGTTCCATGGACTTGGCGTAGACGCGTTCGACAGGCAGATGCAAGGACGCTCTCCGCAGGCGGAGGTGCTGGAGCCTGGGTATAAGTACAACATGACGGACATCTCGGCTGTGCTGGGACTGAGGCAGCTTGCCCGGCTGGAAGAGTTCAATACCAAACGCACTGACCTTGCGATGCTGTATCGCAAGCGTTTGGCGGAGATAGATGAATTGCTTCCTCTTGCGGACGTGAAGTATCCCGTCAGGCACGCATGGCACCTCTTTATTGTGCGCCTCGATACGGACAAGGCAGGTATGAGTCGCGATGACTTTATGAAGGAACTGAAGGCACGCAATATCGGCACGGGCATTCATTTTCGTGCCGTACACCTGCAGAAGTATTATCTCGAAAAGATGGGAATGCGCCGCGGCATACTTCCCAATACCGAATGGAATTCCGACCGTATCTGTTCGCTGCCCCTTTTTCCCAATATGACCGGGCAGGATGTTGACGATGTGGTTAACACCATCAAGGAAGTTCTGAGGAAGTGATGCATACTATACTCAAGAGGCTCACAATTTGTGATTTATAGACTTGATACGGAGTCGCCATAATCTAACGGGGTGGCACGGACAAGCTATGCTTGTCCGTGTTTTTGCAATACCGCTTAATGACTTGTGCTTGCGTGGTCTGCCTTGTATTGTCTATCCAAATGTTAAAATGAATACTTCGTAAACAATGTTGTGTAAGTCCAACACGGACAAACGGAGTTTGTCCGTGCCACCCTGTTACCAATTTAAAATTCACCTTTTATGAACATCTTGAGTATATGAAGGAGAGGTAGAGATGGACTCGTTAGTTTCTGTCGTCATCCCCGTGTATAACGAGGAACACAACCTCGAAGATCTGGTCAGGCGGTGTCTTGCTGCCTGCTCGCAGATGAAAAGACCATTCGAGGTCATACTTGTGGACGATGGTAGTCGTGACAAATCTGCCTCGATGATCTCGGAAGCAGGCGTAAGACACGGTGGCAAGATAGTTGGTGTGCTCCTCAACAGAAACTACGGCCAGCATTCAGCCGTCATGGCGGGCTTTTCCGAGTCACGGGGAGAGGTCATAGTAACACTTGATGCTGACCTGCAAAATCCGCCAGAGGAGATACCCAGGCTCGTCGCCAAAATGGATGAAGGCTACGACGTTGTCGCCAGCCAGCGGGAGAACCGTCAGGACCCGCTTTTTCGCAAGATCGCATCGAAGCTCATCAACAAGGCTGCCCAGAAGTCAACCGGTGTAACGATGACTGATTACGGCTGCATGCTCCGCGCATATCGCCGCCATATCGTTGATGCCATGCTCCAGTGCCATGAGCGAAGCACGTTCATCCCCATCCTTGCCAACAGCTTTGCCCGCAGGACGGCGGAGATACCTGTCGGGCACTCCGAACGCATGAAGGGTGAGTCGAAATACAGCCTCTGGAAACTCATCAATCTGCAGTTTGACCTGTTGACGAGCATGACGATGTTCCCTCTTCGAATGCTCAGCATAATAGGCATAGTAGTTGCCGCTCTTGGCATAGGTTTCGGTATCATGCTGCTGGTAATGCGTTCAGTGCATGGGCCTGAATGGGCTGCACAGGGCGTCTTCACGTTGTTCTCAATTCTCTTCATCTTCATCGGCGCCCAGTTCGTAGGAATGGGGCTGCTGGGGGAGTATATCGGCCGCATTTACAGCGATGTCCGCGCCAGACCGCGCTACTTTGTGCAGCAGGTCGTCGGCAGAGAAAAAGACAGTGACGTCCCGCGCGTCAAGAAAGGATCTGATGTGAAAATATGAAAGCAGTTGTCCTCGCATATCACAACATCGGTTGTATCGGCATCGAGGCATTGATGAGAAACGGCATCGAGATAGTCGCCGTCTTCACTCATAAGGAAGACCCGGCAGAGAACATCTGGTTCAGTTCGGTGGCAGAGTTGGCTGCTTCGAAAAATATCTCCGTCTTTGCCCCTGACGACATCAACCATCCCATCTGGGTGCACAGGATACGGCAGTTCAAGCCCGATATCATTTTCTCGTTCTACTACCGCAACATGGTCAAGCCAGCCATTCTCGATATCCCCTCCCAAGGCTGCCTGAACCTGCATGGCTCTCTCCTGCCAAAGTATCGTGGCCGCTGCCCTATCAACTGGGCACTCATCCACGGCGAGCAGGAGACCGGCGTTACGCTCCATTACATGACCCCAAATCCCGATGACGGCGATATCGTCTGCCAGAAGAAATTTGCCATCACCGTGGACGACACACCAAAGAGCCTCTTCGAAAAGTCCGCCGCGGCATCGGCCGCTCTGCTCGATGAAATACTGCCCAAGTTAGAGAACGGCAATGCCCCCCGCTATCAGCAGGACCATTCGAAGGCAACCTATTTCAGCGGCCGCCGCCCTGCCGACGGCGAGATAGACTGGAAGAAGCCAGCGCACGACATAAGGAATCTCATCCGCGCTGTCACTCACCCGTACCCCGGGGCATTCAGCTACATCGGCGAGAGCAAGTACGTCTTCTGGGCAGCCTCGGAAATAAAACAACGCCGCAGCAGCAAGGTCGTGCCAGGAACCATCCTCTCTCTTGACCCGCTGGTGGTTGCCTGCGGCAAGGATATCCTGCGTATCGACTACGGCCAGATCGATGGCGGTATCTATATGAGTGGCGCCCAGATGGCTCGCGACCTTAATCTCGTTGAGGGTCTCAAGTTCGGACCCAGCGCCAGCCGCCGTGCCGAGATGACGACGAAAAAGAAGGTGCTCATCCTCGGCGTCAATGGCTTCATAGGCAACTTCTTCAGCGAGCGGCTCCTGCAGGACGGCAGGTATGAGGTCTACGGCATGGACCTCTATTCCAACCACATTCAAAATCTTTTGAACAGGCCGGGCTTCCACTTTGAGGAAGGCGACATTTCCATCCACGGCGATTGGATAGAGTATCATGTCAAGAAATGCGATATCGTATTGCCTCTGGTGGCCATCGCTACGCCCATAGAATACACGCGCAACCCGCTACGGGTTTTTGAGCTTGACTTTGAGCAGAATCTCCGCGTCGTCAGGTACTGCGTCAAGTATAAAAGACGCATAATCTTCCCCTCGACATCCGAGGTTTACGGCATGTGCGACGATCCGGATTTCGACGAAGATGATTCCCGTCTTATCCTGGGGCCCATCCGCATGCAGCGATGGATATACTCCTGCTCCAAGCAGCTTCTGGACCGCGTCATCTGGGCCTATGGCGCTAAAGAGGGCCTGAAGTTCACACTCTTTCGCCCGTTCAACTGGATAGGGCCGAAGCTCGACAGCCTTAAGAGCGCCCGCATTGGCAGCTCCCGGGCCATCACGCAGCTCATCCTCAATCTCCTGCAGGGCACGCCCATTCAGCTCATTGACGGCGGTCTCCAGAAACGCTGCTTTACGGATGTCTCCGATGGCATTGAGGCCCTCTTCCGCATTGTAGAGAACAAGGACCACAACTGTGACGGCCGCATAATAAACATAGGGAACCCGGAGAACGAGGCAAGCATCAAGGAGCTTGCAGAAATGCTGCTTGAGAAATTCGAGAAGCATCCGCTGCGGTCCAAGTTCCCACCGTTCGCCGGTTTCCGCATCCTCGAAAGCGCCTCGTACTATGGTGCTGGATACCAGGATGTGCAGCACCGCAAACCCAGCATCAAGAACGCCAGGAAGCTGCTTGGCTGGAACCCTGTCGTAATGCTGAATGATTCCGTTGAGAAGACGCTGGATTTCTTCATCAGGGAATCTGTCGAATCAGGTGAAATAGATACGGGCAATGGCGACTGAGGTTGAGGACCAGAACGAGCGGACTGCCGTGTTGCCTGGGATATGAATATGACGACAAAAGTTGGCCTCAGAGTTGATATTGACACGTTCCGGGGGACGCGACTCGGCGTCCCGGCTCTCTGCAAGCTCTTCGATGAGCGCGAAGTCAAAGCATCGTTCTTCTTCTCGGTAGGCCAGGACAACATGGGTCGTCATCTCTGGCGGCTGCTCAGACCTGCATTCCTTTGGAAGATGCTGCGGACGCGGGCTGCGAGTCTTTACGGCTGGGACATTATCTTTCAGGGTATCTTTTGGCCAGGCCCCATCATTGGAAAGAAGCTGGCTCCCCAGATTCGCCTTGCCGTCCGGCGTGGCCACGAAATCGGTCTGCACGCATGGGACCATCAGGCATGGCAGGCCCACATCGATACCATGACTGCGGAGGATATCCGTCTTGTTCTCCGCAGGGGCTTTTATATGCTCACCGACATAACAGGCACACCGCCGACCTGCTCGGCTGTACCGGCGTGGAAGTGCACGGATAACGTCCTGCTGGCAAAGGCAGAATTTCCATTCGTGTATAACAGCGACTGCCGGGGCACCAGCATCTTCCGGCCTGTCGTGGATGGCAAAGCTCTCTCACAACCGCAGATACCCGTCACCCTGCCGACCTATGACGAGGCCATCGGCAAGAATGGCATCACCCCCGCCAACTATAACGAGTTCATGCTTTCGCAGATTAAGCCCGGCGGCCTGAATGTCCTGACCATACACGCCGAAGTCGAAGGCATCGCCTGCGCCATGCTGTTCGCGGACTTTCTTGAGGCTGCTAAAGGGCGGGGCATATCATTCGTTCCTCTCGGGGATCTTCTCAAGGATGCGAGGCATATCGTTTCCGGAATGATGACCAGGTCTCCTTTTCCTGGCCGCGAAGGCTGGGTCTCTTTCCAGGGCGATCTGCAACGAGAGAAGCCCGCCTGCCATGACCGGAGACAGTGAGACATGGGGCAGGTGAAAAAGCACGCACTGATAGTTGTACCCCACTTTGTGGCGGTCTATAGCGCAGACGCATAACCATAAAAAGAAGATGTATCCGATATCCTCCGGTGATAACACCCGCTAAAAGCAATCTGCAATAATTTTATACCCAAGAGGCTCACCAGTTGTGATTAACAACTTGATAGATATTACCATAATCCCACGAGGTGGCACGGACAAGCTATGCTTGTCCGTGTTTTGTAATACTACCTAATGCAGTGTGCTTGCAATGGTCAGAATGGTATAGGTCTATCTGACAACGTTCAAAATGGATAATTCGTAAACCATGGTGTGCAAGGTCAACACGGGCAAACGGAGTTTGTCCGTACCACCCTGTTATCAATTTAACAGTCACATTTTATGAGCATCATGAGTATAAACAAGGAAATATTTGCAACAACAGACAAAATATGCTACAAATCTATTCCTATCAATTCAGGAACGAAGCAAAATGGAGCAATGATGAGATGAATCTAAAAGCCAATCCACAGAATCGCACCTATAAACTCCTTATCGTAATATTTGCAGTTATTATCCTGGTGTTTTCCATATTACCTGTTTGTAACTATTTTCGCGGCAGCACCAAGGACTACGACAGGTTTTATCAAACAGGACAGAGTGTGCTTTCCGGCGGGGATATTTATGTCAAGGGAGGTCAAACATTCCAGTTTATGTACCCACCGACCGCGGCCATTCTTTACGCTCTTATGAGTATGTTTGGTTTACTCCCAATGATTGTGATTTTTGTCATTGCAAATTCGGCGTTATGGATGGTGAGTATTTTTTTGTCAGTGTATCTGACGACCGGAAAGATATTGCAGCAACATCCCCTTCTCTATCTGGCGCCAACCGCATGCTGCATCCCGTTTGTCTGGGATATTTATCAATTGGGACAACCAAATCTGTTGCTGCTGGTATGCATGCTCGGTGCATTTGTTTACCTTCAATTGAAAAAGGAGTGGCATGCCGGCGTTTTCATCGCTTTTGCAGCTTCACTTAAGGCATTCCCCATCCTTTCCCTGGTATATCTGCTCTATCGGCGACGCTGGAAAGCGGCATTATCTACCGTGGTGTTTCTGGTCTTTTTTCTCGTTGTATTGCCTATTCCGTTTCGTGGCTTCCAACGCAACCTTCAGGATCTTATAACCTGGAACAAAGGCATGGTTTTGCATTATGATACCGATTCGATTGCCCAACGTCCCGGCCGCGGGTACAGTTGGAAAAACCAATCCCTCATTGCCGTTGCAAACAGGCTGTTACGTCCTGTAGACGCTTTTCACTCAAAAACCAGGCCTGTTTACGTAAATCTAGCAACTCTTGAATTTAAATACCTTAATGTAATTATCATAGCTACGGCTCTTGGTCTTTGTCTCTTTTATATCACCTCAATGCCGCACTCTGCACAGCGAACTATGCACACCGATTCGATTGAATATGCTATGCTGCTGATATTAATTTTGATCTTTACGCCGCTTTCATTTACGTACTTTTATGTTTGGCTTTTATATCCGCTCATGGTCGCTGTCCATATCCTGCTGGCCATGCCCTACCCGTCCCGGGCAAGGAATTTGACGCTCATCTGGTTTTTGGTGTGTCTCCTGCTCCTCAGCTTTATGTTGCCAATACCAGGATTTCGCTGGCTTGCGGCAATCGGCAGTACCTTGTATGCGTGCGTGTTATTGCTGGGAGGGCTTGGCTGGAAGCTGAGGCAGTTATGAAAGCGCGTCTCCGGAATGTATGCACACAGGTATCTGAGTAATCTGAAATTTGTGGTTACTTTTTAAGAAATGAATTCAACAACTCCAGTGAACAATACCCGCATAATAGCAGCGTGTATCATACTGTTTACGGCTGCTCTCTTCCTGTTCAATACAGGGAAAAGGGACCTGTGGGCGCCCGATGAGCCGCGTTATGCACAGGTTTCCAAGGAAATGAGGGAAACCGGTAATTTTATCGTCCCTCATTTAAACAGTGCGCCTTATCCTGATAAACCCCCGCTCTTATTTTGGCTCATCAATGTATTTTCACTTCCTTTCGGAAAGATTACGGCATTATCTTCCCGCCTGCCTTCAGCCTTTACAGGTATCGGTTGCTGTCTGGCAATATTTTATTTTGGTAAAAGATTATATCAAAACACACGAATAGGTCTGCTGTCTGCCCTCATTCTTGCCACCAGTTCAAAGTTCCTCTGGATGGCCCATCGCGTGGCATTTGATGTCCTCCTTACGTTTTTTGTAACAATGGCGATACTGTGCTTTTATAAGGGATATACAGAACAAAAAAGCAGGGGAAAAAATTATACACTTTTTTATATTTTCATGGCCCTGGGAGTCCTTACGAAGGGGCCTGTTGGTTTTATCCTTCCTTTTTGTGTTGTATTAACGTATCTCCTCTTGAAGAGAAATATGGGGATTTTAAAAGAAACATATCCCTGGACAGGTGGGTTGATATTTGTCTTTATTGTATTCACGTGGGTCTGTCTGGCAGGTATCTACGGTGGTAAAGAATATACTTATCAAATCCTTTTTAAACAGAATGTCGGGAGATTCGCCAGTTCATTTGCCCATAAAAGGCCAATGTATTATTATTTCATCTATTTTCCGGTTAACTTTTTACCCTGGGGTGTCTTTATCCCAAGCATTGCAATATATCTGTTTTCAAAAAAAAGGAAAGGAAAAGATCAGGAGTATTCTGTTGCCTCTTGCTTGGTTTGCCGTTATTTTTGTTTTTTTTCCGTTGTATCAGGAAAAAGGGATATCTATGTACTTCCTCTTTACCCTGGCGCAGCCTTGCTTACTGCCTGGTTTTTGAATGAATTTGTTGAACAATTCCGGGAGAAACCTTTTAAAAAAATAGGTTATTATCCATGCTATACCCTGTGTATCGTATCGCTGGCATCTGGAATTATTTTACCGGTCGCAGTGTACAAAATCTTTCCTCAGTATACGACCACAACAATTCCGTTTGTAATAATTCTCCTGATCGGCGGCTTTGCCATGTTACGTTTTGTAAAGTACGCCAGGATAATTCCTTTCCTGTTTACCCTCATTTTTGTTATTTTTGCCGTTTTTACCATGAGTACCTTGCAGGCTATTCCTGTTATGAACCAGTATAAATCAGCAAAAGAAATTTGCGATAAGGCCAATTCTATGATAAAATCCGGAGATAAATTGGCCATGTACAATTTCTTCAGAGACCCTTACCTGTTCTACACAAACAGGAATTACATAGAAGTTATAAATGGGCTGGATGCCTTAAAACAATTTCTGAATACAACCGAACGGGTGTTTCTTTTTATTCAGGAGAAGGATTTCAGGGAGGTATCAAAATCTCCTGAAATGCCTCTCTTTGTGCTGGGAAAAGATTCCGTAGGACACAGAAACATCCTTTTCATCTCAAACAAGGAGAAGTAAACCCGATGCGGCGCAGCCGCAACCAAAAATGAGTTACCTGGTACCAGGTAACAAATGCCATCGTTTGTTTTTTGACTAATTCAAAATTCAAATACTGAAATCCGGAAATACCCCTCTTCAATTCCTTTCTTATTTTTCTTTTCTCTAATTCGTTTTAAAATTGACATGGGAATAAAATATGAGTAGTATAATTTTTTTTATAAAATTCTTGATTTTACCTCTATGAGTATTTCACATATAGACACCGATATATTAATTATCGGCGGTGGAGCGGCAGGATGCTTTGCCGCTGTGGAGATTTACAAAAAATCCCCTACCTGTAATGTTGTTGTAATGGAAAAGGCGCATATCGAGCGCAGCGGTTGTCTGTCCATGGGGTTAAATGCCATCAATGCCTATTTACATGCCGGACAGACCCCTGAATCATACGTTGCGTTTATAGAGCGGCAGTTTGAGGGCATTATAAGAAAAGATCTGGTTTATAGCATTGTAGAAGGACTCAATGAGGCCGTCAAGGATGTAGAAGGGATGGGGCTTCCCGTTGAAAAGAATGAGGACGGCACATACAAGATGCGCGGAAAACGCAGTATCCGTATTTTTGGTGAACGGTTAAAACCCATCCTTGCAGAGGCTGTACAAAAAACCTCAGCCCTGGTGTTAAATCGTGTTGTAGCAACAAATTTTATTTACGATGGCAACCGTGTTTGTGGAGCATTTGGATATGGAGTAAAAAACAGTACGTTTTACGTAATCAGGGCAAAAGCTGTTATTGTGGCGACTGGCGGCGCTTCGGGTATCTATAAACCAAGCAATACCGGGGAGGCACGACATTTAATATGGTATTGCCCCTGGAATGCGGGAACGGGATATGCCATGGGAATACGTATCGGAGCGGAAATGACGAGTTTTGAGAATCGGTTTGTTGCTTTGCGGGTAAAGGATGTAAATGCGCCAACTGGTACCATTGCCGTAGGCGCGCGTGCGAAACAGATCAATGCGCGCGGAGAGGATTATCTGGAACGCTATTACAAACACCTGGGGGGAAACAAGTGTCTGACACAACACAGACTTCTGGCAACAGTAGAAGAAAAGAAAATGGGTCGGGGCCCCTGCTATCTGGATACAACTACTATGAACGAGTCCGATGAAAGAAGATTAAAAGAAGATTTTTTGAATATGAATCCTCAGATTATCCTTTTGTGGGCGAGCAAGGGCATGAATCCCCGGCATAAGCCTGTAGAAATTCAGGGAACAGAACCTTTTATTGTGGGTGGCCATTGTCAGGCAGGATATTGGATTGATAAAGAAAGAAGGACAACCATTCCTGGTCTTTACGCTGCCGGGGAGGTAGCGGGAGGCGCGCCGAAAAAATACGTAAGTGGAAGCTGGGTTGAAGGACGCATTGCGGCAACGACGGTCATGAAAGACATAAAAGATGTAACATTAAAAAATATAGACAGCGGGGTGATCCGGGGAGAAAAAACCCGAGTCCTGGCCCCTTTAACGAAAAAAACAGGCACATTACCCCTGGAGGTACGGGAACGACTTCAAAAGATCATGGATGAATATGCCGGGGGCATTTCCATGAATTACGCGCTTCATGAGGAAAGGCTGCTGGAAGCAAGACGATTGTTAAAATGCCTAAAGGACCGCATGAAAGACGTGGCAGCCGTAAATAATTATCATCTGGTTGAGGCCTTAGAATGTATAGACAGAATTGATGTTGCAAGGGTGCTGGTAGAACATCTGATCTACCGCAAAGAGTCGCGATGGGCATGTTATCAGACCAGACTGGATTATCCACAAAAAGATAATAGCCGGTGGCTTACCTTTGTTAATTCCATTTATAATTCAACTATGGACGAAATAAAAATGGTGGAAAGGCCTTTGTGCTCATGAGTATCTACATCGATGAAAACATTTGTAACGGATGCAAAGGATTGCCAGAGGCACGATGTGAACGCATTTGTCCCGGAGACTTATGTTATCGCAAGGAAAATACGAAAGCGGCGATTCGTGACCAGTCTGCATGCTGGACCTGTGCATGCTGTGTGAAGGAATGTCCGGTGCAGGCAATTGAACTGAGGCTGCCTTTCCAGGTGTGCAGCGACGGATCTTCTTTAAAAGCGCGACTGAAACGTGACAAAACGATTTGGACAATATGGGATGCCGAAGGACATCAAGAAGAATTTATTATTCAGGCAAAATGTTTGAAAGGAGATTAAAGAATGGCAGTAAAAAACATTGCCCCGCATGGGGGTAAACTTGTCAATAGAATTGTTTCTATGGAAGAACGGGAAATGTTGCTGGATAAAGCCACTCACTACGACATGAAAAAAATCCAGCTCAATTCTCGTGAGATGTCAGACCTCGACATGATTGCGGTCGGGGCAATGAGTCCGCTGGAGGGATTTATGTGCAAAGCGGATTATGATAATGTGGTGGACAACATGAGGTTAGCCAATGGATTACCATGGTCAATCCCGATTGTTCTCGCAGCCACAAAGGAGGAGGTCGAAGGACTCAAACCAGGCAAGGATGTTGCCCTTATGGATCAAGCTAACGAGGTGATCGCTATTTTACATCTGGAGGAAATCTTTCATCACGACAAACCGAAAGAATCCTTAGAAGTCTATGGCGTTGATGATAAAAAACATCCTGGCGTGGATTATGTTTATAAAATGGGAGAATATCTTTTGGGTGGTAAGGTTAGTGTAGTCAACCGAACAAAACCCTCCGATTTTTTATCATATCGGCTGGACCCACTTGAGCTGAGGGCATTGTTTGTGAAAAAGGGCTGGAGGCGCGTGGTTGGATTCCAAACTCGTAATCCTGTACATCGCGCTCATGAATATATCCAGAAATCCGCCCTGGAGATCGTGGATGCCATCCTTTTGCATCCTTTGGTAGGAGAAACAAAAAGCGATGATGTGCCTGCTGATGTGCGGATTAAGAGTTATGAAATTCTTTTAGAGAAATATTATCCAAAGGACAGGGCAATGTTATCTGTTTTTCCCGCAGCTATGCGGTATGCGGGGCCTAGAGAGGCCATCTTCCATGCCCTCGTGAGAAAAAACTATGGCTGTACACACTTTATTGTGGGGCGAGACCATGCGGGGGTAGGAAATTATTACGGAACATTCGACGCCCACTATATCTTTGATGAATTTGATCCGCATGAGATAGGAATTACACCGTTATTTTTCGATCATACGTTCTATTGTAAGGCCTGTAACGGTATGGCTTCCTATAAAACATGTCCTCATGATTCATCCAATCATGTCATTTTGAGTGGCACAGAAGTCCGTAAAATGCTGAGTACAGGGCAAGCTCCGCCACCCACCTTTACAAGACCAGAGGTTGCAAAAGTACTGAGTGAATATTACCAGAAGTTAAAATAGCTTTCGTAATTATTTTGCCCAAAAGCCGGAGTGGTATAGGTGATAGAAACCATGATTAATGAGGCCTTCGGCTATTTTTCAATGTAGAGCGAAGAGGATCTTCGCTCTACAACTGCACCTTTGAAATTCCTATACAGCAAAAGTACAGGGGCGAACGACTGTTCGGCCCCTGTACTTTTGACAATACTGAATCACAGGCATTTAAGTTTGTTTATAACCCTTTCGCAACGGTAATGCCTCTCGTCGCAACAAATGATTTGACGGTCACAAGGTCATGATCGTCCCGTGCAACAATCGTTACTATATTAGGTCCTTCCTTCAAAAGCAGGTTTGTATTAATTTCCAGCCGGCTCTGTTCTTTCTGTGCAGGAAATTTATTGGATTTGAAAAAAACCTTATCGTTATTAATCAGGACGTAGGCATGTTTCACATAGATATCGTCTTCTATGGTGACTGATAGTGGTAATTGATCATTTCCAAATAATACATTCGATAAGGATTTGCTCATGGTAATTACTGGCGGCACTCGTTGCAGAAAAGGTTCTAAAGCGCTCGGTTCGGTCCGTGCACCATTCGATTCAACAACCCCTTTTGCTGATACCCACCCGTACCGATCACCTGGAAGCGTTATCCGGAACCATTCCGGGTTTTTTGCATCATATGTCAAACAAGTTCCATCCTTCATCATTGATAACACCGGCGAATCAAAAGACGTTCCCCCATACAGTGGGGTATGATTTCTCCGCACCTTCACAAGACCGGAAGACGGGGTCATTTTCGACTTGCTTGCTACGACGGGGAAGGTGAGTTTGTTGGTTACGAACGTCCCGAAAATCATCTCGGAGATAACCACATCGACACTGAATTTGTCCAAAGGCATTATTTCCTTTACAACGAAAGACAGTTTTACTTCTTTTGTTTCTCCAGGACTTAATGTCCCGATTTCCGCCCTGCCGTTCTTTATGAAAACTTCCTTATTACTTAAATCTTTTAAGGTGACTACATTTTTTTCAGCAGTCCCTTCTCCAATGTTTTTTACGAGGACAAGGAGGTCTATATCCTCTCCTGTCTGTATTAATCCATCCCCATTATTTTTTGAGGAGTTCTTTACCGTATCCAGAATCTGATATGAATAAGCAAAAAGTGGCCGCAGAAGCGCCTCGGTAACTATATTAAATTTGATATCCTTGGGATTACGGCTATTCAATTCTTCAAACTTGATAGAGATTTCGTCTTCTCTGTCGAGAGAATTTTTGGGGATTTCTATTGTTGTAGAATATGACTTAGTACTTCCCGGATCTATTTTGCCGAGGATAAACTCGAGTTTGTCGAAGAGTCCGTTTTTGCTTGATGATATGCCGCGCAACTGATGCAATGGCGTTTCTCCGACGTTTGCCACGTTTATGGTAAGCGTAATCTTATCGCCGGCCTTTACTCGTCCGTTTGCAGGATTTGTGGAAAAAGAAACATTCGTTTTTGCCGTTCCAGTGCTTGTACCAGCAGACCAATCAATATCAAATTTTTGAAGCACTTGGGCAATTTTCTTTTCCTCCGACCTGGCAGTTTCCTCTATAATGGACGAAGAATTTCGCAAAAATGCTTCCCGCTGCCAGGCTGTTGCATTCGTAAGTAATTTTTTGGCAAAAATGACATGAAAGTCCGTGTTAAAATCCGGCAGTTTATAGGGATCCTCCGCCTCCTCCTCCGATTCTTCGGTTTTCTCCTTTTCCTTGGTTTCTAAATAGTACTTGAGGATGGCATAAGGAGTTTCGTCTTTGCGATGTTCATCAAGATGTTGTTTGAGGTCTTCTTCGCGGAGGGCAACAATGCCCCGGAAAAGGTTAATAGTATCTTTTGCAACGGTCACAGGGACTAGTTTAATGTCGGGTGTAATACCCACCGACTGAATATCAGTAGACAATGGGGTGAGATATTTAGCGATGGTTAATTTTAATGCCGAACCATCCATAAGTTCAATGAGCTGCTGTACAGAACCCTTGCCAAAGCTTCTGTCACCAACAATTACCGCACGGTCATTTTCTTTCAGCGCCCCGGCAACAATTTCAGCGCCTGAGGCGCTTCCAGCATCGACAAGCACCACGATTGGATAAAGCGCTTCGTCTGTATCAGTTTTTCTCGCTTCTTGTACCTCTTTTGGATGTCCACTCGGACCGACCGTGATAACAATGGCACCTTTCTCGAGAAATTTATCGGCAACCTCTATGGCTTGGTCCAAGAGCCCCCCGGAGTTATTTCTCATGTCAATAATCAACCCCTTTAATTTATTATTGGATGTTTTCAAACGTTTTAAGTGTTCGTTCAGACATTGAGAGGTATCGTCCTGAAAGTTTCTTATCTTTATATAGCCTAAATCACCTTCCAGAGATGCGGATTCTACCGTTGGAATAACAATAATTTCCCGTTTGAGAGTAACCAGCTTGGGCTGGGCTGCCTTTTCGGTGAAAACTGAAAGCGTAACTGCAGTTCCGGGATCCCCGCGTAATTTTCCAACGGATTCCGTAAGGTTCATGTTAACGGTTGACTCTCCGTCAATTTCAATGATTCTGTCTCCAGCCTTCATGCCGGCCCTTGCTGCTGGAGTGCCCTCAATCGGAGATATTACCGTAAGTACGCCTTCCCGCAAACCGACGACCATCCCCAACCCACCAAACTTGCCTGTAGTGCCTATCTTAAACTCATTAAACTCCTTGGGTGGCAGAATAACGGAGTGTGGGTCCAGTTGTGTAAGCATACCGTTAATTGCAGTGTATTCAATGTCGTTTGCGGTAAGAATTTCCAAGGGTTGACGATTCGTATTGATAAAGGCAAGAGCGTCCTGAAGAATCTCAATCATATCTTTAGAACGGTGAATTTTAGAAAGATCGTATGTTTTTGAAACATCATCGACAGTAACCTTTCCTGTGGTGGTACTTTCTGAAAAGTCTACCAATACTTCCGGTATAATCCTTTCCTCCCACGAAAGCGCCTCTTTAAGCATTTCCACTGTTTTGATACGCTCAGGGTCCACATACAATCTATTCACATAGGAACTAACTATCCCTGATAACCGAAACTTGTAATTCGTATCTTCCTTTGCTGCCCGTTTTTCAAAGTGCGGTTCCAATCCAAAGGTTGTATTAAAGCCTGTGAAAAAGCAGAAAAAAGAAGGCAAGGATAGGAATATTGTCAGCAAACAGGTAAAGGTAATTTTTGATTTCATGCGCTGTCCCTTTTGGAAAAAATGGTATTCTCGTGATTATTTTGAAGAAAAAGCAAAACGCCTTTTTTTCTCGCTGATCCAGTATGACGAGAGGATTTTTCTATACTTTTTCTTCTAACGACTTTACAGTTTTTCTTTTACTCTTAAGTATAAAAAGAGAGGAAATATTTATCAAGGAAATACTCATGGTATAATCTTTCCCATAATCACCGGCTCCTTTGCCCCTGTAGCGGAGGGGATATTATTTCGGTTTCCGGAAATCGTTTCATTGGCCAGGATGGCAAAGGCGAGGGCTTCCTTAACGTTGGGTGCGATACCAAAGGTATTGATGGAATATATTTTCATGGAAGGAGGAAAATATTGAATAAGAAATTTTATAAGGGTGGCATTATGGACTCCACCGCCTGAAACGATTATTTCAGATATATGATGCTTCGGTAAAATCCACTGCTTGTAACTGTCTGCAATGGTGCGCGCCGTAAACATGGTAACGGTTGCCAGGATGTCCCGGCCTTCGATGCCGGAACGTACAGCATTTTTGTACAGATTGTCCGCAAACGGTCTCCCGAACACTTCCCTTCCGGTAGTCTTTGGGGGAGACTCTATCAGATACGGGTGCGCAAGAAGGGCGGTCAAAAGCCTGTGATTTACCGATCCTGTTGCAGCGAGTCTGCCGCCCTGATCGAAGTGAGATGCATTATTTGTGACAAGCTCCGTAATGCGATCAATCACCATGTTGCCCGGCCCTGTATCGAAGGCGATTACGTCATCAATACCGCAGTCACGGGGCAGAAAGGTAACATTGGCAATTCCCCCGATATTTTGCAAGACACGCCCCCTTTCCTTATCTCTAAAGAGGATGAAATCAACATACGGAATAAGAGGCGCGCCTTGCCCGCCAGCCGCTATATCCCTCGGACGAAAATCGGCAACGGTAGTAATACCTGTCTCCTGGGCAATGACAGAAGGTTCACCAATTTGCAGCGTCGAAGAACTATACTGAGTATTGATAGAATCATCGAATATACCCTTTTTTCCTGAAAAGGGATTCGCCACAGAGGGAATAGAAGGATTGGGCAAGTGATAGATAGTCTGCCCATGCGAACCAATAAGGTCAATATCCGTGACAGGAACGCGTCCCTTGTTTGCAACGGATTTCGCTGCTTCCGCAAAGAGTTTCCCAAGGTAAAAATTGAGCTGGCAGACCTTATCAACTGTGCCCGTTTCGCGATTGCTGGTTTCAAGGATGGCGTTGCGAGTTGTCTCGTGATACGGATAGGTCTCAAAGTCCAGAATGTTTGCCTTTGTATCTATTCCATTCCCGGTAATTTCCACAAGGCAGGCGTCTATACCATCGGCAGACGTTCCCGACATGAGACCAATGACTTTTTTGGGGTCTTTCTGCCGTAACCGCAGGAGTTTATTTAACATTTTTGGGTTTAATGGTGAGGACTGGACCGGCTTTTATAGAGTTCTGCCTCACGATCAGCGTCACCAAGCATTCCCTTGGAACGGTACAATTCTTCGAGTACCTTGTGCACATCTACCATGTCAGGATTAACCTCAAGCGCTTTTTTAAGAGACGACTCGGCGTTGTTGAAGTCCCCTTTTTCTTTATATACCAGGCCAATGGCGTAATGAAAGTCTGCCATGTCCGGACGTACCGTCAATGCCTTTTGCCACACAGAAATAGCGTCATCCATTTTCCCGAGTTTCGTATAGGCAATACCCAAATTGTAATATATCTCTATTTTTTGCGGGTTAATTTCAATGGCCTTTGTCCATTCTGCAACAGCATCATTGAATTGTGCCTTTTTTGTATAAAGAATACCCAGATTGTATCGTGAATTTACTAAACCCGGATTCAGATCAATGGCCTTACTGAATGATTTGATCGCATCCTCCTCCTGCTTTTTGTGGACATACACAAGCCCCAAACCTTCGTGTGCCTCTGCATAATGGGAGTTAATGTCAAGGGCTTTTTTGAAGAAAGAGATCGCTTCGTCTGATTTCCCTTTTTTGTTGAGGATATTCCCTTGCCCAACAAGAGCTTCTACCATCGAAGGGTTCAGTTCCGATGCCTTTTTGTAAGCTGCAAGAGATTCATCAAGCATGCCCTTTTCATCGTATAAGAGACCCAGATTGTAATAGACCACTGCATCGTTTGGATTGGCTTCCAGAAGTCTTTTGTTCCTTTCAATTTCTTCATCTGCCATGGTTTTCTTGTGGACGGCAGGCACTTCTCCCTCAAACCTGATAGAGGCAGCATGTTGGGTTTCGGGTTGTGTGTCAGATTCTTTTTTTCCACAACCAAGGCTACAGCAAAAGAGAAACGTTATAACAGGAAGCAATGAAAGAATATATTTTCTAAAATGCACCATAAAAATCCTTTTCTTTAATATATTTTATAAGGTATCTTGATAAAGGACATTGTTTCCGGATTTCCGCTTTCAGAGGAATGCTAATTATTTTATTATATAGTGTAATGGCCATTCGTCAATCTGAAATTATGAATCGTTAACGAAAGCACTCTCATATGCAAAATCATGGTCTAACAAGGGCTTTGGGATTTTTCGATGTAATTTGTTTAGGCATTAATAGCGTAGTGGGCGCCGGTATTTTTTTATTACCAGGGCAACTTTCCAGCCTGGCCGGAAGAGATGCTTTATGGGTGTTTCCATTATGCGGTATCCTTTGCTTCGCTATTGCCCTGTGCTTTGCAGAAATGGGCGGCATGTATAATGAAACCGGCGGTGCATACCTTTATGCCAAAGACGCCTTTGGTCCATTTGTGGGTTTTTTCGTGGGCTGGATGATATGGCTTTCATCGATCATTGGATGGGCCTCGGTTGCGAGCGGTTTTGGCCTTTATTTGGGTTATTTTCTCCCAACAGAAAATGCGTGGGCAAGCAAAATAATTGTTACCATCCTGATTGTAGGGTTAAGTACCATTAACTATTTTGGGGTAAAACCAGGGGCAAGGACGATTAATTTCTTTACCATAGGAAAACTCTTGCCTTTGCTTATCTTCATTGGTGTGGGATTATTTTTTATCCGCAAAAATAATTTTTCTTTATTAAAGGGGAATGAATGGGAATTCATGAGGAAAGAGGGACTGGCAGTATTTTCTCATGAAAATTTTAGTGCAGCAGCCATTATGGCTTTGTATGCCTATACCGGGTTCGAGTTTGTCGTAGTACCTGCCGGAGAGATGCGGTGTCCCCAAAAGGACATTCCGCGTGTACTGTTTTTTGTACTGATGCTCGTTACCGGTTTGTATGTTACCATTCAGATCGTAGCCACAGGGACGTTTCCCGGACTTGCCTCATCAGACAAACCTTTGGCAGACGCTGCGAGATATTTTATGGGGGCGATGGGTGGCGTCATTATTGGCACCGGGGCTTTGCTTTCTATTGGGGGTATCAATGCCGGGATTGCCCTGACCAGTCCCCGGAGTCTTTATGTGCTTTCTGTCGATGGATTTCTTCCCCGAATATTTTCCAGTATACATCCGACATATCATACCCCTTATTGGGCCATTATCGTCAACACGGGTTTAACGCTTATATTAAGCTTAACAGGCAGTTTCAAATATCTGATTGCGGCAAGTGTTATGGTAAGTATCCTCCAGTATATTCCCACCTGTTTGGCTGTCATTATACTGAGGAGACACAAACCAGAGTGGGAGAGGAGTTACAAGATACCTGGTGGGTACTGTATTCCCATCTTAGCATTGGTGATTTGTGGTTGGCTGATATGCCATGTGGAGCCGAAAGTAATAGCGGCAACGGCTGTAGCGATTGTTGTATCGTTGCCGTTTTATTTTAAGAGAAAATGAGTAAGATGAATTCATTTGAAAGATACCATAAATATTTATAAAATATTTATGCTGATACATGCAATAAATTTGTGGAGAGAATACATGTCTAGAACAACCATAACATTGCCCAATTCATTGTTGGACGAATTGATGTCAGAAGTTGAGGCAAAAAGCAAAACCGAGGCCGTTGTAAAAGCCATTAAAGATGAAATACGGATGAAAAAGATGGAAAAAATAAAGGCAATGGCTGGCAAGATGGAATTCACAAAATCCGCAGACAAACTCAGGCACGAAGATGAAAGACTCAGGTAAGATTCTGGTTGATACATCGGCATGGATTGAGTTTTTTAAAAAAAAGACCCCTATTATAGGGGTGTTTTGGAGTTAATAGATAATGCCAGGATTTGTTGTGTGGGGATTGTGTTTGCTGAGTTGTTACAGGGTGCAAAGTCCCAAAAGGAGCTTGACGTCTTAAAGGAGTTTTTGTATGTATTTGATTTTCTTCCCGAAACTACGGAAATGTGGAGAAAAGCTGGCGAGTTGTCTTATTTACTCCGGCAGAAAGGCAAGGTGGTTGGACTTTCGGACTGTTACATTTCTGTAACTGCAAGTTCAAATAATGCAAAACTTTTAACTCTGGATAGACATTTTGAGGTCATTGGAAAAGAAACCGGGTTGAATTTATATGAATTTTAAGCACCCATTTGATCATGATAAGGATTTTACACATACTACTCGTTAGTGCACTGGCGGTTATCACTTTTCTCAATTCACTGGACAACGCCTTCGTCTATGATGATGTCTTTACCATAACCAATAATTATTTCATCAGAGATTGGGGGAATTTTCCGGCCTTATTTACTCATGATTATTTTAACAGCTCTGGAGAAGTTACCTATCGTCCTGTCGTTACCCTTTCTTATTTCATCGATTACTCGATATGGCGACTCAACCCCCTTGGGTTTCACCTGACCAATATCCTGCTTCATACCATCAGTGCAATACTTGTTTACACGCTACTTTCCCGCATAGTCAGGAACCGTGTCGTTCCGTTTCTGACAGGTATCTTATTTGCCGCACACCCTATATTAACAGAGGCTGTAAATGCAGTTAGTTACCGGGAAGACCTTTTAGCCGCTGTCTTTTTTCTTGTTTCCCTTTTGTTGTTTATTCAATCAACATTCCGAAATCTGCACTCTAAAATCCGCAATTACCTGTATCCCCTTTCCCTGTTTTCATACCTTCTGGCACTGTGTTCCAAAGAAATGGCAATTACCCTGCCTTGTATTATCATTCTTTTTGACTGGGTCTTTGGTGGTACTAACAGGATAAAGAAAAATGCTGTAAAATTTTATCTGGGATTTATGCTTATCAGCGGTTTTTATCTCTTTTTAAGATTCGTCTGGCTTCACAATCCTGTAGAGAAACAGTTGATGCATCCCGGTAATAGTTTTCTGGTAAACCTGCTAACCATGCCAAAGATTCTTGGGTCATATATAAAACTATTATTCTTTCCCGTCTGTTTTAATGCTGACTATATTGTACCGCACACCAAAAATCCGCTTGCAGCGACTTTTATTTGTAGCATTGCGCTTTTGAGCGCAATCGGGGTAATTACCTACAGATTGTATAATCATGCAAGGCATCTCTTTTTCTTTCTCCTCTGGTTTTTTGTTACCCTGGTTCCCACCATGAATATTATCCCTATAGCCAACATTATGGCAGAGAGATACCTTTATCTCCCCTCGGTAGGATTTTGTACGGTACTATCATGCATTTTAATAGGAATCCGGAGACAGGCATGCGCTTTTGTGCTACGGAAAGATGGGAAAATGGGAAGAGGGAAAAATGGGAGTCTCAACTTCACTGCCCCATACCTTCCCAATCGCTCAAATTCTAACCCCAACAGGGCGCTTTCCGTATTCACAACGTGTCTGATATTAACCCCGGCTGTCCTTTATTCACTATCCTCAATTAAGAGAAATGAAATCTGGAGAGACCAGCTTACGTTCTGGTCAAAAACCATAGAGGCTTCCCCTGATAGTTCCAGGGCTCGTAATAATCTGGGTATGATTTACCTCCAGGAAGACAAAACAGATTCAGCAATTCGTGAGTTTCAAACGGCAATAGCTATTGAGTCAGATCCTGAATATCATCACAATTTAGGGATGGCTTACCAGAAGAAAGGCAGGGGAGAAGAAGCACTGGAAGAATACCGTCATGTTTTAGCAGTAAATCCGAACTCTGCCATTACCCATAATAATATGGGCAATATCTTCATTGATAAAGGAAATCTTGATGAAGGCATTTCAAAATTCAAAGAGGCCATTCAATTAAAGCCAAATTACTACGATGCCCACTTCAATTTGGGACTTGCTTATTTCAAGAAGGGACTTTTGGACGCTTCCATGGATGAATTCAAGCTGGCCATCCATTACGAACCAGATCATGCCGAAGCACATAGCTGCCTTGGTACAGTCTATGCCAACAAGGGCTTATTTGATAACGCAATTAAGGAAATTGAGGAGGCCTTACGACTAAAACCCGATTATCCCAATGCATATAAAAACCTGGGGATAATCTATCTCAATTATAAAAAAGATGTTCAAAAGGCTTTGTACTTTTTCCACGAATTTCTGAGGTTGGATCCTAAGAATAAGGAGGCGGATGCGATAAGAAAGACTATTGAAGAACTTCAGGTATCGCGCTAAATATAATACGTTTTCTGCGGTCTTTGTAATAGGACGTCTATTTCCTTCTTTCTCTGTTCAAATTCCTTGTTGCCAGTTTAACGATATCGAAAAGACCTGAGAATCTAGCCGGGGCGTGTTGCCAAAGACAAAGATACGCCGGGGAGCGCCCCGTTCTTCTTCACCTAGGATATTGTAAAAAGGATAGTTTAAGGCCGTATGGATAGCGATATTGCCTAATGCAGAGCCATCGATGCCCACAACGACAAGGTTTTTAATTTTCTTTGATGCTTTATAAGTTTAAATTCCCGTTAAACTGCAGACGTCTGTCAACCTTATTTCTTAATTCATCTTCATCCAGGGCAAAGGAAGGGCAAATCTCGATTAAACCAATAACATTGCCTTGCGAGTCTGTGGGAATAGAAATGCCTGCCTCTCGCAGCCATCGTCCAAACAAATTAACCATATCCTGTCGCGATGTAGCCGGAGAGTTTTCCCCCTCCATATTTTTTACGGGTGAAAACTCATCTTCCCGAAGAACTTCCATGATCACGCTTTTCTGTACGTGTTTTAGTATATCAAAGATGAAACTCTCGAATTTAATGGCATTGTTCTTCTCCGGAATAATGGTCATACCATTTTCATTCAGATATGGTACCCTTTTTATCGCGGCATGATAAGGAGGCGTCTCTCCTCTCTGGTGTACTTTCTTAAGAAACTCAATGTTCATCATATGTACCGCAATATTCGCGGCATTAAACGTTAATGTGCCATCCTCTTTTTTTGCATACATATCCTCCCGGCTCAGTTCACTGTATTCAATCACCTGTAAATGCCCGTTGATGTTCACTACAATTCCCACCTTTTCTTCGGGGTGGCATTTTTTTACAATTTTCAATGACATCTCTGCATGGTTCATGAGATGATAGCCAACAAAAATGGGATCGGCAATCTTTATCAATACGTTATCCACCTGATGATAGAAGATATGCTTAATACCCCGTCTCTCCATGTCGTCAAGAATGCCTTTTTCTCCGAGAGCAATGATTGTTCCCCCATGACCATTAGGACTCATTACAATATTTGATTTAGAATCCATGAGTAAATTTCCCTGAAGGTCCACAACAGGGAGCATACCCTGGGTAAAAAAGCACACCTGTTGAGGGTCTAACCCAAAGAACCGGTGCGACTGAAAGAAACCTTGAGTCGTAGGGCCATTGTTTTCACTCGTCATGATATACCACGGAATGCAGATGCTGTACCTTTGTTGAATTGCACGTATCTTTTCTGCATGCAGTTGAAAGATGCTCTTTCTGACAATTGGCGTAATGGGAAACGTCCCCTTAGGGCCATTGATTCCTAATCTTGTTCCATCTCCACCAGCGACGGTAAGGATGGCAACCTCGCCTTTCCGTAAAGAACCTTCTCCAATCTGTTTCGCCCTTTGTGCAGTTCCTTTTTCAAAATCGTTTTTGGGAATGGGTATAATGTGTGGCGGAGTTATATTACCCCGAACTGGTTGTGGGGTCTTCAAAAGGGCATCGTTGACAAGATCCTTTATCAGGCAGAAATCAATAGAGGCTGTCTGGCTGATCAGCTTCTTCTTTTCTGAAGGGGTTATTTCATTCCACCATCTGAAGATATGGGCTTGTCCCGCATCAAAGGCATTCTTAATATAACTTTTGTAGGCTGGATACTCTTTTTCCGGTGTTTTTCTCTGTAAGGTTTTATTATTAACCGGAGAATCAATAAGAGAATTAGGAAGATTCATGAGTACTTCTCCTGATAGTGAGTTAATAAAACAAAGATAACTATCTGATTTTTTATTGAATATCTATGCTCTTTCATTCCAATGTATGATGTTGATCTACATTTTTTCTTTAATGTTATACCACAATGTTATACCACCTTTTGCCTCTTGAGATGTTATTAATAGCTCACTTTTTCAAAAAGTCCACAAGACAGATTAAAATCTTTAAACTTATCAGACCGGTTAAGTATTAAAAAGCTTTTTGGTGATTAGAGGAATTATCGACAAAAATGCTAAGAATTTTATAAGAATGAAATGATTATAGGTCTAAATTATTTACAGTTACACGTAAAACACCTTTGCAAACATCCTTTAAAACAAAAAAGCCTTACTGCAAAGATATTTATTTAAAAACATCTTCGGCAGTAAGGCTATCTTACAACACGTCCTTGTAAGTTTAAAGACCCTTTACTTTGCGCCCCCTGATCGCTCAGGGTTTGCCTTTGTCGTAATGTCTCTTTTATTTTAGAATTGCTTGTCTTATACCATTTATAAAATCATCTGTCAAACAAAAATTTAAACATTTTTAATCATAGGTCAATTCATAATCTATGGAATTATAACTAATTTCTCTTCAATAACAAGGATTTTTGCATCTAACATATTTAACCCTTTTGGGAATTTACCCTTGAAATAACTCTGGAATAACAGTAACCTTAAGCGTAATACTTATAATCGGAAAAAGAGAAAATATTTTTAATGAAAAAAACAGTAATTATTATCGCGATCATTGTCGGTTTTGTAATCGGAATAACAGCAACTGCTTACATCCTTATCAAACGGGCAACCTCTGATGAAGCAATAAAGGGCCGTTTGTTAAGCATGTTGAGAGATTTTGGAGAGGCTAAAATTGATCACGCGCATATGGATTTTTTAGAAGGGATTGAAATCGATAATCTATCGTTTGTTGGGACATCGGAGGATGTCCGGGGTAAGTCTCTTAAAATCCCCAAGATCGTATTAAAATACAGTCCCAAAAGTCTTTTCAAAGGCAAGCCCGTCATTATCAATGCTATTATTATTGCCCCCGAATTGACCGTAGAAAAACCAACAGACATTTGGTCACTCCTTGATGCCATCAAGGCAAACTTTGATAAGCTGGAAATGCCTGCCTATACGGACGCATTAAGGCAAGGCATAGAGATCCGGAACCTGAAGATCCATATCAAAGAAGACCCTCAGGCAAATAGCCCGGAAATCAAGCTATCGGGAATTGATATCACGTTTCTCCCATACGCTGGCTCTTTTCAAGACCTTTTGATCAAAGGAGATATCAGTGATGAATTTTTGGGGAATTACTCATTTACCATGAAACTGTATCCCGGCATCCCCAAACTTGATGTTGAGGCCTATGCAAATAATATTGAGATGAACGAGGACTTTTTGAGTAGATTTCCTTATATTGGCAAGATGCTCTGGAACGATTATAAACCCACGGGAAAGGTCAGCGTATCCTGTAACGCGAGTTTTCATAATCGGGATCAGCAAAAAAAGATGGACTATGGAATCAGCATCCACATCAACGGACTGGAGGCTATGTATACAGATTGGCCGATCCTGATTTATAATCTGAATGGCGAGGTAGAATTGAATCCAGAAAAGCTGTATCTTAAGGGGCTTGTGGGTTATATCAAATGTGGAAACTATACCTCTCAGGCCGAATTCAAAGGAGAGTTTAATCTCTATGGCCCTCAAAAAACCTTTGTAATAACGATTCCTAATTTATATGTAAATCAGGAACTGCTGGAAAATATACCTGAATTCGGCAAACAGGTATGGTCAAAGGTGCAGCCTATTGGTTTAGTAGGCCTGACCCTTCAGCATAACGAAGGGGAAAATCAGGAACGTAATTATTTCCTGACGGTGAATTGCAAGGGATTAGAAATAAAACCTCAGGATTTTTCCCGGCCTATATCGTATGTGAATGGAGAGTTCAAGTTAGCCAATAACGTCATCGTGTTTAAAAATACCAGTGGTTTTATCCAATGCGGGGATCAGTCTGTTTTTGCTGAAATGAATGGCGTTTACGACATGAATAGCGGCCGAAAGATATTCAATCTCCATGCCCCGCACCTATCCATCACAGAGTCCTTTTTGAAGGACCTCCCCAACAAGGAAATTGGTGAAAAGCTTTGGACAAATTTGCATCCAGCAGGAACGGCAGATATTAGCGCCAATTTTCAAGGTTTCGGCGAAAAGAAGGCCGATGATTATACCATGGAGATCAACCTCAAGGATTGCGAGATTTTGGCCGGCGCATATAACATCCCTCTTTGGGGGGTGTCAGGAAGACTGGAGATCAATAAGAGGGGATTTTTCAGCAAGCACATCGACGCCAAATGCTGTGGAGGACATGTAGAAGGGACGCTATCTATCCAAACAGACACTAACCCGCATCAATACAAGGGAGAATTAAATTTTTCAAGGGTTGCGCTGGAAGAACTGTCTCAAAAGGTCACAAAAACAGAAAATTCGTTGTCCGGGTTGCTTTACGGCAACATAAAATTTCAGGGAAATGGCACAGATCCCAAAAATTTTCACGCTGAGGGACAAATCAATGTAAATGAAGGGTATCTCACTGAGGTACCTATCATCCTGAGCGTTTTTGACTTTCTAAACCTCAGTTTATCTAAAAAGGAAAGTTTTCACAGTGCAAAAGCAAAGTTTATGGTCAAAGATGGCATAATTCATATTGAGGACGGAAGGGTCTTTAGCGATACAATAGAACTCAATGGTCGTGGAAATATCAATTTTGACGGTAATATTCACATAGATGTTGTTGCCGGATTCAACAAGGGCTTATTTTCTCAGCTTCCTATTGTGGGGAAGTTTTTTGACTTAGTGGTGGGTGGCGTGCGAAAACAGCTAACGATGGTAGAAATCAAAGGCACATACTCAAATCCAGAAAGCCATTCAGTCCCTTTTAAGCCCCTCACCCAGTCAATCAAGAACATGTTCGAGGTACTACCGAAGGAAAATCATGAAATTACAAAAGCCACCGAAGGCAGGAAAATAGAGAACGACTCTCTTTGATATATGCTGGAACATTTCTTTTCACCAGGAACAGTTGCTGTCATTGGCGCCTCCCGCGAAGAGGGGAAGGTAGGATACGATTTACTCAAAAATCTGGTCACGTATGGGTACAAGGGGAAGGTCTACCCGGTAAATCCCCATGCAGAGAATATCCTGGGCATCAAGACCTACACAAGCCTTAAGGAAATCAACGACACGATTGATCTCGCGGTAATTGTTGTGCCCGCTCCACATGTGCTGAAAGTGGTGGACGAATGCAGCGCCAAAGGGATTGATTCGATCATTGTTATCAGCGCCGGCTTTAAAGAAAGTGGTATTGACGGGGCATCGAGGGAGCGGGAATTACATCAGAAAATCAAACAACATTCGGTACGTATGCTCGGACCAAACTGCCTCGGTTTGATCGATACGCAATCATTCCTCAATGCCTCTTTTGCCGCCGATATGCCAGCACAGGGTAATATCGCGTTCATTTCCCAGTCAGGGGCGCTTTGCACTTCAGTCTTGGACTGGGCAGTGAACGAATGTATCGGATTTTCCAAATTTATCAGCATGGGAAATAAAACCGACATTGATGAGGTAGACCTTATACAAGTTATCGATGAGGATATCCATACGAAAGTTATTCTTGGGTACTTAGAAGGGGTAAAAAACGGAACGGCATTTATGAATGCCGCAAAAAAAATCACGAAAAAAAAACCCGTGATTGTAATAAAATCCGGGGGTACAATGGCAGGCGCAAAGGCAGCCTCATCGCATACGGGAACATTGGCTGGCGCAGAAAATGCTTTTGATACGGCATTTAAACAGTCAGGAATTTTGCGTGCAAAAACAGCTGAAGAACTCTTTGACTATGCCAGAATATTCAGCCATCAGCCGCTACCCAAAGGACCACGCATAGCATTGATCACAAATGCCGGCGGACCAGGAATTATTGCAGCAGATGCGGTGGAACGGTCGAAACTGGAAATGGCGTCATTTTCAAAGAATACCATAGACCTCCTCCGCGCCGCCTTACCGGCTATGGCAAATATATATAACCCCGTCGATGTGCTGGGAGATGCAAAGGCAGACCGGTATAAATTTGTTATCGAAAAAGTAATAGAAGACCCCAATGTAGACACAATTCTTGTCATTTTGACGCCTCAAACCATGACGGAAATAGAAAAAACGGCAGAAGTAATAGGCGAGATTGCAAACCGTACCGACAAGCCCATCGCAACCTCCTTTATGGGCGGCAAACGGATTGGAACGGGCTTAGAGGTTATGCGACAGAGAAAAGTGCCCAATTATCCATTCCCTGAGCGTGCAATATCAGCCGTCGAAGCTATGTACAAACACACCTTATGGCAAAAAAAACCTGCGTCAAAAATAAAAAAATTCATTATTCAAAAAGAGAAGGCAACATCAATCGTTGAGAAAATAAGGCAAATGGGACGTCAATATTTGTGCGAAGATGAGGCAAAGCAGGTTATTGCGGCCTATGGCTTCAGGATTCCCCAAAGCATCCTTGCTTCCACAGAAGCAGAGGCAGTGCAGGCCGCGGAAGAGATTGGATACCCGGTTGTCGCAAAGATTTCTTCACCGGACATCCTTCATAAATCTGATTTTGGCGGAGTGAAAATCGGAATAAAAGATGCGGCAGAGATCCGGAGGTTTTTTTCTGATGTTACCCAAAAGGCGCAAAGGCTTATGCCATCAGCCGAAATAAAAGGCGTCCTGGTGCAACAGATGATTACAGGCGGCAAAGAGGTAATCCTCGGGATGTCCCGCGATCCACAGTTTGGTCCCTTGTTGATGTTTGGCCTCGGTGGTATTTATATAGAAGTGCTAAAAGACGTCACGTTCCGGATAGCGCCCATTGGGCCAAATGAAGCAGAAGAGATGATTCATGAGATTCGGTCTCTTCCGCTGCTAAAAGGTGTGCGTGGTGAAAAACCTGTGGATATAAATGCCCTTGTTGATGCTATTTTAAGGCTTTCTCAGTTGGTGACAGATTTTCCCGATATTCTGGAAATGGATATAAATCCCTTGATTGTTTTCCCTGAGGGAGGAGGCGCCATGGCCATAGATGCGCGCATGACGATATCGCAGACAGCAAATTATACTCAAAATGCTCACAAAATGTAAATTTTATACAGGGGGGTGGCACGGACAAACTCCGTTTGTCCGTGTTGAACTTGCATACGTTACCTATGAATCATCCATTTTGAAACGTAGATATACAACACAGTGTAATTATTGCAAGTCTAAATGGAAAGTGAAAATGCAAACTGTAACACAGGGGCTGGGTAACCCCGCCCTTACCTTTTTGCTGTGCTGTCAGGAGTTTCCTCCTGACAGTTTATAATATGTTTTTAGTTATGTATTTGGCACGAAAATACCTCTCACCCTAACCCTCTCCCACAAGGGTCAAGGGAACTTTCCCTCCCTTGGCTTCGTCGTGAGCTCTGTCGAACGATGGGAGGGATTAAGGAGGGTGATATATTTTCATGCCCTTTTGCGAGCTATTATGGCTCATGAATGTTTACTGTATAAAAGGGGGTTATTATGATACCCGTATTTATTGCCTCTGTTTCGCCCTTTTCCGGAAAGAACTTAATTTGTCTCGGCTTAGGATTAAAATTCAAGAGGGACGGCTACAAAGTCGGGTACTTTAAACCCGTCGGATTTTCACCCGTTCTTATTGAAGACATACTTACTGACGAGGACGCCGCCTTCCTTTCAAAGGCGCTGGAAGTTGATGGGCCGCTCCAATCCATTTGCCCTGTGGTGTTAACTGATGAAATTATTGGACGCCTGATACGTGGAGAGGAACTGAATATTCGCCAGAAGACGTTGACTGCCTTCAATCTTGCATCACAGGGAAAGGACATCATGGTTACGCGGGGGGTGGGAAGATTGTCGGGTGGCACGTGTCTGCGGTTTTCAGAATTGGATTTTATCAAGGAAACACATGCAAAGGTAATCTTTGTGGATAAATTCCAATCTTACATTGATACCCTTGACGGATTTATCTACGCATCAAAGATGTTAGGGGATCAATTGCTGGGTGTTGTGTTTAATTTGATCCCCTCAACAAAGATAGGTTATATACGGGAACTCCTAGTTCCCTTTCTCAAAAACCATGGTATTACTACCTTGGGAATTATCCCAAAAGACCCGATCCTTGGCGCAGTGCCAATCAGAGAAATTGTCGACACCCTTAACGGAACCGTTCTCTGTTGCGAGGATAAAACAGATGAATTGATTGAACATTTCATGATTGGAGCCATGAATGTCGAGAGCGCCTTGAGTTATTTTCGAAAGGTACCAAACAAGGCCGTCATTACCGGAGGCGACCGGAGTGACATTCAACTGGCAGCCCTCGAAACCCCCACAAAGTGTCTCATCCTCACGGGTGAACTGTATCCAAATGCCTCTATTTTGGGTCGCGCACAGGGGATTGGCGTACCGGTTGTTGTGGTGAGATCGGATACCGCAGCGACACTTGAGGCTTGCGAAAACCTTTCAGGGTACGTGAGCCTGCATTCGAGGTCTAAGGTACAGCGCGCCGCTGAAGTGGTAGCGCGGGAAATAGATTTTAAGACCATTTATGCTCAATTGGGGTTATCGAAATAAATATGACTTCAGTTATGGGAAATGCCGTAAGTAAGCTGCCATGCTTTTGTTGTAGCGGGACTGACCAAAAAGTTCCCAAATTCGATTTCTTTATACAACCATTTGCTCTGTTGTTTGCCAGAGATACACACTACAAGCCATGCCAAAATCTGCGAAGCCACAGATACATATCCCTGCTTACTACCCCTCCCGCTTACTATTGCAGGTGTCGGGCTCTGCTGGGACAAGTTTAAAGGTTATTCCCCCGTCAGACATCAATTTCTAGCGGGGCTTGTCATGAGGGACAGGCCTTGGGCGAAAAGCCTCAATCTGTTTTTTCCTAAAACAGATGGTTGATTAACAACTACACTTGTAGTATATTGTAAACATATGGAAATAGTTTTTGATTCTTCCACGCTGATACTTCTGGCAAAGATAGAAATATTGGGGATTGTTTCCGGAGATGTTCATATAATAATTCCCGAAATGGTAAAGGCTGAATGCGCCCGCAAAGATAGCCTTGATGCCAAATTGATTTCTGCTCTTATTGGTAACCATAAAATTGAGATAGTTACAGCAAATAAAAAGGCCGTTGGCATGCTGTGCAGAGATTTCAGAATTCACGCCGGTGAGGCTGAATCTCTTGCTGTTGCGTTAAAGAGACAATTATCGCTCGCAGTGGATGACTTGCCGACTATAAAAGCGTGCAAGATACTGAACATTCAATTTACAACAGCAATACACTTTTTAGTAAATATTGCAGAAAAAGAGAAAATTGATAAAGAAAGGGCAATCGTGAAACTTGAGAAGCTATCTTTATACGGACGATACAGTAAAAGAATAATAGATAATGCTACTAAAAGGCTGAAAGGAGACAAATAATGTCGGTAATAAGTTTAAGACTGAAAGACAGGGAGATAAAGAGAATCAACGAACTAGCCAGAATGGAACATAAGGATAAGTCCACAGTTGCGAGAGAACTGATAGATTACGGCTGGGAATTTCTGATGCTCAAACTTTACAGGGAGGGCAAGCTGTCTTTAAGCGCTCTGGCAGATAAGCTTGAACTTTCGGTAAGCGAGACAGTAGATTTATTGTCAGAATTCGGAGTTGAATCTCCCATAGATTATGACGATTATTTAAAAGGATTTGAGGTATTCAAATAAACATACATGCCGGAAACAAGCAAGGTGACGGATACAGATACCCGCTTACAACTGCAGGTTCAGGCATTGCAGGGACACGTTTAAAGGTTATTAATCCGCAATTTGGCTGAAAGCGGGAGATACTTTGCTCTATCAGATGGAATATAAAAGATTAAATTTTTAGAATTTCTTAAAAGGTAACAACCGATGCCAAAGAGAAAAGGGAAAAATGCCGAAACGACAAATCAATCTGAAGCGAAGGCATATCGTCATGCTGAGGCGGATTCTCCTTTACGTCCGGATGTAGGCATTCAGGCGCAGTTCAGGAAGAAAAAACCTCCCAAAACTTACCGATATGATTCTTCACTTTCTCCTGCTCTGGATTGGGACGGACAAAACTCAACACGAGAGTTGGGTGAGTGGCTTATTGCCATGATTGAAAAGGCGGCTGTGCTTCCAGCGCCACATACCTTTGACAAGCCCCAGGAGTTTAATAATTCTGCAGGACATGTTATTTCATCCGTCAGAGGACTGAATGACGCCGTGGAGCAGTTGAAACGTCTCCAAAAACCTTTTCTTAACTGGACAGGCAAGGCCGAGCGGCTTTCATTTGACGTGCCGACGCTACCACTCTTTGTCCACGAGCGTCTCTCCACGAAGGCGATTATTGAAACCCTGAAAGGACACAGGAAACAAGAGAGACCCAAACAATTGTCGTTGTTTGATCTCTTTGGCGATGAACAGAGATCGGTTACCGACCAGGTGTTGAAGGCTTATGAATACCGGGACAAGTGGGTAAACCGTATGATTCTCGGCGATTCCCTTGTGGTGATGAACTCCCTCCTGCACTACGAAGGACTTGGCGGTCAGGTGCAGATGATCTATTTTGACCCGCCCTATGGCATCAAATTCGGCGTCAACTTCCAGCCGTTTATTCGCAATCGTGTAGTAGATCATAACAAAGATGAGGACATGACCCGTGAACCTGAGATGGTAAAGGCTTACAGAGATACATGGGAACTTGGATTACATTCATACCTTACTTATTTACGTGATCGTTTATTAATAGCACGTTATCTCCTTTCTCCGACAGGAAGTATTTTTGTTCAAATAAGCGATGAAAATTTACACCATGTTCGAGAAATAATGGATGAAGTGTTTGGCGAGAAAAATTTTGTAGCAGTAATCCCTTTTAGGAAAACCGGCAGTCAAGACAGTAAATATATTGGTATAATCAATGATTTTTTGCTGTTCTACTCAAAAGATATAGACCAATTGAAGTTCAATAAACTGTTCGCTAAGAAGAACGTCGTTTTAGATGATCAATACAACTCCATCCTCTTGCCCAATGGGGAAACTCGAAAACTGACTAAAGAAGAAAAACTAAATCTTGAATTGATACCAAAAAGTGCAAAAATCTTCCAGGCTACATCACTTCAATCTGATGGACGTTCGGAAAATGTAGATTATCGTTTTGAATTTCAAGGTTCGATTTATGAACCCAACCCTAAGAGCCATTGGAAAACTTCTCTTGATGGACTAAGAAAATTAGCGGAAAAGGGGAGAATCATAAAAATTGGGAAAGGTATCCGTTACTTGAGGCTTTTAAGCGACTTTTCTTTTACAGAGTTGACAAACTTTTGGGACGATACTTACGCTGCTGCGGATATGGAATATGTGGTACAAACATCAATGGAAGTTATTCAACGGTGCATGTTGATGACAACTAAACCGGGTGATCTCGTGCTTGATCCAACTTGTGGAAGTGGAACAACGGCTTATGTTGCAGAGCAATGGGGCAGGCGCTGGATTACCATTGATACAAGCCGAGTTCCATTTGCGCTTTCACGGCAAAGATTACTTACTGCTACATATCCCTATTATCAGCTTAAAGATGAATCCAGAGGCCCTTCAGGTGGATTTGTTTATGTGCGTAAACAGAATAAAAAGGGTGAAGAAATCGGTGGTATTGTCCCGCATATAACTCTTGGAAGCATTGCCAATAGTGAACCGCCCGCCGAAGAAGTGCTTGTTGACCGGCCTGAAATAGACAACAAAGTTATCCGTGTAACAGGCCCATTCTGTGTTGAGGCGACAATCCCAACGCCTGTTGACTGGGAGGGCGATGGCGTAGAAGACTCTGGTGCTGGTACTGTCGAACAATACGGTTCATTTATTGATCGTATGCTTGAGATATTGCGCAAATCGCCAGTGCTTCATATAGGAGGCGGTAAGAGCGTTACCCTTAAAAACATCCGTCCCCCTGCAAAAACATTATCACTATCCGCAGAAGCAATAGTTGTAAATGGAGATGAAAAACCTGTAGCGTTGCTCTTTGGCCCTGAAAATGGCGCTGTTAGTGAAAAGCTTGTACACGAGGCGCTGAAAGAGGCGAACTTGAGAGGTTACACCCATTTGTATGTAATTGGGGTTGGCATTCAATCAAACGCCAGGATACTGATTGAGAATGCTGTAAATATGGATCTTATTCCGGCAACTTACGTTCAGGCAACTCCCGATATTATGATGGGAGACCTCTTGAAAAACATGCGTTCCAGCCAGATCTTCAGCGTCTGTGGGCTGCCAGAGGTAAGGCTTACAAAGGTAAAACCCAGCGCTCCTTCACCCCAGCCCTCTCCCACAAGGGGAGAGGGAGTCTCTATGTATCAGGTAGAGTTGCTTGGGCTTGACGTCCTCAATCCCGTGACTATGAACATTTACAAACGAAGCGGAAATGACGTGCCGGCATGGTTTCTGGATACGGATTACAATGGTCTCTGTTTCCACGTCTGTCAGGCATTCTTTCCACGCACCAGTGCATGGGATAACCTCAAGCGTGCATTAAAGGGTAGTTATGATGAAGGCGTATGGGATCACCTGGCAGGAACGAAAAGTGTTCCATTTGAGGCTGGTGAACATGGACAGATTGCGGTAAAGGTGATTGACGATCGCGGGAATGAGCTAATGGTTGTGAAGAATCTGAAGGAATCTGTATAACGACCTCTGTCATAAATGGCAGAATTATAACGCTGTCTTTCAGTTTGACAAAAGGAGAAGAACCTCGAATAACTCTGCACTACAAAACAGAGACAAAAAAACCTATCGTAACCCCAGCCTTCAGGCTGGGGGCTAAAAACGAACAAAACCGGGCTTTAGCCCTGATCCAGGGGGGAAAATATGGCATTCGTTAAAATAATGATCCATGCCGTATGGGGTACAAAAAATAGAGAGCCTTATCTAACGAACGATATCAGGACGGTAATCATGAACCATATCAAAGAGAATGCGAAAAATAAAGAAATCTTCATTGATACCTTGAATGGTTATACAGAGCATTTACACTGTCTCCTTGGATTAAATGCGGATATGAGTATTTCAAAAGCAATGCACCTGATAAAAGGTGAATCGTCTTTCTGGATAAACAAACAAAAAATCACACCGTATACGTTCGAATGGGCAGATGAATATTTCGCAGTTTCCGTGAGTGAATCAATACTTGATAAGGTAAGATTATACATCAGTAACCAGGAAGAACATCACAAGAAGGTTACCTTTAACCAGGAATATGAGGAATTCATCAGGAAATACCATTTTGGAAATCACGGCTAAAGCCGTATTTGATCGATATTAATGATCTCCGCCATAAATGGCGGAGTTATACAGGATGTCCCAGAATATATCTACACAGACGATGCTATCCTAAAGGAGCTTGAAAACAAAGAAACTATGAACAGCTATGAAGTTGAACAACCTATCCTGAATTCACCCTATGATGAACCTGCCGAACATTGGCATATTGAGGAAGGAAGACTGCCAGAGATAAGAGCGGGACGCCGTCAGGCAGGGTATTTTTACCGTGACCCAAAAGCGCCCATATCTTTAGGAGAACACGAGGCGCGGGGACAGTGGGTTGAGTTAGCGCTTGTAAACCTGATACGCAAACAGATGAAGGATTGGCGTACAAAGAACTATCCTGGCGTGACAGGGACAACCCTTGAGCTTTTAAAATACTGGCAGCGTGAGGGCAGGCAGCACCGGCTTTTCTTTGCACAAATAGAAGCCGCTGAAACGATCATCTTTTTAAACGAGGCGCGTACAGACTATCTTCAGGGAATTGAAATACCGCTTGACGAGATAAGCGACGAACGAAAAGCCGAAGGCTACATTGCTTTCAAAAGGTATGCCTGCAAGATGGCCACCGGCGCTGGAAAGACAACCGTAATGGGGATGCTTGCTGCATGGAGTATTCTGAATAAGGTCAATGACAGGGGTGACGGAAGATTCTCAGATGTGGTGCTTGTGGTCTGCCCCAATGTCACTATCCGCAATCGTCTTCAGGAACTTGACCCGACAAGAGGCGAAGCAAGCCTATACCGCACGCGTGACCTGGTTCCGCAACACCTCATGTCAGACCTGATCAAAGGCCGGGTACTGGTAACAAACTGGCATGTGTTTGAACCGCAGGGGATTCAGGTAGGAGGTGTGAGCGCCAAAGTCAGTAAGGCAGGTGTGCCTGTACGGATCAAAGGGACGATAACCATAGGACCAAAGACAACCATTGCACGGGGCAAGCGGTATCTGACATCGGATGAATTAGATCGCCAGGTCGCTGCAGGGTTAATTACAATTTTGAGTGAAGAGCGGGACAAACAGGGGAATCTTAAGAAGGTTGCTGTTGAGTCTGTCAAATATGTTGAGAGCGATACGGCTATGGTAAGCCGTGTGCTTGGAAAAGAAATCGGTGGAAAGCAAAATATCCTCGTATTCAATGACGAGGCACATCACGCCTACCGTATTCGCAAACCCGAACCGGATGAAACAGAAGAAGATATTTTCGGCGAAGAAGAGGAAATCGAAGAATTCTTCAAGGAGGCAACTGTCTGGGTTGACGGTCTGGACAGGATACATAAGCTGCGGGGTATTAATTTCTGTGTAGACCTTTCTGCAACCCCGTATTATTTAGGCCGTGTCGGTCAGGAGACAAACCGTACATTCCCATGGGTCGTGAGTGATTTTGGCCTTACGGATGCGATTGAATCCGGACTGGTAAAAATCCCTCAACTAGCAGTTCGAGATACTACAGGCGCTGAAATTCCCGGATACTTCAACATATGGCGTTGGATACTTCCACGCCTTACTCCCGCCGAGCGCGGCGGCAAGAAGGGAACTCCTAAACCTGAGGCGATTCTTAAATGGGCAAACACACCTATTGCAATGTTGGCAGGACTCTGGGAAGAACTAAGGCAGGAATGGACAGAACACAGCCAGGACACCCGCCCCCCTGTTTTTATCCTTGTCTGTAAAAACACTAAAATAGCAAAGGTGGTTTATGAATGGCTTGCGGAAGACAAACCACCGACCGGCATACCTTCTTCTGGAATCGATGGGTTTCTCAATCGTAATGGAAATATACTCACCATCAGGGTGGATTCAAAAGTAGTGCATGAAACCGACACTGAAGGCGCAAAAAGTGACGAATCACGCTGGATGAGATTTACCCTTGATACCGTGGGAAAGACAGATTGGCCCCGTGATAATCAAGGACGCGTAATTTATCCGGAAGGGTTTGAAGAACTGGCAAAGAAACTTGGTCGGCCACTTCATCCACCGGGCAGGGATGTGCGCTGTATTGTAAGCGTTGGTATGCTAACAGAAGGTTGGGATTGCAATACAGTTACTCACATTGTCGGGCTGAGACCGTTTATGTCACAGCTTTTATGTGAGCAGGTAGTAGGACGGGGACTGAGGCGTTCAAATTATGAAGTCGGAGAAGACAGCATGCTCTCTGAAGAGGTTGCTAAGGTCTTTGGAGTCCCTTTTGAGGTAATTCCCTTCAAGCAGAACAAGGCTGGCACTCAAACTACTCCAATAAAGCGATATCATATAACAGCCGTACCCGGAAAGGCTCAATATGAGATAAAATACCCACGTGTTGAAGGCTATCAGCAGGCTATCCGCAATCGTATTACGGTGGACTGGAATGCTGTTGCACAATTGCAGCTTGACCCAATGAACATCCCACCGGAAGTGGAGATGAAAGCGGGCATTCCCAATAATCAAGGACGTTGCGCGCTTACAGGTCCAGGAAGAATTGAGAATGTGGATCTAAACCCGTATCGTGCAGGACGGCGTTTTCAGGAACTGGTCTTTGAACTGGCACGTGACCTGGCGAGGGATTATACAAAACAGCCTGGATGCACAATACCTGCACATATCCTTTTCCCACAGATAGCAAAAATTACAGATAAATATCTTAAGGAAAAGGTTCGACCTATTCCACCAGCAAACATCCTGGATGTGTTCCTGTCTCCTTATTATGGGTGGGTGATTGAACGACTGGTGGAGGCCATAAAGCCAGATGCATCGCAGGGAGAAGCCCCAGAGATACCACGATATGAAACAAGTCGTGGACCTGGCTCTACGGCTGAGGTGGATTTTTGGACAAGCAGGGATGTTCGCGAAGTCATGCACTCCCATGTAAATTATGTTGTTGCCGATACAAAGAAATGGGAACAGGCTGCCGCGTATATTATTGATAAGCATGAGAAAGTTGATGCATTTGTCAAAAACGCCGGACTTGGTTTTGCCATTCCATATTTACATAACGGTCAACCTCATGACTACATGCCCGATTTTATCATTCGCTTGAAATGTGAACCCCCTATTCAGCTTATCCTCGAAACAAAAGGATTCGACGAACTCGCAGAAATAAAGTCACAGGCTGCAAAAAGGTGGGTGGATGCAGTTAATGCTGAAGGTAGCTATGGAATATGGAAGTATGCCGTTGCCAGAAAACCGGAAGAAGTTTCAAAGAGGATTGAAGAAGCGGCGGTGTAACCTTTCACCGGCAAACAAAAGATGGACATGAAAAAGATCGGGAACCTGACGCTAAAAAAGATATAGAAACTCGTAAGGATAATTTTCATCAACACTTGATCGCGATAAATGCTTTAGAAACCGTGTTGCTTTTACGGCAAAAAAACAGAAAGGCGTATTGAGCGGATAATTACCAAGGTGTGGAGAGAAGATGAAAAACTATGAAGCTTAGGTTATTTCCATCGATAGTGATTTTTCTTAGTTCTTACTCACCCTTAGCATTAATATTAATAGTTAAAGATTTCGATTTGAATTCATACCCTTTTAAGCATCCTTATTTTGCTTTTGGGGTTTTAATTATTGCTATTTTAAGTGTAGTTGCTTTATTTTTTGTCATCAAAAATATCAAAAGTGGTTTTCACATAAAAATAGAAAAAATCAGTAATTGTTCAAACGAATTAATAAACTACACAATTCCATATATAGTATCCTTTTTAGGACTCGATTTAAGCAGATTGCATGATATAGCGGCCTTTTCCATTTTTATGATTTTACTTTGTCTTCTCACTATTAAAACACAAAGCCTGTTTATTAACCCCATATTGGCGGTTTGGGGGTATGGGTTATATGATATCCAATTTACAGAAAATAATGTTTTAAAAAATGGCATATTCTTATCAAAACATGACTTGAGTATTGGCAAGTCTTATAGAATACAAAAATTATCAAAATTTATGTACATCATTACTGGAATAATAGAGGAGGGGCAAAATGAGTAGCACTCCGAAGGGAAAGCTTAAAAAAATGAAGTCTTTGGATTTGGATAACGCCAGTGTATTCTTATGGATAATAAAAAGGAAATTAAAAGATAAAAAAGCTGATTATAGTGTTTTGAATGCTGAAATTGAAAATAAACTGTCTGAAAAACTTAAAAAGATAGTAAAGGAAAAATTTGGTAGTTGTAATCAACTAAGAGATTATTCCCACCTTACTGAAGATCAAGACGATGATGTGTTAACGTTAAATTATAAAGAAACTGATTTTCCACAGATTTTTTTAAAAATACAAAAGGGAAGCGATAATCCCAAAGTAGAAAAAACAGAAGATTTATTTGGCACATGGGCTTATGTTATTGAGATAAAACATGATTTTCAGCTTTTAACTTTTACGAAAGTACCAGAAACCTGGGATTTAAAGAAAAAGAAAGGCTTGATGAATTTAATTTTTATAGAGAATAAATTCAAGGATTTAGAAGACAACTCGATTTTTAGAATTCAGAGAAAGATAGACTTCTTCTGTTTTGAGGATATCATTTTTGTTTTGGACAAGAAAAAATTTGAAACGGGTTTAAATTTTAGAGAAGGAATGAAGGCAAATAGAGACGAAGTATTAAAGGATTTCGAAGCATTTGGAATAATTGATGATATAGAAAAACTAAGAGAACGAGTTGGCGAAAACATGAAATACTTACGCAAAATATCGATGATAAAAAATAACGGCTATTATAAAAATGAAGACTTCATAACAAGATTAATTCAAGTAAATATGAAAGAAAAGTGGGGATTAAAAATAGAAGCTAACAAAATTATTATAACCGAGGATAATTTCAATGATGTCTTAACAATACTTAATAATGATAGATTGAAATCCCCAATTACAGAGGAGACTTTTGATGTGCATGTAAAAAGATCTTTAGGAAGGGGCTAGGTGATAATTGCGCTAACAATAAAAGGAGAGAATAAAATGAAAGCTAATTTTGAAGAGTTAAACGAAGTGACAAGAAAATTTATGCTAGAAGAATTTGAATTAGAACAGAGATCAGGAATTCCTTATATTAGTCCACGTTTATCAGATACGGGTAGAATAATATTTCCAGAATTGATGAGAAAATCAATCACATCAGGAGATCCCGAGTCTCTCGAAATATCTTTAAAACATCAAGAATATTGGAATGAAAAGGAGGAATATACGCGCAATGGTATAACAAGAGAACGAAAAATAAATCTCAATCAAGTAGCAGAGCAGTTAGCATTTTCTGAATTCAATACTTGGTATGTTCGGGGATTAGTAAAAAGACTCATCGGAGAAGGGATAGAAAAGTGCCAGATATATAGGGTAAAAGACGCAAAATGGGAGCCAAGCGAATGTAGTAAACATGAAGGACAGATTGTTGATACAAAAGTTATATATAAAGGCCATAGAGCTAAATATTGGCCCGTAATTAATGAATCTGTTTTTTCTATTCCAGCGCAGGCGGGATGTCATCATTCAATAAGAAGAGTAAGATAAATGCAATTATTTAAGATCAATTTTGACAAACATCAAGATTTTGAACTTAGGAATATCAAGCCTTTAATGGGTATATGTGGTCTTTATTTTATCTTCTTGAAGGAGACCGAAATACCATATCCTTTTGGGAAGTCGAGGTTGATATATATCGGCATGAGTGAAAAGAAGACTAACAGTATAGGCAAGAGGCTTGCAGATCACTTCGAGGGTACATCTGGCAATGAAGGAATTGTTAATTACAAGAATACGGAAGGGCTTTATTTTACCTATCTGAACTTTGAAATGCTGAAGCAGATATGGAAACACCGGATAGAAGATTTGGAAAGTTATTTTATTCTTGATTTTGTAGATAAATACGGCGTTTACCCAATCTGCAACAATAAGAGTAGTTTTGAGATTAAAAAACACGATGTGCCAATAGTTTTAGAGATAAACTGGAAGTACTTTGAAAAAGAGGGCATAGAACATGGCTGAACAAATCAAGAGTGGACAGGAAATACTTGATGAATTCTTCTCACAAATAGGGAACATTGAGGGGGTGGATCAGGATGTTGCCCAAACTGTTTTGAGGTTATATCAAGAAGGCAAGCTGACAAATACAAATCTATCAAATGATTTGAGCACAATAAGGGAAAAGGAAGAGCATGAAACTTAAAAGCCTTGAAATAAGCGGATTTAGAGGAATCAGAAAAGATATTAGTATCGATCTTGATTCATCCAGGTCAATCCTTATTTACGGGGATAATGGCAGCGGAAAGAGTTCTATTGCCGATGCCTTTGAATGGTTCTATTACGACAAGATAGAGCATCTTTCATCAGAAGAAATAGGAACTAAGGGTGTTTCCGCTTTAAGAAATATTTTCCTATCAGATAGCAATGATGCTTACGTTGAATTGAACTACTCTGATTCAAAATGTGATTCCAGAAAGAGATTATTTTATAAGAAATCAAAATTAACCAGTGAGTATTCAAACGCTTCACAAAATTTTAATGATTATCTAACCACGTCTTTAAAAGAAAATCTTATTCTCAGATACAAGGATTTATTGAGGTTTATTTTATCTACCAAGGCGGAGAAGCTTGAGGAAATTTCACAAATAATAGGTTTTTCAGAGGTTTCAAAGATAAAAGGTATTCTAAAAAAGGCTGTCAATGATCTAAAGAAAGAACTCAAGCTGAAAAATTTTGACTATCATATAAATACCAAGCAAGCCCATATAATAGAGCAAATCGGTCAAAATATTACGGATGATGAACAATATCTGGGTGCTATAAGAGAATTAGTCATACATCTGAATCTCCCTATTGAAGTTAAGGACAATTCAAGCATAGATACTATTTTAGGGCTTCTCAAGAAACCAGAGGATAAAGAAGCGGTTACACTGCAAATATCCTATGAAAAAGTTATTGAGAATTTAAGTAGCTTTAAGGTTTCTTTCAACAGTATATGCACATCTTATAAAGCATTCTATGAAAAGTGTCAGCAGATTGCACAAAATCAAGAAACGTTCAAAAAAATAAGTCTTGAACCATTATTGTCACAGGGACTTTCGATTCTTGAGAAGAGGTTATATGAAGATGATAAATGCCCACTTTGCTTGCAGGATAAAAGCAGAGATGAATTAATTGATGAGTTAAGAAAGAGGATTGAGGAATTATCCATTTTTAAAAAGGAAAAAGACGCTGCAGAAGAGGAAAAAAATTTAACACAACGGCTTATTCAGGGTGGCTTAACGGAGATAGAAAATGTCTTAAAAGAGAAAAGTTTACTTTTAGAGGAAAATTCTGCCTTAAGAAGAGAAATTGAACAGATAAAAGAAACAATTTCAACAGCTTTAGAAAAAATCAGAAAGGCATCTCTTTCAGAAGTTGAACTAATCAATAAGCTAGAGGATTTTATCAGTTTAGATATAACCGCTCTTCAAAACTCAATTTCCGCTCTTACCTCAAAAAAAGAAAAAATAATTACGGGAAAAAAAGATGACATCATATTTACGGTTTATAGCAAGATTATATCTGTCGGGCAGTCGTACAGTGAGATTAAATCTTATCAAAAGGCTTTAAAAATTCTTACACAACAGCAACAATCTATGGAGCTTATTTATAATGAATTTGTAAAAAGGCAAAGAGAAGGGCTTTGCTCGTTTTTAGAATCTATATCTAAGGATATCAACGATCTCTATTTATTTATGAACGTCTCTGAAAATGTAAGCGAAATCGAGCTTATCCCGATTGACGAGAATGAAGAGTTTGTAGGAATAACCCTGCAATTTAAATTTCACGGCAAACCGGAATCGCCACCCCATAAGTATCTCAGTGAATCACATTTGAATTGTCTTGGGATATGCTTGTTCTTAGCGTCTGTAAAAGCCTTTAACAAGCTCAACAAGTTTATTGTCCTCGATGACGTAATATCCAGCTTTGATACAAATCATCGTGCTCGCTTTGCAAGACTTCTGGTAGAAAAATTCAATGATTACCAGATATTCCTTTTTACTCATGAAAAAGACTGGTTTGAGATTGTCTCGAATATGGTTAAAGGGAAAAATTGGCTGATTAAAAAACTGAAATGGGATCATGAAGATGGAGTATATATAGAAGTACCACTATCTGCTCTTATAGAAGAAATTGAAAGCAAGATAAAAAAACCAGACGTTAGCGGCTTGGGTAATCTGATTCGCAAATATCTTGAACGGCTTTTGAAGGAGATTTGTTTTAATCTTGAGGTAAAGGTGAGATTTCTTTTTAACGAACATAATGAAAACAGAATGGCCAATGAATTGCTGTCAGAATTAAAAAGCAAACTGAAAGATAGGAAATGTGAATTAAAAGATCAGACTGTCTTTGGAAGGCTTAATGCCTCAATGTTTCTCGGCAACAGGACCTCCCATGATAGTACATTTACTGAAAGCATTGATGACATGAAAATGTTTTACGGTGACGTTTTGGAGTTGGAAGGGCTTTTCAGATGTGATCAGTGTAACAATCTTATTTCCAAAAAGCATTATGACGCTGTTGAAAATACAGTAAAGTGTTCTTGTGGCAAAATTAAATATAGTTGGAAAAAATAATGGGACAAAACATTTAAAAATAAATAAGTCCAGCGACTCTTTTAAAAAAATTCGTTGCCAAACTTGACAAAGAGATGGAGGCATTTGAAAGTGTAAAGCTTTTACGGCAAAAGGTAGAAATGTGCATTGGACGCATCATTGCTGAAGTGTGGAGAGAAAATAAATAAAATGATACATGGGTAATAATACAAACCAAGAAACAAATTAATAACGGAGGTCAATATATGAAGGCGGTAAAGAAATTCATTGAAGTAAAAAAAGACAAGAGTGTAACAGTCAAATATCTTCCTTTTAAACCGGGAAGTAAGGTTGAAGTAATAGTGATCCAGACCGAAAGCAAAGAAGATGTTTTTGATTATATGAATACTATCGTAAAAAAGAAGAAAATAAGTCCCAAGAGTTTAAAAGAAGTTGAAAGAATTGTGCATGAGGCTAGAGGGCTGAAGTGATACAGAATTTGGTATTAGATACCAATATCCTTATTTCAGGGTATTTATGGGATGGAAAACCCCGCCAGGCAATAAGGCTTGTCAAATCGACTGATTTCAGGCTTTTACACTGCAAAGATTCTATAACTGAACTGGTTAGAGTTTTATCGGCAAAATTTCAACTTAGCGCACCAGAAATACATGCAGTTGTTTTAGACATAAAAGGCATGGGAAAAAGCATTCGTGTATTCTCAAAAGAATGTCCTATAAAAGAAGACCTTACAGATAATGTATTCATAAATCTTGCAATTGACGGTAATGCAAAAATTATTGTTAGTGGGGATTCGCATCTTTTAAATCTTAAAGAATACAAAAAAATCAAAATTATTACAGTTTCTGAATTTTTAAGCCGCTATTCATAAAAATCGTTGCCAAACTTAATAAAGAAATGGAGTCGTTTGAAGGTGTAAGACTTTTACGTCAAGAGGCAGAAAACCGCATCGAGAATATTATTGCTGATATTTGGGGAAAAGAAATTTATCAGTAAAGGTGATAAAAAGGCCTTTTGGAGATTAAGACAATGATTATAATGATAAAGCTATTTGTTACAGATGATTGTAAACACCTTCATTTGTGTGTTGTTCAATGCTATAAAAAAGTTTAATGTCGCTAGTAAATACGCTTTTTATTGAATTCGTTTCTCTTGATATTAAGAATTTTTTTAATAATAGAGAATAGATACTAAATAAAATTCCAATTTATCTTGAAACTGTGTTTTAATAATTAGATGGCGATTGTATAAAATACTTCACTTTCAATATGGAAGGAAAATCATTATGCCTCTAGCACAAAAAACAAAAAAACATCCCTACATTGTTTCTCTGAAAACCCATTGTGGTGGAAGTCCTGTTATTGCGGGTACTAAGTTTCCTGTGCGGTCTGTTGTATTTTATATTCTCAGACAGGGTATGACACCAGAAGAGCTTGTAAAGGAGTTTTCGCATCTTACCCTTTCACAAGTCTATGACGCACTTTCCTATTATTGTGAAAATAAAGAAAAAATAGATAAAGAATTAGCCATTAAAGAATCTGATTTAAGGCAAAAATAGCATATGTCTGACGTATCGTTATACCTTGATGAGGACGTTAGAGTACTTTTAGCAGAAGTGTTACGCAATAGAGGTTATAATGCCTCGCATGTTCTTGAAGTTGGAAGAACTGGCAAAAGTGATCCGAATATTAATTTTCAAAGATATTCAGACCATCCTTGAAAAGGCCCGTTCAAAGTCTTTCAAGGCTGTTAATACGGCAAGGCTCTTCTTGAAGGGCTTTCCGAAAAACTCAGCTGAGAGTACGGGGAAGGCTTCAATATAACCAATCTCAAATATATGCGTCAATTTTATCTTGCCTTTCCAATTCGTCACACACCGCGTGGCGAATTGACCTGGACGCATTACAGACTGTTATTAAAGTTAGAAAAAGCAGAAGCACGAGAGTTTTATGTAAACGAGCCAATCGGAATACTTCTCTGTGCCCGAAAGAATGATACCGTAGTGAAATTCACGCTTCCTGAAGGGCAGAAACAGATATTTGTCTCTAAATACGTCCCCTACCTGCCCACCGAAGATGAGCTAAAGGCCGAGTTGCTCCGCGAGAAGGAGATTGTTGAGATGGAATTCAAGCTGAAAAAGGATATTTCATAAAAAATAGAAGGCGTGCGCTTCCTGTGGCAAGAAGCGAAAAGGTGGATTGAGAGGATTATTGCAGAGGTGTCGGGAGAGGAAAATATCACATGAAACTTTTCTCAATAGAAGGCATCATTGAACTTCTCCAGCAGCTTAATGAAAAGCAGGCGGATGAGCTTGAGGGCCAGCATCATGATTTTAAAGAGTGGAAAGGTCATGGCAGGAGCGCAAAATGGTACAAAGTTTAACAAGATGAATTGCGTCATATTTGCGCCTGGTGCAAATATATTGCTAATGGAAAGTTATTACTTAACAAATTCTTACTAAAAAATTTAGTTTTCTACTGTTTAAGACACAATATATGAGGTATGATAGTTTTTTTACAATAACTATGCAGGTTGGTGTCGTATTGCAAAACCCTGCAATTCCATAGATATTTGCCGTTTATTATCCTGTTGAAGATAAGCATGGGCTGGAATGATTATGAACAAACTTTATCAACATTATGAAACTTCTTTTGAGTGATGTAGCTCTTTTTGCTAAAATAATCTATGTCAATTATCGAGGTATATATACAAAGGGCTTTTAAACTCATTTCAGGGACGGTATCTAAAAAAGATTGGCATGGAGTGAAATGGAATTTTCTTTGCCAGAGTGAGAAAATGAGATATATCCCTAAATATTTAAAAAGTGTGCTTTCTATCTAAGGAGTTTTTATGTTCAAGGATTTCAAAAAAATACCGTTTAAAATGCCAAAGAAGTTTTCCATCTGGCATATTATTATCACCTTTGGATTCTTTATCCTGCTGCAGATGTATTTGATGAATCCCGGAGTAAGGGATATCACGTACAGCGATTTTAAAAAGTTGATCAAAGAGGGAAATGTCCTGGAATGCCGTATTACCCATACGATGATTCGTGGCAAACTGAAAGAGATTGAACGTGGCACCACAAAAAATGCCATCTTCATTACAGCCCGCGTGGAAGACCCGGAGCTGGTAAAAGACCTGGAATCCATGGGTGTGAGGTATGCGGGGCATTATGAGAGTCCATGGTTCAGGACGTTCTTTTTCTCCTGGGTGATGCCACTATTAATCTTATTTGTGATCTGGCGCTTTGTTTTTAAACGGTTCGGTCCCGCCAGCAGTATCATGACCTTTGGCAAAAGTAAAGGGCGCCTCTATGCGCAGGAAGACCTGAATGTTACCTTTGACGACGTAGCGGGAATCGACGAGGCCAAGGAAGAGCTACAAGAGATTATTGAATTTTTGAAGACACCTGAAAAATTTCGCTCCCTGGGGGGGAAAATACCGAAGGGCGTTTTGCTCGTGGGCGCCCCCGGAACAGGGAAAACCCTCCTGGCGAAGGCTGTGGCTGGCGAGGCAGGAGTGCCCTTTTTTAATATGAGCGGTTCAGAATTTGTTGAGATGTTTGTCGGCGTAGGCGCTGCGCGGGTGAGGGATCTGTTTAATCAGGCGGATCAGAAAGCGCCATGTATTATCTTTATCGATGAACTTGATGCCCTTGGCAAGGCACGCGGCTCAAATCCTATGGGCGGACACGATGAGCGGGAACAGACATTAAACCAGTTGCTGGTGGAGATGGATGGATTTGATTCCAATAAAGGGGTAATTATCATGGGCGCCACCAATCGTCCCGAGATGTTAGATACCGCTCTTTTACGGCCAGGAAGGTTTGACCGTCAGGTGGTCGTTGACCGGCCCGATCTTCATGGTCGTGAAGCAATACTGAAAGTGCACGTAAAGGATGTAAAATTGGAAAAGGAGATTAATTTGCATTCCATTGCCGCCATGACACCGGGGTTTGTCGGCGCAGACCTTGCCAATCTCGTGAACGAAGCAGCCCTGCTTGCAGCGCGAAGAAATAAAAAGGCAGTGGGTATGCCGGAATTTGAAGAGGCGATTGACCGCCTTATGGCAGGCCTCGAGAAGAAGAAGCGCCTGATGAATAAGAAGGAAAAGGAGATCGTTGCCCATCACGAATCAGGCCACGCGCTGGTTGCGTGCTCGGTGCCGCATGCAGATCCCGTTCGCAAGATATCAATGATCCCCCGTGGCATCGGGGCGCTGGGATATACCTTGCAAAAACCGACCGAAGACCGATATCTTATGACCAGGACGGAACTTCTGGACCGGATAGCAATATTACTTGGAGGGAGGGTTGCAGAGGAAATTACTTTTAACGAAATATCGACAGGCGCACAGAACGATTTAGAAAAGGCCACAGAGATTGCCAAGTTGATGGTCAAGGAATACGGTATGAGCGATAAGATGGGTTTGGTGACCTTCGAGCAAGGCGACAGGCCGCTCTTTTTGGGCGGAGGATTTGCCGCCAGTAAGGAATATAGCGAGGAGACGGCACGGGAAATAGATTTGGAGATTAAGAAGATCATGGACGAATCGTTCCATCGTGTAAAAGCATTATTGACTGAAAAAAAGGAAATTTTACGGGGTATGGCAAAGACGCTTATGGAACAAGAGGTGATTGAGGGAGAAGAGCTGAAAAAACTCCTGGAGGAACTTCACAAGGCCAATGGAAAAAATGCGCCTGCTACACAGTCATCTTGAGTCTTTTTTGGAATAGCAACTGGATTTTATGATATTCTCGGGGAAATAAAGAATGGCGTTGAAGACATTTATCAGCAAATATAAGTATTGCGCTATTGGGATTTTGATTGCCATGAATTGCTCCGCGGTAACTGTTTTTAAACTGAACGGCCTCGCTTTCGGCCTGGTAGTTCTGGCCTTTTGCTGTACCCTGCAGTTTCTGATTAATGACGAAGAACCCGACAAATCGACCGAAAAGGAATTGGATGCCATTTCCGAAAGATTATTCCACAGGGTCATGAATATCGTTCCGGAGATTGTTTACGTCTCCATGTTTGACGGTTCTGTAAAATATATCAGCGATGGGATAGAAAAGCTGATAGGATACAAACCGGATGAAATTTACAAAACACGAAATTTGTTACTCCATCTGGTGCATCCCGATGATAAAGAAAAGGTGTCGAAACAGATACAAAACCTGCAAAATGGAAGTGAGGCAACGATAGAATATCGGTTATTAAAAAAAGACAGGACATATGTTTGGGTCTCCGATTATCTGAATACCATCAAAAATGAATGGGGCAATGTAACCCACTACAACGGCATTCTGGTTAATTTTGATGAGAGGAAAATAACCGATAAGAATTTGCAAAGCCTGAACGCCAGGATACACCAATTAAATGACATGGTCAATCATCATGCGGTGCGAGATAGCCTAACGAATATCTACAACAGGCGATATTCACTCGTAATCCTGCAGAATGAATTTAACCGGGCACGCGCACAAAATAAGGCATTGTCCTGTCTGCTGATGGATATCGACCATCTTGAACCGATCAACAATCGATATGGATATTTCATTGGAGATCGTATTATTACAGAAGTCTCAAAATGTCTCCAAAAACATATCAGATCATCTGATGTGGTCTCCCGGTTTGGGGAAGACGAGTTCCTGATTATATTGCCGGAAATTGATAGTGGAGAATTGGACAGGATATCAGGTCTCTTGGTAAATGCAGTAGAAAATTGTCTCGTAAAAGACGAGGAAAAGAATCTGAATATTGATTTTAGGGTAACGGTAGGGACAAGTTCTGTCACTACGCTGACAAAAAACATCACCGATTTAATTGAACAGGCAGGCAAGGCGCTCTATGCTGCCAAGGTGTCGAAGAAGGCGCGTTCGAAAGGGCGGCCGGTCGCTGAACTGAAAAGATGAGAAAGACAAAAGTTTCTTTTCACAAACGGGGCGATGGAACTCTGCCGGAAATCATTACCATTATCCCGCTGAAGGACGATGTGGTTTTCCCGCACCTGATTCTTCCGTTAGACCTGACCGGAGAAGGGTTGGTAAAGGCTATAAACGACGCCACCATCAAGAACGAATTTATTGGCGTTGTAGCATTAAAGTACGGTGTCGATTCGCCAAAACCCAATGACTTTTACGAAGTTGGAACCGCCGTTAAGGTCGTTCAGGTATTAGAAGCTACTTCAGACAATGTAAAAGTCCTTATAGAAGGCGTGATGCGAATCAAGGTCATGGATTATGTGCAAACAGAGCCGTATTATAAAGCTCGGGTGGAAGAAATTCGTGAATTTACGGAAAAATCTGAAACGATCGATGTACTTGTGCAGAGTGTTATCACACTCTTTAAGCTGAGCGCCATGCTGGGAAAGACCTTGCCTAAAGACCTGATTTCTATGATCGATACAGTCAATAATCCATCAATACTGGCAGATCTGGCAGCCATTTATCTGGAATTGCCTGTGAATGAAAAGCAGAAATTACTGGAGATGATTGATCCCCAGAAGCGATTGAGGGTCGTATTCCACTACCTGAACAAAGAAGTCCAGTTGAAAGAAGTTCGGGGGAAGATTGATGAAGAAGTCGCCAAAGAAATGTCAAAGACCCAGCGGGAATACTTCCTGAGAGAACAGTTAAGAGCTATTCAGAAGGAATTGGGACAGGAAGACTCCCATATGGAAGAACTCAATAAACTGGAAGATAAGATTAAAGAGGCAAAGATGCCCAGGGAGGTAGAAGATGTGGCTATGAAAGAACTAGAAAGATTAAGGGACATTAATCCCGCATCGGCAGAGTATCCGGTTTCCCGGACATATCTGGATTATCTCATTAACATTCCCTGGAACAAAAAGACGATCGATAACCTGGAGATCAATCAAGCAGAGCGGATTTTGAATGAAGACCATTACGGTCTGGAGAAGGTTAAAGCGCGTATCCTTGAATTCTTGGCTGTACACAAATTAAAGGAAAAGTTGAAAGGTCCTATACTCTGCTTCTGTGGCCCTCCGGGAACGGGGAAAACATCATTAGGAAAATCGATTGCACGTTCTCTGGGCAGAAAGTTTATTCGCATCTCTTTGGGGGGCATTCGCGATGAAGCCGAGATCCGGGGGCACAGACGTACCTACGTGGGCGCATTGCCCGGACGCATTATGCAAGAAATCTGCCGTGCGGGATCTAGTAATCCTGTATTCATGCTGGATGAGATTGATAAAATCGGTGCAGATTTTCGGGGAGATCCTGCTTCCGCCCTATTGGAAGTCTTAGACCCTGAACAAAACGTTAGTTTTGTGGATCATTATCTCGATGTTTCTTTTGACCTTTCCCATGTGTTATTCATCACAACGGCAAATATCCTTGATACCGTTCATACTGCACTGAGGGATCGGATGGAGGTCATATATCTCCCCGGATACAGTGAAGATGAGAAATTGAAAATAGCACACCAATTCCTGATCCCAAAGCAAATCAAAGAAAATGGATTAGAAAACCATCCTGTCATATTCCAGGATCAATCCATTTATAAGATCATTCGGGAATATACCCGGGAGGCAGGGTTGAGAAACCTCGAACGTGAGATTGGGTCGATCTGTAGAAAGATTGCCAAGGAGATAGTTGCCGGCAAACAGGTCACAAAAGAAATAGCGCCGGAGATAGTAGAAAAATTTCTTGGCCCAAGAAAATACTTCTATCAGGTCGCCGATGAAGAAGACAGGGTGGGAGTAGTTACGGGTCTTGCCTGGACAGAGACAGGCGGAGATATAATCTTTGTAGAGGCATCCCGTATGAAGGGAGAGAAAGAGCTGACTCTTACGGGACAATTGGGCGACGTCATGCAGGAATCGGCCATTGCCGCACTCAGTTATGTCCGCAGTAATGCAAAGCGACTGGCTATTGACGAGAATTTCTATGATACTTCAGAAATTCATATCCACGTCCCTTCCGGCGCTATACCGAAAGACGGGCCTTCTGCGGGCATTACCATGTGTATGGCGCTGATTTCGCTCCTGACAGGCAGACACGCCAGGAGAGAAGTGGCGCTTACCGGTGAGGTCACATTGACGGGAAATGTGTTGCCGATTGGAGGGGTGAAGGAAAAGGTGCTTGCGGCCATAAGGGCCGGGGTAAAGACGATAGTACTACCCTTAAAAAACAAAGACGACTACGAAGAAATTGATAAGGAAATCCGTGACAAAATCCGGTGTGTTTATATCCAAAAGATCGATGATGCCATAGATACGGTACTAATTCAAAGGCAATAGAGAGAAGGAGGGAGAAATCCGTGATCAACATAAAAAATATACTCTGCCCAATTGACTACTCGGTATATTCTGAAATGGCTTTAAAATATGCAATCGAATTTGCCGAAAAATACCTGGCAAAGCTCTACCTGATACACGTCCTAGATATTCGTATTTATGACATTAATGATCCGGATCTCTATAACGTTACTATAGTAGACGCAGAAATGATAAATAAGTTGCGGGAAAGGTTGCTCAAGTGTGTGAATGAAGATACGAAAGGCAGGATATCGGTTGAGGCTGTTATTATCCAGGGGATCCCTTTTGCCGAGATCATCAAGGCATCAAAAGAGTATAAGATTGACTTGATTGTGATCGGCACGCACGGTAGGACAGGTCTCTCCCATGCCATTATGGGCAGTGTGGCAGAAAAAGTAGTCCGCAAGGCCCCCTGTCCGGTGCTTACGATAAGACATCCTGAGCATGATTTTATCATGCCGTAGTGTGTAGGTTTTTAAAAGAAAGCGGAAAATGAGCTTATAACTTGAGCACTTTATGACTAAATATATACTTATAGACCACACCGCGGATATCGGGATCGACGTGTTCGGGGCCACATTACAGGAAATATTCGCAAATGCGGCGTTTGCATTATTTGATATCATTACGGACTTATCGAAAGTGGAAGGGACGATCGAATATACAATAAGCATTTCCGGGATAGATAAAGAACAACTCCTCGTCAATTGGTTAAGTGAATTATTGTACCTGCATGAAGTAAAAAATCTCCTATTCAAGGATTTTTATGTTGCAGACGTTCAGGACACTCAATTAAACGCATCAGCGCGGGGTGAGATATTTGCCGAAGATAAACATGTGATTAAAACGGAGATCAAGGCCGTTACCTATCATTGCTTATCGATCGTCCAGGAAGATCACCAATGGAAGGCTCGGATTATATTTGATATATAGGTAAGCAGTAGGGGCAAAACGTCTGTTCGCTCCTATATCGTTTATCCATTTAGCTGAATGCTAAATGCTTATGTTTATGAAAAGGGGTTTTGTTTTATGACAGATGACAAATATAAAATTCAGAAGATAGATGACTATCGCTGGCGAATTCCAAGGGAAGGCAAGATGCGGGTAGATGGCATTGTGTACGCCGATGCGCACATGCTGGAAGATATTCAAAAAGACGAAAGTTTGCAACAGGTGATTAATGTCTCTTTTCTTCCGGGGATTATAAAACATTCGCTCGCAATGCCAGACATCCATTGGGGGTATGGTTTCCCTATCGGAGGCGTAGCGGCATTTGATATGGACGAGGGTGTGGTTTCCCCCGGCGGCGTGGGCTATGATATCAACTGCGGGGTAAGATTACTGAGAACCGGGTTGTATCGTGTTGAGCTTGTCAATAAGCTGGAATCTGTAGTGAATACCCTATTTGCCAATATCCCATCTGGGGTAGGGTCCCATCGCAAAGATTTGAAACTTTCTCAACAGGAAGTAAAAAACGTGCTCAAGAACGGCGCGCGATGGGCGGTCTCGCTGGGTTACGGCACAAAAGAAGATTTAGAACATATCGAGGAAAAGGGATGCATTGCGGGGGCTAACCCTGAACTGGTTTCAGGGCGGGCCATTGAACGTGGCCTGGCTCAATTGGGCACCCTTGGTTCCGGAAATCATTTTGTGGAGGTTGGCTACGTATCAGAGGTTTATCATGTGGAGATTGCACGTGTGCTGGGACTCGAAAAAGATGGCATTACCATCGTGGTGCACACGGGCTCAAGAGGATTGGGTTATCAGGTTTGTGACGACTTCCTTCGGGTCATGATAAATGCAGCTCGAAAATATAGCATAGAACTTCCGGACCGGCAACTCTGCTGTGCCCCGATTAACTCTCAGGAAGGGCGGGAATATCTTGCCGCAATGGCCTGCGCGGCCAATTATGCATTTGCCAACCGGCAGATGATTACCCACTGGGTTCGTGAATCCTTTGAAAGGGCATTACACATTGGTCCAAAGGAGTCCAAAATTTCCCCGGTCTATGATGTGTGTCATAATATTGCCAAATTTGAAGATCATATCGTGGAAGGTGAGAAGAAGCGGTTGTGTGTGCATCGGAAAGGGGCAACACGTGCGTTTCCACCTAATCATCCCGATACCCCCGATGCATATAAAGCAGTGGGTCAACCCGTTTTGATACCGGGGGATATGGGTCGTTGTTCCTATGTGCTTGTGGGCACTGAGAAGGCATATGCTGATACCTTTGGGAGTACCTGTCACGGGGCAGGAAGGGTGATGAGCAGAGGTCAAGCGACGAGGACGGCCAAAGGCCGAAGCATTGCCCAGGAGCTGAAGGAAAAAGGCATCCTTGTCCGTGCCGACAGCCGTGCCACGCTGGACGAAGAGATCCCAGAGGCATACAAGAATGTAACTGAAGTTGTGGATGTCGTCGAACACGCCGGTATCAGTAAAAAAATTGTCCAGTTAAAGCCGTTGTGTGTTGTTAAAGGGTAGCTTGGTAGTCCTGAAGTGCATTTTGGCAAACCATACAGAGTTGGTGCAAGAAAACTGTACGCATTGGACTTAATTAGAAAAAAAGAGATATATGCGACTGAAAAGATTTGAAGACAACTTTTTGTGTTGTCGAGCCCTACAGGTATCGCATCCGTCATATTGACAAATAATGTTTTAGAACGGTACACTTTGGATACTTCACAAAACATTGAGATATATGCAGCACAAAGGTTTCAGATGGTGCAGTACCAGCTCGTAAGCCGTGGTATTCAGGACGAGCGCGTGCTAAAGGTGATGTCGGAAGTGCCCAGACATCTTTTTGTGCCAGAATCATACCGGCACGCTGCGTATGATGATTGCCCTTTGCCCATAGGAGAAGGGCAGACGATCTCACAACCCTATATGGTAGCTATTATGACACAATGCCTTGAATTAAAAGGAAAAGAGAAGGTATTGGAAATAGGGACAGGTTCAGGATATCAAGCTGCAATACTGAGCAAATTGGCAAGCCATATTTACACAATAGAGCGGCATGTAACACTTGCGTCAAGAGCAAAAACTATTTTAAAACAAATGGAATATGATAATATAGACGTAATCGTGGGAGACGGGAGCCTGGGATTGACAGAGAAGGCGCCATTTCATGGGATCATTGTCACGGCCTGTGCGCCTCATGTCCCAGAGTGTTTATTAGATCAGCTTGAAATCGGCGGGCGATTGGTAATACCCATTGGCGATCCTTACAATCAGGTATTATATCAGGTTCTGAAAACGAAAAACGGGGTAGAAAGCCGAGCCATCTTGGAATGCGCCTTTGTACCTTTAATCGGTGAAGAAGGCTGGAAAACGGAATAATCATATTGGAAAATATACATTATCTGAAGAAAGACAATAATGCCTAGAGATATTCCCGTTGGCAACGGTTCATTATTGGTTGCATTTGATGCGGACTACACCATTCGAGATCTCTATTACCCACGTGTGGGAAAGGAAAATCACGCGCTGGGAAATCCAAGCAGATTTGGTGTGTGGACCCGTGAAGGGTATTCGTGGATCAATGCACGCGATTGGAAGCTTTCCCTGGGATACCAAAAAGAAACCCTCGTAACTAACGTACGGGCGTTTCATGAAAATCTGGGTCTTCAGCTTGCCTCCAACGATGTTGTTGATTTTGAGAAGAATATCTATATGCGCAAGGTGACCGTTCGGAATCTAAAAGATAAAGAAAGAGATGTCCGTCTTTTCTTCCATCAAGACCTGAGTGTAATGGAGAACGAGATTGGCGACACGGTATTTTATGATGCAAAGCTAAATTGCCTCATCCATTACAAAGGTCCGCGCTATTTTTTGGTGAACTGTTCTGCCGGAGACGTCTGGGGCGTAAGGGAATATGCAACGGGAATCAAGAGACATCGGGGCGCAGAGGGAACATGGCGTGATGCCGAGGATGGCATTCTGGAAAGGAACCCCATAGCGCAGGGGTCTGTGGATTCAACAATCGGTATTCCGTTGAAAATTCCGTCTCTCGGAGAATCTGTTGTGTATTACTGGATCACTGCCGGCAGGAATTACGGTGAGGTTGATGCCCTGAATGACATTATTTTAAGCGAAAAACCACAAAAGATAATTGACAGGACGGCAAGTTACTGGCGCCATTGGGTAAATAAAGAGGAATTTAACTTTGGAAACCTGCCAACTGACGTCGTTGATCTTTTTAAGAGGAGTCTGCTGATCCTCATGACACAGATTGATAGCGGTGGCGCTATTATCGCCGCAAATGACTCAGACATCCGACAATATGCAAAGGACACCTATAGTTATATGTGGCCAAGAGACGGCGCGCTGGTATCCCATGCACTGATGAAGGCGGGATACACCAACGCATGCCGGAATTTTTTTAACTTTTGCGCAAACGTTATTACACCATACAATTTCTGTGCAAGCGTTATGGTGGAGAATGGTTTTTTATTGCACAAATACAATCCTGACGGCTCTTTTGGCAGTTCCTGGCATCCATGGGTAAAGGGTGAGGAGATACATGTGCCGATTCAGGAAGACGAAACAGCCTTGCTTCTCTGGGTACTATGGCAATACTATAACCTGTACAGAAAGATTGATGAAATACGCCCCCTCTATCACTCCTTTATTGAAAAAGCAGCGGACTTTCTTGTGAGTTATCGAGATGAACAGACGGGGCTGCCACTTCCCTCCTATGACCTGTGGGAAGAACGGCGTGGTATCCTCTCCTTTACAACAGCCACCGTATATGGCGGACTCATGGCTGCCGCAAACCTTTCTGATATATTTTATCACACTGAAAAGGCGACGTTATACAGACAGACTGCAACACAGATTAAAAAGGCAATCGATCAACATCTTTACAGCGAGAAACATAAGAGATTTTTGCGCATGATCTATCCAAAGGAAGACGGGGAATATGAGATCGATGCAACAATTGATGCCAGTTTGTATGGGATGTTCGCTTTCGGTGTATATGATTCCAATGATATCAAGATACAAAATACGATGGGAGCAATCGAAGAGGTCTTATGGATCAAGACCAAGATAGGAGGAATTGCACGGTATGAATATGACCAATATCAACGTGTCGGAAATGATGACACGATTCCGGGAAATCCATGGATAATCTGTACCATGTGGTTAGCACAATACTATGCATCAACGGCAAAGTCTGTTGAAGATCTCGAACGTGTGGTAAATTATCTACGCTGGGCCGTGTCCCGCGCATTGCCCTCCGGCGTGCTGGCAGAACAGATAAATCCATATACCGGAGAACCTATTTCCGTTTCTCCGTTGACGTGGAGCCATGCTACCGTAGTACAGACGGTAATGGATTATCTTGAAAAGCTGCAGGAATTACATACCTGTGATCGATGCGGGAGGTCGATATTCCGTTATGATCGGGCAGGTCGGCAACAGGTAAAAAAACATTCTCCGACACAGGGAGGAGAAATTTCTGACCAGGAACAGATCCAATACCTTGATCAGGCAAGTCTGAAAAAAGGCAGTGACAACATTCATGTGAGCGTGGATCAAAAGCAGTGTGTTGGTTGTGGAATTTGTGTTGAGAAATCACATGGAGTTATGGATGTGGTCGAGGACAAGGCAAAGATTATTGCCGAGAAGGCGGCAGACTGGGATATCCCGCCAGGATTTGAAAAGTGCTGCCCGTTAGGGGCAATTACGGTGGAAAAGAAATAAAAAGGAGTGGGAGAGTTTGCTCAAACCGTGTCGCTGGTTACCACTGATAAAACCATTACGGATTCCAAACTTGTGTCAGTGGTTTGGCAAGTGTTCTTTCAGCCAATTTAAAGATCATGCGGTGTTTAATGCGAACACCTTGTGGCCTCTTCTTTGTATCCGTTATAATCTCGCCTTGAAAGTTATCTGTGAACTTTCTCCCCAAAAGGCCATGACATCAGAGGCATCGAAGTTCACCAAGGCATGTTCTACCAGTTCAGAGTAGATCTCAACCAGGCTTTGCCGATCCTTGAACATCACATCGGTAGCATATTCCCCTTGATCCAGCGCCCAATAATATCCTTTGGAAAATATCTTTTTGATTCAGGGCAGAACGGCATTTATTTGCCGGAAAAGAGCATCAAATGCCTTTGCAAAATTGACGCCAGGAAAGAGACATCATTGATTTGCAAGGAATAGCCATATTACTGGCAAACTGAAGACCAGGAATTGTGCCACAATGACATTATTAAATGGTTGGATTAAAAGAAGAAGATGATATAATAATATAGAAAATTTTCAACTTTTCAGAATTCATTTTTTCACTCTATGCAGGAAAATATTTCATGACAAAAATATATATGGACAATGCTTCGGGTACACCCATGCACCCGAAGGTAGTAGAGGCTATGATGCCGTTTTTAAAGGAGGGTTTTGGCAATCCCTCGAACCTGCATCAATTTGGAAGAATTACGAATGATGCCATACAAACAGGACGGGGACAAGTAGCCAATCTTATTAACGCAAAACCGAATGAAATCACATTTACATCGAGTGGTACGGAGGCCAACAATTTTGCCCTGAAGGGCATACTCGCTGCCCACAAAAAGAGGGGAAATCATGTTATCACCTCACAGATTGAACATTTTTCCGTGCTTAATCCCTTAAAATCATTAGAAAAATCAGGATACGAAGTTACCTATCTGCCTGTTGATAAATATGGGATGATAAATCCCGACGATGTTAAAAAGGCAATGAAAACCACTACAACAATGGTGTCCATAATGTATGCTAACGGAGAGATTGGAACGATTGAACCAATGAAAGAAATCGGGGTAATCACAAAGGAAAAGGGTGTCATTTTCCATACTGATGCCGTTGCCGCAGCAGGAAACATACCCATTGATGTCAGAGAAGCAAATATTGATGTCCTGAGCATGTCTGCCAATCAATTTTACGGCCCGCCGGGGGTTGGGGCGCTTTATTTAAGGGAAGGAGTAAGAATACTCCCTTTCATGGAGGGTGGTGTGCAGGAAGGTGGCCGCAGGGCAGGAACGGAAAATATTATTGGCATTGTGGGTATGGGAAAGGCCTCTGAACTGGCAAAGACAGAAATGACCCAGCGCATGGATAAGGTTCAGAACTTGAGAAACCAGCTAAGAGATGGCATAGTAAAAAATATTAATCATGTGCATATCAATGGACACCCGATGAATCGCCTGCCGGGGAACCTCAGTTTGTGTTTAGAATATATAGAAGGTGAATCGGTTTTATTATTCCTGGATATGCAGGGAATAGCTATTTCCAGCGGATCTGCATGTACCTCCCGGTCGCTCAAGGCGTCTCACGTCATCATGGCCACGGGCGTAGACGCTGCACTTGCACAGGGAACGGTACTTTTCAGCTTAGGAATTGATAATTCCGGGGATGATGTCAAATACGTCCTGGAAAAGCTGCCTTCCATCGTTGAACGGTTAAGGCAAATGTCCCCGTTATATACGAAAGGGAAGTAAAGTCTTTACAATATCTTATATTTTACCAAAGTGATGTGAGGTAAAAAAGATCAGGAGGTCTATCATGGTGACGGTCATTATAGAAAAGAAAAAATATACCTATGAGGATTATCTGAAAACCCCCGATGATAAGAGGTATGAACTTATCAATGGAGAATTACTTATGACCCCCTCACCGATTCCAAAGCACCAACAAATCTCCGGGAAACTTGAATTTATGTTGAGAAAGTTTATTACAGAAAATAATCTTGGTGAGGTGTTTGATGCGCCATGCGATGTTTACCTTGACAATGAAAACGTAGTGCAGCCCGATATACTGTTCATCTCTCAGGATAGATTGGGTATTATAGGCGAAAAAAATATACAGGGTGCACCCGATCTTGCAATAGAAATAATTTCAGAAAATAGTGTTTACAGGGATATGGTGCAAAAAAAGAGACTCTATGCGAGCTTTGGCGTTAAAGAATATTGGATAGTACTTCCAAAAGAGGAAGAAATAGAGGTCTATGTCCTGAAAGATAACACCTACCAGCTTTATGATACCTATAGGAACACCGGTATTCTTGAATCACCCTCTCTGAAAGGTTTGAAAATAGTTTTAAAGGAAATATTTTGAGATTAGGAGTTCTAATATGCAATATAGCGCAAAGGTAATGGATCATTTTGCAAATCCCCGCAATGTAGGAGAGTTCCCTGATGCTGATGGTGTGGGGGAGGTTGGAAATCCAGCCTGTGGCGACATTATGAAGATGTCCATCAAGGTCAAGGATAACGTAATTGTCGATGTGAAATTCAAGACCTTCGGTTGCGGCGCTGCCATAGCAACCAGTAGTATTTCCACAGAAATGATTAAGGGAAAGACCCTGGACGAGGCCTTACAACTTACCAACAAGGCAGTGGCAGAGGCATTGGATGGGCTGCCCCCGGCCAAGATGCATTGTTCCGTACTTGCCGAAGAGGCTATTGAGGCAGCCATCGATGATTATCTCAAGAAGACGACTGGTAAAGGACTTGAAAAGAAGAAGGAACATGCACACGATGAACATCATGGGCATTAAATTCGATTCCATAAGAAATTGTTTCAAAAAAGATCGGTTTATTCGTGAAAAAAATTGAGCAACTCTCTATAACGTAAATCAAAATTTAAAGTAGGAATTTTTCATGCAGGCAGATGAAACACTGGATTGTTATGGGCTCATGTGCCCTATGCCCATCTTTAAAACTTCCAGCAAAATCAGGAATGTTGAAATAGGGAAGGTGCTTGAGGTCATTGCCACAGACGAAGGTATCAAGAAGGACATTGTTTCCTGGTGCAATACTACAGGAAACGAACTCCTGGAAATCAAAGAGGAAGATGGAGAAATTCACGTTTTTATCAGAAGGCGAAAATAGGTATTGCCATAAGTAAATCCGTAGGGACATGGAGCGCCGTGTCCCTAGCTATCCCAATCTGATAAAAAAAGCAAAAACAAGCCATCTCTTATGGCCCCCCCTAAGCAGTTATACGGTTATAATTCTTCATTTCTCTTCTTTTCCCTTTTCAATGCTCTTTCGAATCAACTTGCGCAGGATAAAGCTACGTTCTGCACCACCCAAAAGTATTTTTAGATTTTCGTACAGGGTCGGATCCGCTATCAGGGCACCCACAGTACCTTCCCCATCGGCAATCTTTCCGGTAATCTCATGCAGAGACCCGGTAGTCTTAACCAGTTTTTCCATGAGTTGTTTGCCTTTCGGGTCGTACATAAGGGAATAGAGTAATCCGTCGCCTTTTTGGAAGGCATTAATACTTTCATTGAGTGACGCAGAGATTTTGTTTAATGATTCTGCAAAACCGCCCTCCTCAAGCTTTTTAAAAATTTTTGAAAAGGATTCAACGGTGCTGAGAGAGTTCTCAAGTGCAGCGGTATAATTGATCGGCTCTATACTTTTTATTGAATCGCCATCCTCCACCACAGGCTCAAGGCATGCACCAGACATAATTTCCACATAAGAATCCCCCGTCACATAGCTCAACCACTTAATAGTAGCAAAGGAATCACGGGTTATATTTTTCTGAACCGATTTATCCACCTTTAGTAACACTTCAATCCCTTTACAAGGCAATTCATTGGGCAAAACAACGTTCTTTACCTGTCCTATTCCCACACCCATAAATCGTACCGGGGCACCTGGCTTCAATCCGTATACATTCAGAAACTTCGTTTTTACTGTAATCTGAGGCGCAAAATATCCTTTTTGAGAACCGAGAATAAAGACCATGGCGCCAAAGCCTGCCAAAGTTATCAGGGTAAAGATCCCTGCCCGCAATTCAGCAAATTGTTCTTTTGTCATACGAAGCCCCTTTACTCACAGATAGTGCCACTGATAAAATCTTTCACAATCGGTATCTTGGAGGTTGCAAGTTCCTTCCATGTCCCAACGATAATAATCTTTCCCTCATGAAGCATGGCAATCCTGTTGGAAACGGTTTTCACACAGTGCAGGTCATGCGTCACAACAATTGTGGTAACCCCCAACTTCTTCTGCAATTCAATAATCAACTCATTAATGCGTTGTGCTGTCATCGGATCTAGTCCTGTCGTGGGTTCGTCGTACAAGATAATATCAGGTTCTGTAGCAATCGCCCTTGCCAGTCCGACCCGCTTCTTCATCCCACCGCTCAATTCTGCCGGCATCTTGTTTTCAATACCGCCTAATCCCACGAGCTGTAATTTTTCAGCTACCCGTACTCGTATTTCTCCCTCGGTAAGTTGAAGGTGCTCCCGGAGCGGATAAGCGATATTTTCAAACACCGTGAGTGAGTCAAAGAGGGCCGCCCCCTGAAACAACATCCCCACATGTTCCCGCAACTGAATCAGTTCGTCTTCCCCCATTTTGGTCACATTTTTACCAAAGACCATAATGTCGCCTTTATCAGGCTTCATAAGCCCAATTAATTCTTTCAGGAGTACACTCTTTCCAGAACCACTCCCACCAAGGAGGGACATAATTTCGCCCTCCAGGATGGACAAGTTTATCCCATTATGGACCGGAAGTCCATTAAAGGATTTGTGGACATTTTTAAATTCGATAATTACCTTAGACATTAAATCTGCGGTATCAAAGTTTTTTCATTGGTCTTATGATTACATTGCTAGAACAGAATCAGAAACAATTTTGTCAGGAAAAAATCAGAAATCAGGATCAGGATCGATATGGTCACGACGGTAATGGTCGTAGAACGGCCGACACCCGTTGTGCCTCCGGTAGTTTGCAGGCCAAAATAACAACCAAGCACAGCAATAAGAAACCCAAAAAACACCGTCTTCCCAATGCCACTCAATAAATCAGAGATCGTAATCGTTGTTAAAACGGAATCGATATAGAAAGTACGATCTATCTCAAGCTCAAACAGCGCAATAATCATACCCCCAAATATCCCAACGATATCTGCCGTAACTGTAAGCAATGGTAATGTAATCATTGCGGCGAGTATCTTGGGGGTCATCAGTTTTTTCACAGGGCTTGCCCCCAGGGCACGCATGGCATCGATCTGTTCCGTTACCTGCATGGCGCCAATCTCTGCCGCAATACCGGACCCCACCCTTGCGCCTACCATGATTGACGCCATGACAGGACCCAACTCCCTGACAAGGGATAAGGCAACTACACTGCCGACATATATCTCGGCACCGTACATACTTAATCCATAAATCGTCTGCAAAGCCATCACCATCCCTGTAAACAGGGCAATGAGATCAACCAACAGCAGCGATCCTGCCCCGAAGTTGTCTATTTCCCGGAGTACCAGCTTCAGGTTGAACGGGGGTACAAAAATCCCCACAAATCCCTTGATCGCCAACAAGGTCACCTGACCCACCGAGAGGATAAACTTTTTAGCTGCAACATCGATGGATAATAAAATATTCATAGGTTATTCTTACTGTCCCTTAATAATAAGTAACCGCTTCTCTAAGTATCGTTTAATATTTCCACAAAACCTATGTTCACAAGGAATTATTTTTTGTAAATCTAAAAGTCCTTACCATATTCTCAAAATCACCCTTCACAGAATCAAATGAATCTGCCGGAGCCCAGTACACCAGATCGTAAACCTTATCTCCCACCTTGATGACATAGGAGTTGATCTTTAATTTGTTATTGTCCATTTTACCCTCTAAAATGGTATGTAGCGCACTTTGATTATCTACAAGCACAGAGTCCTCCGATACGATTTTCTTGGCTGTCATTCCAATAAGAAGATGTCTCTTGAGCATTTCCAGAGAAAACCCTTTATTTTCTATTTTACTGGAGATGATGGCAATCATGGCTTTATATTGTTTATGCCATAAGGCTATATCCACTTTATCTGCCATAACCGGTTCCCATCCATTTCCAGGTATGCCTACAGTATATCCTTCGTGCCGAGGGAAAAAGATGCCCTCTTTAATTTTTAGCGCGGCGCAACCACAGACATAAAGGAAACTTGATATGCTTAACCAGCAGATTGCCTTTTTGATTGAAAAACAACTCACTATGGGCTCCTTTTGTTACAAAAACATCTTGATAAGAGTTAAGTCCTTATATACATTCGGTTTCTTTCTGTCAAGTATTTTTCAAAAGAAAGGGTGTCTGTCTTTTGAGTAACAATACTTGACATATCGTTACCATTCATTTAACATAGAAAAACTATGATTTCAGTTGATACAGCGATAAAGATTGTTGCGGATACCGTCGAACCACTGCCATCCAGAACAGTACCCTTTGAAAATACCCTGGGGTTCTGCTTAGCCCAGGATGTGCAATCCGATATCGATATGCCTCCCTTTGACCGCTCGGCAATGGATGGCTACGCTATCGTTGCGGAAGACACTACTGCCGCTCCCTTGGAACTAGCCGTTATTGAAGACATTGCAGCGGGTCACATGCCCACAAAAAAGGTATTACATGGACAAGCATCCAAGATTATGACAGGAGCCGCCGTACCTGAAGGGGCAGATGCCGTGGTCAAGTTTGAGGAAACAGAAGATATCTCAAATAATCGTGTAAAAATTCTCAAGTCCGTTCGCAAAGGTAGTAACATCTCAAGGCGCGGCGAGGACATGCAGGCAGGGCAAACCGTTCTTCACAAAGGTATGCCTATAAGGCCTCAGGAAATTGGCATCCTTGCTATGGTGGGAAAATCCCGTGTAGAGGTATTCTCTGCACCAACGGTAGGCATCATCTCTACCGGCGATGAGCTGGTGGATGTGGGATGTAAGCCTTCCACTGCACAGATCAGGAATAGCAATGGTTATTCTCTGTCTGCACAGGCCAGACGTTTAAAGGCAGAGGTTGAAATCCTGGGTATTGTTAAGGACACGAAGGAAGAAATTTCAGATATTATGCGCAGGGGTTTGCAAAAGGATATACTGATCCTTTCAGGCGGCGTCTCCATGGGGGAATACGACCTGGTAGGAGACGTAATGAAGGATTTCAACACAAAGATCTATTTTGAGAAGGTGGCGTTAAGACCCGGGAAACCTGTCATTTTCGGCAGAAAGGACAAAACCTTTATCTTTGCCCTACCGGGAAACCCGGTAGCATCTTTTGTTACCTTTGAATTATTCATTTACCCGGCCATCCGAAAGATGATGGGATTCTCCGACATCCACAGGACTATGCTAAAGGCATCTTTGGAGACTGAGATACTCGTTAAGAGAAAGCGTCGTGAATACCGCCCCGCATCCCTTCGCATGCATAATAACGCATGTCTGGTTTCTCCGGTAGAATGGCATGGCTCTGCCGACCTGTTGGCTACTACCAGGGCCAACTGCCTGCTTATCGTCCGCGAAGACGCAGAAAAGCTTGCCTTAGGGCAACTGGTCGACGTTATACCCCTGGATTAAATTAGGCCTTCGGCAATTTTTTATCGCGAAATATATCAACCTGTAGGGACACGGTGCACCGTGTCCCTACTTTGAATTCCTTACGTTAAATTATGCCTTTGGCAGTTTCCAAAACCTTGAGCAAAACAAATTTTGTAAAAATCCTCATCCTTTCCCTCCTAACCATTCTTTTTTTATGCCTTTCTTTTCCACCTGCTGACCTGGGGTATCTTGCATGGATTGCTTTTATTCCATGGCTCTTCCTTATGGTAACCGAAGAAAGGTATATTTGCCTTACTGCCTTGTTTGTCGGGGCGGTATTCTTCTTTATCCAGCTTTCGTGGTTACGCCATATAGCTATTATTGCCTGGATTTTGCTGAGTTCGTATTGCTCTGCATATTTTCTCACCTTTGCATTCTGTACCCGATTTATTGTCTTTAGATTGAAATATCCACTCGTTATCGTTGCACCCGCAATATGGATAGCGCTTGAATTTATACGATCATTTCTCCTTTCCGGATTTCCCTGGTTTTTTATTGGACATACACAGTCTCAGTATCTGCCGGTAATACAGGTCGCCGATATCACCGGCGTTTACGGCATCTCCTTTGTCATTGTCACGGCCAACGCGGCTCTTGTCGATCTCATAATCTGCTACCTCATAAACAGGCGCAAAATCCCCCCCCTCTCCCCCCACCCTTACAAAGGAAGGGAAAAAGAGTCGATAAAAAATTTATTGAAAAGGGAATATTTTGCAGAACAATATGCTAAGTGTTTGCTCCCTGGACGAAAATGTATCTTTTTCAACCTGACGTGCACCCTCCCTCTAACGCTCCTGACGGCTGTCCTGTTATACGGGTTGTACTGTCTCAATCACTATGAACCTGAAGAAGGTCCCATCGTATGCATGGTACAGGGGAATATACCCCAGGATTTAAAATTTGAGTCTACCGAAGAAGATCAAATCCAAATCCTAAAGAAATATGCTGACCTTTCAAAGGGTGTTAAAGGGAGAGCAATTGACTTGCTTGTATGGCCAGAAACGATGATGCCCGGATTACTCAACATCAACCCTGAGCTCACGGGCAGAAAAATCGATTTCCTGTCCCAGCTAACCGCTACCCAATTAGCACAGGATTTAAACACAAACTTACTTTTCGGAGGGATCGCCCTAACCCTGGCCGGAGAGGAACAGGTTTATTTTAACAGCGCCTATTATTATAACAGAGGCGGAACCTTATTAGACCGCTACGACAAGGTTCATCTTGTGCCATTCGGAGAATTTACACCCCTGAAAAGATATTTCCCTTTCCTGGCGAATCTTGTGCCTTACGAAATTGGTTTAACCTCTGGTAACAAGAGGACATTATTCCATTTGGATACCCTCAAAAATGGAAGTTTTACGTTTGGTTCGTCTATCTGCTATGAGGATACAGTGCCATCTTTGATCAGAAAATTTAAAAAAGACGGGGCAGATTTCATGTTAAATATAACGAATGATGGCTGGTTTCGCGATAGCGCCGAGCTTGACCAGCATCTTGCCATTATGGTATTTCGGGCAATCGAGAACCGCATCTGTATGGCACGCGCAGCCAATACCGGCATATCTTCCTTTGTCGCTCCCGATGGCACTATTTATGACAAGTTATCAGACGGCAGGGGAAGATACAGAGAAATTAGTGGCACGCTCATAAACTGTATAAAATTCGTGAAAAAATATAATCCTTTCTATACCATCTACGGGGATTGGTTTGCAATTCTTTGCACAGCGGCAACGGGAATTGTACTTTTCATAGCCATCTTGAAATCCAGGGTTATTTGTTACCAAAATTCCAGGAGGGGAACCAGCTAACCAGCTTCTTTCTCCAAATTTTTTCAACTTACTTTTTAGGGGGTTAAGAGATTTCCACTTGACATTTTATAAATAATAACCGTATAATTAGATTTGATTTAGTACTAACTATAAAATACAACAATACTTGTGAAAAATGCACAGTAAAATCGAGTTCCCAGCAGAAAAACAATACTCCGAATGCACCCATTAGATTTCATATTAGGTTTTGTCTCAACGGACATGGGGATCGACCTTGGTACGGCGAACACGCTTGTTTGCATTCCTGGACAAGGGATTGTGTTGTCGGAACCGTCTGTTGTTGCGGTAAAACCAGGAACGAATAAGGTTCTGTTAAATGGGAACGCGGTAGGAAACGTTGCCAAGTCCATGCTGGAAAAGGCGCCAAGCAGTATCTCTGTTATACGCCCGCTCAAAAATGGCGTCATAGCGGACTTTGATATCACCGAGGCAATGCTCAAATATTTTATTACAAAGGTACATAAACGCAAGTGGGGCGTTCGGCCAAGGATATTGATTGCAATTCCATCGGGTATTACGGCTGTGGAGAAACGGGCGGTAGTCAATTCAGCAGAGCGCGCCGGTGCACGAGAGGTTTACCTTGTCTCTGAGCCGAAAGCGGCAGCAATTGGAGTAGGCCTACCGGTAGGCGAACCTGTAGCAAGCATGATCGTTGACATCGGCGGTGGAACTACAGAAGTCGCGGTCATCTCACTAGGTGATATATTCACGCACCAAAGCCTCAGGATTGCAGGAGATGAATTTGACGAATCCATCGTCCAGTATATACGGAAAACCTATAATCTGGACATTGGACACCGCACAGCAGAACAAATAAAGATTGAAATCGGCTCTGCCTATCCTTTGGAAGAAGAACTTTCCATGGAGGTCAGAGGCCGTGATGCCATCGCAGGGTTACCCCGGGCAACGACTATTACCTCTGTAGAGATCAGAGAAGCCTTAAAAGAGGCCTTCGATAAAATTGTAAGCGGCGTGAAGTCTACCCTTGAAAATACAGCCCCGGAGTTAGCATCGGATTTAATAACCAATGGTCTGGTATTAGTGGGTGGTGGCGCATTGATCAGGGGCATGGACAAACTCCTGGCAGAAGAAACGGGACTACCTGTACAAGTGGGTAATGACCCACTGACAGCCGTTGCAAGGGGAACGGGTTATCTCCTCGAAAACCTTGATTTATTTAAGTCTGTTTTACAGGATGAGGACATCCACTCCTAGTTTCAGCGATCTCATAAAAAATCCCCTTGTAACCATCAGTACCCTTTTAGCAGTATCCCTGGTCTTGCTATTTTCATCGCCAAAATTTTCAAATCGTATCAAAATGACCTGCGTTGCCCCCATCAGACCAGTGCAGTGGGCAACCTGTTTCTGCAGTAATTCAGCCAGTAATTTTTTTGATAAAATCATCTCTGCGTGGCAAGATGCGCACGGGAAGAAACAACTGGAAGATCAGGTAACCCAGTTCAAAAATAAAGTTGTAGAACAGCAGGATACCATATACAAATTACAAAATAAATTACACACCTTATCAAAATTCCAGACAGAAAATAAAAATACCAAAACAAAATTGATACCGGCAGACATAATCGGATATGACACATCAAATTTGAGAAAAAGCATCATCATCAATGCCGGCTCAAAACATGGTGTAAAACCCGATGACATAGTCGTATCAAATAATGCACTTGTTGGAAAAATTACCTTGGTAAGCGGAGGAAACAGCGTTGTTCAGCTTATTACAGATCCCGCGTCGCGCATACCTGGAAGGATTGTTCAAACGCGGGAACAAGTCATTGTTGAGGGGGATGCTACGGTTTTTTGTAAATTAAAATATGTACCGCGCTGGGCAAAGTTAAAAACCGGTGATGATATCGTCTCTTCCGACATTGGCGGATTCTATCCATCATCTCTGCCGATAGCTACGGTAATGGAAAACAAAACGAAAGATGGCGACCTCTTTCAATCGGTAAAGGTATTGCCCAAGGTAAACATTTCAAGAATTGAGAGCGTACTTGTCGTTTTGAATTAAGACTCATGTAGACCGAAGAAACTGTCGCTCTACTTTCTGTATCGTACAGATTTTTACAAACGAATATACTGGTATACAATACATTATGCGGTGGCTTACATTTTTTTGTATCCTATTCTGCATCTCTCTCTTTCAGTCAACTATGATACATTGGATCAATCTCGGATCGGCAGTGCCCGATCTGTACTTTCCTTTCGTAGTATTTTATTCCTTTCTGACAGATGTGAAAAAAAACACCCTTGCAAATTGGCTCACGGGCTTTTCAAAAGATCTATTTTCGGAAGGAAGCCTTGGAATAAATTCCATATTTTTTGTTGCTCTCGGTTTTTTTATCTGGTCCTTCAGAGACATACTGTTTCGGGGACATTTGGCTACCCAGGTTCTCATCACATTTATCTTTTCCGTCATATACAACATCCTTTACGCATTGTACATCTCGGTCTCTTTTCATTCACTCCGTTTTCCATCAACACTCTGGATAATCTTTTCCTGCTCCTTTTATACAGCTATGCTTGTCCCTATCCTGTTTTGGATATTTAATAAATTTCAGCCCACCCGGAAGCTTTTTTTCAATCAAGGGTAAATAACCGATGTATCCCTTTCGTTTCAAGATGATACTCATTATTTTTTTCCTGCTTTTTACCGGCATTGTTGTCCGGCTTTTTCAACTCCAGATTATTGAGAGTGATAAATACAAGGGCATCTCCAAAACACGCCGCCTTACTTCTTATGCATTAGATTCCATACGGGGTTCTATTGTTGACAGACATGGAAATGTCCTTGCGGTAGACCATCATACCTTTGATATAACTGTCCAATACAAGAACTTACTCTATTGCGCCATCACGTACAAGAACAAAACAATCTCACGGATTCCTGAGATGGAAGTGCATAAAAAGACAAAAAAATCCTGCAAAGAATGTCATGAGAAGCAAGATGTCTGGCTAAAAAAACTATCCCAATTGTTAAATATCCAGCCGGAGAAATTGTTGGAAGGCACAAACCAGATAATCGAAAGGGTGGAGAAACTGAAGCAAAATATAGAAAAAAAATATGGCAGGGCCGTTCGCATCAAGGAGGAAACGGACTTTTACCCCGTTGCTGCCAATGTTGCCTGGGAAAAGGTTATTCAAATAGAAATAAACCAGGACAATTTCCCGGGTACACGTATTACTCCCAAACCAAAAAGAATTTACCCTGAACAAGAGCTGGCAGCACACATTTTAGGCTATATGAGTAACCTCAACGAGGACGAATGGAAGGTACACAGCAACAACTGGAATAATTTCATCCTGGCATCCAGCAGTGCCGGCGACGATACCTCTTCGTTACTTTACGACGGTTACGCTAAAAATGATACGGTAGGAAGGGCAGGCGTTGAATCACAATACGAGGAAGAACTGCGCGGACTACGCGGCAAAAGATTTGAGGAAATTATTTGCAAAAATACACAAATTGAAAAAACCGTATTGGAAAGACCGTCCATTCCCGGGAATACCCTTTATCTGACTCTCGACAGTCAAATACAAGCTCATGCAGAAAAATCACTTGGTAAAAATCTCGGCGCTATTGTTGTTATGAATCCAGGGACGGGAGAAATACTCGCCATGGCAAGCAACCCGCGCTTTAATCCCAATACTATCGATAAAGATTTCAGCAAACTTATCAGGCGCCCCTCAAAACCGTTTCTCAATCGGGCTGTACAGGGTGCATTGCCACCAGGGTCTATCTTTAAGATTATTACAGCAACAGCCGCCCTGAGTTCAAATTCCATAACCACCCAAACCCCTTTTGAGTGCCCTGGTTATACGAAGTACAAAAATATCGTTTTTAGATGCTGGTCAGACTATGGTCATGGATTAGTTACCCTGGAAGATGCCATCCCCTATTCATGCAATGTATTCTTCTTCGAGACGGCAAAGATGCTTGGCGGAGATACCTTGTATGCATGGGCAAAAAAATTCGGCATCGGTGAGAAGACGGGTATCGATCTTCCTCATGAAAAAAGCGGGAATTTGCCCAAAACGGCTACTACGGCATCTGTCATGAACGTTGCCATTGGGCAGGGGGCATTACTCACCACGCCACTTCAACTGGTTCGGGCATACGCTGTTATTGCAAATGGAGGCACACTGGTACAACCTCATCTATTATTAAAAATCACCAATAGCCGGGGGGAAACTGTCCGGTCATTTCAATCAGAGAATACACAAAAACTTCAAATACCACCCGCTATTATAAGCACCCTGCGCATGGCTCTTCAGGATGTAGTTACCCGCGGCACTGCCAAAGACAAAGGACTGGATATATACAAGGTCGCAGGTAAGACCGGCACCGCAGAAACAGGACGCCACAAAGACAATCATGCCTGGTTTGTCGGTTATGCGCCCTACGATAACCCGCAATACTGTTTTGCCATTCTCGTGGAACATACATCAGGACATGGCGGAGATATTGCAGGTCCCATCGCCACGGAGCTTATGTCGTATCTGTTTCCCGAAATGAATCCGGCATCGTAGAATTTTAATTTAGGCCCTGGTGACTTATAAATACAAATTTTCATGACAGGTATCCACCCCCCTCGCCCCCGCCAGCGGGGGACAGTTGATTGTCCCCCTCAGTGAGGGAGATTAAGGGGGAGGAACCTTTTGTTTGAAATTCCTGCAAAAATAATTTTTACATTTTTATCTGTATTTTTCATCTTAAATCTTTTATCTTTAATTTCTTTCTTTATAAAGAGGGTTAACGAATGAAAGGCATCATCCTGGCAGGTGGCAGGGCTACGCGGTTGTATCCGGTAACAAAAGGCATCTGCAAACAATTGCTCCCTGTGTATGACAAACCGATGATTTATTATCCCTTATCGGTCTTATTGCTGACAGGGATAAAGGATGTCCTTATCATTTCTACTCCTGAGGCACTTCCCAGATTTAACGACCTGTTAGGCGATGGGAAAGATTACGGAATAAAAATCGGCTATGCTCAACAACCAGAACCCAAAGGATTGGCCGAAGCCTTCATTATCGGGGAAAAATTTATCGGCGGTGACAGGGTCTGCCTCGTTTTGGGTGACAATATCTTCTTTGGCCATGGCCTTTCAGACATCCTCAAAGAAGCCGCTGCTCAAAATGAAGGAGCAACGGTCTTTGGATATTATGTAAAAGACCCGCAGCGATATGGTGTCGTTGAATTTGACAGGAATAACCATGTCATCTCCATCGAAGAAAAACCAGCACATCCAAAATCTAATTGGGCAGTTACAGGGCTCTATTTTTATGATAACAGCGTGGTCGAAATAGCAAAAAAAGTGAAACCGTCGAAACGGGGCGAACTGGAGATTACCGACATCAACAATGCGTATTTACAGAAAAACCAATTAAAGGTCCAGTTAATGGGACGTGGTTATGCCTGGCTTGACACGGGGACGTACGATTCGTTAATTGATGCCTCCCTCTTTATAAAAACCATTGAGGACAGGCAGGGATTAAAAATTGGCTGTATCGAAGAGATTGCCTACCGGATGGGGTTTATCGATGCTGAGCAGGTGCGGAAGTTTGCAAACCAGATCAATACCAGTTACGGAGAATATTTAAGGAAAATATTACAGGAAGGATAGCAACATGCCTTTCTCTTTTACAAAACTGGAGATACCAGAGGTACTCGTAATCGAACCAAAGGTATTTCCCGATTCCCGGGGCGTTTTCGCGGAACTCTATAAATATCCCGATTTTTCAGACTGTGGTATAACAAAACACATCGTCCAGATCAACTACTCGAAGTCTGAAAAAAATGTGCTGAGAGGACTCCACTATCAGAAAAACCCCATGGCTCAAGGGAAGATCATGCGGGTAATATCCGGTGAGATTTTTGATGTTGCTGTAGATATACGGCAAGGGTCTCCCTCTTACGGAAAATGGGTGGGCGAAACATTATCATCGGAAAATATGAAAATGCTGTATATACCCGAAGGGTTTGCCCACGGATTTTGCGTGCTCTCTGATACAGCGGAAATTACCTATCAATGCACAAATACCTACTCTCCGGAAAATGAAAGGGGAATTCTCTGGAATGACCCTGATATAAATATACCATGGCCCGTAAAAAATCCGCTTTTATCTGAAAAAGACGTCCGGTTCCCTTTGCTGAAGAAGGCGGATAATAATTTTCGTTTTGCTTAGACTGGCGAGTGATACGATGTCTTTACCCTCTTTTTTACCACTTTTAATTACCGGTGTGACCGGGGTGCCCGGTTATAGCGCCTTTCAGTATTTTCATGCAAAGTACCCAAACCACGTTACGGCTATCCGTCCCGTCCGATACTGGCCGCTAAGAGGAGAAGGTATTATTCCTCTGGATATAGAAGACCGTAAAGGACTTGCGGAATTGATGAAAAAGAAACGGTTCAGGTCTGTTTTGCATGGAGCAGGTTCCTGCGCCTTAAAATCCTGTGAGATGAATGCCGTGCTGGCCTATCGTGTGAATGTGCAGTCGGTCTTAAATGTACTGGAAATGATCGGGGGGCATGAAGTTCGGCTGGTTCATCTCTCTACAGATTTAGTATTCCCGGGAAAACCGGAAGGATTATACACGGAAGAGGATCCCGTATCCCCCGTCACGATGTATGGCAAGACTATGGCCATCGCCGAGGAAGTTGTTCTGCTCAGGTATCCGTCTGCGGCAATTTTCCGGATATCGCTGCCCATGGGGGTCAGCGTAAACGGACATGCCGGGGCCATTGATTGGATACTGTCCCGGTTTAAAAAAAATAATCCAGCCACGTTATATTTTGATGAAGTACGGTCGCCTTTCTATTGTGAAGATTTCAATAGGATTATGGAGCTAACCCTGGGAAACGAAATCAAGGGCATTTATCATCTCGGTTCGCACCGGCATCTCAGTCTTTATCAGATCGGACAAATTGTAAACAAGGTCGGCGGTTATATCCCACACCTTCTGAAAGGGTGCATGCGGAAAGAGGCCGGCCCAATGCCCCCGAGGGCAGGAAATGTAACGATGAGCAACCGGAAACTCATCCATGCTTTGGGGGCAGACCCATTCCGCAAGTGGCCTTACCTTGAAGACCATGTCCCTGACGGAAAAGACTGGCATCATCACCGCCCTTCCCATATGGTTTTCCATTCGGAACAAATTCATACATGTCTCTACCGAATCCCCATTGCCTGTTGAATTGGGACATACTTCAGCCCAACTTTCTGCGAAAGTGGGTTAGCTACTGTGCCCCGCTGGCGGGGGTAAGGGGGTGGAAAGGCGTAAGTAAGAATCCGTGCAGGTTTGCAATTTGAAGCCGTTATTGTGCCTGTACTGTACCAGGAAAATTTCCATGACAAAGCCAAATATTATTTAGCAGGTTACCGGAATTATTCTTAGGGGTCGTACAAACGGTACGGGTGTGGAAATTGCCATTGCTAAAAACATCGTTTTTGCGCAAATGGCCTTGACGCTATCTGATTTAAACTGTATTATTGCCGGAAAATAGATCAGAAAGATAAAAATAAATGTTGTGCTACATGAACCCGCGCAAGTGGTGTTACAATTAAACACAGGAGACGAAATCATGAGAGACGAACAACTGCTAGAACGGATTACGACGAATCCCAAAATTATGGTTGGAAAGCCTGTTATACGGGGAACACGTCTGACGGTCGAATACATTCTGAATCTGCTGGCGCACGGGGCAACGGTGGAGGAAATCCTCCAGGAGTATAAAGGTCTTATGCGAGAAGACATTCAAGCCTGTATTTTATTTGCTACCAAGGCGCTGGAAAATACCACGTTTATGCCGTTAATCATGGAGTCGGCGTAGATGCGCTTTCTTGTGGATGAGTGTACAGTACCTGCCGTTACTGAATGGTTGCGTAGGGAGAAACACCAAGATTGCGGTTTGCTCACAAATAATGCACAGTCCAGAAGGGTAAGCTCAGCTCGCATCGACATCTCACCCTCTATCAGATCGGACAAATTGTAAATAAGGTCGGTGGTTATGTCCCACACCTTCTGAAAGGGTGCATGCGCAGAGAAGCAGGACCAATGCCCCCGAGGGCAGGAAATGTCACGATGAGCAATCGGAAACTCATCCATGCTTTTGGGGCAGACCGTTCCGCAAGTGGCCTTATCTTGAAGACCATGTCCCTGATGGAAAAGACTGGCATCACATGACCGCCCGGACCACATGGTCTTTCATCCGGAGCAGATTCGCAGGTGTCTTTATCGGATTCCAGTTGCTTGCTGAATAATTTATACTACTTCACTGTAGAGATGCAGAGGGTTTACAGAAAAATAATTACGAAGACGCCAGTAATCTTTTATAGAACTTTACTTTAGATGGTTTTAAGATTTTTCTTTATAGAGTTGAAAAGCCACAAATCACTGGATATACTCATACTGCAAATGTACCTGTTTGTAATAATCGGGATTACATTACAAATCTAAAATACATCACACCGAGACTCAATTATGCCAGATCAAAACTTAGTGGCTTTCAACCCAAAGCATATCCAAGAAGAAATTATTGACCAATATTTCGCAAAAGACAACAATCGGCCTTGGATTGTTGGGTTTAGTGGCGGAAAAGATTCTACCATGTTGCTACAGTTAGTATGGTATGCTTTAAAAACCATACCGGTAGAGTCGCGAACAAGGAAAATTTATGTTGTCTGCAACAATACATTAGTAGAAAATCCAAAAATTCTAGAATACACTGAAAAAATATTGGATAAAATCCAAAAGGCGGCTGTGGAGCAATCATTGCCAATAACTGTACATCGCACTGCCCCCAAACTTGAAGATACATTTTGGGTAAATTTGATAGGGAGAGGGTATCCGGCACCAAATAATGTTTTCAGATGGTGTACTGAAAGAATGAAAATCAACCCGACCACACAATTTATCCTTGAAAAGATTTCTGAAGAAAACGAAGTAATAATTCTCTTGGGAACAAGGAGTGAGGAGAGTGCCCGAAGGGCAAAGAGTATAAAGAAATTTGAGATTCAGGGACAAAGATTAGGAAAACACATTTTGCCTAGTGCATATGTTTATGCGCCCATCAAGAATGTGCTAACGGAAGAACTTTGGCAGTACCTTTCGCAAGTTCCTTCACCCTGGGGAGCTTCAAATAAGGAATTAATTACTCTTTACAGAAATGCTAATAATGGTGATTGCCCACTCGTAATTGATAATACCACTCCGCCCTGTGGCAATAGTCGTTTTGGTTGTTGGGTTTGTACCGTTGTTAATAAGGACAATTCAATGGAAGCCTTGATTGAAAATGGCGAAGAATGGATGGAGCCTTTGATGGAACTTCGTGATTTATTGGTTACCTCACGGGGCAGCGAAGAATACCGTGAAAAAAGAAGGCGGGACGGTACAGAGAAAGAAGGTATTTTGGGACCGTACAAATCTTGGTTCAGGGCATTCTTCTTAGAAAAACTATTCCTTGCTCAAAAAGAAATCCAACAGACGCAACCGAATATTACCTTAATAAGCTATCAGGAATTAGTGGCTATCCAAGTTACGTGGTATAGAGATAATATTTTTAACTATAAAGTATCTGATATTTACAACAAGGTGTTCGGAACCAATATTGTCCTGAATGCGGGCGATGACAATTTAGTAAGAGAAAAAGAATTGCTGAAAGAGTTATGTAAGGAAAACCCTAAAGATTTTGAATTAATCAATGACTTGCTTGCGTTGCAAAAGACAAAAACAATTTTAATGAACAACAGAGGATTACAAAATGTACTGGAAAACCGGCTTGAACAATTTGTTCGGGGAAAAACGGGCTAAATATGTTTGTTGATAAAATTATTTTGGAAGATTTCCGTATTTACTATGATTATCATGAATTAAATTTTTCTAAGAGCAGCAAAAAGAATGTTTTTATTATATCCGGGAGCAATGGTTTCGGGAAGACTACACTTCTCAATTCGTTAGTTTGGTGTCTCTATGGCAAGTTGATGGTGGACGTAGATGAAAAGTTTAGAAAAGAAATATATGAATCCGGTGGATATAAACATTTTGCCATTGAAAATTTAAACAAGCTTGCACGAGAGAACGGAAAACTTTCTTATCAGGTTTCCATAACATTATCAGATATTATTATTCCTTCTTTGCCCTGTAAAGAAGTTAAAATTACAAGAACTTTTGACGTTGAAAAGGGTGAAGATTCTGTGGAGGTTTTAGTAGATGGAATGGAAAATGAGCTTACACGGGAGGTCGGACAAGAAATCTTTATCAACGATTTTATTCTCCCGAAAGAAATTGCCAAATTCTTTTTCTTCGATGCTGAAAAAATTGTGTCCCTTGCAGAAATAAAGTCCATTGATGACAAACGCAATCTCAGCAAGGCATATTCGGAAGTATTAGGGATAAAGAAGTATGAAGATTTGAAAACTAATTTAGAGGATTTAAGGATCCGCTTTAAACGAAACTCAGCTTCTGAAAAAGACAGAAATAAATTTGAAGAACTCCAAAAAGAAATAACACAATTCAAAAACGTAATTCAGGAATGCGAAAGACAGATTACGATATTACAGGAGGAAAAGGCCTCTAAAAAACGATCATCGGAACAGTATCAGGAAAAACTTATTCGTGAAGGAAATACCATCACGGTTGAAGAATTAAACGACCTTAAAAAACTAAAGGTGAAACTTACAGAGGAAGCGGATGCAATCAAAGCGAAACTAACAGAACTGTTGGACCTTATTCCTTTTGCCAATGATGAATATTGTTCCGAGTTTATTGGAGTAAGAATCAAACGATTTTTCTCGGATCAACTTGCTGCTTAAGAGTGAAAGATAAAATCAAAAAGTTATCCTATTATATAAACGCTTTTCAAAAGCTAAGAAGGGATTATAAAAAGGGAGGTGCTCCCCATAAACCTATCTTGCTTTTAAGCATCATTCAAGCATATGAAAATAATCTGATTGCAAGTAATAAAATTTACATTACTCCAGAATTGGTTGGCTTCTTCAAAAGCAATTGGGCTACTTTAGTAAAAACCGACCACGATTTAACATTTGCACTTCCGTTTTATCATATGAATTCTGAACTTTTTTGGAGAATTATTCCAAATGCCGGGTGTGAAAAATGGATAGAAGCTAAAGGCTCAATGAGAAGTTTCAAAAATTTAAACACTGCGGTTGCATATGCCGAAATTGATTCTGAATTATTTGAATTACTTAAAGGAAAAGAAAACAGAGAGATTTTAAGACAAACTTTATTGGACAAATATTTTCCAGACACGAAAGGTAGTTACACGAGTCACAATGAAAACGATTACCTAAACAATTTAACAAGTGAAATTTTGGAAGAGGAATCAGCAGAATATCGTAAGCATGTTCAAGAGTTGAAAAAGAAGTTGGATGAAGAGAACTATCAAGAAGAGATTTATTTAAGAGGAGGTATCTTTAAAAGAGAGATACCAAAAATTTATAACAACACCTGTTGTATTTCTGAATTTAGGGTGGATGCAACTATTAGTATCTCAATGATTGATGCGTGTCATATCATCCCATTTAGTGAAAGTTATGATGACACAATAAAAAATGGGATTGCTTTGTGTCCTAATCTACATAGGGCATTTGACAGAGGGCTAATTTCAATTGATGATAATTACAAAGTAATTGTTTCAAAGAAATTTATAGAAAGCAAAAGCAGTTATTTATTACGACAATTTGAAGGTAAAATGATTTTATTACCTACAGAAAAGAAATTTCATCCCAGCATTGAAAATCTTTCTCAACACAGAAATTACCACAAGGATAACTTATCATAATTGCTATTAAAAATAGATAATCACTTCCTATAGTCTTTATATCTAAAACTTCCTTTGGAAACAAACCAATTATGACAATTATTGATAAATCATTAGAAGTATTTAAGGAATACAAATCTAATTTTGATAAATATAGAACAGAAACTCTTTCAGAATCTGATACACGGAGTAAAATATTAGATAAATTGCTAATCGATGTTTTAGGATGGTCTGAAACAGATATAAAAAGGGAAGGATATGTAAAAGTTGGTTTTTTTGATTATGAGTTAAGCACTTCCACTATAATGTACCCCAAAAACTGGACAGTATGTTAAGATAGAAAATCATGCCTGGCTAAAGGCAGGCATGGAAGAGAAAAAGGTTTGGAAAGGGGGTATAAAATAAGAGGTGGAGAGGAAGCAATATAATGGGGAATTTAAGGCGAGAGTAGCGATAGAAGCGATAAAGGGGGAGAAGACTGCAAACGAGCTAGCAGGGCAATATGGGGTACACCCAACGCAGATAGCACAGTGGAAGAAGCAGGTAATAGAAGAGATACCGAGGATATTTTCGCTGAAGAAGGTGCAAGATGCCAGAAAGGAGGATGAATTGCGTGCGTCGTTGTACCAGCAGATAGGGCAATTGAAGGTTGAACTGGATTGGCTGAAAAAAAAAGTTGGGATCAACGGTTGAGGAAAGGAAGAGGTTAATAGAGCCAGAAAATGAGGAGATAAGTGTAAGTCGGCAGTGTGAGTTACTGGGGATATCCCGTTCAGTCTTTTATTATAAGGCGATTGGTGAGAGTGCATATAATCTTCAATTGATGAACCTGATAGATGAGTATTATACGGGGTATCCGTTTTATGGGGTAAGGCGGTTGACGGCATGGTTAAGAAAGGAAGGGCATGAGGTAAACCCTAAGAGGGTAAAACGGTTAATGAGGAAGATGGGATTATATGCGATCTATCCGAAGCCTTGGCTAAGTAAAGGAGGTGAAGGACACAAGAAATACCCATATTTACTCAGAGGATTGAGTATAGAGTATCCAGATCACGTGTGGTGTGCGGATATAACGTACATACGGCTCAATCAGGGGTATGTATATCTCATGGCAATAATGGACTGGTATAGTCGGTATGTGCTGTCGTGGGAGACATCAATAACCCTGGATGTGGGATTTTGTCTGGAAGCATTAGACAGGGCAATAAGGAAGGGATGCCCTGAGATATTTAACACGGACCAGGGATCGCAGTTTACGAGCAATGCGTTTACTGGGAAATTAGAGGGAGCCGGGGTAAAGATCAGCATGGATGGAAGGGGACGAGTGTTTGATAACATTTTTATAGAGCGTTTGTGGAGGTCGATAAAATACGAGGAGGTGTATTTAAAAGACTATAAGACGGTAAGAGAGGCAGTGGATGGTTTAAGGAGGTATTTTGATTTTTATAACAACGAGAGATTACATCAGTCGCTTGAATACAGAGCGCCAGCAACGCTGTATTGTAGTAACAAAAAGGCACGGAAAGGAGAGATGGTAAATACTCTTGAACTGACCGGGTAAAAATGGCAAGAAAGCAAGAACGGAGAAATGCACAGCGGATGAGCAGAAAAACTCCATTCCGCTCCGCTCCATTCCGTTTTCCTGCTCATCAAATAATTAAAAGATACTTCGCATAAACAATACTAAAATTCTATCTTATTTTTATTAAATAATTGTCTAGACAATGGGGTACACCTTACACTTTCAAATTTGTTATAGAGGCCAAAAAAACTTTAGAAGTCTTAAAATTACCTGATAAAGGGGATAAATTTAAAATAAAAACTCTATTAAAAGGTAATGGAGAATTCATAAAACAGATTAGAAATTACATCATACATAGAGACTTATCTTATGGTGTTATCTCAAATGGACATCAATTTATTATCGGAAAATTTGTCAATACAGATGGTAGTAGTTGGGAAGAAAATGAATGTTACGTTTTTCAAACCTTGGATAAAATTGAAAAAAACTTCATCGCTTTTTATGGGTTGCTTTCAAAAGAGAGTATTTTACATAATGGAAGAATTAAACTCTTCGAAGATTCTCACATAGGCAAAAGAATAGCTAAATCTTCTCAAATTGATAAGAGAGATGAAGAGCTTATTAGAAATGATCTTAGTGCTCATATAGTACCAATCATATCACAGATATTTAGAGAGATTGATAATCCCGATGAGCTAAATAATTATGAGACGTTAAAAGCTTGCTATATTAAAAATGAAGATGTAGAAAAACATAACTCAGAGCTAAATATTCTTTTTGAGGACAACCCGCCAACTTTTGATGCAAGAGTTCTGCGAGTTAGAAACACTGAAAACACTCAAAAACAGATTAAAGAAGCTATTTGCCAACAACAAAATAATATATTTGATCCAATCATAATTATAGGCGGCAAAGGTGTTGGAAAAACAACGTTTATCAAATATTTTACAGAAGTTATCTTAACTAAAGATATAAAAAGAAATAGACCCATTCTTTATCTAGATTTTAGAAATTATACAAAACAACAAATACAAGATACCAAAACAATATATGCAAATATCCTAAACCAACTATATGAGAAATATACAGACTTAAATCTAAGTAATTTTAATATCTTGAGAACAATTTACCAAAAAGAGATACAGAGAAAAATTGATGGTATTTGGAATCCATTTAAAGATAAAAAAGAAGTGCTAGATAGTAAAATTTCTACTTTTCTTGAGGAATTATTAAAAGATAACATTGAAAATTTAATTAAAGTCTCAAAATATCTAATATCTAAATGTAGAAAAAAGTTATGCGTAATTTTCGATAATGCAGATCAACTTGACGGTGAATCACAAAAGGAAGTGTTTCTTCTTGCACAAAGTATTCATAGAAACGTTGATTGTTTAGTAATAATTTCTTTAAGAGAAGGTTATTTTTACCGATGGAAGAATAAACCCCCGTTTGATGCTTATCATTCAAATATCTTTCATATTACAGCACCTTCTTATAGAGAAGTTTTGAAAAAGCGACTAGAATATGTTATTAAAAATTTCAATTTTAACAACATTAAAGAAATTAAAGGCTATAACAATAATAAATTATTTGAACTATCAGGAAGTTGCCTTTCTAATCTTTTTAAAAGCTTATATAAAACATTATTTAATGTAGGTAATTCAGAAGTTTTAAGATTTTTAGAAGAGACATCTTATCCTAATATTAGAGACGGTTTAGAAAAATTCAATTTATTCCTCATATCAGGCCATACTAAAATTGTAGATTATATGATGAGTGACTCTTACAATATTCCAATATGGGAGTTTATAAAATCTGTTGCTCTTGAATCTAAATATTATTATCAACACGAAAATCATAGTTGTATATACAACATGTTCAATCCTTGTAAAAACAACAAAAATCATTTTACAAAAATTCGACTTTTGAATTATTTGTATAACATTGCAGAAAGTACCTCTTATAAAGAGCACTATACTGTATGTGATTATCACATAAACTTATTTATTAAAGCTGGTTATACTAAAGAAATTATTTTAAATGAATTATCTGAACTACTTGAATTTAAATTAATTGAAACCAAAAATTTATCCTCTGATATTGAAGATGATTCCAATCTATATGAAAATTCAGAAATAAAAATTACCCAAGCTGGAATTTACTATATAAAAGAATTAATAAATCGTTTTCATTATATCGATTTAGTTTTACAAGATACTCCTATTTATGATGATCAATATTATGAACAACTATTAAATGTATTTCCTCAATCGGATCATTCTGGGAATAGAGATATTAATGCTAGGGTAAACTGTGTTAAGATTTTTTTGGATTATTTAAAAAAACAAGAAATCTTAGATCATACTAGAAACGAATTAAACTTAGGGGAAAAGGCACTAGATTTACAAATAGTTGATTCTATTTACAATGGTGGATTAAAGCATGATTTAGAAAGAATAAAAGTTAAAACTTAAATAAAAAATTATTCCTTTCAATAATATAAATTGAAAATTAATAAAATAAGTACAAATATAAAGCTTAAAAACAGTCTTGACTTACTCTAAAATGCTTTAGTGGAACACAAGATTCATGATATTACTTTATAAGTAAATACAGTATAGGTATTTTCAAAAGTTCCCTTTCCAAATAATCCCTGAGTTCTCCAATCCTTTTTGCATCGGTTTCCATTTCCTGTTTGGCAATTTCAGAAGCTTTCCCTAAGCCGACAATACCAGGGACATTCAGTGTGCCGCTTCTCAGGCCCTTTTCATGTCCACCACCGTGAATTAGCGGGTTTAGTTTTACTTTATTTGGTTGTCTGCATCGTATATACAAAGCTCCAATTCCTTTTGGTCCGTAAAATTTATGACCAGAAAAACTCATTAAATCAATCCCAAGGGCATTTACATTTATCGGAAGTTTTCCCACTGCCTGTGTTCCATCCGTCATAAAAAATGTCCCTTTGGAGTGAGTGATTTCGGCGATTTCCTTTATCGGCTGTACGACCCCAATTTCGTTATTAACCAGCATCACGCTAACAAGAATGGTATCCTCCCGAATACTTTTCCTGACTATATCTAAATCAAGCAGCCCATCAGATCGTACAGGAAGATAGGCAATCTCGAAACCCTTACCTTCCAAATATCGGCAGGTATCCAAAACGGCAGGATGTTCTGTAGCAACTGTTACAATATGTTTACCTTTATCTTTATAGGTTTCAGCTACTCCTTTTATAGCAAGGTTAATTGCTTCCGTAGCGCTGGAAGTAAAAATGATCTCACTCGTTTCACAGCCAATTAAATCAGCCACCATTATCCTTGCATTTTTAACCGCCCCGTGTGCCTCAACACCAAACGGGTGTATACTGGCAGCATTGGCGTAACTCTCCGTTAAAAAAGGCATCATTGCCACTAAAACACGAGGGTCAAGCTTAGTTGTGGCGTTATTGTCTAAATAGATGATTTTGGACATTTTTTGTACTAAAAGCAGTGCAATATTTTAAGGCAGATATATTCGTAATATACCCTTTGCCTCTTTTTCTACAAACAGAAATTCAATAAATTGAGTATTTCCTTCGCTGCATGTTCAGGTATACTGGAACTGCCAACTTTATATTGAAAACAGGGCTGTAGTTAGTTATAGTAAACATCATTCTTGTACCAATTACCACGCTTTTAGATACTTTATTTGAGATTCTTAACCTATCTATGAAATATCAGGAAATAATAACAATCGAACCTGGCAAACGTTGCGGGAAACCGTGTATTCGCGGTATGCGCATTACGGTGTATGATGTATTGTCATATTTAGCGGCGGGAATGACCACACAAGAAATACTAAAAGATTTCCCTTACCTGACGAAGGAAGACATTCAGGCATGTTTGAGTTATGCTGCTGATCGTGAGCGTCAGTTATTGATAACGCAGTCATGAATCTCCTTTTCGACCAAAACCTATCGCCAAAATTGGTTGAAAGTCTTGCTGATATATTTCCAAATTCGACTCATGTATATTTGAATGGACTTGACCGTGCGACAGATAACGAAGTCTGGAGATGGGCGCATGAACATGGTTTTACCATTGTGACTAAAGATGCAGATTTTAATGAATTAAGTATTTTGCAAGGTTTCCCCCCTAAAATAATTTGGATTAAAGCGGGTAACTGTACTACTGCCCAAATTGAGAGATTAATACGAACACATTATGAAGCCATACAACAGATGCAAAACGATCCGAGTGTTGGAATTCTTTTGCTAAAATAGAACGTTCTGTAAAATACCGTGTAAATCATGTTCTGTAAATTAGGCTCTCCATATAAGTTTTAATACCTCTTCTGCTGCATGCTCAGAAGCCCCTGGCTTTCCCATCTTATCCATAAGCAGGGATAACTCGTGAATACAAGCAAGTCTTTTTTGAGGATCGTTGAGTAATTGTATAGCTTGACTGGCAAGCCAGGCGTAATTCTTCCTGCACATGAGGAGTTCCGGAACAATCATCTTTTGGGCGAGTGTATTCACAAGTCCGATGTAAGGGGTAATAAGAAACGGCCTTGCTATGAAATAGGCGAAGGGAGATATTTTGTAAACAATAATCATCGGTTTGAGATAGTAAGCGATCTGTAATGTAATCGTACCTGCACCGGCGATGCAAAGATCGGATGCCTTGATTACTTCATGGACGTTTCCCACCATAATCTTACAATTGACTCCAGACTCTCTTGTAATGGTTTGCACAAGATCAAGGTGTTGTTCATCACTGCAGGAGACAAGAAATTTTACGGAAGGGATTATTTGCTGTATCCGTGCCGCAGATTGCAGTAACAGCGGCAGTATGCGAACAATTTCCTGTTTACGACTGCCTGGAAGAAAGGAGACTATGGTTTCCCTTTGTTTTTTTAGTTCCGAAACAATGCCTTCGTCAATGCCCTCTTTGGAAATCTCATCGAATAATGGATGCCCCACGTAAGTAACAGGAATACCCGCACGTTCATAAAAGGGTTTTTCAAAAGGATAAACGACTATCAGTTTGTCGACCAGCTTCTTCATCTTTTTTACACGCCATGGCGCATGTGCCCAGAGCTGGGGACAAATATAATAAATAACGGGAATCCCCAGTTTTTTCGCCGCCCTGGCCAGATGGAAATTGAAACCGCAGTAGTCGATCAGGATGACGGCATCGGGTCTTTCCTGCTGAAAGAAACGGATGCAATCCCTTTTCATTTGCAGGAAGGTTGTTAACTCCGTTAAGACATGGAGCCACATTAAGGATTTTGTAGACATATCGTGGAGGCAGTGCAAACCTGCCCGTTTCATATTTTCTTTTCCGAGCCCGTAAAATTTTAGAGAAGGGTTTTTTTTCATCAGGCAGCGCATGAGGTTTGCGCCATGGATATCTCCTGATGATTCGCCTGCACTGATAAATATTTTGCAAATGTTAGCCATGGACAATCTTGAGGATATACCGTACAAGGTTTATGATGAAAAATAGGGGCATGAGTAACCAGACAAGAACGAAGACAAAAGAGGTGTCTGTACAAAATATCGCAAAGTACATATCAACAGCGAAGATGATAAGACAGATGATGGGGAGTGCAACAAAGAGTGTTACTATTACAGAAAAGAGGACGGTCTGATGAGAGAATAACAGAAATGAAAGAAAGGTATTAGACGTATAAAACAGAAGAAGCGTACATGACAACAGCCTCGCTTTGGCAAAAAAATAGGTCACCGCAGGCGCTATGAGGGTCACAAATGCAATAATTAACAATACATAAAGTGGCACTTCACTTCCTATCCTTATTTCGGAATCGTACTTTTCCCGTAACTATTCAGCGTATATTCGCTCATAATTGCTATGAGCGAACAAAATCAGGCAATTCGCCATGAAATAGCATCTTTAATGCCTGTCTCAAATTTACCCCTTGTTTTCGACAAGTTGAGAGGTAGCTGCGAATGCGGCAAAAAATCCTGGCTCCCTCCAAAGAACGAAAGCAGCCCGATATTTTCTGCTGAACCTTTGTCATCCTGATGTCGTTTTCAGCCAAATTATTCGTAAAAGGGACGTTTTTATTGTCCATAAACCTCAGGACATCATCCTCATACTTTCGTAATCGTTCCAGAAGATTTCTGGCTTTTGTCCTTTTCACTCGCCCCCTTTTCCCCTTACGGTTTGTTTCATCAGGGGGAGGGCTTTCGGCTTCTGCGTTTTGCAATATCACCCGGTACCTGTGCCGATATTTTTCAGACTCATCGGCGCCCAACATTCCTCCGGCATCGCATGTTGCACGATTTATCTCTTCAAGCAAGGCCTTCATCTCTTTCGCCCACTGCTGCTTATTGTCCTCTTCCCACACACCCTCTAATTCTCTCAGGTGGTGCGCATTACAGAGCGCGTGCGTACAGGGATAGGTGTAATACGCCTTCAAATGGTCGTGACAAAGAATCCCACGAAATTGGGGCAATATTCCTATGCTATCTATTGCCTCTGTCCCTCTCCCTTCGTGAGGATAAAAACATGTCCACTGCCTATTGGATGCGCTATGCAACCAATATCTATCCCCGTTCTTGTTAATACTCGTTTCATCCACATGCAACACCTCTGACTTGGTGAGTTCTGCTTTGCTTTTCTCCTCAAAGATTTCCAGATATTCGTAGGCTTCCTGATTAAAATTGTACAAGGAACCTTCACTCACCGGCATCGACATCTGCTCTTCAAAATACTCCTGAATCCTCTTGTAGGGTATCAGTTGATACTGTGACATATATACTGCATGCGCCTTCAAATCCGCCCCATACTGCGCCGCCTTTGTTATTCCTTCAGGAAAGGGCGCGATAAATCGGTTCCCCTCCGCGTCCTCAACTATCTCTGCACGATACTCTGTTACCTCCCGTGAAATCTTCATATCAAACACCTGGCGCGCTTCGTAACCCACCACCGTATATTCCCCACGCGGCAACTTCCTTTGGTCTACTTTTATCACTTCCACCTTATCAGGGTTCTCAACCCTTTTCAGCGTCACCCCCTCACGACCCTTTTGTCCACCCGCCTTCCTCTCGCCCTTCGCCTTGCTTTCTCTCTTGCGATTCGGATCACTTGAGGGAGGCTTACTGCTGTTGCGACTGTTACGGTTTAAACGACCAACCAGCAGCGTTATTACTACTACCAATAACTCTACCATGGACCTCATGGCTGGCGACAGCACTTTCTCTTCAGAAAGAAGCTTCTCTACTTTTTGGAGCGTTACCTCTATGTCTATATTGTCTATCGTCAATGAATCCGCCTGTATGATGAGCCACCCATTTATTTACTGCGGCTATTATATCACAGGCTTTTTCATCCTTTTTATTGGCGCTATAAGACACGACAAAAGCACGAATTCCTCTTACCAACACCAGCCTGTCCATGTCTGTGCTCTCTCCTCATGTAGGCTGTACTAACCACCTCTACAGGCCATATATGCCACAAACTAATCCAAACGACTCTCTGTCCCGGATATCCTGTCAAACATATTTTAAAATATTTTCACTGAATAGTTACCTTTTCCCTTGAAAAAATCCCGACATTTCATGATATCTAGTTTATTCCATGCCGGGATTTTTTCAAGAGAATTCTTAAGACTTTGGCAAGATGCGATTATCTATTTATGGAAAAAGTCCTGTTTCACACTAAAGGCCAAGCTAATGTGTGGTCGCAGATAAACAAACCAGAATACGATACCCACGAGAACAACACCACCGACGATATTCCCCATAGTGACCGGCAAGAGGTTATTTACAAAAAACCCACTCCAGGTAAGTTGCGAGAGGTCTAATGTTTTCCCCGCCATTTTTTCTGCAGCTGCAACGATGTCTGGATTTTTCCGGAGTACTATCCCGATAGGAATAAAATACATGTTAGCCACACAGTGTTCGAATCCGCTGGCAACGAATCCGCCTATGGGAAATACAATGGAAAGAACTTTATCTGCCACGCTCCTCCCGCTAAAACACAACCAGACGGCAAGGCATACCATTGCATTGCAAAGGACACCCCGTGCCAAAGCCGTCTTAAAGGTGAGATTAACCTTTGTATGGGCAATTAACAGCGCCTTCGCACCGACCATATTATGGAAAAATTCCCATTGGTGTGTTTTATACATCCAGCAGACCATCGTTAAGCTGCCGACTAAATTGCCAAGAAATGAAATGATCCAGTTATTCAGTAGTTCACGCGTTGTAATCCTTTTGCCAACATATCCCATAATAATGAGGCAGTTGCCGGTAAAGAGTTCCGCGCCTCCAATGACAACAAGCATAAGACCAAGAGAGAATACAATGCCTGCAATGAGTGAAGTAAGCCCATAGTGCAGGGTAGAGTCGCATGTTACAAAGGTGGCAAATTGCGCGCCGATTCCAATATAGACCCCAGCCAAAATGCCCAGAATAAAGGTCTGTGCAAAGCTTAACCTTGCCTTTGCGGTAGCGACTTTGTCGATTCGGGAGGCAATTTGCGGGGGTGAATAGGCATCTATATCTATGACCTGGATAGTTTTTGGAACATTATTTTCTACCATATCTTCGGTCTCCTTTATTATTTTTTTGAAGGACGTAAATAGATAAACCAATATACACCTGCAATGAGTACAATACCGCCAAACAGGTTTCCAAGAACGACAGGGAAGAGATTATCTATCAAAAAACCTTTAAAAAAGGTAAGGTTTGAAAGGTCCAATTTTCCCTCGTGCACCTTTTCTGCGGCTGCAAGGACAGCGCTGTTGCCTTTGAGAACAAGGCCCATCGGGATGAGCCACATATTGACGACACAGTGCTCAAATCCACAAGCGATGAGACAAGATATGGGCCAGAGTAATGCCAGTATTTTATCCATATTACTTCTGCCACTATAACATAACCAGATACCCAGACATACCAGGGCATTGCAGAGCACTCCTCTCGAAAAGGCAGCGCCAAATGGTATATTTACTTTGTCATTGGCTGCAAGCACAATTTTAGCGCCAAGGAGATGGTTGTTGATCGTCCATTGGTTGGAGTTGTATATCCATAAAACGAGGGTTAATGCGCCGATAAAATTACCAATAAATGCAATAATTAAATTTCTGGCCAGGTCTTTTCCGGTAATTTTTCTGGCCATAAAAGACATCGCGATAAGACAGTTTCCGGTAAAAAGCTCTGCGCCGGCGATTACAATTAAAACGAGGGCCAGGGTAAAGGCAACTCCTCCTACCAGCTGATTTAAACCATAATTAGAGGTTGCCGTATGTGTTACGAGCATGGAAAGCTGCATCCCCAATGCAATAAATACGCCGGCAAGAATACTTAAGGCAAATGTCGTTAACGTACTCAGCTGCGACTTTGCAACGCCTACTTGTCCCACCCTGTCGGCCATTTTTGCTGGCGCATAGGCATCGATCTCAATAACCGGCATGGCATATTCCTGCGTATTTATACCACTATTCTGCGCATCAGTCATACATTACCTCCCTTCATTTCATTTGTTTAATGTTGAGGATTTCACAATTGTGGTGCAGAGCGAAGAGCATCTTCGCTCTGCAGTAAAAAAGCATAATTTATTATATATAATTAATTCATTTATACTGAATATTCAGCTTACACATATCCCCTGACAGTGAGTAACCAATTAAAAATCATCTGATTTGGAAAAGGTCTGTGCTAAGTACGCTGGCGACGGATTATTGCCCGACGATTTTTGATAACCTTGTTTACCGCCGCAGTTTTATTGCAAAAACCAAAAAATCAACTCAATGCAGATGCGGTTTCTAAAGATAGCATCAAGTTCTGAGATTCAATCTCAGAACTTAATGCAAGGAGTTTAACCTTTCACAGCAGAGGTCATCTGAGGCTGAACAATCTTTTCCTCCTTCTTTAGCGTTGCCTCTTTTGCTGTCGCCGCTTTCACCATGGAAATTATCATATTCACAAAGATAAAACCCCATGCGATGTACGCGGCATAGATGAAATAACTAGAAATATTAGCGATAAAAGGGAGTTGAATAGCCTGAGAAAGTCTTATGGTACAGACTGTATACATGCCTAAAGGGAAGACCATGCCCCAGTAGAGGGGGGAATATTTAAACGGCGTTCTATTATAGATATACTTCCATACCCCAATGATTACCAGAAACGGTATCCACCACGTGCCAAACGACCAGAAAAACAGGGTGAGCCCCTTTGTGAATCCCAGGAAATCGGCATAGGGTCCCTCTATTTTAGGGATATTTATACATAAGATAGATCCGGCCAGGGTTGTGATGGCGAGCGCACCCATATTAATCCAGTAAGGAGGCACAAGCGCATCCGGGGATACCTTGAAAAACACGAGCCGATAAATAATGAGCGTAATAAGGATCATGTAAAGGAAGGAACCAATCATCCACCACACGAATGAGGAAAACATGACAAAGCTGCCAGATCCCCCGAATTTCGGCGCAAGCAAGGCGCCAAGTACGGCGACAGATTGTGTTCCAACAGTGGCGATCAGCCATCCACCATGCATTACAACTTCAATCCTTTGATCACACTTGATAAAGAGCACACTAAAAGCGGACAATGAAACGATCGTCCAGAGAAAGATGCCAAAATACCAAAATATCTTCGCAACTTCCGGTTGGTTTACCACTGTAACGAATTGAGCCCCCAGCACGTTTGTTCCTGCAACGGTGGTAAAAAAAACAAGACTCAATTTCGGATTTGAAAAATCATTGTAGAGATTACTCCAGAACATTCTTACCCGGAGTACTTGGAGCGATAGAACCGTGGCATATGCAAAGAGGTTTATATAAAAGAGTGCATATGCAATACCTTGAAAACCTAAAAGACCGGATGCAATTGAAATTATACCCGTGGACATTACCATTGCAAAATACGCAGGATGGAATGTTTTTATTGAATTCCGAATAACACTCATTTGCTCAATACCCTTTTCTAAAATGTTGACCGATAAGATGACTAACCCCCTAAATAACGAACAAATAATATTCCAAAGTAAATAATTTATTTATATATATTTTCCCGGATGCAAATACCTGTGCATGTTGACTTTATCGATCGGGATGATTTTCACCTCCTATCAACGTCAGTTAAATAACAAAATTGCATTTCAAAGCTGTTATGGGTATTTCAACTTGCTGGCTGAAGTTTCTCCGCTATTTTTGTGGCGTGGAAATAAAAATACATTGCTTTTTGATTATATTCTGCTTTATTATTAACAAGTTTCAATAATTGTTATTTATTATAGCACAAATAAGACAGACTGACAGATAAAATAATTTTCGGAGGTAACTTATGGGAGAGAAAATGATTATTACGAAGGATATGATTATTAATGATGTTATAAAAAAATATCCAAAAACAATTACTATTTTTAGTAAATTTAAGGTGGATTCCTGTTGCGGTGGTGGGGCGAGTATTGAAAAAACGGCGGGAATGAGTGGTGTGGATATAGATTCTTTACTTCAGGCGCTGAATAAAGCTGCAGTATAGCAGAAAGCAAATAGGCCGTGGCTGTTTCATTGCCATTGTGATTTCAGCCGGAACAAACTGTGTTTTAGTATGTCTCCATGGTAAATGCATGGTTATCCACAATTTTTAATATCATTAATTCATGCTGGCAAAAGTCAAGAGTGTTGCCGTTTTCGGTATAGATGCGTACTTGCTGGATATTGAAGTTTATGTCGCCACGGGTGACATGCCTTATATTGCCATCGTTGGTTTACCGGACACTGCGGTTAAGGAGAGCCGTGACAGGGTAAAGGCGGCAGTCAATAATAGCGGTTATAGGTTTCCTTATAAACCCATGACAATAAATCTTGCGCCAGCAGACCGCAAGAAAGAAGGCCCGGTTTTTGAATTACCCATAGCGGTTGGTATACTTATAGCAACACATCAAATCGAGATTCCAGATATCCAGGAATATGCCATTGTGGGCGAGCTATCTCTGGATGGCAGGCTGCGTCCTGTTAAGGGATGTTTATCAATGGCGTTTAAGTGTAAAGAACTGGGGATAAAAAAATTTTTGCTTCCCCCTGAAAATGCGTCTGAGGCTGCTGTCGTTGACGGACTTGACATTATTCCCGTTGAAACCCTGGCAGATACCGTAGGGATTCTGACCAATTCTTCCCCCTTTACACCGTATCGGATTGACCTGGAAGCAGTGTTCAAGGAGTCTTCCGACTACGATATGGATTTTGCTGACGTAAAAGGGCAGGAGCATGTCAAACGGGCATTGACAGTTGCCGTTGCGGGAAGTCATAATGTGATAATGGTAGGACCGCCCGGCGCCGGCAAAACTATGCTTGCACAGCGTATCCCGACAATCATGCCTCGCCTCACCTTAGAGGAAGCCCTGGATACAACCAAGATTTATAGCGTATTAGGCATCCTCGGGCCGAGACAGTCATTAATTGCAACACGGCCTTTTCGTGCTCCGCACCATACGATTAGTACCGCCGGGTTAATTGGCGGTGGTTCATTTCCAAGGCCCGGCGAGATTAGCATTTCACACAATGGCGTGCTTTTTTTAGATGAACTCCCGGAATTTGAACGAAAGACACTGGAAGTGCTTCGTCAGCCCCTTGAGACAGGCAATGTGACGATTTCCCGCGCCTTGAATTCCGTCACCTATCCTGCCAATTTTATGCTGGTATGTGCCATGAATCCCTGTCCGTGCGGATATTACACGGACAACCGGAGAGAATGCCATTGTACGCCGCACCAAATTCAGAGGTACATGTCAAAGGTCTCGGGCCCGTTATTAGACAGAATGGATATTCAAATAGAGGTGCCAGCCGTACGGTATAGTGAGCTTGTTACAGAGAGGGAAATGCAATCTTCTGTGGATATACGGGAAAAAGTGACGGTTGCCCGCACAATGCAAAAAGGGAGGTTTGAAGGCCAGCCAATAAAAGCAAATGCGCATATGTCTTCCAAACAAGTCAAAAAGTACTGTGTAATGGAGAAATCCGCAGAGACGTTGCTTCATCAGGCACTGACGGAATTGGGTCTTTCGGCACGCGGATACACTAAGATTTTAAAAGTTGCACGCACCATTGCAGACCTTGACGAGAGTGAACATGTAAAAGTAGAGCACGTATCTGAAGCGATACAATACCGGGGTCTTGACAGGAGTTTATGGAAATGAACGTCCTTTTGATAGACCCGCCTTTTTATCGGTTTTTCAATTACTATAACCGATATTTCCCTCTGGGATTAAGTTATCTGTCCTCAGTACTGAAAAAAGCCGGGCATCAGGTGACTGTCTATGATGCCGACTGTAACAAAAATTCAAAGGGGATGGATTACACGAGATTGCCTGAAAAATATCGTATCTATTTGAAGGAATTGAAGAACCCGGAAAATCCGATCATAAAGGAGATTTCTGAAACCCTTGCACGATACCAACCGGATGTTATCGGAGTGACAGTTATGACCCCCAAGGCAGCCTCTGCGTTTACCATTGCCTCCCTTGCAAAAAAATATAATGAAAACTGTGCTGTTGTCTTTGGCGGTCCTCATGCAACTTTAAAGGCAGATGAGATCCTGAAAAATACGAGAGGTGTTGATTTTGTTGTAAGTGGAGAAGGCGAGGTTGTATTGGTTGAACTGGTAAACACATTACATACAAAAAATAACAATTTCAGTACCATACAGGGACTTTCCTATCGGCAGGGGGACAAGATTATCCACAACAGTACGAGAAATTTTATTGATAATTTAGATTGTCTTCCCTTTCCAGACAGAGAAACGTTACTCGGCCTGGATACTTATACATCGGAAGATATGGGTTTGCTCATGGGCAGTCGTGGCTGTCCCTATAGCTGTTCCTATTGTGCAACGCAGATATGGACGAGAAAGGTACGGTATCGTTCCTTGGCAAATATTTTGGAAGAAATCAGGTATGTACACCAACGGTATGGCACCCGCCAGTTTACCTTTAAGGACGATTCTTTTACTGTTAACAGAAAGAGGGTCATGGAATTTTGCACTACATTAATTGATACTAACTTAAAAATCAATTGGGACTGCAATACGCGGGTGGATTTAGTGGATTTAGAACTCTTAAAGGCGATGAAGAAGGCGGGATGTAATAGCATCAAGGTGGGGATTGAGTCAGGGAGTGAAAGGATATTAAAGTTAATGGACAAGGGCATTACCCTGAAACGCATAGGAGAAGCAGCAAGGCTTTTTCGAGAAGTGGGCATTCATTGGACGGCCTATTTTATGATGGGTATACCTACAGAGACCAGAGAAGATGTCCAAAAAACCCTGGATTTACTATATACAATAAAACCCAGTTTTGCCTCTATTGGCGTCTATGAGCCATTTCCGGGGACAAAACTCTTTGAAGTCGGCGTTGAGCATGGGCTTGTGAACAGAGAAATGTCCCACGAAGATTTCTTCACCCGTATACCGAGCGACTATTATCTGAAAGACGTGAATCAAAGAGTTGATACCATGGGCTATGAAGATTTTGTCATGCTGGAAAACAAAGTAAAAAGCGCCTTTCATAATTATAATAGAGGCATTATGCGGATCTTTGAGAGGGCAAAGTCCAGAAGTCATGTCTATTTACACAATCCCAGGATCTTTTTCAATGACATTGAAAAATTTTTAGGATGGATACGGTAGCTGTAAATGAAAATTAAAAAAATCGAAAGGTAAAATAAGGTTTTATCCCACATAAAATGAAATTATGACAATAAAGATTTTTAATTATCCCATCGCAAAAAGACTCATTTTGCTCATAGTAGGGGATTTGCTGATTGTCAATGGCTCAATCTTTTTATCGGCGATAATTCGCCTGGGTTTGAGTGGTGGCTGTGAATACCTGAGAAGTAATTCCGCATCATTTGCATTGACAGCCTTAGCTTTTCTCTTTACGTTTTTCTTTTTCGAACTTTACGATATCCGAAAGGATTTCAAATCCATCGGAAATATCCTAACGATTGCCTTTGCGTCTGGCAGCGCCTTTATTATTACAACGTTTTTATTTTATATAAGCTGGTCTTTGCGGATAGGACGAGGGGTATTTATTATCAATGGTGTATTAATTACCCTTTTTATCATCGGCTGGAGGCTTTTATACAGCTATATGCTGGATCAACCCATTTTTAAGAGAAATGTATTAATTATTGGCGCCGGCTGGGCTGGAAAAACTATTTTACAAGAAATAAGCAGGTCGAAAAAATCTGGGTTACGGTTGGTAGGTTTTATTGATGATGACCCGGCGAAGCAAGGGAAACTTATTGGCGGGTTTCCTGTATTCGGTAACCGATATAGTTTGAATACGGTGATACATCAAAATGAAATTGGTTTGGTCGTAAATGCTATTACCCATGAAAAACATGCTGATCTCATTAAGGCACTGATTAATTGTTCTTGGAATGGAGTGGATATTGTCGACATGCCTACCCTTTACGAACAGCTCACGGGGAAAATACCGTTTAAACATATTAATGATATGTGGATGTTGCACGTTGTTATTAGTAAACCCAAATTGTATGGTAAATTGGTTAAGCCCATTATTGAAGTATTTTTTGCATTGATGTTATTTGTGTTATTAATACCGGCCATGATAATTATAGCCATAGTAGTGAAAATGAGTTCCAGGGGCGGTGTTTTTTATACGCAAGAACGTATCGGTAAAGACGGTACAGAATTTACCATAATAAAATTCCGTACCATGGTAGAGAACGCGGAATCAAATACCGGTGCAGTTTATGCAGCAGATAACGACCCCAGGATTACAAAGGCCGGAAGGTTTTTGAGAAAGTGGAGGCTGGATGAGATTCCTCAATTGCTCAATGTAATTAAGGGAGAAATGAGTTTGGTTGGGCCACGGCCGGAAAGGCACATCTTTATCAGGGAGTTTGAGGAAAAGATACCTTTTTATACCCAGCGGCTTGCAGTCAGGCCTGGATTAACTGGCTGGGCGCAGGTAAAGTATCCTTATGCATCTTCAATAGAACAAACAGAAGAAAAATTGCAGTATGACCTCTATTATATTAAAAATATGTCCTTTATTCTGGATGTAGTGGTAGTACTGAAGACGATAAAGGTTGTTTTGTTTGGAAGTGGAAAATGAAAATGATACAAATAGGTGACTCCTTGCTGAGCGTTTACTCTTGTTTTGCCTTCCCGGCCGTTTTGTTCTTCGCTATTTTTTCCTTCAGCCGGTAAGCTTCCTCGATACTATGTAATGCCTCCTGAAGCTCGGGCGATATTTCTAATGCCCGCTTATATTCAGCAATTGCATCCTCGATCTGCCCCTCTTTTTGATAAACATCTCCAAGCATATGGTGAGCAGCAGCCAGCTTTGGATTGTGCTCAATTATTTTTTTCATGTCAGCAGAGGCATCAGGTAGTCTGCCATTTTCCAAGTAAAGTACGCCACGGTTGTAAAGCGCCAAAAGATCGTTTGGCGTAAGCCTTAAAACTTCATTATATTCATCAATAGCTTCTGGCTTCATTCCTTTTTCCGAGTAGATTACTCCTAAGTTAAAATGGGCGCCTGCATGGTTTTTGTTTAAAGACAGCGTTTTTTTGAATATAGAAACAGCCTCATCATAAGCCTTGTTTTTTGTATAGGCTACCCCCAGATTATTATAAGCTTCTCCAAAATTTGGACTGATTTCAATCGCTTTTTTGTATGTGGCAATTGCATCGTCAATCATTCCTTTATCGACATAGGCAGCGCCAAGATTATTATACACTTCTTTAAAATCTTCTTTATTTTGTAAGGCCTCTTTATACGCCACGATCGCTTCATCCTTTTTTCCCTGTAATGCAAGTGATACACCTTTATTGTTATAAAGCATGGCAAGTCTGTTTTTTGCCTCTTTATGGTTGAGGTCTATGGATAGTACCCTTCTATATGTGAGAATGGCATTGTCAGGCGACCCGTTTGATTCATATAAGGAGGCAAGATCAAAAAGCAGACCCGTGTCTTTGGGGATGAAATTGGCGGCCTTTTCAAAAGAGGAAACAGAGTCTGATATTTGCCCTTTTTTCTTGTAAAGGTATGCAATACTTCTATAGCTTTCTGCAAGTTTCGGGTTGATTTCAACGGCCTTCTTGTAAGAGGAAATGGCATCATTAATCATCCCTTTGCTGGCATAGGCATTCCCTAAGTTATGAAATACTTCTGCATCCCGCGGATTCATCGCCAGGGCTTTTTTATAAGAGTTAATGGCATCATCAAAAAGCGCCTTTTTGTTGAAAATATTCCCTAGGTTGTAATATGCCTCGGAATCATTAGGGTTAATTTCAAGAACTTTATTAAATTCACGAATGGCTTCATCGAGATGGGCATTTCTATAGTAAAGAATGCCGAGATTAAAGTGCGCGTTAAGATTGGAAGGGTCCTGCAGGACTATTTTTTGGTATTTTTTCATGATTTCTCTATCGAGAATTTCACCTTCCGGAGATGCAGACATTGCAAGTTTAAGGCACAAAAAGAAGGAAACACCGATCATACCGAAATAGGGATATCTTATTGTATTGCCTTGTACAAACCATTTTTTTTGTAAGTTTTTGCTCATGAAAAATCGCTAAAAGTTATAATATTTTTCTCAATAAGGTGCGTCTTTCATACTCTGAAACCTTTTCTTTATTGATAACTTCTTTTATTTTATGGGGATTTTTTATACCCTTCCATACACTCTTAGCATCTTTTATGCTTATCGTAAGATTGCCAACCCTTAATCGCTTTTGCATCCTTCCTTGTTTGACCGAGATATTATTAATGTCATGGTAAGATATTTCCTTAAATTTTCTTGAAAAAGGGCCTTTTCTAACCAAAACACCCTGATGTGTAATTACATATTTCGTTGTGTAAACGGATAGCATTTTATAAACAATGAAGAGTCCGCTGATTGACAACAGGCATAACCCCGTTATGGTATTGGTGCCAAATGAGGTAAAGGCCAGAAGAATCGAAATTGCAGAAATGGAAAACAATAGCCAGTATTGCCGAACGCTTGGTTTGGAGGATTGAATAATTTGTGTTTCTGTGTTTTTAATAAAAACAGGTTCCTTATTGAGAGTTTTCACAGGTGTTTCTATAGTTTTAATTGACATTAGCTAACCTTCGGGTATATTCCTGAAACCTTCCCATCGATTTGAAGCAAATATCTTGCCAGGGTCTGTTCTTAACGGTTAAAATGCATTCTATCTCAAATTATAGGTAAGGAGGAAGGGTATGTCAAGGTAAATGCGGGGCAATCGTTGAGCGCTGTGCATACCGGGAACATAGGGAAAAACCTGAAATGAAACGTTATACTAGTGAAGTGGATAGAATGGTTTTATGTGGTGAAATATCCAGCTGCCAAAAAAGGCAAAACATAAGAGGGTTGCCCAGAAAGACTTTAAAAAGTCAGTATATTGGGTATTTTTTGTATAAAATTCAATCCCTTTTACGACAAGGGTAATTAGTGCCGGATTCATTAAAATATCGTTCGTGCCGGGAGGAGTAGTATTGCCAATATAATTGATAAGTATACCAATTGTAGCGCTGACAACCAAAGAGAGATACCGGTTTCCTTTCACAAGGGTGATACAAAAGATCACGAATGAATGCGATGCTATGGATTCTATTACTGCATAGAAACTCCTGTAAAATTCGTAAGAGGTAAGAAAGTAAGGGATGAGAAACATAAATAAGAGGGGATCATTTTTCGAATCTTTTCTGTGCATCAGCAGGAAGAAAGAAATAGGGGCAATGAACTTAAGCACATCATTGTCGCTCCAATGACCAATATCGCCTAAAAAAATGCAGGCGACACCAATAGCCGTAGACAGGAATAAAAGTACTACTTCCCTGGAATTCCAGCTGATAACCCACCGAACTAAGAGAAAAACTAATGCTGATTCGAATGCTGTAATACATTCTTTAAGCCAAAATACCTCGCCGTGGATATAAAGCAGGCCTTCAATAGTATCAAGTATAAGTTCCATGATAGTAAATCAAAAAGCTGTGACTGTAAACGACGCCGCATTATTACGTAGATTGACCTTGCTGAGAAAAATCCTTATTTAAATATCTATCTGAAAGCAGGGATTACGGAAGGGTTACAATTCCAGATAGTTACGATGTTAAAAGAGCTCATTATTTTACTACCTATTTCCAAAATTTAAAATGAATTTTTTGCGCTTCTTGGGTTCGGCCACCTACAATTCGACGCAATTTCCGCAAATTGCCTGTATCTCCCCCCCCTATCATTCGGCGAGCTTTCGACTGGACTCACGCCGAAGACTCACAACGAAATCCCCCCTTGCGAAGGCGGAAGGAAAGGTGGTCATAACTTGTCTTATGCTGCGTATTTTGGCTGTTGCAGGGGTATTGTAATGATGAATTTACTTCCAACGTTTACCGTACTTTCAACTTTAATGGACCCATGATGAAGATGAACAATATGCTTGACGATGGAAAGTCCCAGCCCCGTTCCACCCATTTCCCGTGAACGGGCCGGGTCAACACGGTAAAATCTCTCGAAAATACGTGGGATATGCTCTTGCGGAATGCCAATACCAGTGTCTAATATTTCAAACCGGACGGATTTATTGACGAGTTCAACCTTCAAACCTATTCGGCCACCTTTCGGGGTATATTTTATTGCATTGTCGAGTAAGTTGGTCAGCAACTGGCGCAAGAGGTATTCATTTGTTTCTATTGCCGGTATGCGATGGGGTATATCCAGCTCAAAAGTTTGGTTTTTTCCCACACAGTGCTCCTGATACTGTAAAAAAATATTGTCTATACAAGGATGTATATCCAATGTGTGAAGTTCTATCTTTAAATCGTGGGAGTCCAGCCTGGATAGTTCTAAAATATCTTTGATCAGATTGTCGAGTCTCTGTGTGTGTTTCATGATAATAGTAAGAAATTCTTGTGTATCTTCACGTCGCAGTACCTTATTTTCGAGTAATGTTTCTACATATCCCTTAATAGAGGTAAGGGGGGTCCTGAGTTCGTGGGACACATTGGCAACGAATTCCCTGCGGGTATTTTCCAGTTTTCGCAGTTCGGTAATATCGTGGAAAACCATGAGTATTCCGTATGTATTTTTATCGATCTGGATTGGAGAAAGATGTGTTTGCAGTAATTTTTTTTCGGGCGAAGGAATCTCGATTTCGGATGTTCTGGTTGCTTGAATTTTGATTATTTCTCTGACCAAATTGCACAGTTTTTCATTTCTTATCTTTTCCCACAAATAGTCTTTATCCAAAACAACCTTTGATATGCCAAACATGGTTTTTGCTGCATTGTTGATGAGGATAATTCGTTCCTCCAGGTCTGTGGTAATAATGGCATCACCCATGTGAGCCATGATAGCGTCCAGTTTATTTTTATCATCCAGGATCGTTTGCATCCTGGATTGAAGCTCAATGCCCATAGTATTGATTGCATTTGCCAGGTCTCCCATTTCATCTGAAGAAGCGATCTCTGCTTTTCGTGCAAAATTGCCGCGTGCAAAATTTTGCGCTATTCGAGTAATATTTAACAGGGGAGATGTATTTATTCTCAAGAGGACAAAACCAATGACCAAGGTTATCGCAAAGGTAAGGAGTATGTATAAAATAATTGTTTTGATATCAGACTCCGGACTTCCGGTTAATTGATTCGAGTAATGCCCTTTTATGACCTTGCTCACAAAATATCCTATGAGCGCCAAACCTAGGGATAAAAGGGAGATAAAACTGGTAAAAATTTTCCAAAATAATTTATTTTTAAACATGCTGATTTATTCCCTGAATTTGTAACCAATTCCCCGTATCGTGATTATACGGTTTGCAAAGGCCTTTAATTTTTTCCTTAGAGAAGCGACATGTACATCAATCGTCCGGTCAATGACAAATGTCTCAGAGCCAGAAACTGCATCGAGTAATTGATCCCGTGTAAATACTCGCCCTGGCTTGCTGGCGAGTTGGTGAAGCAGCTTGAATTCTGTAAGGGTCAGTGGAATGGGTTCATTCTTTATGGTCACCTCATGTTTATACAAGTCGATGATAAGGTCACCTATCGCAATATAATCTTTTGCTGTCGAAACAGTTTTTGTTCGCCTGAGGACTGCCTGTACGCGCGCCACGAGTTCTTTTGGGCTAAAGGGCTTTGTCATATAATCGTCGGCGCCCAGTTTTAAGCCCATCGTTATATCGGCCTCCTCCCCTTTTGCCGTTAACATTACAATGGCAGTGTTAGCAAGTTCCTGATCTGCCTTTAATTTCTTGCATACCTCAAGACCATCAATTCCGGGTAACATGAGGTCTAATATGACAAGCTCCGGCCTTTCTTTTCTGGCCAGGAACAACGCATCTTCACCATTAAAGGCAGATATTACTTTATAACCGTCTTTTTCAAGGTGATAGCGGATTAATTTTACGAGGTCTTGCTCGTCATCTACAACAAGGATCTTTTCTTTTGACATGGGAGTATCTTATGCCTCAATTCAGTAACAATCTGCTCAATGCATTTTTCTGCCTCTTGCCTTCAACTTCTATCAGTTTTTCTTCAGACTTCTTAAATCAGATGCATTAATAGCTAATTCCTTATCTATTTTTTCCTTATTTTCATAATAATAGGAAAGTGCATCATAGACTTGTGGAAGGGTAAGGTGAGAAAACTCTTTTACCAGCTCTTCTGGCGTCATACCCTGCCTGAGGACATAAAATACAACAGACCGTACGGGAAACTTGGTGCCAGCAATGACTGGGCTTCCGCCGCAATGGGTTTTAAGAGAAACAATGTAGGGATGTTTTTTTGTTTTCTATGTTAGGGGCATAAAGATTTTCCTTATATAAAGACCTTAATATAATTACCGTCAAATTATGAAAACACCGTATTCAAATAAACTGCAAAGATTGAATATTTTCCATTGAGGATAGTTTCATTCAATATTTCCTCTCCCCACACTTCTGCAATAATCCGTTCAATCCGCGTTTCAGCCTCTTGCCGTAAGAGTCGCACGCCTTCCAATATCTCCATCTCCTTATCAAGTTTGGCGCGGAGCAGTATTACTTTCCCTCGTCCCCACAATGTGCCAAATTCGATGAGTCCGCCAAAATCTTTATCGCCAGAAAGTAATATCAAATCGTACCTTTCAGAATATTCTAAAATCTTTAGATCATCGCACCCGGCAAGTTCTACTTCCGGAATAAAGAGAATCTCAAAGCCTGCTTTGCGTAGTTCGTTGATAATGCCAATATGGATATTTCATCTGCAAGTATTTTTATGGTTACTCTTTGTTTACAAAAACATTTACCTCTTCTCCCTGGAATTGTCTTGCGGCAAAATCCAGAGCCGCATCTAATCCTTCTTCCGTCGGTGTTGGATAACCTCGAAGGATTTCCTCTCGGGTCATGCCTGAAGCAATATTTTGCAGTATCAGGGCCACAGATATTCTTGTACCCTTAATGATAGGCTTGCCATTAAGAATGTTTGGATCGCATACGATGAGACTTTTTTGTTGGTGACCATTCATTTCTCTCCTTAAAAACTTTTATACTGTAAATTTGTTAGCTAAAGATATTCTATTCATTTCTCAATATTTTAACAATAAATGGTTCGTGCGCGTTTCCGCCTCTTGCCTGTTTACAAATAGGACGCTGAGCGTTGCTTCTACCGATTCATATCGTCTTCAATAAAAACCGGGAAGATGTCCAAATTGTTTTAAAAACTTCACTTTGTTTCAATCCACTCAATCAGTGACATTATCGAGTTCCACCCACTCTCTACAGTGTTATAATCAACAGGTTGAGTAACGCCACTATCGTCTCGATATGATAGTTCACCCCTGTGAGCGATCTTGTTCCGGCATCTAAATAGGTGGTCGATGTCCTTATATTGGTCGGGGTGGTTGGCGCGAAAACTCCTGCTAAACGCCTCTTCAGCAATCCCTAATTTCAGGACGCCAAGCTGCCCCATGCGTCCAGGGGCGCCCTTGCTAACAAATACTAGTGGGCATTTCTCAACTATATTTCCAAGATGGTCAGTCCACTTGGCGTTCTGAAAGACACGATGTTTAGATGGTAGTTCCATCAAAAAAGGCGTTTTTCAAATGGAATTTGAAAAATCGTATCAATCGATTGATCGCTTTACAGGCTGCATCACCATATTGTTCAATTCTCTTGTCAAAGTATGCAGCCTGTATAGTGTAGTCTTTTTGGCCCTTTTCGTCAGGTATGATCGCTGGTGGTTTCTCATCTTCATCTTTTGAAACACTTACCATAGCTCGGCGGAGCACGTAAGTCCAATATGCGTCTTTGGCCCCTTCGCCCGTTCTGATGAATCTACCACGAGTTGCACAGCAACATCGAACTCCCCAATAGTGCAGTCAAGACGGATAACTTGATCTTCCGGCCATCTAACCAGACACTGTCCTGGCAGATCAACTTCAAAGCGTGCAAATAGTTTACTCATGCTCTTTTCTCAGCGTTTAACACTCCAGTTGTACAACCTTGCTTCAGCAAAGTTGGAAGGCGAACCCGGCCCAAAGTTCTAAATTTCTATCATTTCCCATATAAATCAGATCTCTTAACATTAGTAATGTTTTTGTTTTCGCAGTATTTCTTTATTGTTTCAACAGTCCAATCATCTGCTCTTGGATCTATTCTCACTGCTTCAATAAAACCATCCTCCATTGATGTATAAATAATTTGCCTTTTGTTTAAAAACAATTCTAATAGTTTTCTATTTAACATTTTAATATTAATCATATCTTCTAATAATTCCGTCTGTTTTTCAGAAGATGCGCCAAATAAAAAACCACCTTCTTTTTCAAACCCACGTAATATTCCATGGTGTAAAAAGGCAGATCTCAATTTCCCATAAAGACGTTTAATAAATTCAACATGATTGTTAACATTATTTCCCGTCAGTAAATCTTTAACAAGCTTTTCTATTTCGGATATACGGCTTGTTTCATGCTTCTTACTTATTTTTGTTCCACATTCTTCGCAGGCAATATTACCATTACAAATTATCTGAGAGGCATTTGCTAATTGATCAATTGAAGATAAATAAAGCATCATATAAAGGGTATATTTTAAGTGAAAATTTGGAAGTCTTTCAATCTCTTGAGCCCATGTGTAAGTGTTAAGAGAATTATCAAATTTCTTGAAATCCTCGTTCTTCAGTTTTTGCATCAACATACGATAACTTGCTACTCGACTAATAGGGCTTCTATCAGATACAAGTCCATGAATAATAGTGGGATCGTAAAATATATTACACTTATAATCATCATATAAGTCTTCAAAGTTATTATACTGTTCGATATCTTCCGTTAAATATTCAACTGGGAGGCCTGTAGCAAGCCATATTAAGTTTAGTAGTCTTTGCACATTTTTATAATAATTATTTTCATTTATTTCTTCTTCTGTCTCTAAATATAAACAAGTCGGACCTAAATTATTTGATGAAGTAATATTTTTTGAGTATCTACCAGCAAATACTACAGACCTTTTGATGTCTGAGTCTCTTAAAGGTATTATTTCATATTGAACTGGTCGTTCGAACAATCTCATCTGGGCTGCAATATGGCCTTTTCTTCGGGCAACTCCATGTAAACTGTTTTCCTCCGCATCTTCGTTTCCTCACTGATCCCATTCCTCCCGCCTGAATCTGACGAACAACTCCAGGTAATGACCGGGCGAGCAGTTTTCGATAAGATCGTAGATCTGATTTGGTTTTCGTGAATGCTCCCTCTTCCGGGATGAGATGATGTTTACCTGAGTCCGCCCCGGTTGAAGCGTTCTCATATGCCCGCGAACACCAAACAAGACGAGTTCTGTAACATTTCGAAAATAGAATCCACCCCCCCCGGCCGTCAGGACCTCCGTCCTTCCTGATCTTATACCAGACGATGTTGGTTTTGTAAGTAAAACCCCAACGTTTCATAGCCTCGAGGCCTTCGGCGAGCAAGGCATTTGGAACCCAGAGATAAAGATGCGAGTTCGCAGCGGCAACTTGAGACACCGGAATTTCGCAAATCTCTTCAATGGTCATTGTCGGATAGCGAAGGAGTCTCTGGTGCTCTGGCGCCATCTTCCCGGTGCGGTTCTCGAAACGCCAGGGAGGGTCAGCCAGAATAGTTGAATAAAGGCCACAGGCCTTAGACATGGAATCCTGTGCTGCCGTGGGCTGAGTAATATTAATAATCTTCTGCATAAAGATTTCTTCTGATTCCAAAGACAAGAAGAGGACATCCGGCGCCGCCTCCGCCTTGAATTCTCGGAAGAAGTTTAGGCATATGTGTGGTCGAGTGGCTCCTTATGATGCCCCACAACCAAGACTATCAAAAATCTCCTGCAACCCTATTTCAAGTGCAACCCGGTTCTTGAAACAATCAACTTTAAATGCTTTTATTACGATTTTTGATGGATTCTACACCAGAATTTAACTTAACAATTTTATCCCACAGTATCTTGCTACCATCTGAACTGCAAAACTCATCCATGAATTGCTTGGTAAATTTATTCACAACCTTTACATACTCTGCCAAGAATTCTTCATTCTTTTCCTTTGCTTTCATCAATTTCGCACAATTTTTTGGTTTAAGGTTTGATATTTGATGCATACATTGTATTGAGAATGGCTTCGTACCAATTTATGTGATTTCCTATTTTACCTTCGACCAATCGTAATTCTTTCGCTGTTAGTTTCCTTTCCAATTCCTGTTCTGCAACGTTTTGAACATCTTCAATGTAGAGCCAGGGTAACCAATTAAAGTAGTTTGAATTTGCGAATTTGTTTGTTTGCGTGTGCCGTAAGTCATTCCTAACGTCAGAATATTTTTGATTTTGTCTTTTATAATTTTCTAAATGTGAATTATTCCCTTTCCACAACAATGAGGACACTGTTTTTCTTTAACCTGTTTTATATTTTTGAATGATGCCCACCATACTCCTTCTTCCCAACGCCAATCTTCAAAACTTTTGAATTCTTTGATTGGGATTTTCATTTTCTTCGCAAAACTTTTAAGTGCTTGTTTTTGGGTGGCCGCTTTAACATATTCTTGCCCCCAATCATCTATTTCAGCGTATCTGAGTTTGTAATTTATTTCAAAAGTTTTTTTCATATCAGTATAAATATGTTTTTAAAAACTAAACTATTAATGATTTTAGTTCTATCATTCGTTCAACATTATATTCACCGTCTTTAAAAATGGACTGATTAAATTTTCTTGTTAAACGATTGTTATTTTTTACTTTTTGACTAATGCTTGTTTTGTTGCTGATTAATTCAATTTCGCTAATCAAATTCCATTCTGTTAGATATTGGATGTAATCATTTTTGCCGGTTGTTTTATTTGTGCTATTATTTAAAAACTCATACTTTTCAGCAAATTGAGGAGTAGCAATTCTATTGATAATATCTATCAATTGTTGCATTGTGTCAGTATCTCCTGAAAGAAAGTCCCATAATTCAGATGCTAATAGGAATTCATTTTCTGAAAAATATTTTCTAAATCCCACACAATAATCCATAAATCTTTGTTTATCATATCCTGTTGGCGTATCACTCAAAGGATCGAAAGGGAATGCCAAAAAATATCGAATAACTTTGTCTGGATAAATATTTTTTAATGCTATTTTTGCTTCTAAAACTTTCTCTTTTTCAACTTTAAAAACACCTTTATTGGGTTTAACTGTTTTTAATTCAATGCATACGATTTGCTCATCGTCTTGGAAATAAACATCTGCGATAAAATCAGTTGCATCCATAGTGGGTATTTCGCGAATTGAACATTCGTCATTTTCTTGGTTTAAATCAGGTTTGCTGTACCCGTTTGTTAATTCTGTAATGATTCTATTGATTATACTTTTCTGATTTATAGAAATTTTCAAACCAGTTCTTTTGTTTGCCGTAAATTCCTTTTTCTCGCCACCGCAAAGAATATGAGCGGTTTTTTCTAAAAATGAAACGTCAACAGCTCTATCAATTCCTTCCTCGAAAACTTTTGGAACACGGCATCGTCTGATTCGTCTATAAATTTATGGAAATAGCTTTTGGGGTAATCTTTGCAGTAGCACGGTTATCTTTCTTAAGCCTTATCATAAGCTTCCAGGAATTCTTCCCTGGAAATACCTGCTTGGGTACAAATTACTCTGAGGGTAGAAGCCTTTATCTTTGTATGATTTGGCATGGTCAAGGGGGTTTTGCTTCCGTCGGGGTTATCACGTATCATTGAAATATGTTCTCTTTCTCGCACAATTCGAAAGCCTAAAATTTCCAGTGCCTTGATCACCCTACGTTTCGGTGCATCAACAGGAAATTTTATCATCAGACTTCAATTCCCGCCTCTGCAACAAATGCCTCAAGTATTGGAGGGTCGATATTAAACATTTCACTTCCAAAACTCTCAATATGAAACCGAATTGCTGATTTTATATCAGAAAGGGCTTCCTCATAAGTTTCGCCCTGCCCAACGACAACACCTTTGAGTCCTAAAGGATAAGCCACGCATCCATCCGGATGTTTTTCTACAATAATCTTAAATTGTCTCATGCGTTTCCCTCTTTTAAATACATCTCTATTATTTACCGATTAGCTTACCTTGTATATTTAAGCGATTCGCAAAATATTCTCAAGATAAATCTGAAGTACTTGCTGAATTAATGGGTTACTCTGTCCTTTGCTTTTATCGGGTTTGAAGTATATGCAATTTTTAAGGCTGTGAACTCTGTGGTTTAAATGCCATATCTCAAAACGTCAACAACTCAATCAGTTCCTTCCTCGAAAATGACTTGAACACGGCATCGTCGGACTCGACGATGGAGTTCATGAGGGCGGCCTTGGTGGTGATCATGGAGTCGATCTTTTCCTCCAGGGTGCCTCTGGTGATGAGCTTGAAGACCTGAACGCCTCGGGTCTGGCCGATGCGATGGACACGGTCGGTGGCCTGATCTTCCCGCGCGGCGTTCCACCACCGGTCGTAGTGAATGACCACCGAGGCAGAGGTCAGGTCAATACCCAAACCGCCAGCCATGAGGCTTCCCAGGAAGACGTTGCAGTCAGGGTCGTTCTGGAATCTCTCGACAACCTTGCCGCGATTCATAGTGCTGCCACGCAAGGTCTCGTATCTGACGTCGATGTTATTCAGCCAGTCACCAATAATATCAAGCATCTCCAGATATTGTGAGAAGACCACGACCTTTTCTCCTGACTCCAGGGTCTCTTCCATGATCTCCTTGAAAAGCTCGAATTTGCCCGATGTGGCGCTTTTGGGGCTAGTGCCATTCAATATCAGCTTTGGATGGTCACAGAGCCGTTTCAATTTGGTAAGCAAGGCAAAGATGTGGATGTATTCCACCGGTTGACTTTCATCCCTTAACTTTGCAATAAGCTTGCTTCCCCGTTCACTAATTATGTCTTTATACATGACAATCTGGGCTGGCGCCAGGGTGCAATAGCGCTTCTCTTCAGACTTTGGCGGGAGTTCTGTGAGCACGTCCTTCTTGAGCCGCCTCAATTTAAAAGGGTGGATGATCTTTTTCAAAACCTCTCGTTTTTCGCTATCCTGATATTTTGTGATGGGATTCTCGTACCGTTTTCTGAAGTCATCTATGCTTCCCAGATAGCCTGGCATGAGGAAATCAAAGATCGACCATAATTCTGTCAGCCGGTTTTCGATAGGGGTGCCTGTCAGCGCCAGGCGGCGCTTTGAGTTAAGACACTTCGTTGCTTTGCACATCTGGGTATTGTGGTTCTTGATCTTTTGTGCCTCGTCCAGAACTACGTAGTTCCATTGAACCTTGTTAAGAACTTCCGCATCACGGGAAAGGATGCTATAGGTGGTTAATACAACAGAGGGCGTGTTGCCTGAAAAGAGGGTATTTCTTTCTTTTCCGTAAAACAGGGCTATCTTCAATTCGGGTGCATAAATCTGGAACTTTGATTTCCAGTGATCCAGCACAGATGTAGGACAGATGACCAGGTTGGGCACGTTCGGTTCGGTTTGTAAGGCGGAGAGGATCACCACCATTGCCTGATGCGTCTTGCCCAGCCCCATCTCATCAGCCAGGATACCGTTAAAACCGTTCGTATGCAGGAACCAGAGCCAGTCATAGCCCGACTGCTGATAGGCGCGCAATTCCCCTTTGTAGGAAGAAACGGCAGGCGCCGGTTGTGGCGGTGTGATACGGTCAAAGTTCGCCAGGTATTTTTGTGTCTCGTTGCATGCGGTTACCTTTACTTCCTTGCCGTATTCTGCACGAGTGCGCAGGTATCCCAATTTGGACATCTTGATACGTCCATTTTCAATAATACCGCTGCCGCGCTGCCAGAGGTCCATGATGTCTTTGGGAATTTCTATATAGGCAGTGTCCTTTCTTATGCAGTGGTCTTTATCAAGACATGATAAGATTTCAGAAAGAGTGACGGTGTGCCTTCCTACGGTATAGGTTGGATCCAGCCACAGCCAGTCATTGCCACAAGACTCCACCTGCACATGGGAAACGTCCGGGCTGTCATGAACCTCTATGCTTTGTAATCTTTCAGAAGACTTAAAGGAATCGTCATTGAGTAATGGGTCGAGATCGTGCTTAAGGAAATCAATCGCGGCTTTTTCTTTATAAACCAGCGGTTTTTGTTTATTGAAATAGGGTTTCAAGGTGTAAGGAATGGGCTCGATTGGTCTGTAGGCATTGTTCTGCCATACCCACTGTTCACCGATCCTGTTCCCAGCAGCTTCTTCCCACCGGACGGCCTGCTCATCTTTTTTGCTGGAGCCCTTTAGTTTTAGGATGGGGGATAATTCTATATGTCCTTCTGTGTTTATATCAGCATGGAGATAGGGGACGAGTGGATTCTTATAAAGCTTGACCTTTCTTGCCCGTTCCGATAATTCCACGGTGTTGCTGGAAAATCTTGTTATCTTTTCGAAAACATGCGGGCTTTTTTCTGCTGAGATGTGAACCACGGTTTCGCCGCATTGGCCCGAAACGAGTTTAAGTTCGAGCTGTGGTCCACCGTTGAGCATGTCAACCTTGATGTTGAAATGGCCGAAGTCAGAAAAGATTTCGGTTAACATATCCGTCTGGTTCGGTTCATACGAAGAAAATGGCGAGATCCTGGTAAAAATATTGTCCGGGTCAAAAAGCGTTTTTTGTTGCGGATAGAGTGGTTTATTATGACGTTTCGGTTTATTTCGTTGTGCAATCCACTCCAGGAGAGTAGCAACAATGTGCTTACATATCTCTCCATCCGAGGCATACAAACACTCACAATCCATTTCGTATATTTCTTTTTCATTGGCAAGGATAAAGACGCTGTACGGTACCGATTCGCTCCCTGCAACTTCTGCCGTTAATTCTCCGTCATTATCATATCTTAGATTATGCACACGGCCACTTTTGTAATACGAAAGTCCACGATTGAAGACGCCATTGTTGGCAATAGATTTAATATGTTCTGGTGTGATGGAATCAAAAAAGAATTTCTTCATAAGTTCAAACTTTTGTAAAGAGGGTATAAAGAATAGGGGATTGTACTCAGATACAACATATATATCAATTTGTAAGCAAAAAGTCAACTAATGACCTTAAGTTTTATATCATCTTTTTGACACAAAATTGTTTTTAAAGATTATGGATAAGGAATCTCAATATTAAATGACATTTTTTGTTCTCCAGAAGGCTTTTCCTTCTCTTTTTCATTTTCTTAAGTGCCAATTTCTCCTCACTCTTTTGTGGTTGCCGACGTAGCTATGCCTAGTCAGCTACGTCGGCAACCCCGTATGATAGACAACCTATCTTTGAAATAGACTCAGATAGCGCTGCAAGAATCTTGTAGTCAAGTCCGGTACATAGAATAGTTTCAGGATGAACGAAGTCTCCTGCGATACGAAACATCCTTAGCGATTCTCCTCAGTGCCTTCTGAGCACATACCTTTTCCTATTCGACGGAGGAAATGCGCCGGCTCCATCACTTCAGGCCGTACCTGCCTACGGAGGGCTTCACGAACAAAAGCCACATGATCCACAAGGTGCAATTCCGGATACACCCGGTCGATTGCTTCAATCAGCACCAACTCCTCAACGGCGATGGCTATTCCTGGATCAAACCAGTGTGCAGGCTCTTGCCATTCCCACCCCTGTTTCAATGCCTTACCACCGATTCCGGCTACTGACTTAGCTCGAATGTCGGTCGTGAGTCTCTCCTTAAAGAAATGGGCTGGCTCCATCCAGTCTGTCCGCAGTTTTAAATGGAGGGCATCAAACCAGATTAAGTACAGATTGTAGCTCCCCGCCGCTACCTTCCATGGGTCCGGCAGCGGTCCGAATACTTTGGATAACTCTTTATCAAAAAGCGTATCTTTGAGGTGCTCTGCTCCCATGCACATACGCTTAAATACCCCCTTATCTCCTATCTCGAACACGACAGGCACAGTGGTAGTTACCACAAACCCGATTTGCCGTGATATCCTGTCAAATGCATTATCAATTTCCTTCTGAAATTTCTCCCGAATCCTGATGTAGATGTCGATCAAGTCGTCGTATAGCCTTACGACGGCTGGATGTGCCGGTTCCACCCAATCACGTATACGAGCAAAAGTTTTTTCGTCCATATTGCACCTCCTTATGATTGTGTAATGTCAAATGTGAGAGAAACTCGTCTTCCCCTCATTTTTTACTGACAGCTTCAAGTTATTCCGTTCAAGTCCCCCTTAGTAAAGGGGGATTCAGGGGGTTGTGTTTTTCCTGGGCTATTTTACAACCCCCTAGCCCCCTTTTCTAAGGGGGATTTTTATGCTTCATACTACCCAGAAACCCGCTTAAAAAAATGAAAATTCCCTGTATAATTAAGGTTTTCCATAGTACCCTATAAAAACTTCTTCTTTTTTTATTTCCCCCTTGTCTCCTCCTGGCAAAGGAGGGGATTTAGGGGTGGTTAATCTGTTTGCGGTTTAGCCGCACCATGGGATAGTTCTGGGAAATAAGTTCACCTCCTTTCTTCTTTTGGTTCTGCAAATCGGCTCTTAAATACGTTATAGGGAATTGGCGCTGACGTCACTCCCAACAAATCTGTCTCATCCATCCTTTCGGCCTCTGACGTCACAAATTCCAACTTCTCCAGATTGTCCCTGCTAGAATATGGCATAGGTTTGCAGTTCAGGAAGGACAGCGCTCCGGTATTTGACATAAACCTCGGCACCCTGGCATCCTGACCACGACGGTCGTACGTGTTGCTCAACCAACGCAGAATCGACTCACCCTGGACATGCAAGCCCCTGCTCCTTTCGTCAACACGTTCTCTCATCTCGCGTGCAAAGCCCCGTATCATGACATGATCGTTCGGATCTGCGGTTGTCACGAAGTCATAGATCTGGCAGAGACACTCGTAGGTATCAAGGTTGGTCTGCTTGATAAAGTTACGCACAGATGCACGCAGTGTTTGCGTTAGCACTTCCGGGTGGAAGCGCCGCAGGAGCTGGAAATAGAAATCCACTTGCATATTGAAGTAGTGCAGTCCGAAATCGCTGAAATTGCGATCAAAGAATGTGTAGTTAGCGATTTGATGGAAAGCCTCCGAGCGCGGGTCTTTAAGCCGGTAATCGTATCCAAAGTAGTCACCAAGCAACCTGCCTTCAGTCTTCAGTTTTGCCTCTAACCCGGTACCGGGGTAAGCCTCTGCACGGCAGAAGTTAAATGGATTCTCAATATGCCGTTCGATAAAACGTAAGTTGACCAGGATGTCATCTAAGACTGTGTCAGGCTCAAACATGAGTAAGTTATAGGCGAGATGCACATCAAAGTCATTGAGAATACGCAGTGCATTTAAAATCTGATCGAGGGTGCATTTGCGGTTCAGATTGCGTAGCCCATTCTCATGGGCGTTTTCTACTCCTAAAAATACGCGAAACAATCCAAGGTCGTCCAGCACGCGGATTGAGTCGTGGGTAATGCTATCGGGTCGCGCCTTGACCGCTATGGCAATTCCTTCGATTCCTTCCCGCTGCAGTCCTTCTCGCAGCTCCTCAAAGCGGCGAAGAGCCTTTTCTGGTTTTGGGAGAAAGAAGTTGTCGTCCTGGAAATTAAAGATACGAACATCATGATGAAAGTAGAGATCCTTCATCTCTGCTACGATGTTCTCCACGTTTCGCACCCGAAACTTCTTTCCGCCTCCCCTTTCATACCAGGCGTTGATGCTGCAAAAGGCACAGTTGCGCCAGCATCCCCGGCTGGTCAGAATGCTGGCAATGGGCTTATCAAAATATTCATGGAATGTTATACGTTTTGGAAATGATAATGCGTCAAGATTATCTTGATTGTCCGTTGCAAGGTTGGTTGTTACTGATCCATCAGATTTTCGATAGCAAAGGCCATATACCCTGGATAGATCTTCTAGATGATCAGCCAACATACTAACGATATGTTCGCCCTCACCCAGACAGACCGAATCAAATGCGGTAAAATCCCTGAGCAGATGCTCTGAGTTGAACGAGGCGAAGGGACCACCTGCCGTCAAGTGACCATGATAACAGCCTTCCCGGAGCGCCTGCGCCAGGTGGCAGAATTCTCGCGCGCGGCCTGTGAACATCATAGACAAGCCGGTGATCTGTGGTGAAAAGGCGATTACCCGCTTTACTGCATCCGATATGTCAAACTCTGAATTGAAAGGAACGATTTCCACTTTATGTCCTTTGTGTTCTAATGCAGAGGCTATGTATCGGAGACCAAGGTTTTCTTCCAATTCTGCGCCTACCAATGCAACTTTCATAAATCACCTCTTTCTTGTAATTAAATTAGGACTTCAGCTATTTTTCAATGTAGAGCGAAGAGCCTCTTCGCTCTACAACCGCACCTTTGAAATTCCTTGTATAATAGGCCTACAGCAACTTACATTTGGCCACCTCCCTCTCCCCCCTTTTACGGGGGGATTATGGGGGGTATTTGAAATTGCTGTACATCAATGAGTCGTTATACGATAACTTTACCTTAGAAAATCTTTGAATGTTCCGTTTGAGGGGCGCGGCATAAAGCGCCGCTCCCCTCAAACGATAGTTAGGCAAAACCGCTCGGTCCGTGTTTTACCTCATTTTCCTCGAGCCGGGATGCCAAAGCAGCAGTTAGACTTCCTGTGAAATTGGCGACTCCTCCAAACAGAATCCGATATCAGCTGTGACGCAAAACGCAATCCCATGGCTGCCATAGTTGGTGCGGTCGCACACCACCATGTGAATGACGTATCCGCAGGGGTCCATGCCGGCCGTGTCCAGCCTCCAATGGCCAGACTCGCCTGTGGTAGGCACCGTTGGGAAGGAACGGCTGGTCGCGAAGGTGTAAGTAATTCCTCCGTCACCCGAGAGCATGACCGTGGCCCCATGGGCTGGCCCATCTGGGATGACGTCGAGGCTTATGCTCCCGAAGTGCTGGTTCACCAGGTCGCTCGTGCCAGGGTCATGAGCCTCATACGTGCCGGTCAGGATCGTCCCCACGGGGAATTTACCGCAGTCTATAGCCGGAACGGGGTTGCCGTTGAACTCGGCGCCGGTGATGGTCAAGGTAACCGGGGCGTATGGCTGAAGTGCAATATTTGCCGCAGGAACTGACGATGGGGCGGTGTTGTCAACGCGTACCCTGATTACCTGGGCGCCGGGATAGAATGTGGGAGGACTGACATTCGGATCCTTCGCCTCCATCCTGATTTCCCATTCTCCCTCCATTGATGCGTTCGTCAGCCACCTGGCGAGTTTATCTACCAGCAGGAAGCGGGTGGAGGGAGCCGTGTGGTCTTCCAGGTACTCATACCAGCCCTCGCCAAGGCCATCCGCATCGTCGGTGGCCGTGAGGTTGAGGTTAAATATCGTGTCTCCAGGCGATTCCTCCAACTGTACTGCACCCACGAATTTTGTGACATCAACGTCAACCGTGTTGGTAAGCGGATGCCAGGTGTCAATACCGTCGTCTTTTCGTACCAGGATTCTGTACTTTAGCGGCAAAGCCCCGCCGCCAAAAGAATCAGGCAGGGTGCCCGCAATACGTCCGGTGATGGTAATACCACCTCCAAAGGGGCTCAAGTTCACTGAAAAGATACCAATCTCCGCATCGCCTGTAGCCAGCCCGGTTGCTGGATCAATGTCATCAACCGAGATGTCGCCAACGGTCTCGATAACCGGGGTACGTGCCTCCGCCTTTCCGTGCCGTAACTGGATAAGGCACTCCTCGCGGTTTCCCCAGACCGGGACATAGTTCGGGTTTGCGGGGGGAGGTGGGGTCTCCCAGGATAGAATGGCGCGTAGACGGACGACCTTCGGCCCGGCCTCACAGGGCACTAGATATTGGGTGAAGTCTTTTTTGAGAAAAACAGCATACTGGACGTCCTCCGGCGGGATGGTCTGGAGGTCGTGGACCTGTACGGTGGCCGTGCCCATATAGATGAAACCACTGCCGTCTCCGAAGTCGATCCAGAAGGCTACGTACTCCGTTGACCCCTTGCCGCATAGCCCGCCGGAATAACCGTAAGGCCTTTTGACCGTGAGTACCGCCTCCAGCAGATCACGCTTGGAGCGAAGCCCGATGCACTTTAGCTCTTCAAAGCTGGTGTCTCCGTCCGTTACGACCTGAAGTTTGCCGAAAAGATCCGCGATTTCATTCGCGTTGAGTCCAAGGGACGCTAAAGGGCTGTCCCCGTTTGCTGTGACTAAGGCTGAGGTTGTTGTCTTAGCTGCCAGGAGCTTCTGTGCCTCTGCGAAGCCGAACCGGTGGACTGGCACGCCCTTGTCCGCATAGAGCGCCTTCCTCTGTGACAACGTTGGCGTCGCCAAAGGAGCGGCTTTGACCTTTATATTTGGGTCCAGGCCGGCAATAATTGGGCCAATCGGGTCGGGGATCTTGACCTGAAGGTTTTCCAGCCCTTTTGGCACATCACCCACGAAGAAAGAGTACTTGGGATGAATCTGTACCTGGACGGTCATGACGTTCCCATAGACCGGCGTCCAATTGGGTTGATTTGCCGGCGGCGGCGTGTCCCAGGAAAGGATGGCCCGCACCCTGACAATGTTCTCGGTGGAGCAAAGCCTCTTGAACGGGGTGAAGTCCTTCCTCACGGCGTAACAGAGGGGCTTTTCTCCGGGGATGTTATGGACTCTCACGCTGTCCATTCCCACATCGTGCCAGACCCCGTTGTCGAATATGTCTACGTAGAATCGGACATACTCAAATGACCCCGGGCTGCAGATATCGCCTCCGTATCCAAACTCCTGCTTAACGTGGAGCGCGGCTTCCAGACGGTTGGATGGAGGGTTTAGCCCTACGCACATAAGCTCTTCGTAAGTCGTAATGCCTTGCAATAATTTGACTGGCTTATATGGACTCAGCTCCAGGTTGCCGAAGTAGTTGGGGTTTTGCAGGATCAGCGAACGAAACTGTGCCCGCTCTCGTTCTAATGTTGGTATATTTTCTGAAGTTCCACAAGTTTTCATCACTATCTCCTCCTTTGTTAAGCGGATGATTTTGCACCCACGTCTTTACTGACCATGGTAAGACCGCATCGAACCGATGCGGTTAGATCCACGGTTGTAACGCGTAAAATGTGGATCGTTCGGCTAAGCAATATTTCCGGAATAAATCACAAAAGCATTCGTTTGCATTCACCTCCTTTCATAAGGCAAGAAGAGCCAAGACGGCGCATAAGGCGATTTTGACGAAGCATAGCAAAGGCGGCAACCCTGAGTTGGGCGAAGTTGTTCAGCTATCAACCGCACGCTAGGCGCCTTTTCTGATATTCTTAAAACAAAGAAGCCTTACTGCAAAGTTTTTACTAAACATCTTCGGCAGTAAGGCTATCTTTTTCACTAAAGGATAAGGATCGTCTTTAACTACATCCTTGTATGTTGAAAGACCCTTTACATTGCGCCCCCTGATTACTCAGGGTTTGCCTTTATCGTATGTCTTTGTTTATTTCATTACCATCTACGTCTTCATGTAGTGCTCCACAGGTTGGCGTTAATGACAAGAAACACACGGCCAGTTAAATGGTAAATGGTTTCTGTTTTTCAAAGGCGCGGTTGATCTCACCCACCCGGAAATAGTTTGGCGTTTGGTCGGGTGGCATGCGGTTGACGATGGCGCGGCGAAAGGCCCGGTATCCCTTTTTAAATTTTCCTTCATTCCAGACCTGTAACAAATTAGCAGTAAACAATCCGTTAAACGTACCATCGGCTGACAATTGATTGTCCTGACAGCCGGATATGAGGATTACGGAGGCATTGACTGCATCACGTGATTCCTTTAATTGAGGATCTTTTAAGATAGGATCATAAAATTTTTTGTTGTCACGATACGTGCGTACCGCCACTTCCATCGGCATGAAACGATACCGAATTTCCGGAGAGATTCCCTTTAAGCCCATTGTCCTCATGGCAGACTGATAATAAGCAAGCTTCGTTACCGTGCCACTGTGACAACTATCAGAAAAGACCAGGATACGCACACCCTGCGCAAATTTACCAAGCAAGGAGTAAATTTCGTCATCAACCAGTTCTCCATCATAGAGGCACCACGTTTCATCCTGTGCATCAGCTTCATCGCTGTTCAGGTCGGGGAGTTGGCCGCCGTGACCTGAATAGCTCAGCATAAAGATATCGCCGGATGTTAAAGTGCTGGCCGCCTTGTTGATTCCATCGATGACATTTGCCCGGGTGGCTTCTTTGGTGAGCAGGGTTTTTACGTCAAACCCTTTTGATCTTGCAATCTCCGCCATGTCTTTGGCGTCCGCTTCGCAGGCATTGAGTTCTCCCGACCATCCGCCATAGTGCGCCGGGCTAACGGCATTTAATCCCGTGGTTAAAGCAATCCCTTTTGACATAAAGTCCTCCTTTTTGGTTAAGTTTGTAGGTAAGGGTCTGTTGCAAAATAACTATAAAAACTCCTGCGGGTTCAAGTTGTAACTTGAACCCCACGTTTTATATTATAGTAAGGGTAATGCGGATGTCGATAATGGTTATCATCGTGGTTTCTTCTTTGATGATTCTGACAGTACAAAACGAATTTCTCGGTTTTTCGATCCTAAGTTGAGGATTCCATCGCCGTCGATATCTTTGATGTGTTGGCGAACCTTCTCAAGGCCTTCTTCGTCATTCGGATCATTATTGGTTTGCAACCTATCGTGGAGATAGCCAATCCAGGGCCGACCCTTTGTTTTTCCACACTCAAAGACACGAACGGCATGTCCGCCAGTGGGATTACCGTTATTGTCATCATAAGAAAAAACCAATTCCACATCTTCCCCTTTTTTAATCTCGTCACAGATAAATTTAAAGGTTACTTTAGCACCTCTATCTTTAGATTTAATCCCGCTGCTTCTGAAGTCACCGTTAGGAAGCGCTTCATCGGGTGGGTTTCCATAGCCACGTCCCTGGTGTTTGTGGATGAGCTTATTCTTCAAACCATTCTTTTTTAAATAAGAAAACTTTCCTTTCAGCATAGGTGTAAACCATACACCGTCGCCATCATTGCGTGCTGGTGCGCGGCGATCGGCCTCCATATCCAACTGTCCCACCAATGAATCATCACCCTTCAAACCGGGTTTATGGTCGTGGGGAACGTTGACTCCGAATCTGTCTTCCAAGTACTGGAGACTGTTTGCAATCGACATGGGAAAGCACTGATTCTTGGCCGTTTGTACATTCACAGCGTTTGGCTGTGTGTGTTTCGTGTTTTTTCCTCTGGGTCTGAACTGTATCAGATTAGGTGGTGGTGCTTCGCCGATCACCGCAGTCTGAGAATCGCCAGCGCCTTCGGCGTTCCAAAGTGCAACCCCAACATCAAAGTCGCCTCTTTCACCGTCGGAAAAATCGTCTTGCGGACTAGAAGCAAACTCTATGTGAGCGCTTAGTTCACTAACATCCGTAGGGGTACTGAGACCAAGGCTGAAGTATGTTGTGACTGTACCGTAGTTCACGTCAACAGGTAGATTCTGAACAACCCATCCAGCATCGGAGAAGATATTGAGAAAGCCGCTGGATATATCAGTTGAAGAGGACAGAAGCTCTGGATTTGCACTGACGCGGCCCCAATCTGAATTTTCCTGGGTTACAGCAGAAAAGACGAAATCCACTTGCTCAAAGTTAACACCCTGTCCGGGCCCCACGGTAATGCCATCCGCATTAGCGAGGGTTACCGTGGTATTGGCGGTGAAGATCCAAAGTCCGATTAACACCGGTAATATCGTTGTGATCCTCTTTGTTACCGTGAACCTTTTTTTCATTGTCTGTTCCCTCCTTAACTAATTATGAGTGTCCTGCAAGGCTTGAAAAGCCTTGCAAATAGCCGTATTCCAGCCTTTTTTCATCTTTAAAATCCTCCTTACATCTGGTATACTATTGCTTAGCCACTTGGGTGGCCTGGTGCCACAGTAATCATCAATCATCGACAAACTCGCGAATCTGCGATCCGATTGCCGTGGTTATCCTTTTTGACTGCTCTGTATTGCCCGACACCTCGGCGAGCTGATATTGTGTTACCGCTCGATCAATTACCGCGCGCGAAAGGAACGCAGCATACCAGGGCTGCGGTCCTGGTCCATAGCGCCAGGGATCAGGGTGAGGGCTAGCTCCGGGTGGGAGTGGCTGCGGGTTCAGCAGCGCCCATGACAAGTCGCGGAGAGCTTGGGCAACCGGACCGATAGTACCATACTGCCCCCATGGATCATCGGGGTTTGGATAAGGCACGGCATCGAGCAAATTAACCAATGCGGTTTTCGTGAGAGTGATGTTTTCATTCATGGTTTGATTTCTCCGTTTGTTTTTCCTGCCGAACAGCATTACGTAGGTATACGAAAAGTTGCAACATAATACGGCTTAGTACCGATAATACGCTTAGTGGTAACTTGTTATAGCCCTATTTGGTCATATAACTAAACCCCTTTTTTTACCCGTTAAAATAAAAAAGCCTTACTGCAAAGATATTTTATGGAAAACATCTTCGGCAGTAAGGCTATCTTTTTCGCTAAAGGATAAGGCGCGTCTTTAACTACATCCTTGTACGTTGAAAGACCCTTTACTTTGCGTCCCCTGATTACTCAGGGTTTGCCCTTATCGTATGTTTTTGTTTATTCCTTCACTTTGTAAGACCAGCATTATCACATGCGATTCAAAATAACACGATATCGTTAGATGTCAAGAAAAAAATAATGATTGATATTGAGTTCTCTTTGAAACACTCATATAATAGAGATGAAACAAGGATTAACGAGGTGTTGACAGACAAAAAATAAAAGATGGGTAGTTGTCGTGAACAGAAAAAATAAAATTGAATGTGAGAAGATAGATGCCCTTATTCAACTTGCTATTCAGGAAGATATTTTTACCGGGGATATTACGACTGAAAATCTCATTCCGGAAAACTTGATTGTAGAAGGAGCATTTATAGCAAAAGAAAGCGGTGTTGTTGCCGGGTTGCCCGTTGTTGAACATTTTTTCTCTAAACTCGACAAGAACGTTTTTTTTAAACAATTGGTGAAGGAAGGAGTCTTCATTCATAAGGGTGAGACCATTGCTGTAGTAAATGGCAGATCGAAGGGTTTACTCTCTGGTGAGCGTATTGCCTTAAACTTTCTTCAGAGACTTTCTGGGATAGCAACTCTAACGGCGCAGTTTATTGAACGTATCAAACCTTTAAATACCTTCATAATGGATACGAGGAAGACCATTCCCGGATGGCGATATCTGGAAAAATATGCAGTGGCAGTGGGTGGTGGGGTTAATCACAGGATGGGCCTCTACGACCAGGTGCTGATAAAGGACAACCATCTGGATATAATAAAAAACAAAGTATTATTTAACATATCTTCTCATGATAGTATTATTGAAAAAGCCGTGTCTTTTTTAAAACAACGAATAAAGAAGGGTATTTTGATCGAGGTAGAAACGAGGACGCTGGAAGAAGTAAAGAATGCTCTTACAGCAGGAGTTGATATCATACTGTTTGATAATATGAACATCCAGCTATTGAATGATGCGGTAAAATTGGTTAAAGAGTGGAAATATAATGAGGGAAAACGTCCGCCACTTACCGAGGCATCCGGAAATATTACCCTGGAAAATGTACATCTTGTGGCACAAACGGGTGTAGACAGAATTTCTATTGGCGCTCTTACCCATTCGGCGATGGCTCTGGATATTTCCTTAGAGATATCTATATAAAATTGTTTGCTCGAATTTTTTCAAAAAATGTTTGAATCCGAGAGAGTTGTTCAATAGAATCTACAATTTTGTAAAATTGTTCATAATTTTTCCGATTTTCTGTGAACTCTGCGTTCTGGTTCGAAAATAAGGCCTGACAAATAAGTGTAAGCATAAATATACCAATACCATAGGACAGAAATTGCATTTTCATCGTTTCAGGGTGTTGCTAGCGCAACATGATGACTGGTTCGAAAATTCAAAATTAAGTGTTGACCACTCAAAGGCTTATGGATTTTCATAGTTTCTGGGTGCAGCAAGAGTGGCATGATGACTGTTATGAAAATATGGAACTGAATACTTACGTGGTTGGATGTATCGTATGAAGGCAGTTGTCATAATCCCCGCAAGGTATGCATCGACCAGACTGCCTTTTAAAGTAATCCTGCCGGAAGTCAAGTCTGTCACGGGAAGATATATCATAGAGCATGTCTATCAAAACGTAAAGCAGGCAAGACGAATTCATAAAGTCATTGTTGCTACAGATAGTCAACTTATATACGATATCGTCAAAGGGTTTGGTGGAGAGGCGGAGATGACTTCCGCATTGCATACTTCAGGAACAGACCGGATTGCTGAGGTGGCGGGACGATTAGATGCTGACATCATCGTGAATGTGCAAGGCGATGAACCCGAGATGCATGCGTCTGTGGTTGATCAGGTCATAGATACTTTAGTGGGAGACGATGTTGCGGTCATGGCAACTGTTGCAAATGCGATAACAGATGCAGCAGAATTACGCAATCCGAATGTGGTAAAGGTTGTGCTGGATAATCGTGGATATGCACTCTATTTTTCCCGTTCACAGATTCCTTATGTGCGCGATAGCAGCGATCTGGTCAATGAGCCAGGCATTACATTTCTGCGGCATCTGGGGATTTATGCATATCAGAGGGATTTTCTATTACAATACTCTAAACTTCCAGCCTCGTCTTTGGAGCATGCTGAAAAATTGGAGCAGCTCAGGGCGCTTGCCAATGGTTACAAAATTAAGGTGGCAATTACACAGTATACCTCCAGGGGTATTGATACAAGGGATGATTTGATGACATTTTTGGAAAGATACAGGCATGACTAAGCACATATTTGTTACGGGTGGTGTGGTTTCTTCTCTCGGTAAAGGGCTTAATTCTGCATCCATCGGGATGTTGTTGGAGAGCAGGGGGCTTAAAGTAAGGCTTCAAAAGTTTGATCCCTATGTAAATATCGACCCTGGGACGATGAGTCCGTATGAACATGGGGAGGTATATGTAACTGATGATGGCGCTGAGACGGACCTGGATCTGGGACATTACGAGCGGTTCACCAACAGTAAGACGAACCGGTACTGTAATTTTACGACAGGTTCAATTTATTATTCTGTTATTATGAAGGAACGCAAGGGGGAGTATTTAGGCAAGACGGTTCAGGTAATTCCCCATATCACCAATGAAATTATAGAATGTATCCGGAAACTGGATGGACCTGATACGGATGTGGTTATATCCGAAATCGGGGGTATTGTGGGAGACATAGAAAACCAGCCATTCCTGGAAGCTATCAGGCAGTTTGGCCAAAAGGCGGGCAGGGAAAATGTGCTCTATATTCACCTAACCCTTGTTCCCTTCTTAAGTGCCGCTGAGGAGATAAAGACGAAACCAACTCAGCATAGCGTTGGTATGTTGCGGCAGGCGGGCATTCAGCCCGATATCATCATATGCAGGACGGAAAAACATCTTGGCGCAGAGGTAAAGGAAAAATTATCCCTGTTTTGCAATGTGGACAAAAATGCGATCATTGAAGAGCGGGATGTGAAGCCTTATCTTTATGAGATACCGCTGATCCTTGTTGATCAGGGTTTAGACACATTTATCGTGCAGAAATTGGGGTTAAAAACAAACGGTAATAATATCGACAAGTGGTTGTCAATACTGGAAATACTGAAAAATCCAAGTCAGGCGACAGAGATTGCAATTGTGGGAAAATATATAGCTCATCAATCAGCCTATGAGTCTATTTATGAATCCCTTATCCATGGTGGAATAGGGAACAATGCGCGGGTGCGGGTGCGCAGAGTGGAATCCGAGGAGATCGAAAAAAATGGCGTCAAAGCGCATCTTGAAGGGGTGAAGGGTATCCTTGTGCCGGGAGGGTTTGGTGTGCGTGGTGTTGAGGGTAAGATCGAGGCGATACGGTATGCACGGGAAAACAAGATACCTTTCTTTGGTATTTGTCTTGGAATGCAGTGTGCGGCAATTGAGTTTGCAAGGAATGTATGCAAGCTTTGGGGGGCAAACAGCACGGAATTTGATATGAACACACCTCACCCTGTAATCAGTTTATTGGAAGAACAACGAACGGTGGTTGGTAAGGGGGGGACGATGAGGTTGGGTGCGCAACCTTGTGTCCTTCAGCCAGGCACAAAGGCTTTTCAGGCATATGGGAGTCGGGAGATATCAGAACGGCATCGCCACCGATATGAATTTAACAACAGATATTCGGAGATGTTTGAGGCTAAAGGTGTGGTTTTTAGCGGACACACGCCGAACGAGCAATTAGTGGAGATCATGGAACTCAAAGAGCACCCCTGGTTTGTTTGTGTACAGTTTCATCCGGAATTTAAGTCAAAGCCTACGAATCCTCATCCTCTATTCAGGGAATTTATACGGGCATCCCTGGATCATTGAAAGTGGTCATGGAAGACGTCTTGTGTTTTTGTCGAAGTATTCGTTGTGAATAATTAAAGCTGAATCCCCAGGGTGTTTGCAATCCGACTAAATTCCTCGTTGGTATGAAATGCAATCATAATCCTCCCCCTGCCATTCCTTTCTTTGATGGTAACCTTTGTCCCCAAAAACCTTCGGAATCGGTCTTCCAGATCTTCGATGTGGGGGGTAGATGGCCTTTTTGTAGCAGTAGGGTTGAGTTTGGCCCGTTTTTTTTCTGCCGAAACCATCTCTTCTATCTCCCGAACCGATAACCCTTCCTCGGCTATGCGTTCATAGAGCTGTATCTGTACTTCCTTGTCCTGAATGGCTAATAATGCCCGTGCATGTCCCATGGTTAATGTTCCACGTGAAACATCATCCTGGATTTTTTGTGGCAAGTCCAGTAGCCGGAGATAATTGGTTACAGAGCTGCGGTCTTTTCCCATGGCCTTTGCGACCTGTTCCTGGGTAAGTCCGAACCTGGCGATCAGTTCTTCGAATCCTTTGGCCTTTTCGATGGGATTGAGATCTTCCCTTTGGATGTTTTCTATCAAGGCGATTTCCAGAATATTTGCACCATCGGCATGCCGGACGATTGCGGGTATCTCTTTCAGCCCAAGTTGTTTTGCCGCCCGCCAGCGTCGTTCTCCCGCAATGAGCATGTATCCGTGTGGGAGTGGTCTTACGATGACTGGTTGTAAAATGCCGTGTTTTCTGACGGATTCCACAAGTCCCCGCATCTCTTCTTCGTTGAAGAGGTCGCGCGGCTGAAGATCGTTGGGTTGAATATCTTCGGGATTAAGTCGTACGATTACGTCTTGTCCTCCGTCGGCTTCTATGCCAATAACTCCGCCAAGGAGTGATTGCAGGCTGCGGCTGAGTTTTTCCTTTTTAGACATGGTCTTGACTCCTTTTTCTGGTGGGTTTTCAATTGCATTTCCTGGTTAGGAATGCTAGTATTTAACACACTTTTCCAGGAAAAGATGTTTCACGTGAAACATTCCAAATTAGTGTATGAGATTTTTTTGAATTTGCAAGGGTTTTTATGAACAGATGCGTATTTGCCATTGCAGGGAATACTGGAAGAGAAATTGTCCGGCAGACAATATTTTATTTGATTGGATGTGGCGGAATATTGTTTATATTACTCTCTTTTTCCTTTACTTTATTTGCTTTTGGTGAGGAAACGCGTATGATAAAGGAGATGGGGATATCAACGATCACGATTTGCTGTTTGTGTCTCGCATCGTTGAGCGCCGCAAATACGATATCCAAAGAAATAGAAAAAGGCACTATCATGACCTTGTTGTCCAAGCCCGTAGATAAGGGATCTGTTCTCTTTGGTAAATTTTTAGGGATACTGCTGGCTGTCTCGTCGGTATTTGTGTTGATGAGTCTTATCCTGACTGTTTCGTTGTGCGTAAAGGAGTCTCTCGATTGTCAGGCAGGCGTATTGACGGCATTTAAACGAGTAGGGTATTTAACGGTTTTTCAGCTGATATTTGCATTTTTGCAGGTTGCCATAATGTGTGCCATAGCAACAGCAGGCTCTGTATACCTGCCTGTGATAGCTAACCTGAGTTGTTGTATGGTTATCTACGTTCTTGGGAATGTTATAAATTCTTTCCAGGATATGCTTTATATGAATGGGGATGGAACCCGATGGTGTCTCGCGTTTTTTGGTGTATTTTTCCCAAATCTTGAGGAATTCAGCGCTGTTGGAGTGGAAAATAAGCTTGGGTCGTTGAGTATACATCACTTGGTATTGTTGATGATATACGCAGTGTTGTATACTCTGTTTGTTCTTGTATTAACATTCGTGCTTTTCAATCGTAAAGAATGTCGTTGAGTTGCGTATCTCTCTAATAGTAGAAAGGACTTGTTGTTGATATATGGAGTAATAGGGGACGTACATAGTAACTATGAAGCATTAACGGCAGTTGTTAATGAATTGCGAGAGGAGCGCGTTGATAAAATATTGTGTACGGGAGATATTATCGGTTATGCCGCCGAACCGATAAAATGTATAGACTTAATACGCGAATTAAACTGTATTGTCGTGGCGGGAAACCATGACTATGCAGCGGTGGGAAAATTTCCAGCAGATTATTTCCATAACGATGCAAGGGCAGCAATTTTGTGGACGGCAAAGTATCTCACGGCTGAGTATGTAGAATTCCTGAAAAATTTGCCTTTAGTTATAGAGCTAAACGATATTACCCTTGTGCATGCCTCTTTGAATCACCCGGAATTTTTTGATTATATTACAACTGGGGTTGATGCACAACTTAATTTAGATATCCTAAGAACACAGATTTGTTTTTATGGGCATAGCCATGTTCCTTTAGCCATTTTTGGAGAGAATGGAAGCCTTCGTGTGGATAGAGGGGGTGTTTTTGATTTAAATAACGTCGAGAAGGCGCTTATCAATGTGGGAAGTGTAGGACAACCACGAGATTGGGACATTAGGGCATCTTATGCTATTTATGATGATGAAAAAAAGGTTGCACAGATTAAACGCGCTAAATATAATATCCACGATGCTGTAAATAAAATCTATATGGCAGGGTTACCGGAAATAAACGCCTTGCGCCTCATGGGATAAGCGCTTTCGGCGCCTATGCTTGTCCTAAGTCCTCCCAGATAATTGCTTGTATTTTCCGTTTGATTTATGATCTCCCTTCTCTGGGTTTAAAGGTGTATTAAATATGCCTCCTCTATGTGGTCAAGTTGTTCTATCTCCCTGATGCAGTCTTGAGGTACTGCGGCATCTACGTTTATAATCGTGATGGCATTACCACCGGTCTCCCTCCGGCCAAACGTCATGTGGGCAATATTAATCTTTTTGTCACCAAGAACTCGACCAATATTTCCAATTAAACCTGGTTTATCCTTACCAAAGAGGATAAACATGTGTTCGTCGAGTACTGCCTCGACGCCGTACCCGTTGATATCCACAATCCTTGGTTCATTTTTTCCGAAGACCGTCCCTGATATGGCAGTTTCACCGTTAGCGCTTTTTATCTTTGCGCTAATGAGGCTCGTGAAATCGCTCACACCACTGCTGGTGGTAATATTGACCTGGATACCTCGTTCTGCGATAAGATGTGGCGCACTGACGAGGTTTACACCATCTTCGAGGGCGGGCTTGAGCAATCCAACCATGAAACTATCCGTAACAAGGCAAATATTCTTCTTTGTGATTTCTCCCGTATAAACGAGATCCACAGACTGAATACCTCCGGCGGCGAGTTGGATGAGGAGAGAACCCATCTTTTCCGCCAATGCTATATAGGGTTTCAGAGTGTTAAATTCTTCAATGTTATACGGGGGGAGGTTTACTGCATTTCGAAATCCCTTTCCCGTAAGGGCGTCGGCCATTTGTTCCGCCGCTTCTACAGCAACAGCAAATTGAGCTTCTTCCGTAGATGCCCCCAGGTGCGGCGTCGCAATTACTTGGTCTAGTTCCAGGAGCTTATTGCCTGCGGGTGGTTCTACGTCAAATACATCAAGGGCTGCCCCCGCAACGTGGCCGCTCTTTATGGCATTGTAAAGATCTTCTTCGGAAAGAATTCCGCCCCGCGCACAATTGATAATACGAACTCCCGGTTTCATTATCGAAAATTCCTTTTGTGTAATAAGGTTTTTTGTCTCGCTGTTAAAAGGGACATGAATCGTAATATAATCGGCTTGAGCGAGTAATTCTCTAAGATTTTTTGCAATGTGTATGCTGTATTGAGATGTAATTTCAGGAGAGATGAAAGGGTCGTAACCAATTACCTTCATCTCTACAGCAACAGCGCGTTTTGCAACCTGTCTTCCTACCCGGCCAAGTCCGATGATACCAAGAGTCTTTCCGGCAATTTGGATGCCGGTAAACTTCTTTCTTTCCCACTTTCCCGCCTTTACTGATGCGCAGGCTTGGGGGACAAAACGTGAAAGGGAAAAGAGCAATGCCACGGTATGTTCGGCAGTTGAAGTTATATTTCCTTCCGGCGTATTCATGACCACAATGCCTTTTTTGGTGGCTGCTGGCACGTCTACGTTATCAACGCCAACGCCGGCCCGGCAAATGGCTTTTAGTTTCTCAACTTTTTCCAGCAAAGATGCGGTAATTTTTGTCCCACTGCGCAATATAATTCCATCGCAGTTTGTCATTATAGTCTTTAACTCATCTGCTTTTATGCCGGGTTTGTTTAACGCTCTAATCCCGGCCTTTTCAAGTATTTCAATGCATATGTCTGGAAGTTCATCTGCAATTAAAACCTGCATAGTGTCCTTTCTCACAAAATAGTGTCTTTTCACAGTAATGATAAAAAAAGCAATTATAACAATTTTATTCTTTAAAATCAATTTCAAACTCTGCATTGCTAAGGTGTAGATAAATATTTGCGGTGGATAAGATTTTTTGCTAAACTACTTACCATCTATTTAGAACCATACGTTTTTAAGATGGAGTACTATTCATGAAAGGTATACTTTCCGTTATTGTAAGCATAGTTTTATTCTTCGCCATTTTCAATGCAGGGAATGCTTATGGACAAGGAGGAGAGCAGGAAGTCATGAAGGAGTTTGATGATTTTCAAAAGTCACTTTCGAACTGGATGAAAAACCTGGATAACCTGGGGGCACAATTTACTGCACTTCAAAAAAGTATGGGTGATAGTATGACCCCTTTGAAAGAGTACGAGAAGGTGATAAAAGGGAATGAAGAAAAATTGAATTCAATCGTGTCCAGATTAGAGGCTATAGAGAGGACTTCGTCTGTGGCAGATGTCAAAGGGTTGCTGGATTCGTTTGGCAAGACCCTTGATATCTTAAAAAAACTACTGTCAGATCTTGCGAAGCGGGTTGAGGATCAGGAAGTAAAAACTGCTGTGCTTGAGAAAAGATACCAGGAAGCACAAAGGCCCTTGGAACCCATTAAAAAGGCCATCGATGATTTAAATAAATTAGTGACAGACAAATTGGGTGAACAAGAGAAGAGGATTGCAACCGCTGAAGAAAGTTTGAAAACACGGGTGGCTTCCTTGGATTCCTCGGTAAAAACCTTTGAAGGACAATTGAAGACTATTTCAGATTTGGAAACGAGGATAAAAAAAGTGGAAAAAGGAGGGGTTGGTGTTGCGGGGACAGTGACTACAGAGGCACCACCAACCGTGCCAGTTCAAGTACCTGCTGGAACCGAAACCGTGAAGGTTGCAGAGGGTACGGAAACAGTGGAAGTAGTAAAGGAACATGTTCCTACACCAGAAGAAGAGGGTTTTCAAGAGATAGGAGACGGATTTTATGTACGAAACGTGAGACTTCTTCCCTTTGGGTCATCTTCACAGATCAAAGGCGAGATAAAAAATTTGTCGGATAAAGACCGGAGCATCGCAACATTTGCAATTCGGGTTTTTAACGTCTCTGATACACTTTTATTTACTCAGGATTTTTCAATCAAGACTTTTAAGAAGGGTGACGCTAAGACTTTCAATGAAATCGTCTCCGGATATTCACCTCTGGAGATTGCCAGGTATGAAATTGTCACAAAGAGGAGATACTAAAAGGTGATTATGAAAAAAGGTTTTACAATGTTGTTTATACTATTTTGGGGTATTCTTTTAGCAGGCGAACTGAAGGCAGAGGAAGAGAAGTATCCAGACATGGTCTATGTGCCATCTGGCGAATTCGTTATGGGTGACAATACGCGGTATAATTGGACTTTCCTGCTGGCGTATAATATTTATGATGGACCGGAACATACGGTCTATTTGGACAGCTTTTATATTGATATATACGAAGTGACCAATGAACAGTATAAAAAATTCGTTGAGGAGACTGGATACCATAGACCAAATTGCTGGAATGATGCCCGGTTCAATCGGCCAAATTATCCTGTTGTAGGCGTTACCTGGGAGGATGCTGCTGCATATGCAAAATGGGCCGGGAAAAGGTTGCCAACTGAAGCCGAATGGGAAAAAGCGGCACGAGGCACGGACAAGCGTTTATGGCCGTGGGGAAATAAATTTGATAAAGAGAAATGCACTGTGTGGGAATCTGATTACAGAGAGGGTGGTCTGAGAGGGACAACCCCTGTGGGAAAATATGAGAAATCGAAAAGCCCCTATGGATGTTTCGACATGGCTGGAAATGCCTGGGAATGGTGTGCAGACTATTATGATCAAAATTATTATTCTGTATCCCCGCCCAAAAATCCTTCTGGCCCAGATTCTGGCTTACAGAGGGTTATTCGCGGGGGCAGTTTTCTTTACTTCGGACATTATGCGCGATGTGCCGCCCGTTATCGGGTGCCATGGTATGCGCAAAGTCCACAAATTGGATTTCGCTGCGCAAAAACGGCTGAAAAATAAAACTGCTGATGAAACAGAAGGCCTTGTTTCGATTATAGTACTTTCTCGAAATGAACCTTCGTTTCCCCTCCTTCTTGCACTAAAGATTCTAAAAATAAATCCACTTGAAGAGTGGGGTATTTTTCTATCAATAGCATCCTTGCTTTTCTTAAATCGGCTGTGTGAGTTTCGAATTCAGCAATTTCTGATCCAAAAGATGCCGAACCACCATATGCGCCGCAATCCCTGTGGCTAATAACTACAACCCGGTTTATGAGATGAAGTCTTACGGAGAGAGCAAATTTGCTAAAAAGCAGCGCCCGTGTTTCCGGGTTTACAAGGTTATAAATACTTCCTGGTATAGAAATATGGTCATAATTGTCCTTCAGTCCTAACGTATCATTTATAAACTTCTGGTTTGCAACGGCAAAGCGATAGTCAATACAGGTAATTACTAAGGTATCACAATCAGATCTTGCTGCCGCTGGTTGTACTGCGATAGCTATCTGTTGATTATCCACCAAGAGGTCAGATGAAGATGTTTTATTAGATGCACAACCAATAGGGATTGCTAAAAATGCAGTAAAAGCAAGACAAATTGCCATCCCATTTTTTTTAACAATAAAAAGACCCATTTTTAAACCGATGTGCTTTTGTTTGCGTGCATTTCCTACTTCTGCCGGGCTGTCTGCCGGCCTCTCGGCTGCCTTTTCTTTTGAAAATTTTTGCATGTCTCCCTCTTTTCTAATTCCACGGGCGCATCACAGAAATGCAATGCTCACAATATTTGCTTAAAATTGTATATGCGTTGATGGTCTTTGGACAGTACCGTGGCATAATATAAATATACTTTTAGATGTGGAAATCTTAACCTCATGAGTCTTCGCGCCTTTTTTAAATCTTTGCAAATGGTTTTATACTCAACGAGTGGTTCTGAGAAGTTTTTAGATCCTCCATAGCCGATACTGCAGTCTTGATGCCCTAGAATAACCACACGCTTTACGTGATGTAAACGGACAGAAACACCAAAGGTGTTTAAAACAAGGTTTCTCGTCCTTGAATCAAGCAAATTACGTATAGAACCCGGGATAGATATGTAGTCATAATTACCCTTTAATCCTAATCGGTTATTTATAAATTCTTGTGTTGCTGTTGTGAACCGAAAATCAGTGCAAGTAATTACTAACGCATCACACCAGTGGGTTTTTTTGTCAAAAAACGTTGAATACTTTACGGTTTTGTGTGTTTGTATTTCATCAGTTGACTCATCAGTTGCCAGAGAGGTATTTGTTGTTGATAGAGTCACGATACATGACAGTAGCAGGGCAGTGATAAAACAACAGTTTCGTAGATTCTTTTGCATGTATTGCATCATACGGTATTCTCGGTAAAATGTAGTTGAAGTTAAGAGGGACTTTAATAAAAGTAATTAATTTAGCGTGCATAAAGCAGCAAACCATATTCCAAATAAGAGATTGGCCATAAGTGTTTAACTTGCAATACGATAGCTGAAATGAGATGCTTTTGAAAGATTATGTGCGGGAAAAGAATGGCGCAAATAAACCATTTTTGTGTCGTAAAAAATAAAAATCAAATACACGGTTATTTGGTTTTTCCTGTGTCCGTGCCCCTCGGCTGGTTTAACATTTCCTGGATTTGTTTGAACGTCTTTGTATCTACACGAAGCTTTCCTTTGATATCTGAAACCCCCAATCGTGTGGCCATATCATCGACATCGAGAAGATTTATATCAAGACTTGATATATTCACATCTGCAAGGTTGACATTGCGGGCTGCTTCCAGTGCTACAATAATGTCTCCGCCCATGCCTGAAATTGCCTCTCTTCGCAACCGTTCTCCCTCTGCCTGCGATTGTTTAATTAAAAGATTTCCGTCTGCTTTCCGTTGCTGCTTGTAAAGGTCGCCTTCTGCCTTCTTCTGTATTAAATATTTGTCTGCCTCGGCGAGAAGTTCTATTGTCTTTTTTGTGGTTTCGGCATCAAGTACGGTGATTGATCTCTCCTTATCACCGGTAATCTTTTGGGCAATGGCTTCTGTGTCCGCATCGATCGTTTGAGTAATACCTCTTTGTTCGGCAGCAAGCGCCTTTGATTTGTTCAGAACGTTATCAAGTTCAGCTAATTTGATGTTTTTAATCTTTCTTTCCAGTTGCGGGTCAAATCGCAATTCTAAAATGAGCACATCAATTATGTCAACATGGCGGGGAACTAGTCTCTCCGTAAGCTGTATTTTAAATTCTGCTGCCCTCTTACGTTTTTCTTCCGGATTGTACAAATCTCGTTCCACCATTTTACCGAGCACACTTCTGGCGATATCGCGTGTCTCATTTTCTACGATGATCTTGTACCGTTCTCCAACGCCTATATCCTGACGCAGTTGCCACGCCTCTCCTCTTTTAATTTGATATTTAACGATTATATCGGCTGAGACATCGTAATCATCTGCGGTTCTGATAGCAGCTTCCTTCCGCTCGTCGTGTCCCAGGCGGGAAGGCTCTTTGGCAAGTTCGAGTGTTTGTACTGTGCTGTCATAAAGATCCCATTGATCAATAGCAGTAACTGCCCTGTGCCATCCTGGTCCGTAATCCTTCTGCACGATACCTCGTTTTACACCCCATATGATTGTTCTTACACCAACTTGATCGACGCCTACTTTAATAACAAAGAATTTTATACCAATGACAAACGCTGCAATAAATGCGACGATTCCAATAGGAATTATATATTTTGCGGTAATCTTGCCTATGTGCATTTTCACCTCTTTATTGATCAACGTTAATTGAAAATAGTAAACTTAATCATGGAGATTTGTCCGGCCCAGGCTTTAACGGACTAACCAATGCTGCATCTGGAGGTTCTGGGAACATATAATCGATCTTGGGGGCATCTTCAATATATTTAAATCTCTGTATGCTTTGCGGTGTTTCAACACCCTGCCTGATAATTGGGGTACTTCTGATAATTGCCTGTTTTAGACGTTTGGCATATTCCAATCTTACCAAATTCCTTCCCCCATCTCCTTCTCCCTCTAGTGCGTTGCGTAATAAGCGGACACCTTCTGCTTCAGTCTTTAGTGTAGCAAGAATTGCTTCCGCATCTTTTGCAAGCCTTTCATACTCAGCATCAGCTTCAAACCTTGCTCGGATAAGATATGCATCGGCATCCTGTTTTTTGGCCTCTGCACTACCCCTTGCATCCATAATGCGTTTATCGCATTCCCCCCGAAATCTTGCTACTTCTACTTCCAGCTTTTTCGTTTCCTCAACAACAACCTTTCGCTGGTTTTCTCTTGCAGCGGAAGCCCTGGTTTTTTGTTCTTCAACCTCTTTGTCGGCTAATCTTCGTTCCTGGATCTTTTCAGCATATTCCCTATAATAACGATAGTCGCTTAAGTTTATGGATGTTACCAAAAAACCATGGGGTTCCAACATCTTGTTAATCTCGTCCCGTGCCTTTTGCGCCTTGACGTCACGTTTGGAAGCGATCGGAAACTCGTCCAGTGTTAATTCCCCATAACAATAATAACAAATGGTTCGAGCATAATCGTAAAGCCATTTTTGTTTAAAGACATCTCCCACTCCGGTGTTCTGGACAACGTGTACAGCATAATCGGGGTTTAACATGTACTGTATTTGTAAATCTAATACTACATCACCGCCATCAATTGATTTAACCGTTAATGGGTTGCCCTGCGGATGTTTTTCGTCAATTTCGGCTGAGGTCATTTTTAAAACCTGTTCGCGTTTATCTAATACGTAAATATCCTGAATGAATGGGTAATAAAGGACGGCGCCAGCCCTGTTTATTAATTTAATACCACCGGTAAGATTGTTTACAATTACAGCTACTTCGTCAGCGGCGATCTCTTTCCAGCTTAATTCCCTTCCACCATATATCCCACCAATTATTATGCCGATAATAATCAATGTTATGATTGCTTTTCTGTAAATATGGTAATGCGTGGTTTTTGGCTTAAAATACTTATCCATAATTACCCTTTTCTGCTTAAGATGTTTATTGCCGAAGTATTATAATTTTTTTCGTTTGTAAAAATTAGCTCAGCATTATAAAAGCAAGTCTTCGTAACGTCAATAAAAAAGTAAAAAAGAATAGTCGCTGGCATTGTAAAGGAATGCCATGTTTTAGTATTTGTAAATTAAGTTGTGATGAATCTCGTGGGAGTCGCCAGGTGCTTTGTTTGTAATATTTTTAGTGTGCCAGTTTGTATGAATTCGCAAAAGATTATGCAGATTGTAAAGCAAATTTCATTATTGTAATGCGGGTGTAGTCGTGGTGATGTGTTAGGTTTTTGTTATGGTGTATCGATATCTGATTCTAAGTGTTATATATCACAAATACTAACGTTGGGTTTAGCTGCTCTCTGTGTTTTTGGAATAAAATTTGTTAATGCCAATCATATGTATAATATATGCTCATGCCAGTAGGTGTACAGATTTTGCGGATGCCTAATCGATAATATTTGGTGAAAACAAAGCGGTTTTATGAATGCCGGCAAAAATAAAATATATTTACTTGACATCGATTTGTTTTGTTATTAAAATAGGCCGCTCGAATGTTTAGATAATTAGAAATATTTAGTAGGGTAAGAAACGAGGAGGAGGAGAAAGGAGGCCAAAATACCTTGGTTGACGTTTAATAGTGATTTAGGTTTTCTGGTTAATTGGTAGTACGTTGGGGTCCGAATTACATTAATCAATGGGAGGTGAATATAATGAAACATAGATTGTGGAAGACATGTATTGGTGGGTTTACTGCTGCCGTCTTCTGCGTTGTGACCGGCGCCCAGTCATTTGGGGCAGATGCCAAGTCGTTAGAGGACATGGAAAAAGAATTGAACGCGCTAAGGGCTTCTGTTTCGGCTTTAACAGAGCAGATCGAGACTGTCAAGCAGGAAAAAACGGTAGCTGCAGTATCTTCTGACACGAAGGAGGATGTTGAAGCATTAAAAAACGAGGTTAGCACGTTAAAAGAAGAGATGAAGACTGCCGCACAAGCAGAGCAGGCAATAAAGGCAGAAGACATCGCGGGTAATGTATATTCTGAATTTGCCAAGAAGGTGAAGTTGGGTGGGCAGATTAGAACGAGGGCAGAATATGCCAATGGTTTTTATCAGGTTCCAACAAGCAATGCAACCTTGGGTGGCGCAACGGGCATAGTTGGACGCGGGAAATCAACCGATGATGATTATGTGATGAATCAGACAAGGCTCTGGGCTGACGCCGATGTGAATGAGCACTTGAGGGTATTTATCCAGCTTCAGGATGCAAGGGTGTTTGGCGCCGAAGGAACCACCGTTGGGTTTGCCAATCCTGGGGTAGAAAACAGTATTTTCGATCTTCATCAAGGTTATTTTGATATAAAGCAACTTTTTGATCTTCCGCTGACTGTGAGAGTTGGTCGCCAAGAAATTATTTGGGGTGACCACAGGGTTATTGGTAATTTTGTATGGTCAAATGTAGGCCGTGTATTCGACGGTGGCAGGATTATGTGGGATACCGATGCCATTCACGCTGAAACGTTTGCGGTAAAGGTGGATGAAGATGGACTTTTTGCCACAGACGGAGATGATAGCTCAGATGAAACTGCATATGCTGCCCAGTTGGCATTTAAAAAGCTAGTTCCTGGTGCATTGTTAGAATTGATGTACATCCATAAAAACGATCAGGATTCGTTAGCGAACGTTGCGACGGGAAGCGGTTATGCAGTGCCTGGCGACGGTCCCGTAGAAATCCATGACATCGGTGCAAGAATTGACGGAAAGGTTCCTAATCTTGAGGCTATAGATTATACGTTGGAATCACATGGTCAGTTTGGCGATTATGGCGATCAGAATCAAAAGGCATGGGCGTTTGCTGGTAGAGTCGGGTACACGTTTAAAGATTTGGCGTGGACGCCGCGTTTTGGTTTTGAATATGATTACGCGTCCGGTGATGATGATCAGGATGACAACGATCATGAAACCTTTGATAATCTTTATCCAACAAATCACTGGCAGGGTAACTATGGGTTTATTGATCTGCTTTCCTGGCAGAACATGCATGATTTCAGATGGAATGTTAAGGTGGTACCGACAAATAAGTTAACCGTGCAGGTAGACTACCACTATTATTTGCTTGCCCAAGAGGAAGACGGGTGGTATCTTGCTAATGGAACCTTAGCTGTCCCCAGACCTGGCGTAGGCTATGATGATGATAGCGATGATTTAGCTCAAGAAGTTGATCTGACCGTAAGTTATCAATTGTATAAAAATATTGGTATCCTTGCCGGCTATTCTTTCTTCAAGGCTGAGGACTGGATTAAGGATAACATAGATGACATTGATACGAGCTGGGGATACTTGCAGACTACAGTCACATTTTGAAGTGTGAAAGCTTGCCGATTGTTTCCTATCGGCAACAGTTGTTTAACGTTGTAGTCTTCTTGTTATAGTGCATAATGGGTGTTGCCAAAGCAACACCCATTTTTTTTGAAAGAATTAATGGAAATGGGAAATCGATATTATCCAACCTTTGAAGAATTTAAACGATTGTCTGAGAAAGGCAATGTTGTGCCCGTCTACAGACAATTGTTTGCAGATACCCTTACTCCGGTCTCTGCATTTCAAAAGATTTCAGATACTGAATATGCCTTTTTGCTTGAAAGCGCAGCAGGTGGAGAAAAGATTTCCAGATATTCTTTCCTTGGTACAAATCCGTTTTTAGAATTTACCTGTTTTGGCCCTCGGGTTGAAATAAAACGGGGAAGCAAGGGTGAAGTAGTGCTGTACGCAAACGACCCTCTGTCGGTTCTACATAAGGAAATGAAGTCGTATACCCCCGTGCAGGTGGAAGGATTGCCTGATTTTTTCTGTTGCGGGGTAGGATATGTTGGATACGATACGATACGGTATTATGAGTCATTACCTAATATGCCGAAGAACGATTTGTTGCTTCCAGACATTCAGATTATGTTTTATGACTCAGTAATCATATTCGATCAATTGACAAAAACCATTAAGGTCGTTTGTACTGCAAAAATTGGTGATGGTTCTCTGGAAAACGTGTACGCCCAAACAATCAATAAAATTGACCGCATCATTGAAAAAGTACGAACACCGGTGATGTCATTAAGCGATGATATCGCAACAGAAAAGGAAGTTAGTATTTCGTTTTCTTCAAATTTTGAAAAACCAGATTTTCTCAGGGCGGTAGAACGATGCAAGGAATATATTCGTGCGGGTGATGTTTTTCAGGTTGTTGTCTCACAACGATTTAAGACACAGACACATGCTGACCCATTTAATATTTACCGCGTTTTGCGTGTGATCAACCCTTCTCCATATATGTTTTATCTGAAAATGAATAACCTGAAGCTTGTGGGGTCATCTCCAGAAGTTATGGTGAAGGTCGATGGACGGAAAATTATCGTAAGGCCTATTGCTGGCACAAGGAGAAGGGGAAAGGATGCTACAGAAGATACGTATTTTGCCCAAGAGTTGATTGCCGATCCCAAGGAGCGGGCAGAGCATATTATGCTTTTGGATCTGGGGAGAAATGACGTGGGAAGGGTGTCGCGTTATGGCAGCGTGCATATTGATGAAAAGATGGTGATTGAAAAATATTCACACGTGATGCACATAACATCCAGTGTGTGTGGAGAACTGGAGGAAGGGAAAAGCGCATTTGATTCTTTGAAGGCATGTCTGCCTGCAGGTACCCTTTCTGGGGCGCCTAAAATAAGGGCTATGCAGATTATTGATGAAATTGAGCCAACAAAGCGTGGGCCGTACGGGGGGGCAGTAGGATATTTTGATTTTTTTGGTAACATAAATACCTGCATAACGATACGAACGATTCTGTTAAAGGGTAACGACGCATATATTCAGGCAGGGGCTGGAATTGTGGCAGATTCAGTACCTGAGCGGGAATATGAAGAGACCTTAAATAAGGCAAAAGGATTGTTGAAGGCGATAGAAATTGCCGAAAAAATAACATGAACGACCAGAATTTAAAAGATCGAGCTGAAAAGAAGGTATCGGGCGTTTGATTGGTTGCAAGCATTTTTTTCCTGTTTAGATCTAGCGCCTCTGGCACATATCGCGTATACTCATACTAAGCACAAAATTACCTTCAGAGAGATATTTAAATGAGCCTCGCTAAAATTTTACAAATCATAGGCATTATTGTGGTACTCGATGCCCTTTACTTTGGCATCGCGAAGGACTCTATGAAGCTGGAAGTCCTTCTTTTATTCATTGGTGGAATGATTTTCTATGTGGGACGTATCTTTGAAAAAAGGAAGTAGCGTATCTCGTCGATGGATTGATGAATTATTGCACTACAATAACATTTACTATCCTCGTTGCATATTTCAATAACAGACAAGGCGAAAGATTATTTTTTTTCTTCGATTATTTCCGTCGTGAAGGTATAAATCTCTACATCTTTCTGTTTCCAGGCGTTGGCGGGTAAACCAGCTTTGCTTGCACAGCAATGGGACAGAAATTCTTCTTTACTCCAGCCTGTTTCTGTTGCTACCTGAGGCAAGAAGCATCCTACGTGTAAGCCTTTTTTAATAAATACACCCTGTTTTCCAAGTTCAAAATCGAGTGGGTTGTCAATTAACTTTAGTGGGGATAAAACAGAGATCTCTATTTCCAGGTGGTTTAACTCCGATGGTTTGATCCGGTTGAATTCGAATCGAGGATCCTCTGTTGCCGAAGAAATTGCCATTTCAGAAACAGATTGATAAAGAGGCATATCAGATACGAAACGACCAATACAACCGCGGAGTTGTCCGCAAGTTTTCAGGGTGACAAAAACACCCTGTCTTCCCTGAAGGTTTGCATGATCAGTGGAAAAGGTCGGCCTAGGTTTTTGTTTTACGGCAGCCTCAATGCTCTTTCGGGCGATGTCTAAAATAATTTTTTTGGTTTGTTCATCCAAGGGAATTAGTATTTTCAGTAATTAAAACATGATGTAAAACAAAAAATCAGTTTTAAAAGAAGTAGAGTTCAGGTTCTGTCCCCTTCATGAAATACGTCTGCGGTAAAAATATAAAATTCCATACCATCCTCTTTCCAAGCATCGCGTGATAACCCTGCTTTTTGACAAAGGTGGCACAATGTTTCAGCCCTCCCCCATCCTTGTTCTACGGCAACCTGTGGAAGAAATACGGCGCTGGCAGGTCCTTTTCGAATAATAATTCCATCTTTGCCAACCATGAATTCAACCGGATCATGTATCTTTTCCAGGGGGCTCAAAACTGAAATCTCTATAGTTATATCAGAGACTTCCTTGGCGTCGACAGGGGGAAATCTCCTGTCATTCGAAGATGAGTTAATTGTGTTTTCAATAACGCCCTGAAAGAGAGATGTCCTGGGGAGTATGTGCCCAATACAACCACGCAGTTCGCCGGATTTTTTTAATGTTACGAAAACCCCGTATTTTTCTTTTAATCTCAGGGGTAATTTGTCGGTTACATGGTCAAGTTTTTGAGAAGTACCTGTTTTTGTGTAGGTCTCCAGGGTATTCCGGGCCAGAGATAGTAAGAGCACCTTTTCTTCGCTGGTTAAAAGGGATTGTTGGCTGATGGACGTTTTTTCCTGCGGAAGCGGAATATGTAACCCTGATTTGACTTCCGAAGACTTTGTGAATAAAATGGATGCATAGCTTACAGAAAAAGAAAAGTCCCTGGATTGGTGTCCGGAGGTATCGTAGTTTAGAATCTCTCCTGATGCATTATCAGGTAATAATTTCAAAAGCAATTCGATCGGCATAATTCCACAAGCGTTTATCCCAGTTTCTTTTCGGTAGGTTTTGAGTCCTTCAAAATCTTTATTCAGAATTTTGTCAAATGCACCATAGTCTAGGGCCTTAATATTTTTTTCGATATCTTTTCTGAAAGGAATGTAACCGTATCCTTCACCGTAATGGGTAAAATCAGAACTTACCACCACAATAGTTTTATCATCTATCAGCGGTTGCAAAGCATTTGCAACCCGTTCAAAGTCATCCTCAATCAATATACCGACCATAATAGGCACTAATTTAAAAGTGTTGAGGGCCATTTGCAGGAAAGGTAATTGAGTTTCCATGGAATGTTCTCCCTGGTAAGCGCCTTCATAAGAACCAAAAAGGATTGCTGGTTTGCGCGAGACATTTGACGATGAGTCTTTGGAAGTATCAAGGAGTTGTTTACATGCATCCAGATCTATAGGAATGAGACCTAAAGGGGTTTTAATGTTTTTTGCATTAAGAATGGAGACGCCCCGAAATCGTTTGCCGCTTCGAAAATGACTGGGTGAAAGAATAATGACTCTAGTAAATCCTGAATCCTTGAGAGCGTTATATCCATAAGCTGCTACTTGACCCGAGTATTGGTATCCCGCATGTGGTGAAATCAATGCAAAGGGTTTTTTTTTTGTGTTCGATAGGAAACGTTTTTAAAAAAGGCATTTATTTGATCTTTCAGAGCAATTTCGTTGCCGGGATAAAAGCGCCCCGCTACCTGTGGCTCCCACACCTGTCCCGGTTCCGTTTGGGCAAGTAATACAGATGAGGTTAATAGGGCAATTGAGAGAATGCCGAATGTGCGTGATGTTTTCATAAGTATATTCCCTTTATTTGAATAATTTGACGACAAAGAAGCCCGCAATCAGTAATACTACAAATACAATAGATATGATGTTAAAGTACTTATCTATGAATTCCTTAATTTTCGGTCCAAAAAGATAAACAAGTCCGGCCACAATGAAAAACCTTCCCGACCGACTGACTGTCGAGGCTATGATGAATGTCCACAGATTGATCTTGCATACTCCTGCTGCAATGGTAAAGAGTTTGTAGGGAATAGGTGTGAATCCAGCGACAGATACAGCGGCAAATGCGTTGGCGTTATATTTCTCTTTGACAAAGTTAAATTTGTCCATAATGCCATAAAAATTAAGTATTGGTAATCCTACATATTCAAAGAATTGGTATCCGATAAAATAACCAAAACAACCGCCTGAGATAGAGCCAACCGAACAAATTGCTGCGTATTTGAAAGATTTTCTGGGAATCGAGAATGCGAGTGCCATCAAGAGCACATCTGGTGGTATCGGAAAAAAAGAGGATTCGCAAAAAGCCAATGCAAAAAGGGCGATCGATCCATAGGGGGTATGGGCCCAGTGCAACGTCCAGTCGTAAAGCCTTCGGTGTAGCCCGGCTTTTTTGGCAAGGGATAATCCAACTTGCTCGGTATGATTCATAAAAACTCCTTATATTTATTGTTTCAAAAATTACAGAACACAGATTTTTATCGGTCGAACGAGTAAAAAATGATTCGATATTTTTCCAAAAAAATATCATAGCACAAATTGCCTTTTCAGTCACTAAATTTTCAGCATATTGTCGGGCAGAAGTCAAGCGAAATCTAACTAAGGCTGTAAGAGTTTTGATTTGACAATACAAAGCTTTTCGCTATAATGAAAAGGCTTAATATTACATATTGGGAATAGCTTGCATCTGATAAGAAAGGTAAATACGTACTTGCGAAGTGACAAAATTACTAAGGGGCTTGAACGCGTTCCGGCTCGAGCACTTTTGTATGCAACGGGTTTAAGCAGAGAAGATTTGGGTAAGCCGTTCATTGGAATTGCTAGCAGTTTTACAGATCTTATTCCTGGCCATGTGCACATGCGACCGCTTGAAAGGGCAATCGAAAAAGGAATCCATGCGGGTGGCGGCGTTAGCTTTATTTTTGGTGTTCCAGGTATTTGTGATGGGATTGCGATGGGTCATGCTGGTATGCGTTATTCCCTTGCATCAAGAGATCTTATTGCCGATATCATTGAGTGCGTAGTGAGTGCCCACTGTTTGGATGGGTTGGTAATGCTGACTAATTGTGACAAGATTACTCCGGGTATGTTGATGGGGGCTGCCAGGCTGGATATCCCTGGGATAGTTGTGACTGCTGGTCCGATGATTTCTGGGCGCTATGGTAAACAGAAGTTGTCGTTAGTGAAAGATACCTTTGAGGCGGTTGGAAGAAGGCGCAAAGGAGAGATTAGTGATGAAGAACTGTCTTGCCTGGAGATGGATGCTTGTCCCGGGCCTGGCTCATGTCAGGGTCTCTACACCGCTAATACTATGGCCTGTGTATCTGAGGCATTGGGGATGTCGTTACCAAGATGTGCCGCGTCTCTGGCAGTTTCTTCAGAAAAAGAACGGATTGCTTATAAGAGCGGACAGCAGGTGGTTGAATTGGTTAGAAAAGGCATTACTGCCAGGAAGGTTATGACTCGGGAAGCGTTTGAGAATGCCATAATGGTTGACATGGCACTCGGTGGTTCTACCAATTCCTGTTTACATATACCGGCAATTGCTAAAGAGGCAGGGGTGGAGGTCGATTTAAAGTTGTGTGATTCCATCAGTGCGAGGACTCCTCACATAACAAGCTTGCAGCCAGGGGGAGAATATTTATTAGAGGACCTGTATTATGCAGGGGGTATTCCTGCGGTCATGAAACGTTTGTGTGACGGCTTGAATGACTGTGCTACGGTTAGTGGTTTAAGTGTAAAAGAAATTGCAGAGGCAGCAGAAGTTTATGATGAGGATGTTATCAGAACAAAAGAAGATGCGTATCATAAGGAAGGTGGAATTGCTGTCTTGTATGGAAGTTTATCACCTGATGGCGCCGTGGTTAAGCAGACCGCCGTATCCGAGAAGATGATGAAGTTTAAGGGTGTGGCGAAGGTATTCGATAGCGAAGAAACTGCAATGGCGGCCATTATGGGTTCACAGATCAATAGTGGTATGGTTGTGGTGATACGTTATGAAGGGCCGCGCGGGGGGCCGGGAATGAGAGAGATGTTGTCTCCTACCGCTGCACTTGTTGGTATGGGTTTGGGAGAATCTGTGGCGTTGATTACGGATGGGCGTTTTTCGGGCGGTACACAGGGACCGTGTATCGGACATGTATCCCCAGAAGCTATGGTTGGTGGCCCTCTCGCATTGGTAGAAGATGGAGACGAAATAATTATAGACATTCCCGGGCGAAGAATGGATCTGAATGTTCCGGAAAAAGTGCTCGTAAAACGTAAGGCAAAATGGGTACCGCCCAGGCCGAAGGTGATGCAGGGGTTGTTGGCGAGATATGCAAAATGTGTAACCTCTGCTGACAAAGGAGCGGTATTGACGGTAGAATAAAAAGGTCGTGCGGGAGTTTTATATACGTAAATCTCCTGAAGTGGATGCTACCCGGTGGTGTAATGGTAACACTAGAGATTTTGGTTCTCTCATTGGAGGTTCGAGTCCTCCCCGGGTAGCCATTGTATTTTATATAGGGAAAAAATAACGCTCGGCGGTTTTGTGTCTTTTTTTGAAGAAGATGAAAATGGGAAAAACCACAGCGGTTATTCTTGCGGCAGGAAAGGGAACGCGTATGCGATCCCCGATTCCCAAGGTGCTGCACGAAGTGTGTGGAACGACCCTTTTGGGATGTGTTATTGAGGCTGTACAAGAGGCAGGGATTTCGCAGATAGTTGTAGTCGTAGGAAACAAAAAGGACGCAGTAAAAGATAGCCTTCGAGGGGTGCCGGTTAAAATTGTAGAACAGCAGGAGCAATTGGGAACGGCGCATGCCGTAATGGCTGTAAGGCATTTTCTTTCCGATATGAGCGGTGTTGTTACGGTGTTAAATGGGGATGCTCCTCTTGTAAAGCCACAGACAGTGAAAAGGTTGGTTGCTGTGCATGCTGAGACTAATGCAGATGTGGCGTTGTTGACCGCCTGTTTGAATAGACCGCAAGGATATGGTCGGGTGTGTAGGGATGCTCGTGGATATATAAATGGAATTATCGAAGAGAGTGAGGCAAGTGCAGACGAATTAAAGATTAGAGAAATCAATGTCGGTATGTATGTATTCAGAGTACCTTCCCTTTTGGAAGGTCTGGATGCTATTGCGCCCCATAATAAAAAAGGCGAGTTATATTTGACTGATATTATCTCGATCTTTTACGATAAAGGGAAGAAGATTGTGGGGCTTGAAGGTATAGATACTACTGAGGTCTTGGGAATAAATACCCAGCGGGAGTTAGCTGAGGTAAATCGAATAAGACATGATGAAATAGTGCATTTTTTTATGGATAAAGGCGTGACCATTGTAGACCCCGCAAGTACGTTTATTGAAAACCATGTCGAAATTGGGGAGGGAACGAAGGTGTATCCCTTTACCTATATTTGCAAAAACGTGGTCGTTGGTCATCGGTGTCGTATTGGGCCTTTTGCATATTTAAAGTCTGGTATAAGGATAGAAAATGATACAGATGTCTGTAATATGCTGGAGAAAAGTAGGGCTTTTTTCTGTGAGAGATAGAAAAATAACATGGATAAAAAAAGAAAACTGGATGAAATAAACCATTTAAAGATTTTTTCAGGAAATGCAAATCCTGCTCTGGCAAGGAGAATTTGTGACCACCTGTCGATTCCAGTTGGAAATGCCTATGTTGGTCGTTTCCCCGATGGAGAAATTGACCTGAAAGTAAATGAAGATGTTCGTGGTGCTGATGTGTTTTTAGTACAACCGACATGTCCTCCTGTTAATGAGAATTTGACGGAACTGCTTGTATTTATAGATTGTCTCAAGAGGGCATCGGCTGCACGGATTACGGCCGTATTGCCGTATTATGGATACGCAAGAAAAGACAGAAAAGACGAGGGGCGCGTGCCCATAACGGCAAAATTGGTAGCGAATCTTATCACCGAAGCGGGTGCCGACCGTGTGCTTACCGTGGACTTGCACGCGGCTCAAATTCAGGGATTCTTTGATATTCCGGTTGACCACTTGCTGGCTTTTCCTGTACTTTCAAAATATTTTGAAAGGTTAAAATCAGAGGATCTGGTGGTGGTGACGCCCGATGTCGGAGGTATAAAACTGGCCAGAAATTATTCAAAGAAATTAGAGATCAAGATGGCGATTGTGGATAAGCGAAGGGTAGGGCCGGAAGAGACTGAAGTTGGATTTGTAATAGGTGATGTAGCCAATAAAAATGTTGTAATGATTGATGATTTGATAGCCACGGGGGGTTCAATTGCTCAGGCTGCAAACGTCCTGAAAGAAAAGGGTGCCAGGGATATTTATGTGGGTGCCACCCACCCTGTGTTTTGTGGTGCCGCAGTGGAAAAATTATCGGTCGCACCGATTAAGGAAATTGTAGTAACAGATACGATACCCCTTAACGAAAAAGCGAAAGGATTAGATAGTAAAATAAAAGTATTATCTATTTCCGGGCTTTTAGGAGATGCGATTATGAGAATTCACCGTCACGAATCGGTGAGTTCTCTCTTTGTTTATTAATTTATATTTTTGGAGTGTGATAGATGGCGATTTTCGATTTAAAAGCGGAAAAAAGAACAACGAAGGGAAGTAAAGGAGTTAAAAAACTAAGAATGGTTGGAGAAATTCCAGCTATGTTATATGGTCATAAACAAGATAATGTAATGCTTTGTCTGAAGGAAGATGAATTTACGCGTATATTGCACACCGGAACAAGGATGATCCGTTTAACATATGACAAGAAGAAGGAATCGGCACTTATAAAAGAGGTGCAATATGATAATCTTACAGACCGTGTACTTCATGTGGATTTTTCGCGTATCGATCTGGATGAAAAGGTAAAGCTGCGAGTGCCAATTGAGCTGGCTGGGGAATCGGTTGGCGTGAAAGAAGGTGGCGTATTGACCCATGTCATGAAGGATATAGAAATAGAATGTCTTCCAACTGCAATACCAGAAAAGATAAAAGTAAATATATCAGAATTAGGTTTAGGCAAGGCTATCCATGTTAAAGAATTATCTGCGATGGAGGGTATACAGTATACGTCGGATGCTGAGGCAGTTGTTGTATCTATTCATCAGGTTGTGGAGAGAAAAGCCCTGCCTGAAGAGGAACTGCTGGCAGAGCCTGAAGTTATCGCCAAGAAACCGAAAGAGGGAGAAGAAGCAGAGCCGGAGAAAAAGGTTTAGTGTGTGTCTGAATGAAAATTATTGTTGGACTGGGCAATCCTGGAGAAAAGTATTTAAAGACGAGGCATAATTTTGGCTTTATGATAATTGACCGACTAGCGCAGCAGCTTGAAATGGTGTGTAATCAGAAAAAATTTCAGTCTTTCTTTTGTAAGAAGACTGTGGAACAGGAAGAGGTTGTACTTTTAAAGCCGCAAACATTTATGAACCTGAGCGGGAGTGCTGTGAGGGAAGCAGTGGATATGTATAAATGTGCATTACAAAACCTCATGGTTGTATGTGATGATTTAGATTTACCTTTGGGAAAAATACGCATCAGGCGCAACGGTGGTTGCGGAGGGCATCGGGGTTTGGAATCCATCGCTGCTGGTTTGGGAACCACAGGTTTTTCCCGATTGAAGGTTGGGATAGGACGCCCTGCCGTGGGAGATCCAGGCAACTATGTGCTTTCCGTGTTTTCATGGAAAGAGGAAGTAATAGCGTTGGAAATCACCGAAAAGGCTTGTCTTGCCCTGAAATCTTGGATTTTTGAAGGGATCGAGGCGTGTATGAACAAATTTAATTAAAACGGGCCTTTTGTTGTTTCTCTGTAGAGGTAGAAAGAATTTTTGAGTTTTCGTAAAATATTAAAAGTAGGAGGATAAGAATTTGAGGATGTATGAAGGATTGTTTTTAATCGATAATGCACATGCCAATATGGAATGGGATACTGTAGTCAAACATATCCATGATATTCTGCAAAAGAACGGTGCGGAGATCCTGAAAACTGAAAAATGGGGTGAAAAAAAGTTGGCATACAAGGTCAGTGGGCATAAGCGTGGAACATACCTGCTGATCCATTTTAATGCAAAAAATACAGCTATAGCACTGATCAAAAGAGATTTTCAGCTTTCTGATTATATTGTTCGTTCCCTTATTGTAAAAGATGATAAGATTGAAGAGTTGTCTCAAATAGGTGTAATCGAAACAGTAGTAACAGCGGAAAAGGATGCCAGCAAAATGCCTGAAAGTGCAGGTGCTGATGTATCGGAAAAGAATGATGTGTCTGTAAATATTGCAGATAAAGGATAGAATTTTAAAGACGCAGGCCGTACTTATGGGTTCATAACGTCTGAATGACGGTTTATAAATGCATCTTATAAAGGGGTAGATAAAAAGTTTTTTCAAAAGGAGCAAAGTATGGCAAGCCTTAACAAAGTCTTTCTCATGGGAAATCTCACTCGGGACCCGGAACTGAGATATACCCCTGCGGGATTGGCGGTTGCAAGTTTCGGAATTGCGATTAACAGGGCGTGGACTGCTAAAACTGGAGAACAAAAGGAAGAAGTATGTTATGTCGATATCAATATCTTCGGGCGCAGGGCGGAGGTTGTTGGTGAGTATTTCAGTAAGGGAAATCCGATTTTCATTGAGGGGCGCTTGCAGTTTAATCAATGGGAAACCAAAGACGGGCAAAAGCGGAGTACGCTTCGTGTCGTTGCGGATAATTTCCAATTCATCGGAGGAGTGGCCAAGCGTCCCGAGGAAGGGATGGGTGCCTTATCGAAAGAAGGCAAGTCACCGGAGGGAGCACCTGAAGATATTAATCTTGATATTAATAATGAAGAAATACCATTTTAGAATTGTTTTGTAGAATTTTCAAATAGGATGGAGAATTATGAGTAAAAAAAGATTTAATAAAACAAGCAAATGCCGGTTTTGCAGGATGGGAATCGAGGAGGTAGATTACAAAGATACGCAAAATTTACAAAAACTTACAACAACACAGGGAAAACTTTTTTCGAGAAAGCGTTCCGGGAATTGTGCCCATCATCAGCATTCGGTGAAGACTTCTATTAAAAGGGCGAGATTTATGGCGTTGCTTCCATATGTGACTTAGGAGGGGATAATAATGGAATTGTTGCTGAAAAAAAATGTAGATAAGCTTGGTATGATTGGCGATGTTGTAAAGGTGAAGGAGGGCTATGCCAGGAATTACTTGTTGCCAAAAGGGTTGGCGACTACGGTTTCTCCTGCTAACCTAAAACAGATAGAAAAAGAAAAAATAAAGATGGAGTTGCAGTTAAAGGAAGAAAGAGTACGGCTGCAGGGGGTATTGGAGAAAATTTCTGCTGCCTCTTGTACGATTTCAGCAAAGGCAAATGAAGAAGGCAGACTCTTTGGTTCTGTTGCGGCTGCTCAGATTGCGGATGCATTAGCAAAAGAAGGATACCCGGTGGACAAGGAAATGATAAAACTAGATAGCCCAATAAAAGACTGTGGGGTGTTCAATGTTACAATTGCTTTGAATCCGGAATTGCAAACGAAGTGTAAAGTGTCAGTGGTAAAAGAGGATGTAGGTCAGCCAGAATAGGCATAGTTTCCCTTGAAGGAAGTGACGATGGTTGTTGAGTCTATACTTGAGCGCACGTTGCCGCAGAGCATTGAGGCCGAGATGAGTGTCCTGGGTGCGATGTTGCTGGATAATGAGATTATTAGCCTTGTTATACCAATAGTGAATAAGAAGAGCTTTTATAAAACGGCTCATCAGGAATTGTATCAGACAATAGTGGAGGTTTATGATAAGGGGCAAACGGTTGATCTTGTCGTTCTCAGAGAAGAACTGAAAAAGCGTTCATTGTTGGAGAAGGTTGGTGGTGTAGAATATTTAATGGATCTAGAGGAGGCCGTCCCCACAATAGGGAATGTAGAATTTTACGCGAATATAGTACGTGAAAAAGCCATCAAAAGGAATCTCATCGAAGTTGCAGCAACTATCCAAAAACAGGCCTTTGATGAAGGCTGCGATACCGGGAACCTGCTTGATAACTCAGAAAGGGCTATCTTTGATATCACCCAGAAGAAGTTCAATACCGCATCCACAAAACTAAACGAAATCCTCAAAGAAACATTTAGCCGCATTGAAAATCTCCATGACAGACAAAACAGATTAACAGGATTATCGACCGGTTTCTACGATCTGGATGATCTTACGTGTGGCCTGCAGGCATCGGAGCTCATTATTGTTGCAGCAAGGCCAAGCATGGGCAAGACAAGTCTTGCACTGAATATAATCGAACACGTGGGGGTGGTAGACAAGAAACCCGCCGTACTGTTTTCCCTGGAAATGTCAGCGCAGCAGGTAGCACAAAATATGCTTTGTTCCCATGCACGGATAGATGCGCACAAATTGAGAAAGGGTTTTTTAGAGGATAAGCAATGGAGTGATCTCTCGTATGGACTGGGATCGCTTTCAGAGTCGCCTATTTTTATCGACGATACGCCAGGTCTTACCGTATTGGAGTTACGTGCAAAGGCACGGAGATTGAAAGCTCAGTTTGATATCCAATTGGTTGCAGTGGACTATTTACAGTTAATGGAATCCTCGCGCGCGGAAAATCGACAACAAGAAATTTCCATAATATCACGCGGTTTGAAATCACTTGCCAGGGAATTGTCGATACCGGTAATTGTCGTATCTCAGTTAAACAGATCCGTGGAGTCCCGGGAGGGCCATAGGCCAAGGATGTCTGACTTGCGCGAGTCTGGGTCAATTGAGCAGGACGCGGATGTTGTTATCCTTTTGCACAGGGAGGATTATTACGATCCAGAAAAGAAGGATGGTACGGCAGAACTCATTATTGCCAAGCAGCGTAACGGGCCTATAGGTGTGGTAAAATTGGCATTTCTTTCGCACTTCATGCGTTTTGAAAATTTAGCCTCCATGGGTAACAAATGAAGTTTCGCAAGGTTTTATTGCAGGCTGCGAGTTTAATCGTAGTGCTTGTTATAACCTTGTGTTTTTGGCATACGGGAGTTCTTTCGGCGGTCACGCAAGAAAAGACGACTCGGATTATTAAAAAGATTGAAATCAAAGGAAATCACCGGATTAGCACGGCCGCAATAAAAAGCAGTATCCGGGTAAAAGAGGGTGATCCTTATGATCCGCAGATGGTAAGCCAGGATGTAGATGCGATTTGGTCGTTAGGGTTCTTTGACAACATAGAAGTGTCGCTTGAAGAGATACCCGCAGGGTTAAAGCTGGTATTTCTTATAACTGAACGGACTGTAATTGATGAAATACAGTTCCAGGGCAATACGCGGATCAAGACCAAGAAACTGAAGAAGCAAATTGAGATAAAGCAGGGAGACTATTTAAAACAGTATCTTCTGAAATTTGATGAAGATAAAATCAAAGAACTTTACATCAAGAAGTGTTTCTATAGAGTGCAGGTGCATGCGGAAACTAAAGTTGTTAATGGGAAAACGGTGGTGATTTTCAATATTGACGAAGGTACCAAGGTTCGCATTGCCAGGATAGCATTTAAGGGAAATAAAGGTTTAAAACGAAGAAAACTCCTGAAGCAGATGGAAACCAGGCAAAAGCATTTCCCAACCTTTATCTTTCCTGGCCGGTTTGATCAAAGGAAGTTCCAATCCGATATTGACAAGGTGAAAGAATTTTATATGAATAACGGATGGTTAGACGTCGATGTTGGCTGGGAAATAGCGTACAGTGATGATGATAGCAAGATGTACATCACTATTCATATAAAAGAAGGTGAAAGGTACTATGTGGAGAGCTTGCAGGTAAATGGGGCAGCCCTGTTTACGGAAGAAGAATTAAAACAAAAATTGAAATTGCAGGAGGGAGGGCCTTTCTTTTTGGACGCCGTTGAAAAAGACACCTACCAGATCCGCTTAACTTATGGGGAACAAGGGTACATTACAACCGCTGTGAAAGAGAAACATACCTTTAGTTCGGAAGGCGCAAAGGTAAACGTTTCTTTCACGATAGATGAAAAAGATAGGCATTATATTGAAAAGATCAAAATAACAGGAAATGATAAGACGAGAGATAATGTTATCCGGCGGCAGTTGACGTTTTATCCCGGTGAAAAGTTAGATACAGAGAAGATACGTGATAGTCAGAGGCGTTTGGCTAATACAGGATATTTTGACATGGAATCGGGTATGCCGGCCGGGATTAATTTCGAACAGGGTTCTGAGCCAAATAAACAAAATATTCTGGTCGAGGTGAAAGAAGGAAGGACGGGAATGTTGCGGTTTGGTGGAGGTTATGGAGCAAACGTAGGGGCGTTCGGCGATGTTTCGTATACAGACAGGAATTTTGATGTTACTGATTTGCCGAAAAGCCTGAACGATTTCGTACAGGGTAACGCCTTTCGAGGTGCTGGCGAAATATTGACTTTGCGGTTTAGTCCGGGGTTTTACCGGACAGAAATTATGGCGTCTTTGACCAATCCTTCCGTATTCGACTCTCCTTATAGCGCAGGAATAAGTTTATTTGACTATCTCAGATGGTATCGTGAATATCAGCAGCAGATTATAGGATCGAGGGTTTCTGGAGGAAGAGAAATTCAAAGAGATTTTTTTGTGAGATTGAGTCCGGAATTTGATATTATAGATATTAATAGAAGGGACGATAAAGAAGACACTCCTCAGGACGTATTGGACGTTGAAGGGAGTCATTTGAAAGCCGGCGTTACTTTATCTGCAAATATAATCAGAATCGATAATATATTTATGCCTGCGAGAGGGTATGATGGGGAATCTTCAGTTGAAGTCGCCGGGTTGGATGTGGATATCGTTAAATATAAATTTCAGACAACAAAATACAATACGCTCTTTGAAATTCCCAAATGGGGAAAACACGTTGTTGCCTATGGTGGCTCTTTTGGGGTTGTAGAATCGACTTCCGGGTCAGAAGTCCCTATATTTGAAAGATTTTTTGCCGGTGGTTACGGTTCTATCAGGGGATTTGAGTATAGGGGTGTTTCTCCAATCGATGAAAAAACCGATGATCAGATTGGTGGGAATGTATTGCTTTTGTTGAATGCCGAATATCTGGTGCCTATATATAGAGATATTATTCGGGCGGCAGTTTTTGTTGATAGTGGAAAGGCTGATAAGTCAGTCAGTGATATCAGTTTTGATCACTTCAGGTTATCCACAGGTCTTGGACTAAGATTGAGTATTCCTTTTCTTGGTCGTTCTACTATTTCACTTGATTACGGTATTCCTGTCATGAAAGAGGATGGGGATGAAACCCAGTCGTTTTCATTTAATTTTGGAGGAGGCAGTAGCTTTTAATTATGGAATTAGAAAAACCGGTAAAGAAGATTGGCAAAAAAACAATGATTCTTTTTGCCATAGCAAGTCTTGCATGTTTGTACCTGTTCTCATTGAATAGTATACAAGCAAAAGAACCTGGCGTAGCCAGTTCTTCTTCAAAAAGTTTGAAAGTGGGAGTCGTTGATTTGAATACGGTATTTGAGAAGTATGAAAAAAGGAAGATGTTTGACGCCCAGCTCAAAGAGCAGGAAAAGCAGTACCAGAAAATTGTTAATGACAAAAAGAAAGAGCTTGTGAGTTTGAGCGAGAAAATACAATTGCTGGATTTGGGAAGTGATGCCAGAAAAAAGATGAAGAGACCTTTGAAAAAAAGAATATGGAATTGGAGTCATACGCAAAGTTTGCAGAAAAGAGTCTCATGAAAAAGTACAAGGATTATTTTGAAAGCCTCTATACGGAAGTTTGTAAGGAAGTGGAAGATATTGGCAAGCGCGAACAATATGATCTCATTATTAAAAAGGAAGAGCCGGAACTGCAGAGCGGAGGGATCAGTGAATTGCAGTTTAAGGTAGGAATAAAAACAGTCTTATACCATTCCACTGAGGTCGATATTACCACCCAGGTAATTGATAACTTGAACAAGAAATATTCAGCAGCGAGCAAGGGAAAGTAGTTTGTGGGCAGTACACAAAAGACAATTCAGCGAGAGGTCGAGTGCGCAGGTGTGGGGATGTTTCGTGGGGGAGCTACAAAACTCCGCTTTAAACCAGCACCGTTAAACTCGGGCATTCATTTTGTTCGTGTAGATTTGCCTAATCGACCGCTGGTGCCAGCACACGTACATGCCTTATCTAGCAATTATAAACGCATATTTTTAAAAAATAAAGAAGCGGAGGTTGAGAGCGTAGAACATTTAATGGCAGCCTTGGCAGGGTTAGGGATCGATAACATCGAAATCGAGATAAACGGCCAGGAAATTCCGGCAGGGGATGGAAGCGCCAAACTATTTGTGGAAATTCTCAAAAAGGCAGGTATTGCTGAACTGGGTGGTAAAAAGAAGACTTTTACTGTAAAATCTCCGATTGTCGTGAGTAGCGGAAGCGCAAGTGTTATGGCAATGCCTTGTGAAAAAGGCTTACTATTATCATACACGCTGGATTTTAACGGCTCTTTTATAAGGCAACAAACGTATGATATCGAGTTTACGGAAGAAAATTTCTGCAAAGAGATTGCACCAGCAAGGACATTTGGTTTAAGTACCTATGTTGAAGAGTTCAAAAAACTTGGCTTAGGAAAAGGGGTTACGGATGACAATAGCATTATTGTGCATGAAGACGGAAAGTTGACAAAGCCGATTTCTATGAAGCCCGCCGAATTGAGATTTCCTAATGAATTTGTAAGGCACAAAATTTTAGACCTCATAGGAGACCTTTATCTGGCCAATGTATTCATTCAAGGGCGAATTGTTGCAAACAGGTCTGGCCATTCGCTGAACGTTCAGCTAGCAGAGAAGATTGTAGGAGCAGCATAATTCGGCTGAACAGTGAATGATGATAATATCGAGAAAACATGGGAAACATACAAGGGGAAAGCGAGATGAAAATTCATAAGTCGGCAATCGTGCACCCCAACGCAGTTTTGGGCAAAGAAGTCGAAGTAGGGCCTTTTTCTATAATAGGTGCGGACGTTACAGTCGGGGATGGGACAGTTATAAAAAATCACGTTACTGTGGTTGGAAATACTATCTTGGGAAGAAATAATGTCATCTATCCCAATGCCGTTTTGGGTGCAGAACCGCAGGACCTTAAATATCATGGTGAGCGTACTTTGCTTGTGCTGGGGGATCACAACGTGGTGCGGGAAGGCGTAACCATTAATATAGGTACAGCGGGTGGCGGAGAAAAAACAGTTATAGGTGATAACAATTTTTTCATGGCATGTGCACACATTGCCCACGACTGCATAATAGAGGATAACGTCCTTTTGGCGAATGGAGTGTTACTGGGCGGCCATGTTGTGATAGAAAGAGGTGCCAAGCTCATGGGGCTTGTTGGTATACAACCGTTTGTGACCATCGGGAGGCATGCATATGTGGGAGGTCATACTCGGATTGTTCAAGATGTTCCTCCGTATGTAATTATTGAAGGTCATCCGGCAAAGATACGTCAGGTAAATGTTATTGGATTGGAGAGAGATGGCTTTTCAAAAGAACAGATTGGTGAAATCAAAGAAGCATTTATGACGTTATTTCGCTCTCGCGAATTGAATAAAAGCAAGGCCCTGGAAGAATTGGAAAGTAAAAAAGACATTTCTCCTGAAGTTAAGTATCTTATCGCATTTTTGAGAAATATGGACAAGGGTAAGTTCGGAAGGTATCGGGAATCTTTTCGATATTCGATGGTAGCGACAACGTAAATATGTCCAGATTAAAGGTTGCAGTAGTCGGTGTTGGCCATCTTGGAAAGGAACATGCAAGGGTCTATGCAGAGTTGCCTGGAGTAGAGCTGATTGGAGTAGTCGATATACAGCGGAAACAGGCAGAAAAAATAGCCCAGCAGTACAACACACAATGTTTCACAAATCATAGGGAAATAATCGATAAAGTTGCAGCAGTAAGCATTGCGGTACCCACAAAGTCGCATTACATCATAGCAAAAGAATTCCTGAAACACGGAGTTCATGTTATGATCGAAAAACCTATGACGGGGACGGTATTAGAGGCAAGAGAATTAATAGGTATTAGCAAGGCAAATAGATTGGTGCTTCAAGTGGGATATATAGAACGATTCAATCCTGCAATAGCCGCAATTAAAAAACTTTCAATTAATCCAAGGTTTATAGAGTGTCATCGGCTAAGTCCGTTTACCTTTCGTTCTGCTGACATTGGTGTTGTGCTGGATTTGATGATACATGATCTTGATATTATCCTGCACATAACAGGTTCGAAGGTAAAGAAATTCGATGCCGTGGGAGTGAATGTTATTTCGGATAAAGAGGATATTGCTAATGTCCGCATTCAATTTCAGAACGGATGTGTGGCAAATGTAACCGCAAGCCGGGTATCGCTTGCATCCATGCGTAAGATGAGGTTATTTTCGCAGGATTCATATATTTCTATTGATTATCAGAAAAAGGATGCATTAATATATAAAAAATCGCCAGAATTAACATTGAAGGCGTTGAACATTTCCGAAATGGATGTTTCGACTATTGCTGATTTGAAAAGTTATGTATTTGGTGATCTCTTAAAGGTAGAACATATAAAGATGGATGATTATGAACCACTGAAGAAGGAACTTGAATCTTTTGTGAATTGCATTGTGGAGCATAAAGAGCCTGTTGTTTCCGGCGAGGAAGGCTTAAAGGCTATTGAGGTCGCAAATGATATTTTGTGCGAGATAGAGAAAAATCTTAAACTCGCTTACAATAGTGGGTATGGAGGATAAAATATGACATCATTTGATTTTTTACATATTGATGCCGAAATTGTTCAAGGTAAGGTTGTAGGGAAGGCAGGGGGGGTGCTTGGCAAGATGTTGCAACCCTATGTGGACCAGTTTTTTGAAAAGATTAATTCCCTGAAGGTAATTGCCCGGGTTAACGGTATGCAGGTGTACAACCTTTACAATCCGCCTTTTCCCAGCCAGGCGGGTATGCGGTTTCTCGAGAGAAAGTTGAGAATGATGTTGTATAAGATGGCATTTCCCGTCACAGCGAATCTGGCGATAACGCACAAATGCCAGTGTCAATGTATCCATTGTAGTGCAGACCCATTTATAGATCCTACCAAAAAAGAACTCACCGTGGAGGAAATAAAAACCGTAGTGGATGGGGCATTAGATCTTGGTGCAAGTCTGATTATCTACGTGGGTGGAGAGCCGCTGCTTCGGGAAGAACTCTATGATCTCATTAACTATGTTGATAAAACTAGGGCTATCCCGATGATATTTACCAACGGATTGCTCCTGACAGAAGAAAATGTTCAAAAACTCGCTAAGGCAGGTTTGTTTTCCTTAAACATCTCTATAGATAGTAGTGAACCTGAATTGCATAATGAGTTCAGGGCTGTACCAGGATGTTATCAAAAGGCGTTTGAAGGAGCCGAGCGTTGCCGAAAGGCTGGTATCTTGACCGGGATTTCCACGTATGCAACGAGCGAGAGTATCAAGACAGGAAAGGTGGAAAAGCTCTTAAAGATTGCTCAAGAACAGGGATTTTCAGAAGTCACAATTTTTGATTGCATACCGTCCGGCCGATTCTTAAAAGACACGTCAAAAATACTAACTGCAGAAGACCGGAAACAATTGATTGCCCTTACGAAGAGATATCATGAGATGGACCATCTTATGGGAATAAATTGTATGTCTATTATTAATTCACCAAGGGGCGTGGGTTGTTATGGAGCCCAATCACAATTCTATATGACTGCATACGGTGACATCAACCCTTGTGATTTTAACCCGATCAACTTTGGGAATGTGCGTGAAATGTCCATCCAGGATATATGGAAAAAGATGGTAACGCATCCGGATTTCAGCAAGAGATATCCCACTTGTCGTATGCAGAGCAAGGCATACAGGAAAAAATATATTGATCCACTTCCCAAAAATGTGCGGCTGCCCGTAAAAATAGAAGATATTGCACCGGTTGAATTAGTTGATCTGGAGACAACCCTTGCAGGAGTAAGCTAATGATTCGTTTCCTGAATCACTTTACTTAAATACAATCATTAAATAATTTTTCTTATTTCAGCGTTCTTTCATCTTTTTTATGGGAGGGAAATTATGGGCAGTGAGGTTCTTATCACGAAGAAAATGAGTACGGGAGAAGTGACGAAGAAATATCCTGCAACAAAGGCGGTTTTTACAAAGTATTTTGGAAAAGGATGTTTCGATTGTCCTTCCTTTGGTACGGAGGATATAAATCTTGCATGCATGATGCATAATACCGATGTTGATAAATTCGTTAAAGAGTTGAACGAAGCTGCAAAACAAGAGGCTGGCAAGACTTCATGAATAGAATGTCAAAGATTGATTTAACATTGTTCTTGTGAAGTGGGAAACTTCATAATTGTCATTACGCAACAAGATTCAGTATCAAGAAAATTTGAGGAGGCTATAAAAACATTTGGAACCAATCGATATAGAGAAAAAGATACAGTTTAATAAAGATCACTTTATTCCAAACATTCTTTATGCTTCGCCAAAGGTAAAAATACCGTTGATTTGTATGGAACCTGGCCAAGAAATACCACCGCATGGGGGACACAGTATTGGTATCTTTTATGTAATAGAAGGTAAGGGAATATTTACACTAAACGATCAGAAGATTGACATGAAAAAAAATATGATCTTTGTCGCCCCTGAAGGAGCTTCCAGAGGAATGAAGTGTGTGGAAAGAATGGTTGTTTTAGCCATTAGTCTCGGGTAATGAACAATGAATTAATTTAACAAGGAATGATCATGAGTAAAACACAGCCTGTCATATTAGATGTGAGAAATATTGTGCCCCGTGAAAGACACCCAAAGATATTTAATACCTTTGATAGTCTGAAAAAGGGAGAGATTATGGTCTTAATAAACGACCACGACCCGAAACCTTTGAAATATCAATTGGAGGCAGAACGGAGCGGGCAATTGGACTGGAAATATGTTGAACAAGGGCCGGAAGTTTGGAAGGTAGAAATAGCAAAAAAATAACAAGAACTGTATGACTATTGAGATAAATTTTTGGCATAATCGTTTTAACAAAACATTATTGAATAAAAAGGAGAGAAGGATATGAGCAAGGGGATAAAATTTATTATCTCTATGAGTATACTCACCCTGTTTGGCTGTATCCAGTTTGGTTGCGAACAGGCGGCTGTGAAAAAAGCAGAAGTCGTTACCATCAAACAGGGAGAAGAAAAGGAAATTTCTGCGAAGCCGAAAGAAGAGGTGAGGACAGAGATCCCCGCTCCTGGTCCCGCAAAGAAAGAGGTGACTGCGTCTCATCCAAAGGATAAGAGGACAATTCAACAAATTATTTCAGAGATAACAGGTGAAAAGATTGGTTCAGACAACTCTGGTGACTTGTACCACGGAGGTTTAACGGCAACCTACACAGGTCCGGAAGAAACGTTACCTGGCGAAGGTAAGTTTGGGAAGCTGTTTGGGTTTTTACCCATTATCCGATGGTATGATCCTGATCATTACTACACGCCAAATATGAATGTCTCCGGAGAGTTTAAACACGAAGAATGTATTATGTGTCACACAGTACAGACACCAGGTATCGTTGCGCAATGGAAAAAGAGTAAACATGCATCCACCGAAAAGGGTGTTGTTGGGTGTGACAAGTGCCATGGAAATAATCACCAGCAGCTGTATATGCCTTCCTGGAAGCATTGTGGTGAGTGTCATCCGGAACAAAAAAATGGTCACCGTGCTGGCAAGATCGGTTCACACACGCATGCATTCCATGTGAGTGTAGTGGAAACCCCGTGGCAGATAGCAAAGCCGGCTGCAGAGGTGACGGCATGCGCCACATGCCATGGTATAGCTGAGAATCGGTGTGATGGATGTCATACAAGACACGATTTTTCCGTGGCAGAAGCCCGAAAACCCAATAACTGTGGTATCTGCCATACAGGCCTCGATCATTATGAATACGAAATGTATAAGGAGTCGTACCATGGGATGATCTATGAGACCGAGCAACATACATGGGACTGGACAAAACCCATGAAACCAGCTAATTATAAAACTCCAACCTGTGCATATTGCCATATGAAGGATGGTGAACATAATGCTCAAAAAGCCTCTACCATAAACAGCCATATGGGTACATCGCTTGTAGACCGGGGAGCACCCAAATTTAAGGAAGCTCGGCAAAATTGGATTAATACCTGCAAGGGTTGCCATTCACCCAGATTTGCATCTGACCAGTTCGAGGCTATGGATGAAGCTGTGAAAGTAAGTTTTACCAAGTGGCGTGAGGCCATGAAGATCGTGGTCGATCTTTACAACGATGGCATGCTGGATCCTATGCCGAGTGATCTGGCTCCGGACTATGCAGGACATTATACCTTCAGTCTGCTCGGTGGTGAGGGCAGGATGTACAACGTTTCTGATGTAGAACGTACTGCCTTTGAAATGCTGGTCTATATAACCAATGCCGTATATAAGGCCATGGCTCACGGGGCTATGTACGGCGCTACCTACGGGAAAGGCGCCTTCTTACAGGACCGTTGGCTTGTTCAGATTAAGGCTGAGGCCAGCAGACTGAGGAGACTCAAGGCGCTGGAGGATCAGGTAGGTATCCAACATAAGGCATATGACTTCTGGAAACATGGCGAATATACGGATCTGCTCTTGGGATGGAAGAGGAAGCCAGGAGACGTAGACAAGTCTGCATGTAACCATGAGGGTGAAAACTGCCTCGTTGAATAATTTTTCAAAAGAGTGGGTTTTTAGAAAATCAACAAAAAGGCTTAATCCGTTTTTTTGGATTAAGCCTTTTTCTTTTTAAATGAAAGATTAAAATAAAGCGATATCTTTTTAATCAAGAGACAGTAAGTTCTCTAACATGTGTGATGTCCCTTTTACTAACTGTTCGTATTTGAGATGAAAGCAAAGTTACAACAGCAACCGTTCTGCCGTCAAGTGTCATAAATTCGACTTCAAATGCTTCACCTTGACGATGAATATGAACAACCGTACCGACATCGCCAGCCTGTAAACCATCCTCCGGTAGATCTTTCAACAAAACAATTCGATCGTGCTCTTTTATCATGGTTTCCTCTCCAGATACAGAAAATACTTATAACATCAAAGCTCACCTGTCGCTATGGAGAGCCAGCGGAATAATAGTCGGGAGGAGCGACTTGTTAGAAGTCAATTATCACGATACTTTCAATAACAACAACTTGACATCTTTCGTTAATGATACTTTTTTGAAATAAAAAGCAGGATAAATATAATCTTCTCCACTTTCATCAATAATTCTTATATCTCCATCATCCTCTACCGCTTTGTCTGGGATAACTTGATATAATTTATGCAATTCCAAGGAAGCTTGATAGCCTTCGTTGTTAATGCAAACTACAAATTTAGTTTTATTAATATTCATTTTATAAATACCTCTTTCTTTTAATTTCTTTTTTGCCAATTCCATGTGCTTCATACCAATGTAATTCCGCCATTTTATTTCTGCCATGTGCGAATACGATGTTCCAATTCCTCGTAGGATGCATCGTCAGGTTGTGATTGAATTGCTTCAGTCATTCTTTTTTTTTGACTGTTGCCATTGGTTTTCTTCCTTTGTGTTTCACTGGGTGTAACGCCAAAAATCAGCAGCGAGTGTAAGAGTCGGCTGGATTTAGTTCTTAAACGGCCCTATTTCTTAATGACCTCGACGGACTTGTTATCTTTGTTCAAAATATACGTCAACCAATAATCTGAAATTGCTTAGCTTGTCCTCGCTCGGAGCATCCATAATTAAGGCAATAACATTGATTTGATGCTGAAGGTGTCGTGCCAGTTGTCCAAAGAGTCTGCCATAATCACTTTGCTGAGGATCTTTCTTGATCTCCACTGCATATTTTTTGTTTACCAATAAATCGAAATTGCTTTCTCCAAATTCCTCGTTGAGTTCATACCCTACTTTTTCTAAATGTTTTCGTAGTTCTATTTTGTATTCTCCCTCACTATTCCTTCGTCGGGCGGGCGACCACATTCTAATATCATCTATTATCTTTTGGAATTCGCGATCGTTCTTATCCATTTTTGATTTCGATTGATCGGTTAAACAATTGATATATTCCAATACTTTCTTATAGCGGTCCATACCTTCTTGTTCTGCCCAAGTCTTAAACTTCAATGGGAATTCTGACCATTTGATAAAGTGAGGGGGCTTTTCTAATCCTGAGATAGATGGCTTTAGTCCATGGTGTATCCAATGGGAGGACGAAGGCAATTTCCCCAACTCCATTGCTAAAGCCCCTACTGCTGCATGATTTTTTCCAAAGGCGTTCTCTCCAAATTCAGTTTATTTGTGCTGTTGCCACATTCGATCTGTAATTTGGAGTATGCGTCGTCGCCGTAAACCCTTATCAGCTTTCTATAATTAAAGCCAGCGAATTCGAGATACTCTTTTACAGTAGGGATTCTATGATGAGTTTCCTTGTATTCTCTGTACTTTTGGATGCAGTACTCTTTTGATATCTCAGATTGGGTTTTCATCTTTCGTCCCTTTAACATGTATCCTTATTCAATAATTGTCGGCATTTTCTAACACTGGATTGTTGATGTCAGGCACAAATCGGCAGAATTTAGGTAAAAATTACAGATTCTGAAACGATCTGCTAGCTGCCCAAAAATTTCTCAAACCGGTCTATCCCTTTTTCAATATTTCCCATGGAGGTTGCATAGGAAATCCTGATGTATTCATCAGACCCAAAGGGGGCGCCGGGGACAAAGGCAACATGTGCCTTTTCGAGTAACAGGTTTACTAAATCAAAAGAGTTTGTGACGGACTGTCCGCCAATCTTCTTTTTGTACAAATCAGACACATTGGGGAAGGCATAAAAGGCCCCTTGCGGAAGTAAACACGACACCCCTTTTATGGCATTGAGCCGCTCAACGGTATATTTTCTTCGTCTATCAAATTCACGTACCATCATTCCCACAGAATCCTGACTGCCTTTCAGCGCCTCTACACCTGCCAGTTGGGTAATAGAGTTGGCTCCGGAAGTTGTATGGTCCTGTATATTGGTTGCTGCCTTAATGATTTCTTCGGGACCTGCGGCATAACCTAAACGCCAGCCCGTCATGGAATATACCTTTGAAAAACCGTTTATCGTAACGACCTTTTTATAACATTCCTCATGAAATGATGCCGGGCTGAAATGTTTGGCGCCGTCGTATAATATCTTTTCGTAAATTTCATCGGAGATGACGTAAAGTCCTTTTTCTACGGCAAAGCTTACGATTTCCTGAAGTTCCTCTTTGGTATAAACCATACCCGTTGGATTACTGGGACTGTTCATAAAGAGTAATTTTGACCTTGGTGTGATTGCCCTGGCTAGGGATTCCTTGGTAATCTTGAAATGTTCCTTGTCTGTAGTCTTCAGAAATACGGGGGTTGCACCTGCCATGACCACCATTTCCGGATAACTTACCCAATAGGGAGTTGGAATGATAGCTTCGTCTCCGGTGTCACATAAAACGAGGACAATATTCAGAATGGCTTGTTTTGCCCCGGCAGATACGATAATCTGTGAGGGATTATATTTTAAGTGATTTTCCTTGAAAAGTTTTTCGCAAATGGCTTCCTTTAATACCGGTGCACCTGCGGTAGGGGTGTATTTCGTGTAGCCGTCTTTAATTGCCTTGATGGCTGCATTTTTCACATTTTCAGGTGTATCGAAGTCAGGTTCTCCTGCGCCAAAGCCAACTACATCGATGCCTTTTACCGCTAGTTGTTTGGCCTTGGCGGTGATGGCAAGCGTTGCCGATGTCTTTACCTCCCTGGCAATCCTGGATAACGCCATATACAAATGTCTCCTTTTCTAATAATATTCTTTTTTCCTGTAAATAAAATAATCTCAGAGAAGCTGAGGCCCTGAGAATTGAAATTAAAATACTATCGAGGCAAAGCCTCAGACCAATGAAAAACATTTGGAACCACAGATTTCGCAGATTACACAGATTCTGGATTATTGAATTTCACCAGATTATTGAGATTTTCATCTGTGACATCTGTGCAATCTGTGGTTTAAGACATTGCTTATTCTAAAAACATTTTACCTGGATTTAATATACCCTTGGGATCCAGCAGGTGTTTAATATCTTTCATAATTTGCAACTCTTGTGGTGGTACCTCAAGTGACAAAAATCTTGATTTTACATTTCCTATTCCGTGTTCTCCGGAAATAGTTCCACCAAGTTTAACGGTATTACGGAGGATTTCCTCAATCATCCTTTCTGCCAGTAACCGTTGCTGCTCCCCTTCGTGGTACATAACATTTACGTGAATATTGCCATCCCCAATATGCCCGAAGGAAGCAACTTTTAAGGAAGGATATCGTTTGTTGATATCGTTTATTCTGTGCAACATTTCTAATATCTGGCTCCGTGGAACGCAGATGTCTTCATTGATTTTATAAGGTGCTATATGATAAAGTGCGGGTGATATGGCGCGCCTTACTTCCCAGAGTGCGTCCCGTTCCTGAGGATTTTTTGCGGAGCTAACCATCAGTGCATGATTTTCTGTAACAATTTTTTCTATGAGAGAAACTTCTGTTTTAACACTGGTATCGTTTCCATCAATATCTATGAGCAAAATGGCATTCACTTCAGCAGGGATTTGAATTTCCTGCTTATATCCCTTAATACAGGCAATACTTGATTTGTCAATAAATTCAAGTGCCCGGGGCAAGAGACTATTGGAGATGATCTGGTTTGCGGCTAAAACCGCATCCTGCGGCTCTGCAAAAAAGACTAAAAGTGTTTCAGCCTTTTCCGGGAGTGGAAGCAGTTTTACTGTGATCTGCGTAAAAATGCCCAGCGTACCCTCTGAACCAACAAACAGACGGGTGAGATCATAACCCGTAACGCTCTTCAAGGTCTTGCGACCCGTATGGATGATACTTCCATCGGCAAGGACAACCTCCAGTGATAGAATATAATCTCGTGTAACACCATATTTTAGACCCGTGATTCCGCCTGAACATTCAGCCACATTGCCGCCTATGGTAGAGAATGGGGCGCTGGCAGGGTCTGGTGGATAAAAGAGTTTGTATTTAGCTACCTCCTTTTGTAGTGTTTGGGTGACCACTCCCGGTTCCACGGTAGCTGTGAGGTCTTCAGGAATGATCTCCAGTATGTGATTCATTTGGGTGAAATCTAATACAATCCCCCCTTTTACCGGTACAGCTCCACCGGTAAGCCCTGAGCCTGCACCCCTGGGATAAACAGGTATTTCATGCTCATTTGCAAACTGTAATGTGCTGGAAACGTGTCGGGTAGATTGTGGCCGTACAACAACGTCTGGCACATATTTTTGTTTGGAGCCATCGTATGAATAACATATCCGGTCTTCCAGTGCGTGAAGCACATTTTCTCTTCCGATGAGCCGATGCAGCTCTTCTATTAATGCAGTCGTTTTTGGCTTTTTAATTGTAACAGCATCCATTGAATAGTTTGTATAGTCTGGAAAATAGCCTTGCTCTTTTAATTCCCTATCAGAAGGAATGGATTTTCTTCCTTTGTAGGCAAAGGCTTATGGGTGTTTACTTTATTAAATTTGGAGAAATAAGTCAAATCCTTTTCCACTTACAAATATACTCAAGATGCTCATAAAATGTGAATTTTAAATTGATAACAGGGTGGCACGGACAAACTCTGTTTGTCCGTGTTGAACTTGCACAACATTGTTTATGAATCATCCATTTGAAATTTGGATAGACAATACAAGTCTGACCATTGCAGGCACAAAACATTATGCAGTATTACAAAAACACGGACAAGCATAGCTTGTACGTGCCACCCGTTAGATTATGGTTACTATATATCAAGTTTGTAAATCACAAATTGTGAGCCTCTTAGGTATAACACGGAATTACCATAACTTTTGACATTTAAAACCGCAGGATTGTTTTCTAATTTAATTGGTTACAGATATATATGAATTTGTGCATGGAGATGTTATCTTTTCTCCCCGGTAAAGGAAAAGATAAAAGTAAAAGAGAGGTCAGATTCGTAGGATTAATAAAGTAAAAACAAAGGGGGAGCTATTTAGAATAAAATAATAGGTAACATTTTAGCCGTTTGAAAATTGTTTTTAAATAAACCGCCACCGCTTGTTCCCAAACCATGTGCTGAACTTGTTGAAGCATCCGTTTGGAAACACAATTACAGAGAAACTGAGTTTCTTGTCCAGTACACTCCCAAACAGGATTTTGGGAGCGAGCAGCTAAAAAATTAGGTTTTACCGCCTGTGTAGCGTGAACTTCAGTTCGCAGGACATCGATATAAAGGCCTCTGGAACGGCTAAATATTTTCCACGTTTTTTCTTTCTATCCATCCCCCACCGACGACTGCATCATTATCATAAAAAACAACTGCTTGCCCTGGCGTAATAGCCCTCTGTGGTTCTTCGAACACGACACGTACCTTATCTGGTTTGTAAGGATAAACGGTAGCGTGTGCCGGGACGTGATTGTATCGTATCTTCACCTGTACTTTCAACGGTGTATCAAGTTTATCAAGAGGTATCCAATTTAGATCTGATGCCATCAATTCGTCTTCCAGAAGTTCGTCATCGGTGCCAATCACAACAGTATTTTCCCGTGGATTAATATCGACCACATATCGTGGTGTTCCCAGGGCAACACCGAGTCCCTTACGTTGTCCAATGGTAAAGAATGGTGCTCCGGGGTGTTCTCCTAAAATATTTCCCTGGGTATCTTTGATAGGTCCTGGAGTTATACAATTTCCGAACCTTTCGTATAAAAGGGTGTGATAGTTATTATCCAGGACGAAACAGATATCCTGGCTTTCCGGTTTGTCCTTGGTTTTTAAATTTAAGTTCTTGGCCACTTCGCGAACAGACTCCTTATTTATCGTACCTAATGGAAAGAGGGTTCTCGAGAGTTGTTCCTGAGTTAATGAAAACAACACATAGGATTGATCTTTACGGGCATCAATGCCTTTTTTCAGGATATACCTGTCCTTTGACCTTTCCACCCTTGCATAGTGTCCGGTTGCGATAAAATCGGCATTTAGCATCCTTGCAAAATCCAACAACCGGCCAAATTTGAGTTCCTGATTGCAGAGAATACACGGGTTGGGCGTTCTGCCATTGAGGTATTCGGTGCAAAAGGTATCGATGATGCGATTAAAGGCGTCCTTAAAGTTTAAGACATGGAATTGAATACCCAGCTGATCTGCGACACTTCTGGCATCATTTGCATCCTCAAGGCTACAGCAGACTTTTGTCTTGGTTATGGAGTCAAGTTTGTCAATACCCAGACGCATGAATAGGCCGATGACCTCATAGCCCTGTTCGACTAGAAAATGTGCGGCAACACTGCTGTCAACGCCACCGCTCATGGCAATAACAACTTTTGTCTTCATTTAATTATAATTTAAGTGGCACTGGGGTAAAGGATACGAAAAATATGATAAACAGGATAATGCCGAGTATCCTACGTTTGGGGTCGAGTGTGGTGTGTTCGTCTATAGGGGCGGGGTGTCGGAATCCAAAAAGCAAAAGCAATACGGCAAAGACCATCCATCCCGGATACAGCAATATGGCAATTACACAAAAAATAAGAATACCTATCGTATAAACAATTTTACTTTTTTTACCCAACAAGGCGTACATGATGTGCCCGCCGTCAAGCTGTCCGATCGGCAGTAGATTGAGCGCTGTAACAAACAAACCCGCCCACCCGGCAAAGGCAACAGGGTGAAGATAGATATCCATACCTTCAGGGAGATTTCCCAATACGAGTTTGGCAATAAATGAGAACAGAATCGGTTCTCCGAGTCCGAGGTATTGGGAGGAATCGCTGGGTACGGGACGCACATCAGAGAGGAAGAGTCCAATAATGATTGCCGGAATGGAAAATAAAAGTCCAATCAGGGGGCCAGTTGCACCAATGTCGAATAAAGCCCTTTTGTCCGGTATAAGCCCCTTCATCTTGATCACTGCCCCAAAGGTGCCAAAGGGCGGAAACGGAAGGGGGAGAAAATAGGGCATCGTGGCTGCAACATGATACTTTCGGCACATGAAAAAGTGTCCCAATTCATGAGAAAGAAGAATCGTCATTATGGTAATGGAGTACCATAATCCATTAACATAATACGTGGTCAAAAACGTTGCAATAAAGAGCAAGACATGGATGCGAGCCTTGCCAAAGAAGTTTGCTGGATTGAATTCTTCTAGTGACATTTGATTATTTGTTTCGAAATTGTTTTGTAATAAATTTAACAGGGAATTTCAGATGTACTCTTTGTCATTCCCACGCAAGTGGAAATCCAGAGGTCTAGATTCCTACTTTTACAGGAATGACAATCTTTGCTAGTTCAATCGTCCTCAATTGAATCGAAATGTTTCGGTTCAGGCTACAAGCCTAAACCAGCAGAGAAGTAAGATGTTCCGTAATTTAAGAATGTTATCAGAAAAAGACATCAAATTCAAACGGTATTTGAATGCTTTCTAAATGAGGTGGTCTTTGAAAGCATAATGATAAAATTTGATTCGTTATAGAGATAATTTCTCTGATTTCCAATATAATTCTGCTGCTTTCTTGCTTGACATCCGCCATATCGTAAGAATAATATGCTTGTAATTATAGAATAAAGATAAAAATCAATGTTAGGGCGAGAAGAGAATGAGAGAAAAATATAAGCCAGTTGCCTTGAAGAATGCGCCCATGGAGTATGCGCCAAGCAATGAACTCGGCGTTGTCTTTCTCTTTGCGCATGTCGCGCGCCTGCTCCAATTTCGGATTGAGGAAATACGCCCCCAATTTCCGGACTGCACTGCCTACCGGCGAATGGGAGACTCGGAGAAGAAAGCCAGAATAGAGTTCGAGTTCAGATCAAGCAGTTTTAAGGTACATGGTCATGATCAGGCTAAATGCGATGTGATTGTGTGCTGGCATCATGACTGGCCAGATGTCCCCGGCTCGATTGAGGTCATCGAACTGAAGCGACATTTTGGAGTTGCCCGAAAAGTCTGGATCCAACAGGCAATCAAGAGTCAACAGGAATATCTCGACGAGCATGATCGCATGGAATGGGCACTGTCAAAACGAGCAACCCCCGGAGACTTATTGCTGATGTACAAGTGCGCTCCAGTTTCCGCCATTACGGATGTATTCGTGTTTTCAGGAAACGACATTGCGCGGGGTGGCGCAGGATGGCGCGAAGGGGATGCATATTTCGGCGAGATACGCAGAATTTGCCACCTTGGATCACCGGTATTCCTCGACGATCTTCGGAAGCATAGGGTGCTCAAAACAGCATCGTTTGTCCGCCGCAATATGCAAGGTGTCGGCTTGCTGGCAACGGAATACTGGCCATACTTGTATGATATGATTCTGGAGCGAAACCCAGCGGCGAGCAAGAAACTAAATCAGCTAAGACCAGACAAACTATAGGAGAATGCCCAACCAAGGTGTGCAGGCGACGCTGTACCCGGGCGTTATGTAAAAAATCATGACTGCCAGGTAGCCAGGTAGGGTAGGCACCGCCTATCAAAAATTGAGCAATCGGGGTGGATTCTGCATGAAGGATATGTTCTCGTGAAAACGGGAATTGGATCGAAATGGTTTTGACAAAATAATCGGTAATTGGCGTGGTGCGTGTACGACATCCAACGTTAAATATTCGGTTGTCTGTCGCTTTGGAACTGTGAGATTGATTTTGGCGGGCAATGCCCTGCCCTACCTGATTCTAGAATATTTTATGGAGATAAATATGGTTTGCATACCAACACATAGAGAGCCAACCCATCCTGGGGAGATGTCCTTAAAGAATTTTTAATCCCTGTGAGTATCACCTAGCGGGAATTGGCAAAGGAAATTCATGTTCCATACCAGGGGATTAATGAAATCATCAACAAACGCCGTGGTGTGACACCCAGTACAGCTTTACGACTTGCAAAATTCTTTGGGGTTTTAGAAGATTTTTGGATGAATCTGCAACTCAGATGGGATATATACAAAGCGAAACTTCATGAGGCAAAAGAATTAAAGACAATTAGATCCCTCAGGATGAATGGGTCATTGGTACATTCGTAAATTTAACCATGAGATGTCCAACACGTCAGTGCGGTGAAATCGAACCACACGGTGCTTTTTAGCCTTTTGATAGTTTGAAGTCTGCAAATCAGTTTTTGCTTCATTTCTTCCGTTTTAGTTCCAGCTTGTTCAATTTGCCTTTTTTCTTCCTTGCGCTTTCTGCGGTCTTCTTTCTTCTTTTTAAAACAAATCTATATTTGTTTTGAATGAGGGTACTCTGGCTAACCATTTCATATTGAAAATCAGTTGATAATTGCTTCCTGTGTGCTATAATTTCATTTTGAAATGGTGTCGTCTTCAATTTTAAATATGATATTTACCGCAGAGTACGCAAAGGACGCAGGGAAGACTTTAAAATTAAAAACTTGTTCCAGACAGGTTCAGGAATTAAAGTTTTTTCTTAAAAATCTCTGCGAATTCTGCGCTCTTTGCGGTGAGATGAACTATTACTAATTAATATTTGGGAGATTGATATACATGTCTGAACAACGGAAAAAGGTGGTGCTGGCCTACTCGGGCGGTTTGGATACCTCGGTGGCAATCAAGTGGATTCCCGAAAAATATAACATGGATGTTATTACAGTGACCATTGATCTTGGCGCCGTAAAGGACCTGGATGCCATCCGGGAAAAGGCTTTAAAGATTGGGGCTAAAAAGGCGATTGTCATTGATGCAAAGGATACGTTTGTCAAATATTTTATCTTTCCAGCATTGCAGGCGGGTGCCTTATACGAGGGTGTTTATCCGTTGGCAACGGCCTTAGGGAGACCACTGATTGCAAAATTGTTGGCAGATGTGGCACATGAAGAAAAGGCAGATGCCGTGGCACATGGTTGTACAGGGAAAGGGAATGACCAGGTACGTCTGGATGTATCCTTGCAGGTATTGAATCCTAAGTTGCAAATCATTGCCCCGGTACGTGAGTGGAAGATGACGCGTGATGAAGAGATCAGATATGCCGAGGAACATAATATTCCGGTAGAGGCAAAGATCAAGAGTCCGTACAGTACGGATGAAAATCTCTGGGGGAGAAGCATTGAGTGTGGGATACTGGAAGACCCTTGGGCTGAACCACCGGAGGAAGTCTACAAATGGACAAAGAATGCAAATGATGCCCCGGATGCACCTGAATACATGGAGATTCATTTTGAAAAGGGGGTCCCTGTGGCTATTAACGACGAAGAAATGGATGGGGTTACCATTATCAATACCTTGAATGCGAGGGGTGGAAAGCACGGTGTTGGCCGTATTGATCATTTAGAGAACCGACTGGTAGGTATTAAGTCTAGGGAGATTTATGAATCTCCAGCTGCTATCATATTACACACGGCCCACAAGTCGTTGGAAGGTATGATTATGACAAAAGATGCCTTGCGGTTTAAGGATATTGTCTCTTCGCACTATGCGGATTTGATTTATAATGGACTCTGGTTTTCTGCCTTTCACCAGGATCTGGTAGCGTATGTGTTAAGCAGTCAGAGGCTTATGAAGGGGACGATCCGCATGAAATTAACAAAAGGGACATGCACCGTTGTGGGACGTAAATCACCGATGTCCCTTTATAGCGAAAAATTGGCCACGTATCAGAAAGAAGATACCTTTGATCACAGCGCCTCTCTTGGGTTTATTAAGATATATGGTTTACCGGTAAAGATACAGGCCCAAAAGCAAATGGATGTTTTAGCAGGGAGGGAGGCATTACATCTGGATTCAATCATGCCGCCGAAGGTTAAATCTCTAGGCAAGGCAGAGGGGGATAAAAAAAGGTGAAGTAATGAAAATACTGCTCATATTCCCACCGTCGTGGCACCCTTCACAGCCCTACCTCAGTTTACCCTCTTTAACGGCTTTTTTAAGACAAAGCGGTGTATGTGACGTCGTCCAGAGAGATATTAACATTGAGTTACTGGATGTTCTCCTTACGGAAAAGACTTGTGGTGAATTTTATCAGAGGATTGTTGATAAATTAAGACGCATGGATACTATGAGAGCGGCGCCCCACTGGGGAGCTGCTCCTGGTGAACGTGAAAAACGCCAGGCCCTGGTTCATGCAGTGGAAACAATTCCTGATATTATGAAAAAGGTAGAATCTGCGAAACGTACCTTAAGGTCAGAGGGTTTTTACGATCTCGATCGGTACATTGAAAGTATTAATGTTGTTAATGAAGTTCTCGGGATCATATCAACCCTGTACTATCCCTCATCGCTGACCGCGCTCAACAACGATATGCGGTATTCTGTGTATTCCTCTCAGGAAATTTTTAAGGCACTGGATAATGAGGAAGAAAATATCTTCCTTAATCTTTATAAAGACTATTTTCTTCCTTCTATCCTGGAGTTCTCTCCAAAATTAGTGGGTATTTCCATTACCAGCACTTCTCAGATCATTCCGGGGCTCACCCTTGCAAAACTGATAAAGGACCGCAACAAAGAGGTTCACATTACCATAGGAGGAAGTGTTTTTACGAAGCTCATTGAAAATTTGAAGAAGGTGGATAGCCTCTTTTCGATTGTGGATAGCTTTGTTGTTTTTGAAGGCGAGCATGCCTTGCTGGAACTTGCAGGGCAGGTCGATGGTAAGAGGGATTTTAAAAAGGTACCCAATCTGATTTATCGGGAAAACAACGCCACCAGGATCAATGAGCCATTTTATGCGGAAGACCTGAATAGGCTTCCTACGCCCGACTTTGATGGGCTTCCCCTGAGGCTTTACCATGCCCCTGCATCCGTCCTTCCCGTGCAAACATCAAGGGGGTGTTATTACAGGAAATGTGCCTTTTGTAACCTGCATCTTGACCATAGGAATTTTCGATTGCGGAAGGCGGATTTACTCCTGGAAGATATCAATAAACTCTCGCAAAAATACCATACGCCATATTTTTTCTTTACTGACGAATCCGTTCCCGTCAATCAATTGCGGGAGATATCTCAAGGCCTGCTGGAAAACAAATGGGATATAAAATGGATGGGAGGGGTGCGATTTGAAAATGCCCTTAATGATGACGCGCTGGGGAAGATGTATAAATCCGGATGTCAAAAATTGGTTTTTGGCCTGGAATCATACAATCAACGTGTGTTGGATTTAATGAAAAAGGGGATAAAGGCGGACATTGTGAAAAGGATATTGGATGGATGCCTGAAAGTAGGCATAGCATTCCACCTCTATATAATTATTGGATTTCCAACTGAAACCGAAAAAGAGGCATTGGAGACACTTGATTTTGTACTCAGGAAAGAATATCTGGATTCGCCGGGTTTTTCCTGCCTGCCGTCCCTTTTTGGAATGGAAAAGGATTCTCCGATTACTCAAAATCCCTCGGAATACGGGCTGGCGAGCATCATGGCGCCCGGAGGAGAGGATTTGGGATTAGGTTATTTTTACGAAGTAGTGCAGGGCATGTCGCCGGAAGAAGCTGAGAGGATGTATCAATACGTTATCAGTCAATTAAGTGAGAGTCTCTGCCCCTTTCCGTATAATTATTCAATGTCCGATGGGCTGTTATATATTACTCACAATAAAGGAAAATGTTTTCATTAAAGTCTATTAAAAACAAGCTCATACTGATACTTTTAGTATGTTCATTTACGCCATTACTGTTGTTGCGTTTTATGGCCTTCCCCAAGGCACAAAAGGATCTGGAAGAGGCCTTGATACGAAACTTGGAGGGGGTAAAGCAAAAACAGACAGAAATTGTAAAAATGTGGTTTGGCGAAAGGAAGCATGACGCAAAGATTGTCAGTAAAAATGTCTCTGCCGTATGGGAACGAAGTGTGGATGGCAGGAGCAGGGATTTTTCAAAGCTCTATGAATATATCGAGATGATTAAAACAGAGTACGGGTATAAATCCGTATATATTATCTCACGGGATGGCACAGTGCTTGTGTCCACAGAGAGGGAACAGGTGGGTTCTAACATTATGAGCCATGATTATTGCAGAGAGGCGTTGAATGGACGTATTTTTATATCCAGAATTCAACGTCTTCTTCCGGGCGAAGGCGAGAACAAAAAGGGTGATGGTGACGAACCGATGATGTTTATATCAGCTCCGCTCATTGGTTCTGACAACCTTATGTTCGGGGCGGTTATTCTCAAGGTAACAACATTACCACTCAGCGAAATTATGAAAAGTGCGAAACTGGGAAAGACAGGGGAAACCTTTCTCATCAACAGAGAGGGCTTTATGCTCACGGAGTCGAGATTTGTTGATGCGATAAAAAAGGCTGGCCTGGTTTACCAAAGGACGGCATTAGAGTTAAGGGTGGTAAATCCCCATACAGGAAAACTCACAGATGGCGCTCAAAAATGTCTGAACGGTAAAGACGGATACGATATGGAAGGTTATATAAATTACGATGGCAGGAAGGTGCTGGGGGCATGGTGCTGGATTCCGGAGCATAATTGTGGTTTACTTGCGCAGATCAATATCAAGGAAGGGTATGGGGCGGCTTACAGCTTGAAAAGATTTGTTCTTTCAATGCTGCTGGTGTTGGCTTTCCCATTGCTCCTGGCCGCATTTTACTTCGGCAAACGGATTTCAGATCCCATCCTCAATATAACAGAGGTAACGAAAAAAATCACCAGCGGAGATCTGGGACAACGGGTAAAAGGGAGTGGCAAAAAAGATGAAATTAGTGAATTGTCGCAGTCGTTTAATATTATGGCGGAATCTTTAGAGGAAAAAACGGTCAAATTAAAGAATTATACGATTGATCTTGAAAATACCGTAAAAGAGAGAACCCTTAAGCTGCAGGAGACAACGAATTTTTTAAATAGTATTTTGGCTGGTTCAACGGAATATTCAATTATTGCGCAGGATTTGAATGGAAATATCCTTGCGTTTAATGCGGGAGCAAGCCTGATTTATGGCTATGGACCGGAAGAAGTGATTGGAATAGCCAATGTGAGAGATCTTCATACTGCCGAAGATGTGCAGTTAGGGAAGGTGGAGTATATTCTGGATGTGGCGCGGAGAACGGGCCGATATGAGGGAGAGGTTGTAAGAAGGAGGAAAAACGGCGAGATATTTCCTGTTCATGTCACTTTTACATTACGACGCAATGAAAATGGGTATCCAATCGGGTTTGTAGTAATATCAAAAGACATTACAAAAGAGAAATTGGTGGCGCTTGAAAAAGAAATTGTAAATAATGTCAATAAGGTAATTGCATCGGGTTTAGAGATTAAAGAAGTTTATAAAAATATTTACCTTGAACTGAAACGCATGATCGATTTTACCTGGTTCGGTGTCGCGAGTCTCATCGATGGGACAGAAATTACGGAGAATTTCAATATTGTTGAGGGGGAATTATTATCCACTGATTGGTTCGCAAGCTGTCAGTCTCCATTTCATGCAACGGCACAGGGTATTGCCATGAAGAAGGGCGTGCCCGTTGTTGTTGCAGATACGGTTGGGGGAGAATATCAGTTTGATCGGGAATTATGCGAGAAGGGTATACATGCATATTTGTGTTTTCCATTGAAATTAAAAGGAATTACCACGGGAGCTATTACGCTGGGGAGCAAAAAAAAAGATGCTTTTACGGAGGTGCATTTTGGATTATTGAATCAAATTACACCACAATTAGCTATTGCCATCGAAAATACAAGACTTTTCCTGTCGATAAGGGAATCAGAAAAGAAATATCGGGATCTGGTGGAAAACGCGCCGGAAATGATCCATGAAATCAGTCTCGAAGGGAAATTTATTAACGTAAATAAGACGGAATTGAATAAATTGGGGTATTCAATAGAAGAGATGAGGCAGATGACGCTTGAAGATATTGTGCCAGGTGAATGCCGCGAGGAAATAAAGAGACATATGAAACGGATCAAAGAAACCGGGAGCAGTGAATTAGAAACGGTATTTCTGGCAAAATCAGGAAAGGAAATCAATGTCGAGATTAACGGAACAGGTCTTTATAATACCAAAACGGGCGAAAGTATTTGTGTGAGGGCATTTGTAAGGGATATTACAGAAAGGAAAAAGATGGAGGAGCAGGTACGGAGATCTGAAAAATTGGCCTCAATGGGTGAACTTGCCGCGGCAATTGCACATGAGATCAGAAATCCCCTTGGTGCGATCTGCAACTCGGTGGGAATTCTGGACACCCATTTGAAACTGACGGGGCAGGATAAGAATCTCCTGGAGATGATCGTTGGGCAATCTGAAAGATTGGATAGGATTATCAGCGATTTCTTAACCTTTGCGCATCCGCGTGAACCTTCCTTTTCTCTTCAGGATATTCGGGAAGTAGTTAAAAATACCATTTTCCTGTTAGAGCAGGATAGCCGATGTACTGACCAGATCGAGATAAAGGAGATTTATGAAAGCATATTGCCGAAGGTATATATTGATACGGATTTAATCCACCAGGTATTGTGGAATTTGTTTATAAATTCTCTGCAGGCTATGCCAAATGGGGGACAGATCAGGATAATGGTAAGGAAAACTAGTCTCTTTTTACGAGATGCTGTGGAGATTGTGATATCAGATACTGGGGGAGGTATACCTGCCCATGAGTTGGATAAAATATTTGAACCTTTTTATACGACGAAATCAGAAGGCACAGGCTTGGGTCTCTCAGTGGTCCAGCGTATTATTGATGACCACGGGGGAACTATTGATGCGAAGAGTAAAGAGGGCAAGGGGACAACCTTTTATATTAAGTTGCCTGTCGGAAATGAAAAATTGGCAATCCAGAGTACCTTTTTAATGGGATGATGTAAGAGTTATGGAAAACGGTAAAATCCTTGTTGTGGAAGATCAAGATGCCATGAGAGAATCCCTCGTGATTGCTTTTAGAGATGAAGGATATCAGGTTGAAGGCGTTGCAAGCGGGGAAGAGGCCATTCAAAAATTGGATAGTCATAATGTATATGACCTGGTAGTTACAGATTTAAAGATGAAAAAGGTTGACGGTCTGGAAGTGCTCAAGGCGGTAAAAGCTGCAAATCCATCCACGGAAGTGGTGCTGATTACTGCTTATGGTACTATTAGCACGGCAGTTCAGGCAATTCGGGATGGGGCATACGATTATGTGACGAAACCCTTTCGTCACCAGGAAATCTTGAAAGTTGCAAAAAAAGCGATTGAAAAGAAGAGCTTGAAGGACAGGGTCAGGTACCTCGAAGGAGAAATTAGAGATAAATATAAATTTGAGGGTATTGTGGGTAATTCTAATGCCATGCTGGAAGTGCTAAAAATAACTTCACATGTATGTCGTACTGAAAGTACAGTCCTGATAACGGGGGAGAGTGGGACAGGAAAAGAGCTCATTGCGAGGGCTATTCATTACAATAGTCTTCGAAAAGACGGCCCGTTTGTTGTAATCAATTGTGGTGCGTTACCGGAAAATTTGCAGGAAAGTGAACTATTTGGGCATATGCGAGGGGCATTTACGGGGGCTGTGAAAGATAAGGTTGGGTTATTTCTGCAGGCTCAAAAGGGGACGATTTTATTAGACGAGATTGGTGAGACTTCGCCGTCAACACAGGTAAAACTCCTGAGGTTCTTACAGGATGGGGAGATCCGCCCGGTTGGTGGAAACAAAGCCATATATGTAGATGTAAGAATTATTGCGGCCACCAATGAAAATTTAGAAAAAGCCGTTGAGTCGGGGAAATTCAGAAAAGATCTCTTTTATCGAATTAATGTGATACGTATTCATCTTCCTCCCTTGAGAGAACGGAGGGAAGATGTCCCGCTTTTGGTAGAATATTTTTTGGAAGAAATTTTAGAAAAACTGAAAAAGGGAAAAAGGGTATTTTCCAAAGAATCAATGCGGGCGTTGGTGAACTATGATTGGCCTGGTAATATCAGAGAGCTTCAGAACATAATAGAGCGGGCTGTTACTTTGTCTAAGAACGAGATAATAAATGCAGACGAACTTCCGCTTCCTGTAGAGGAATTTGCTGCACTTGCCAGAGATCCTCTGGAAGATCAGAAGAGGAAATCGTTCATTGTAACAACGCTCGCAGAACAGGAAAAAAATGCAATCATTGAGGCACTGAATAAATACGGCGGAAATCAAACAAGAGTTTCTCAAATACTTGGGATATCAACAACAACTCTTTGGAGAAAGATCAAAAAATATCGGATTAAACCACAGCACGAAATTTCGGACACCATTGGCACATAATTTCATCCTGAAACTATTGTTGCATAATGGAATGTTTTTGTGAACGGGTAAAGCCCGAATAATAGAAATACAAAAGAATATTGTTGTTTTAATAAGATATTGATTCAATGCCACTTATATGAAATATAGGTGGCATTTTGTTTTTGATGAGAAGTTGGTATATCTTTCGTTATGATAAATAAACGGAAATTTCACTTTCCAGTTATGTGAGGATAAACAGGTACCACAGATGTTTAAGAGGAAGAAAACTGCCAGGGTTAAAAAAGTTATAGACGTTAAGTTTGAGGTAAAGGAAGATTTTGAAGAAGCTAAAGGGAGTTTTTTGTCGCGTTTTAAAGGGTATTCAAATAGGGAGAATAGAAACATGCCGATAATGGACGAGATAAGTAAGATTAGTACGTTTATAAAAAAGTTACCCAGATCGCCCCAACCTGCGATCCCTGCGCGGGAGGTATGGCTTTCTTTATGGGGTGCGTTTTTGGGGGTGGGATTTACAGCGTTGCTCGCGTATCTCTGGAAGTGCCCGACGCTATTGGGGCCATTTGGCGCAAGCGCCGTATTGATTTATGGCGCTTATAAAGCGCCACTCGCACAGCCGAGAAATGTATTACTCGGCCATTTTCTTGCAGCATGCATTGGTGTAACGATACATGATTTTTTTGGCACTGCGTTCTGGTCTATTGCGCTTGGTGTTGCCCTCGCACTTGTGCTTATGACGGTTACCTATTCGATCCATCCGCCAGCAGGTGCAACGGCGTATGTGGCCGTTCAGACCGGGGGGTTAGGTGTTGGATATATGTATATCTTGAATCCCGTTATTTTGGGCGCTTTTATTTTGATATTAATTGGTGTCATTTTTAATAAGATGGGGAAAAGGGATTATCCGACACATTGGTGGTAATAGTATGAGCGACACAATGGATGGGCACTTATTCATGGATTTGGGGAAGTAATTTGTTAAATTACGGAGAAAACTATGTATATCTCGATTAAAAATCGGCTTATTTTTTTGCTAATCGTATTCACGTTGCTCCCATTTGTTTTGTTAAGAATCATAGCATATCCGAGGGTTCAGGCGGACCTTCAGGAAGTGCTTATAAGAAATCTTGATGGTGTTGGTCATAAACAAGCTGAATTGGTAACTTCCTGGGTGCAGGAAAGGATGAAAAATGCCCGCGTCATCGCAAACAACCCATTGATGGTCAAATGCGCAAAGATCACAAAGGAGGATAAAGATTTTGCAGATATCGTCCAATATCTTGAGGTAGTAAAGGATGAGTATGGTTATAAAGGTGTTCTTGTAAGTAATGATAAAGGCTTGGTAACAGTTGCTACGGCGGAAGAAGGCATAGGAACCGACATTTCGCAAATGGATTACTTCAGGGAGGCACTACAAGGAAATACATTTATATCGAATGTTTTTCCATCTGAAATCCCGCTTGCCAATGAATTGGGGGAGAAAGAGCTGGGTATGCCTACGATGTTTGTTTCGACGCCACTTAAGGATCGTGATGGAGTTGTAGTTGGCGTTGTTGCCATTAGAGTAGACGAAAAGACCCTGAACGATTTGATGTTAAGTCTTCATTTGGGGAAGACAGGAGAGACATATCTGGTAAATAAAGATGGGTATATGATCACCGAATCGAGATTTGCTGCACATTTAAAAGAGATGGGATTGGTTAAAAAAAGGTGCGCATTGGAATTGAAGTTGGTTAATCCAGAAACTGGAGAATTAACCAGCGGTGTCCAGCAGTGTATTGCAGGGAATAGTGGATTTGATGCGAAAGGTTATAAGGACTATAGCGGCTTGACGGTTCTTGGTGTATGGCGCTGGTTGCCGGAGTTTAATTGGGGCGTTATTGCTGAAATCGACAGGGACGAGGGGTATGGAGCCGCCTATAATCTTAATTATATTGTGAGTTCAGTGTTGTTGGTGATTGCATTTCCCATTGTAATTGTGGCGTATATTATTGGCAGAAAAACCTCGACACCGATTATTAAGCTGACTGAAGTAACGAAAAAGATGGCCTCCGGGGATTTGTCGCAAAGGGTTGATATAAAGAGGGAAGATGAGATTGGTGAATTAGCGAATTCCTTTAACGTGATGGCGAAATCTCTGGATGAAAAGACGAGGGAGGTAGTGGAGTCCGAAAAACGATATAGAGAATTATTTAACTCCATAAAGGAAGGTATTTATCAATCTGAACCTGGCGTTGAGGGTGTATTTACATTTATCAATAAGTCCGGCGCAGAAATATTGGGATACAGTAGCCCGGAAGAAGTGATCGGGACAAAGGTAAAAAATATCTATGTAGATCCGGAGGACAGAAGACGCCTCTGTGAGAAACTTGAAAAAGATGGGGTGTGGAGGGAATTTGTATCCCTTTGTAAGAGGAAGAATGGTGAAAGTTTTTATGCAGAACGTACAAGTAATATGCTGAGGGATGAGAAGGGAAGCCCTGTAGCTATCTACGGGGTACTCAGGGATATCTCAGAGAGGAAGAAGGCAGAGCAGGAGATTACCGAATCAGAAAAGAGATATCGCTTGTTATTCGATTCCCTAAAAGAAGGTGTTTATCAATCTGAACCCGAAGTGGACGGTACGTTTATATGGATTAACCGAGCCGGAGCTGAAGTTCTGGGTTATAAGTCTCCTGAAGAAGTAATTGGAATGAAGGTAAAGGATATTTATGTGAATCCGGATGACCGCATAAAGGTGGTTGAAAAGCTATCCAAAGAAGGCGTTTGGAAGGGTTTTGTATCTTTTTGTAAGAGGAAAAATGGCGAACGCTTCTATATGGAACGGACATCTAATATGATTGCTGATGAGAAGGGCAAACCTGTTCGCGTTGATGGAATATTTAGAGATATTACCGAACGAAAGAAGCTTGAAGAGGAATTGCAGGAATCTGAAAGACATCATAGACAATTACTGAATTCGTTGAGAGAGGGGATCTATCAGTGTGAACCTACTGAAGATGGGGTATTTACATGGATCAACCAGTCTGGCGCTGAGATACTTGGCTATGGTTCGCCAGAAGAAGTAATTGGCACACGGGTTAAGGATGTATATGTAAATCCCGATGATCGGAAAGAATTGGTAGAAAAGCTTGAAAAAGAAGGGGTATGGAGGGATTTTACATCATATTGCAAAAGGAAAAATGGAGAGCGATTCATTTCAGAAAGGACATGCAATCTCGTGCGCGATGAAAACGGTAAAGCGGTACGAATTGAAGGTGTATTCAGGGATATTACAGAAAGATAAAGCGATTATTTTTAGGAAGATTTTCAAAACGCTGAACTAGGAGCAGAAAATTATGGGAAATGAAATAGTAAAGGGCTTATCCGTTAATGCGAAGACCCTTATTATAATATTGCTGTTTGTGAATGTAGGGTTTGCATCCAAGATGATAAATAAATACTATGCCATGAAGGAGGCAGGTTATATCAGGGAAAAAACCTTCCATGAACAACTCGAAAAAAGGGTGATGAAGGCCTTCGGTTCTATGGAAGAGTTGAATAAGATGGTTAATGATATTACTAGGCAAAAAGAAGATGCAGAAAAGATAGCAGCTTCTTTTAAGACACAGGGCGAGCAACTCAAGCTCGTGAACATGAAGCTTGAAGATGCAAAGGCAAAACTGGAGGAGGAAAAGGCCCGGTTGCAAAAGGAGATATGGGAATTAGAAGATTCGCTGTCCCTTGCAAAGAAAACGCTGAGTAACAAGGATGTGACCATTCGGGAACTCATGGGGAGTCTGGAGCGAGTTGAAAAAGAAAATGCGGCGCTGAAAAAACAGTTTGATGAGCACTCGAAAACGCCAGAATGGAGTCTTCCCAAACAATAAAAGATGATATTAATGGTAAAATCGAAAGATTTTTATGGCAAGGGTTTTAATTATAGAAGAGCAGGAGAAAGCCAGAAAGTCACTGGTAAGTGTCTTTAAGCGAGAGGGTTTTGAAACATGCGACGGAACGGGGTGGGGTGGTGCGGCAGAGTTATTCGGAAGAAATGCCTATGACCTTATTATCGTTGATTTGGGTGTAAGACCTGCTGATGGCTATGAAGTATTAAAGACGATCAGATTCTCTAACTCTGATGCTGAGATTGTAGCAATAATTTCTCAGAATATCTATGATGCAGACCGACTGGCTAGTTGTGGAGTGTATGATTGCATACTGAAGCCTTTCAGACAGAAAGATGTAATCGATATAGGAAAGAAGGCGCTCGAAAAAAAACTATTAGCTGACAAAGTCCGTAACCTGGAACAGATCATGGATATGAACAAAATGATTCTCAGAAAAAAGAGTTGAAGCGGAATTCAGCCAATGGGGGGATTTGCTTGTCTGATTGTTTAGAAATAAGGGAAAGGAGGTATGATAAAAAATTAAAAATATAAAAAGAGTTTTTGCCCGTTAGATGTTGGAAGTTTGTAATAAGAGGAGAAATATGTTAAAAAAGGGGTGTTGTTTTGAAGTTGATATTCACAACAACATTTTAGAGGAGAACAATTAATGTTATATACTGCGAACGTAGATGCAATTGCTGCGGTGTCTCTTAAAAAAGCCACTGCAATGAAACACAGTCTAACAGGTTTTTTGACACTCTCTGTGATGGCTGGTTTTTACATTGGATTTGGTGTTATCCTTGCTTTTATTGCTGCCGCTCCGGTTGCAGCGCTAAATCCAGGGATTGGTAAGATAGTTGCCGGCGCAACCTTTGGTATTGCATTGTCATTAGTAATTGTTGGTGGAGCCGAGCTGTTTACGGGGTATAACCTCCTTATATTTAAGGGAACACTGAGGGGCACTATAACGCTTGGTGATTCCATGCTGGGCTGGTTTTGGACGTACTTAGGGAACCTGGGTGGATCAATGCTCTTTGCGCTTATGGTTATTGCGGCTGGTATCTTTGCTCCCGATCCGTGGAAGTCATTCATACTTAAGGTGGCCACCTATAAATCTACTGCGCCATGGTGGGAACTATTCTTCAGGGGTATCTTCTGTAACTGGCTGGTATGTCTTGCAATATGGTCAACCTTCAGGTGCACGAGCGATTCCGGCAAATTGATTATGATATGGTGGTGCTTATTCGCCTTTATTACGACAGGCATGGAACACAGCGTTGCGAATATGACAATATTGACGATCGCAAATTTATTGCCCCACGACCCTGCCGCAATTTCATGGGGTAAGATGTTTGGTTGGAATCTTGTCTCTGTTACCCTTGGTAACATTGTGGGAGGTACATTCTTTGTCACATTCCTGTATTGGTTCGCAAATGCCATGGATGAAAGGGGCGCCAGGACGATGGAGGCCATAAAAGGAGGTTCCGGAAGCGCAGGTCTTCCTCGAGCAGGCGGGTCTCCTGAGGAGATTAAGGATGTTAAGGTAAAGATGAAGTCGTAAATTCTTCGTGAGAACGTAAAGGTTGTTCGTAAAAAATTCGGATAGAACTAACCAAAAAGGCCAGCATAAAATGCTGGCCTTTTTGTGTGATTGTTAGAGAAAAAAGACAGTATAAAAATTTTATTCTTGTTCGGAGACTTTCCGTTCATTATTGCTGAAAAGCCTCCCCAATAGCGTAAAGTTTCCCGTCATTGGAGCCGATATAAATGGTGCCATCGGCATCAATAGCCGGTGACGATTCTATTGCACATCCTGTTTCAAAGAGCCACTTCAAACTTCCATTGGAATTAAGGGCATACAGTTTTTTATCTCTGGAACCAACATAAATGGTACCGTCAGATCCAACAGCAGGAGATGAATGAACAGAAGAGCCAGTTTCAAAACTCCACTTCAGTTTCCCACTGGAGGTAAATGCATAGAGATTGTTGTCTCCGGAGCCGAAGTATATGGTTCCTTCAGTGTCAATAGCAGCAGAAGAATCGATATCGTATTTGGTGTCAAACGTCCATTCTGTATGTCCGTCTGCACGAAAGGCATAAAACTTGGCATCCTCTGAACCTATGTAAATGTTCCCGTTGGGAGCGATCAGGGGAGAGGCATCTAAGAGGTACCGGGTGCCAAAACTCCAAACAGCCTTACCTTCTGGTTTCATGGCAAATAAATAATAGTCCCCGGAACCAAAATAGATCATACCATCAGGGGCAATGGCAGGTGACGAGACCACGTGATCGGCGGTCTTTTGCGTCCATTTTAATTTGCCGTCCTGGGTAATGGCGTGAAGTTTTTTATCCCAGGACCCGACATAGATCGTGCCATCAGGTGCAATTGCCGGAGAGGAAATGATACCGCCTTCGGATTTATATTTCCAAAGGATACTACCATCAGGATTCAATGCATAAAGATGGCTATCCCAGGATCCAAAGAGAATCGTGCCGTCCTTTCTGATGGCAGGTGATGAATCAACCTCATTCTGTGTTTCGAATACCCATTTAAGTTTACCATTTCGTGTAACGGCATATAGTTTTTTATCTTTGGAGCCAAAGTAAATTGTGCCATCTTCCCCAATAGCCGGAGAAGAGGCAATGGGTCCTTGGGTTTGGAATGTCCACTTTAGAACGGGCTTTTGAATGCTCACATAAGGGCTTCTTCCTGTGTGCTGTATGTCGTGCCTGAACATAGGCCATGGGGTATCGGCAAGTTGTGCGTTAAGGGTGGTCGGTAGAAAGATGAGAGGAAAGAAAAGTACAAATAGCCGGGAGGCAAAAACCTTGATGTGCTGTTTTACCATGCTGAGTTCCTTTTTTGAAAAAATGATTTGCTATTTCTGATAAATACTATTAGAGTACTCCTTTCGTTGATGGGATATCTTTTATGCGTGCGTCTATCCGGACAGCATCTCCTAGCGCCTTGGCAAGTCCCTTAAATATTGCTTCAGCTATGTGGTGAGCATTGCTGCCATAGGGGACATTCACGTGCAGGTTAATGCCTGCATTTGTACTAAAGGCCTCCAGAAATTCTTCAATAAGCTCTACATCGAAATTCCCTATTTTTTCCGTATGGAAGGTAACGTTAAAGACCAGTGCTGGTCTGCCACTGATGTCTACTGCGATATGGGCAAGGGCTTCCTGCATAGGGACGCTTGAGTTTGAGAAACGCCGAATCCCCTTTTTGTCACCCAAAGCCTCTTTTATTCCCTGGCCAAAACATATCCCCACGTCTTCTACCGTATGATGATCGTCCACAATGCGGTCTCCGTTTGCATGAATAGTCAAGTCGAACAGTCCATGTTTGGTGAGTAGATCAAGCATATGATCCAGGAAACCAACGCCAGTAGAAATATGGCTATTTCCATCCCCATCAAGAGTAAGGGTCAATTCGATCTGTGTTTCTTTGGTTTTTCTATGAATCGTGGCTGTCCTTTTTGTCATCTGAATTGCACGGATGTGGATACCGTGTCCTTGTCTAATGATAACAGGTAGGCACTGTTTTTGAATGCGTCGTACCTACAAGTTCTTTTAGATGTTTCAGCAAGATATCGATTTCTTCTCTTGTCCCAATCGTAATGCGCAGGCAGTCATCCAGCCGTCTCAGATTGAAGTATCGTACCAGTATCTTTCGTGCCTTCAATGTTTGATATAAGGTGTGTGCAGAGACTCCTTTCATGCACCGTGCCAGCACAAAGTTAGTTTGGGAAGGATATACAAAAAAACCCATCTCCTGTAAGGATTTTGTAAGGTAGCGTCTTGTTTCCTTTATCTTTTCAGTGTGAGCCTTCATGCTTTTTTGGTCATCCAGTGCTGCAATTACTGCCGCAATGCTGAGTCGGTCAACGTTATACGAATCCTTCACCTTCATCAACCCTTGAATAAGAGGTTCTTGCGCAATGCAAAAACCCAGCCTGATGCCTGCCAGTGAATATGATTTTGACAGTGTGCGCAGGATAAGGATATTGTCGTGTTGTTTGATCAGGGAGAGACAATTATCGTCTGCAAAATCAGCGTATGCCTCGTCAACGACGAGCACACCATCTATCTTGGAGGCAATCTTTGATATTTTGCCTGGTGAGATCATAGTTCCCGACGGAGAATTCGGATTTGCGATAAATGTAACCTTTGCACCTTCTACGATAAAATCTTCAGGAAGAGAATAACCCTCCGTGAAATCGACAGCACAGGCAACCCCATCCTGCAGTTCTGCAAGTGTTTTGTAGAGCATATAAGAAGGGTAAGGAAAAACGACCTTATCGCCTTCGCCTGCAAAGCTCCGTATAATTATGGATAGCAGGTCATCGGAACCGTTTCCCGTCATGACACATTCCGGTCTTGTACCTAATATTTCAGCAATTTTTGTCCTTGCTGCTGTTGCAACCGGATCGGGGTAAAGACGCAGGTTTTCGTTTATCGCCTCTTTAATGGCATTTAGCACCCCTGAAGAGGGTGGGTATGGATTTTCGTTTGTGTTGAGTTTTATGTAAATACCGTCTTTGGGTTGCTCTCCCGGTGTATAACCGGACATTCTTTCAATGTTGGTTCTAAAATAACTCAACGGCATGCTCCTTTAAGATATTTTGGAAAATTTACGAATTGCGATTTTCGATGGGAAAAAATCGTAATTCTAAAATCCGGACCTGGAATTTAGTCTGATTTGAACAGACCGTGTGTGCGCATCCAAACCTTCAGCTCCTGAAATTTCAGCCAAATCATTATATGCAGTCTTGAGTGCCGACCTGGAATACGTTATTACACTAGACCTTTTCAGGAAATCATTTACCGATAATCCGGATGAAAAACGTGCTGTCCCACTCGTTGGAAGTACATGTGAGGGTCCCGCAATATAATCTCCCAGTGCAACTGGGGTGTATGATCCCAAAAAGATTGCCCCAGCATGTTTAATATTACAAAGCAGCGCCCTCGGGTTCTGTGTCATAATCTGTAAGTGCTCTGGAGCCAATTTGTTGGATATTTCAACGCATTCGTCGATGTTTTTTGCTAATATAATAACACCAAATTTTTTCAGGCATCTTTTTGTGTCTGCATATCGTTTGAGTTTTGTTATTTGTCGATTTAATTCTGAAGTTACTTGTTCCACCAGCAATTCAGAGAACGTGACCAGCATTGAGATGCCTGGTGCATGTTCTGCCTGAGATAATAAATCAGATGCGACAAACGAAGGGTTTGCATGGTCGTCCGCTATAATCAATACTTCGCTGGGTCCTGCCAGCATATCGATGCCAGCATATCCAAAGATTTCCTTTTTTGCAAGCGTTACAAAAACGTTCCCGGGTCCTACAATCTTATCTACCTTTGGAATGGTTTCTGTGCCAAATGCAAGGGCAGCAACAGCCTGGGCACCACCCACCTTGTATATTTCACGAATACCTGCCTCCTTTGCAGCAACCAGTCTTTCAGGTGGAATAGCTCCATCTTTAGAAGGAGGTGTAGTCATAATTATTTTGTTGACGCCTGCTGCGCGTGCAGGTATCGCGTTCATCAATACCGTGGATGGATACGATGCGGCGCCACCAGGAACGTATACTCCCACACTTTCTAAAGGAGAATACAAGGTGTCAAGCACAATGCCGCCTGTCTTTAATGGGCTAACTTTGCTGATTCGTATGTGTTCCTGATATGTCCATATATTGGTGATAGCTCGTTGAATGGATTTTACAAACGGGAGAGATATTTTCCTGTAAGCCTCTTCAATTTCGTTGTCTTTTACCCGAAAATCCTTCGGTGAAAGAAAAGCCTTATCATAGAGTTTGCTATATTTCGCAAGTGCTTTATCCTTATGCTTTTTGACGTCATTGATAATTTTTAGTACTGTTGTTCTATTCGTGGATACGCCGGATAAAATGTTTAATTGTTGTTTGCATTTTTCGATTTCCTTGTCAATTTTACATTCCCATGTCCTGAGTATCCGCATCATCGCATTCTCAAAATGAACGAGGCATAATGCCTCGTTTGTCGTATAACACAAATTAGGTATCTGTCTGTTAACTCAATATTACGCCTAAAAATTATATTTTCTGCCGATATTGTTGTCAAGAAAAATGAAACGGCTGATATTGCCATCCGTCTTCAGCAGAACGACTGCTGTGAGGAAAAATAGAAATGGCAAGCACCGTTTAGAAGCATGACAAGAGCGGAAGTATCTTTGTTATAGTGGAAGAAATTTGATTTGCTGTTGTCTTGTAAAATCATCAGAAATTCCTTGACAATTACTCTAGTATCAGTACATAGTTTACGTAATATGATCAATGCATGTTCATGGTGAGATAACTACCTGGGAACGACAATAGATTATGGAAGATGAATTGCTTGATAAGGCAGCAAAATTGCAAAAAATTCTTTAATGCGATATTCTGATTTTTTCTGCATTTTTCGTACTCTGCAGTGAACTATATATGACAAACACCATTCAAGAGGAGGCTGTTAGCATGAGATGTTTTAAAATGATTTTCAATAGTTTTGTTGTAACCATATCCCTTGTTGTCCTGTTTTCACTAGGGGCTTTTGCGGATAATCTGCCTTCGCATGCGGTGCTTCAGGGAGTTCTTCGGGCCGTAGTGAAGGAGAACAATGGGGGGTTTGGTTTTCATATGTGGGCAACCCTGACGGACCGAGACGGCGTGGTAAAAGTAGTCGTATTTTCTGGAAAAGACAGGGGAGATCAATGGCCTGGGAGTCGTGTTATTTCTGCACAAAAGGCCAATACTGCTAATGCATTCAGTCTGCCGGAATTTGCGTTGTCAACTGCAAACCTGTTCTCTGCGGTGCAGCCTGGCGGGAGCTTGTTTGGATTACAGGAGAGTAATCCTGTTTCTCCTGAAGCGGCCTATCAGGGTCCGTCCGAAAAATTTGGCACAGAAAAGGACCCCATGGTTGGCCATAGGATAGGCGGGGTTAATGTATTTGGAGGAGGTTTGGCGTTGTATAACAGCGAGGGAAAAATTGTTGGCGCTTTGGGCGTCAGCGGTGATACCTCATGTGCTGACCACAATATCGCATGGAAGGTGCGGCATGGACTGAATCTGGACTACGTGCCTGCGGGGGTTAGTCCATCAACAGATGACAATATTGTTTATGATATTACCAATGGTATCAGCGCCGGTGGCTGGGGCCATCCGCAATGTTCCCTGGAAGCAGCCAAAATTGCCCAGGAATTTCCCAAAACGCATCCCGTGAGAAAAAAGAAATAATAATTGAAAATCCTTAAACCTGTTTGCGGAAAAAGCACCTTTTTTCATTACAATATCGAGTCTTTCTGTTCGGGGGGAGTGGGTAATATTACGATGAACAACAAACTTATCATTTTATGCTGGATTGTAATCTCATTTTCTCTGTTTTTGCCCTTTAATATGATGGCTTCTGCATCGACAATTGTGCAAATATCGGGAGGCGGTTTTCATAGCCTGGTTTTGAAATCAGACGGCACCGTATGGGCATGGGGATTGAATATGTACGGACAGCTTGGCGATGGAACAAATACAGATAGGAAGATGCCGGTACAGGTAAAGGGGCTGGATAATGTTGCTGCAATTGCAGGAGGAGTGTGGCACAGCATCGCCTTGAAAACAGATGGTACAGTCTGGGTATGGGGAGGTAACTGGGCGGGACAACTGGGAAACGGCACGACTAAGAGCAGGAATATACCAATTCAGGTAAATGGCCTTGGTGGTATCATGGCGATTGCCACGAAAGGACAGCACAGTCTTGCCCTGAGGTCTGATGGAACCGTTTGGGCCTGGGGGAGAAACGCATACGGACAATTGGGAGACGGAACCACTACAGATAAAAATACACCAGTACAAGCAAGTGGGCTTAGCGATGTTGTCTCCATTACCGGAGGTGGGTACCACTGCCTTGCCAAGAAGACAGATGGCACCATCTGGGCTTGGGGACTTAACAAAAATAATCAGTTGGGAGACGGTTCTACAACTGACAGGACAATCCCTATCCCGGTGAGAGGACTTATGGACGTCAGTACTATGAATGGTGGGGGAGATCACAGTGTTGTCCTGAAGAACAACGGTAACGTTTGGACTTGGGGATTTAATCAATATGGCCAGTTGGGAGACGGTTCGACTGATAACAGAAGTACCCCATTCCCCATAAATAAGCTCAAAAAGGTCATTGCAATTGCCGGGGGAGGAGACCACACCCTTGCCCTGAAATCAGACGGAACCGTATGGGCATGGGGGAGTAATAGTTCAGGTCAGTTGGGGGACGGAACTACTACAAAGAGAGACGTTCCCGTTCTTGTAAAAAAACTTGACAATGTCATTTCTGTTTCTGGTGGAGGACAACACAGCATTGCCTTAAAAGCCGATGGAACCGTATGGGCATGGGGATTAAACAAAAACGGTCAACTGGGAGACGGTTCTGTCTTAAATAGAAACACCCCGGCTGAGGTAATCGGTGGTTACCAATTTCAGGATTGAGATACCACTCAAATTGGCGGCATTACAAGTTGGTTTCGTTTTGACTTTTTTTTGTAAAATGATATAATTATTTTTTTAAATAATTTGTTATGGCGGTGATAGCAGGGATAGATGAGGCCGGATACGGTCCTACGCTTGGGCCTATGGTAAGTACCGTTGTTGCGCTTGATGTGCCGGATGAAATGGCAGATTGTTCCTTGTGGGAGCTTTTGAAGGAAGCCGTATCAAATGAACGCAGAGCGCGAAAACGGCGACTTGCTGTTCTGGATAGCAAAAAATTATACAACGCGCACAACGGCCTGAAACCGTTGGAGGATGCGGTTCTTTCGTTTTTGTGGTCAAAGGGTTTAAAGATTGCATCGTTCTTTCAACTGCTGGGCAGCTTATCATGTTACAATACAAATGCCATTGCCCGGTATCCATGGTATAAGGATAAGGATTATCCCCTGCCGTTAACTACGAGCATTTCTGTGATAGTAAATTATGCAGATTTATTACAGTATGTTTTTCGGAAGCACAATGTGCGGTTTTCTTATGCAAGAAGTTGTGTTGTAACTGTTCAGGAGTTTAATGAACAGGTAAGGTCGTTCGGAAATAAGTCTGTTGTCTTATTTAATAATTGCGCAGCACTTATCTCCAGTCTGTGGAATTTATGTGATGGCAATATACGTTTGATTGTTGACAAGCAGGGTGGCAGAAATACGTATACCAGCCTGCTAAAGGCCCAATTGCCCATGGCGGATCTAGAGGTGCTAAACGAAAGTGCCAGGGTTTCGACATACGAGGTGGTTGATACCGGCAAGAGGATGAAGATATCCTTTGTGGAAAAGGGTGAAGATATCTGCATGGCTGCAGCCCTTGCATCAATATTTAGCAAATATGTTCGGGAGTTGTTTATGCGGTTGGAAAATCAATATTGGATTCAACTTCTCCCCGGCTTAAAACCAACGGCAGGTTATTATAGTGATGCGCAGCGATTTTTGTCGCAGATAAGGGATGTTCGGGAAAAAAAGGCGATTCAGGACGATATTTTAATACGTATTAAATAGATGTTTTAAGCCACCGGGGACACAGAGAAAAATTAAAGAGTATTTAGGCCCGGAATGAGAGAAATTTATAAGGGTTTTTGCAGTAGTCTCCATGGTTAAAAGTCTTAACGACGAAAGGAGTTTTTGGAAGAGATGGCAGTAAATCTGGCGGTAGTGGGTGCAACAGGCGCAGTGGGTGAAGAATTTCTCCGAATACTGGAAAGCAGGAAATTTCCGGTTAAAGAATTGAGATTATTAGCCTCGAGACGTTCTGCCGGGAAAAAAATGCAGTTTTGCGGGGTTGATTACACCGTGCATGAATTAACGAAGCATTCATTCCAGGGGATAAAGATTGCCCTTTTTAGCGCAGGGGCAAGCATCAGCAGGGAATATGTACCCTATGCCATCGAGAGTGGGTCTGTTTGTGTAGATAATTCCAGTGCCTTCAGGATGGATGACGATGTGCCGCTCGTAGTGCCCGAGGTGAATCCTCAGGATATTGCCAAGCATCATGGTGTGATTGCTAATCCCAACTGCTCTACGATCCAGATGGTGGTTGCCTTGAAACCGATTCATGATGTTGCACGGATAAAGAGGATTGTTGTGTCAACGTACCAGGCGGTGTCTGGCGCGGGACTTAAGGCCATTGATGAGCTTCGAAAGGAGACTGCAAGTGTTCTTGACGGCAAGGAAGGGTTTCGGAGAAATTTGTTTCCTCATCAGATTGCCTTTAATGTATTGCCTCAGATTCCCCAAAGCAGTGCGTTTCTACCCAATGGATATACATCCGAAGAGATGAAGATGATGAATGAAACCAAAAAGATCATGGGGGATAATAACATTCGGGTTACTGCGACGACTGTACGTGTACCTGTTATCCGTAGTCATAGCGAGTCGGTGAACGTGGAAACAGAGAAAAAAATCTCCGCGGCAGAAGTAAAAAAGCTCCTTTCCGTGGCGCCTGGTATCAGGGTTGTGGATGATCCAGCCAATCAGTTATATCCTTTAGCGACTGATGCAGCGGGAAGAGATGATGTTTTTGTGGGACGCATTCGTGAAGACGAATCCATCGAGAAGGGGATTAATCTATGGATTGTGAGCGATAATCTTCGAAAGGGCGCTGCGCTGAATGCTGTTCAGATTGCCGAAATGTTACTATAAAGTTGTAAGTTAAAAGTTCCAGGTTTTTTATTTTTTCGACTTTCAACTTATCGCAGCATGGCATCCCTCAATACTTGTATGGTGTGTGTGCATTTAACCTCTGAACCCCTTGCAGCGAGAAGGTCTTCGATTTGAAGCCGACACCCGGGGCAACCCGTTGCTACAACCTTGGCGCCGCATTTTTCAATAGCCCTTGCCTTGTGCTCACCAATCTTCATTGAGAGATCATAGTGTAACAAATTAAATACCCCACCTCCTCCGCAGCAGCGTTCCGGGTTTTCCATCTCTTGAAAATCAGCAGAATGCCTCAAAATATCTCTGGGTTGTTTTGAGATGTTTTGACCCCAGTAGAGATGACACGGATCATGGTAGGTAATCTTTGTATTCAGTGTCTTTGTTTCGTAGGTAAAATATTTTTCAATAAATTCAGATATGTCGTATAATTTATCCGTGAATTTTAAGGCGCGATTCCCCAGGATATGGGGATAATCTCTTTTCAGAGTCCTGCCACAGGTTGCGCATGCAGTGATAATAAAATCGACGTTGGCCTTTTCAAATACCTCCACGTTTACTTCAGCCAATCTTCGTGCCGTTTTTACATCCCCCAATGATCTTGCAGGTATGCCGCAGCACAGTTGTTCTGTGGGGATAATTACTGCTGCCCCAAAATGATTTAACACCTCGATTACTGCATCAGCAATATCGGTATAGACGTAATTGATAAGACAGCCTACATAAAACCCCACTTTCATTTTCGGAGATTTTATCTTCTTCGCATTTCGATATTTTTTTAGTACAGTCTCTTTCGCCAAAGGAGGAATCCATCTACCACCCATAAACATGAAAGGTAAGTGCCTCATGGTACCGTGACGCTTTAGTGGAACAAGACGTTGAAAGGTACTGGCGGTTTTCAAGAGCAGATTAAAGAGCCACCTCCTGGTCAAGAACAGTTTGAATACAATCCGTGGTATAAACCATATGCCAAGGTGATTTGCCAGATCGTCAAGCATGGTTTGGATGATGAAATCATAATTAACACCCGAGGGGCAGATACTGGAGCACCGGAGGCATTTCTTGCAGGAGAGGAGATAATCCCTTAAGAGTTCCGTGTGAAAAATTTCGCCGTTTCGTAGTGCATCAGCCAGGCTTATGCGACCTCGTGCCACCATGGATTCGTTACCCGTCTCGATAAAAACGGGGCAGACAGAACGGCATTTACCGCACTTGGCACACTTGTTAATTTCTGTTTCGTACTCCTTAGTAAACATGTATTTCCCCCACCACGATAGTTTTCTTGTGAAAAGATTTTTGGTTTGTTACTAAGGATAATTATAGCAAAGAGAAATAAAAAAGGGAGGCTTAAAAAGCCTCCCTTTTTATTTTAAAAGTATTCCGTTTAATGATGTCTCTTTTTTTCATGATCATCATCATCATCATCATCGTCATCACCGTCATCGTCGTCATCGTCGTCATCATCATTCTTTTCTTTGCCCTTTATTTTCACAGTATCGCTTCCCTCGAAGCTTGTGCCGTTTTTTAATTCACCAGTAACGGTGAGTTCCTGCCTTTCTTTTTCATCTTTTTTCTGATTCCTGTAAAAGTTTACTTGGGAATCGAGATCTAAGTCTTGTGTGTTAAATGTTGCGATAAACCGGTTTTTGTCTACCTTCCCATTAATGGCTTCTGCCCCCTCGCATTCAACGGTATCTTCATCTATGTCGCTAACATTATAGGGCAAAGGTAGCTTGATAAACGCCTTAAACTTACCGTTGCTTTTGAGGTTGATGGTTTCTGGTTTTATTTCAATGACTGCTTGTATAATTGCGGGTGTGGTCATGGGGGTTGCCGTGGGAGCAGGTGAAGGCGTGATAACGGGGGTGGGTGTTGCTATAGTAGATTCTGAGATTATGCCTCCTGGTACCAGGATTGCCAGGATTGAGCCTGTGCGTGCAAGAGAGGGCGTTGGTGTTGTCGCAGGTGTCGCTGTTGGAGAACTCGTTGGCGTTGGTGAAGCGGTTATAATTGGAGTAGGCGTTGGAGACGTCACTGTATTGATTATGACGTTGACAATTTCCAGCTTATCGCCTTTGCTAAGGGTATCAAGGGTAAATTCTAATTCTGCTTTTCCGTCCGTAATAGCAAATGGTTCTGCATACGTTTTTGGGCTGTCATTAATCTCTGTTTCAATCACAAGAATACTGTCTTGGTTGATGAGTTGATCGTCAGCAGATCGTAATCCCTCTATAGATAATTCCACCTTGCCGGTGTCGCTTATGCTGATATTCGCTTCTACTTCTGCTGAATAACTGCCTGAGGATTCACTAGTTAGGCTTGTTTCAAACAAATCTTTGCTATATCCTTTTGTAGCAATCAACAATGATAGAATTGTTACAAAAGAAAACCACCGCAGTAATAGAAAATATTTTTCCATCGCTTTCTTCCTCCTAAATATGATGACTCTTTAACTGCACAGGAATAACTTATAGAAATATTACCTCATTAACGATATTATCGGAGTGTTCCTGAAAAAATTTACTCTTTTTTATATTTTATGGTAGTGTATACTTCGTAATATGGGCAAACTTTTTGCCAGTTCGTATTATCTTTGTTGTTTGGCCTTCTGAATTATTCTTTGTTTGTCTACTTCTTGATGTACTATTGTTTTTGTGTATATAACACATAATTTTGTTTTTACAACTGAAGTATCAAAACAATGTAAAGCAAATTTATTATGATTTAAATAAAATAAGTGCTATTATTTGGTTTGTAACTGCGAGGCTCTTTTGTTCACCGTAGAATCTATGATCACTGCTCCTGGCAGGTTCAGGAACTGGTGCTTGCTTTTCATGGAATGTGGTGTATGTCCCAAATTAAGATTCTTCCCATAGCTGTCATTAACAAAATTGCAGCAGGCGAGGTGATTGATCGTCCGGCGGCTGTCGTAAAAGAGGTAATTGAAAATGCAATTGATGCCGGCGCATCAAGGATTGATACCCATCTGGAGGATGGGGGAAGAAAATCGATACGGATATCGGATGACGGTATTGGGATGGATGCCGAAGACCTTGCTCTTGCATTTCAAAGCCATGCCACCAGTAAACTTCGTAATGCAGACGACCTGTTTGCGATCCATACCCTGGGTTTTCGCGGAGAGGCACTGCCGAGCATCGGAGCCGTTTCGCATGCCAGCATTATCTCCAGGGTAAAAGGATCTTTGCATGGTGCGGAAGTAACGATTGACGGAGGAATTTTGGGTAAAATTAAGGAATGCGGCGCGCCTGAAGGCACACAAGTTGAGGTGCGCGATCTGTTTTTTAACGTTCCTGTCCGCAAGAAATTTTTAAGGACGATACCCACGGAAATGGCTTATATTTCTGAAGTACTCACGAGGTTTGCCCTCTCCTATCCAGCTATTCATTTTACCCTCATGCATAATAACAGGACGGTGTTTAATCTTCCGCCGGTCCGGGATACGGCTGAACGGATTGCAATATGTTTCGGAGAAGAGATGAAAAAGCAACTTATTCCCGTGTTTCTTCGGGAAGAGCAATTTGTCCTTTCGGGATTCATTGCGCCTCCTTTTTTTGACAAAGCCAATGCGAGGATGCAGTTCATATTTTTGAACGGCCGCTACATTAAAGATGGCGCCATCTTTCGTGCCATTAGCGAATCCTATCGCGGGAAATTAATGTATAAGAGATATCCGGTTGTGTTCCTGTTTTTACAGGTAGAGCCGTCTGGGGTAGATGTGAATGTCCATCCAACAAAGACCGAAGTGCGTTTCCGGAATACCAACGCAGTCTACAATTATGTCCTCTCCGCGTTAAAAGAGGGTCTGAATAAATCAACAGCTAAGACGATTGACGTGTCATCTTCGGTTCCGGGATTGGAAAAGGAATTGGTGGCAGCAGAAGATGTTGACCTTGTAAAAAAGTCTCTGTGGGAACAGTTTTCCTTGAGAAAAACGGATGCAAACCTACCGGGTCCTGACTTACAAAAGAGGATAGAGATCCCTCTTGATTCCCCCTATAAAAAGGGGGAATTGATGAGGAAAGAAGGTAAGGGAAGTGTGGAAGGATTTCCGAATGAAGAAAAATCAGGGGAATGCAATACTATTCAAACGGGTATAAAAACAAAGGGGAAAGAAAAAGTATTTCCTGCAGAGGGTATTGGCAAAAAGAAGGTCTGTTTTCAAATTCACGATGCTTTTATTGTTGAGGAGACAGATGACGGATTAAATATTATCGATCAGCACGCATTGCACGAAATAATTTTATACCACGAAATAGAAAGGGGCATGCGTACTTCCCAATCGCCAAGTCAGCGCCTGTTGATCCCGGAACTGGTGGAGTTGAGTCCAAAGGATTTTTTCAACATTATCAGCTTAAAAGAAAATCTGAGAGGGCTGGGGGTTGATGTTGAGGAGTTTGGGCTGCGTACAATTGCAATTCGCTCCTTTCCGCAAGTTCTGCGGCGATTGCATGGCAAGGAATTTATCGAAAGCTTGCTGGCCGGGTTGAGCGATGATGATTACCTGAAGGGGAAAGATAGCATTTTGGATAAATTAATCAGCATTATGGCGTGTAAAGGCGCTATTAAGGCAGGGCAGAGATTGGAACCGTCGGAAATAGAGGAACTTCTGAAAATGAAAAAGAGGATAAATGCATATACGAACAACTGCCCCCATGGCAGGCCCACGGCACTGCATTTTTCTCTGGATGAGTTACAAAAGCAATTCAAGAGAAAATAAGGGGTTCGATACATTTTAAATGATCCTATGTTTTTTTCCAGTGAGTGTTTAGGTCTATATAAACAATGAAAAATCCCTTGACTTTTATTTTTGCGAGTGATAAGATTTTTTTGCATGTATGTACTTTCGAGTTTCCGTAACTAAAGTAAAACAAGGCATTTTTGGTGCATAAATAGTGTTTGAACTCGTCGTTGAAACTGATTTTTCCGCAGCACATAACTTGCGGGAATATAAAGGGCAATGCGAAAGGCTTCACGGTCACAATTGGAAGGTGCAGGTCGTCTTAAAGGCTGAAAAACTGGATAAATTAGGCATGGTAATGGATTTTAGAGATGCAAAAAGGATTATTGGGGAAGTTATCAATAGATTTGATCATGTGTATTTGAATGATCTCCCGGATTTTAAGGTCTTAAATCCTACCACCGAGAATCTGTCCAAAATACTTTATGACGGATTAAAGAATGTCCTACCAATAGGGGTAGGGGTGGCGAAGGTCACAACTTGGGAGTCCGACCGTTGTGGGGCTGCATATTTCGAATAGAGGCTCTTTTACAATTTGAGTGTAAATAGGATGACGGTAATATTACAAGTAGCCTTGGACTTTGTTGACCTTCACAGGGCTGTAAAGGTTGCTGAAGCGGCAATTGAAGGCGGCGCGGATTGGCTGGAGATAGGTACTCCGCTTATTAAAAGCGAAGGGATGAATGCGGTCCGCCACTTGAGAAAATTGTTTCCCGGCAGAACGTTAATTGCGGATATGAAGACAATGGATGCAGGGCGTGCAGAAATGGAAATAGCTGCCAAAGCCGGCGCTAACATCGCCGTTGTAATGGGAAATGCCCCGGTTTCGACTATTAGGGAGTGTATACAAGCAGGGAAAAATTACGGTATAAAAATCTGTGTGGACTGTATAGATAGTAGTAACATTGGGGATTACGTTGCCGATATAGAGAAATGGGGCGCTGATTTTATTGCTGTGCACACCGCCATAGATGATCAAATGTATGGTAAGACACCGTTTGACACCTTGCGACACGTTTGCAGTAAAGTAAAGATACCGGTTGCCGTGGCAGGTGGTATAAACTCTGAAAATGTAGTAGATGCTGTAAATGCTGGGGCAAGTGTTGTAATTGTTGGCGGATATATTAGTAAATCAAAAGATGTAAAAATTGCGACAGAGACTATTAAAAATGCAATGAGAGAAAACCGAAGGGTTTCTACAACGCTATTCAAAAGGGTAACAAGTGAAGGTATCCGTGAAACGTTAAATCGACTTTCCACGGCAAATATCTCGGATGGGAGTCACCGAGCTGAAGGTATTACGGGATTATATCCGATATATTCAGATATTAAATTAATAGGGAATGCCATTACCGTTCGGACGTATCCGGGTGATTGGGCCAAGCCTGTTGAAGCTATAGATATTGCAAAAGAAGGGGACGTGATTGTGATAGATGCGGGGGGAGTTGGGCCTGCTGTATGGGGGGAATTGGCAACCCATAGCGCATTGCAGAAAAAAATAAGTGGGGTAGTTATCAATGGTGCAATGCGCGACCTTGCGGAGGTTAGAAAATTAAATTTCCCCATCTTTACAAAAATAGCGATGCCAACTGCTGGCGAGCCAAAAGGGTTTGGGGAGATTAATATCCCAATCAGTATTTCGGGAATTCACATCAATCCGGGAGATTGGATTGTGGGGGATGACGATGGGTTGATGGTAATACCCGCGTTAGAGGCCAATGCCTGGGTCAATTATGGTATGGATTGTTTGGAAAAAGAAAATAGGATACGGGAAGAGATATTGTCCGAAAAAAGTTCTTTAGGAAAAGTTATAGATGTGTTAAAATGGGAAAGACAATAAATTAAGGTTGGACCTGAGATTCGTTTGAGGTGACTGAATTAATGAAATGTGAATCTTGTAATAAAAAACATGCGACAGTCCATTTAACAGAGATTGTCGGCGCAGTGAAAAAAGAACGACATCTCTGCGAAGAATGTGCACAGAGTATCAATACACAGCTTACAAAAATACCCTCACCTACGGAGATATTAACAAGTCTCATTAATCAGGTAGCGCCAGAAATTAGTGAGATGTCTAAGATCGTTTGTCCTGTATGTGGATTGTCCTATCTGGAATTCCGCTCCCATGGTCGGCTAGGTTGTCCGATGGATTATACGATTTTTAGAAAGGGATTAATCCCGTTATTGGAAAAGATGCACGGCAGTGTCCAGCATGTGGGAAAGGTGCCTTCTAGGGCTGGGAAAGAATTAATTAAAAAAAATGAACTCATGCAATTGCGGAATGAGTTGAACAAGGCTGTCGAAAAAGAAGATTACGAAAAGGCAGCAGAGTTAAGGGATAGGATTTATGAACTTTCAGGCGACACCAGTGAAGATCAGTGATCTTGCTGATAATACAGGAGAGTGGCTGAGAGGTACAGGTCCTGAGTCAGATATTGTTATCAGCAGCAGGATTCGTCTGGCCAGAAATGTGGCGAGATTCCCTTTCCTTTCAAGGGCTAATGTAAAACAGAAAAAGGAACTTGAAGAGATTGTCAGAGATAAAATCAAAGAAGCTGAGATTACTTCGGACCTTCGTTACATAAATCTTGCGGAAATTGATACTGTAGACAGACTTTTTCTTGTAGAACGGCATCTCATCAGTAGGGAACATGCAGGGGGAGAAGGTGAAAGAGGTGTGGCCTTTGGGAAGTCTGAGACGATCAGCCTGATGGTCAATGAAGAAGACCATTTGAGAATTCAGGTAATTCGCTCTGGGTTTGAACTAAAGGAGGCATGGAAGACGATTGACGAGGTCGATAACAAATTAGAGAAAAAGTTAAATTATGCATATTCTTCACGTTTTGGTTATCTGACTGCCTGTCCTACGAATGTTGGTACGGGAATGAGAGCGTCAGTTATGTTGCATCTGCCAGCACTGGGGATGACACACCATATTGAAAAAGTTTTTAATGCGGTAATGAAACTGGGTTTGGTGGTAAGGGGATTATATGGGGAGGGGACGCAGGTTTCCGGAGACTTGTATCAGATATCAAATCAATTCACCCTCGGCAAGTCTGAGTCAGAAATTATTGAAATTATAGAAAGTGTAATTCCCAGGATTACCAGTTATGAGCGGATGGCACGGAAGGCATTGATTTCTGAGAGTCGGGAACAATTAGAAGATCGTGTATGGCGTTCTTATGGTATGCTAAAGGTGGCGCGGATGATTACTTCCGAGGAGATTATGCACCTGCTATCTCAGGTCCGTATGGGAGTTAATTTAGGAATCATTAATGATATTGAAATGAAAACTTTAAATGAGCTTTTCATTTTCACATTACCGGGGCACTTACAAAAGTTGGAAGGGCGTGAACTTACATCTCTGCAAAGGAATATTATTCGTGCAACATATGTAAGAAAACGCCTGGAAAAAGCAGAAAGCTTGAAAGGATAGGTGTATTATGTTTGATCGATTTACTGACCGTGCTCGAAAGGTTATGGCGCTTGCACGCGAAGAGGCCAGGCGATTTAATCACGAATATATTGGTACAGAGCATATCTTGTTAGGACTTGTGAAAGAAGGTAGCGGGGTTGCCGCCAATGTTTTGCAAAACCTGGATATCGAACTAAAAAAGATACGTCTGGAGATAGAAAAAATTGTCCAAAGCGGGTCGGATCTTGTTTCTGTGGGACAGTTGCCTTTTACCCCGCGCGTAAAGAAGGTGCTGGAGTATGCGATGGAGGAGGCGCGAGCGTTAGGGCATAATTATATCGGAACAGAGCATTTGTTGCTGGGTTTGCTCAGAGAACAGGAAGGTGTAGCCGCACAAGTATTGTTAAATCTGGGAGTAAAACTCGAAGATGTTCGGGAGGAGGTTATTGGGCTTTTGGGTTCGGAAGCGGTACAGGGGGGTGTGAATCAGGAAAAAGAGGAAAAGAAGGGGAAGTCGAAGACTCCTGCGCTGGATTCTTTTGGCCGTGACCTTACACAACAGGCCCGCGAACATGAACTCGACCCTGTTATCGGACGACAAGATGTGATTGAGCGTGTAATTCAAGTCTTGTGCCGCAGAACCAAAAACAATCCCGTGTTGTTGGGCGAGGCAGGTGTTGGGAAGACGGCCATTGTTGAAGGTCTGGCGCAGGCTGTGGTACAGGGAAATATCCCTGAATTATTGCGTGACCGTAGGATTGTGGCCCTGGATCTGGCAATGATGGTAGCCGGTACTAAATATAGAGGTCAGTTTGAAGAGCGTATTAAGGCCGTGATGTCGGAAGTCAAAAGGGCGAAGAATATTATTCTGTTTATTGATGAGTTACATACCCTGGTGGGTGCTGGCGGCGCAGAGGGCGCTATTGATGCTTCCAATGTATTAAAACCTGCACTGTCGCGAGGGGAAATCCAGTGTGTTGGCGCTACTACCTTGGATGAATATAGAAAATATATTGAAAAAGACGGTGCTCTTGAAAGAAGATTTCAGACGATTATTGTCGAGCCTCCCTCAAAGACGGAAACGATCGAAATATTAAAAGGACTTCGTGACCGTTATGAAGCGCATCACAAAGTTCAAATTACGGACGATGCGTTAGAAGCCTCAACCGAGCTATCCATTCGTTATATCACGGGAAGATATCTCCCTGATAAAGCGATTGATGTGCTTGATGAAGCATGTGCAAGGGTACGGCTTAAGGCAACCACACAGCCGCCTGATTTAAGACATATAGAGGAAGAGATCAATAAGCTGGAAAAAGATAAAGATGAGTCTGTGGCGATTCAGGATTTTGAAAGGGCGGCCCGGTTAAGAGACAAGGCAGATAAGCTGAAAAAGAAAAAGGAAACCATTGAGAAAGAATGGCGGGAGACCCGCGCTGAGGTTGAAGGTGTCGTGAATGGCGAAATAGTTGCTGAGGTTGTTTCCAAAATGACAGGAATTCCCATGACACGTATCGAATCTGCCGAGGCCAAAAGATTGCTGCGCATGGAAGAAGAACTTCATAAGATGGTGGTTAGCCAGGAAGAGGCTACAAAAGCGGTTGCCAAAGCGATACGTCGTTCCCGCGCAGGGTTGAAGAATCCAAACCGTCCTGTAGCTTCTTTTATATTTGTAGGGCCGTCCGGTGTGGGCAAAACCCACCTGGCAAGGTCACTGGCGAAGTTCCTGTTTGGTGAAGAGGAAGCCCTTATTCAGATTGACATGTCTGAGTATATGGAAAAACATAACATTTCCAGATTGATTGGCGCTCCTCCCGGCTATGTGGGTTATGAAGAGGGTGGACAGCTTACAGAGAAAATCCGGCGTCGCCCGTATGCCGTTGTACTGCTTGATGAAATTGAAAAAGCCCATCCGGATGTATTTAACATGTTACTGCAAATTATGGAGGATGGGAAATTAACGGATAGCTTTGGACGTCATGTGGATTTCCGCAATGTGGTTATTATTATGACTTCAAACATTGGTGCAGATGTTATCAAGAACCAGGCATCTTTAGGTTTCAAAAAAGTGACAGATGCGCATACTTACGAAATGATGAAAGAGCAATTAAAGAAAGAGGTTGAAAAACACTTCCGCCCGGAGTTTTTGAACAGGGTGGATAATATAATTGTCTTCAAACCATTGGATAAGGAAGATTTGAAAAAGATTATTGAAATAGAATTAGTCGGTGTTAAAAAGAGGCTGTATAACTTCAACATCAGCATTACGCTGACTGACGAGGTTTTAGAGTTTTTGATAGAAAAAGGGTACAACCAAAACTTTGGGGCACGTCCACTCCGAAGGGCGATAGAAAGTTATTTAGAGGACCCCCTTTCGGAAGAAATCTTACAGGGTAGATTTGAGGGGAAGAAACTTGTAAAGGCAAGGGTACAGGATGGTAAGCTGATCTTTGACGAGGTAATTGAAACCCCGGAGCCTGCGCTGGCAAATGCTGAAAGCAGCCTATAGGATGAGATGTGACAAAAAGACAAACAAAAGGGGAGAGCAAAAACTCTTCCCTTTTTTATTTTTATGAAATCCGTTGTAGTGTAACAGATTTGCTCATGTAAACATGACAAAAACAAACGTGGTATATGTTTGTCAGCATTGCGGCTGGAAGAGCCTGAAATGGGTAGGACGCTGCGGAGGTTGCGGGGAATGGGACTCGACGATAGAAGAGCTTGGCACGCCTGCCGGTTCTGGTTATAAATCATTTACCATCAGTCGCGAATTGCCACAACCAATAACACAGGTAAAACTGCTTGAATGTCCTAGTATTGAAACAGGGATGGAAGAATTTGACAGGATTCTTGGCGGTGGACTGATTGCTGGTTCGGCAGTATTGATCGGAGGGACACCGGGAATAGGCAAATCTACGCTCCTTTTACAGGTATGTCAGTATATTAGCAAAAAAGGGTATACCACCCTTTATGTGACAGGGGAAGAATCGGTTGCTCAGACAAAACTTCGTGCGGAGAGGTTGTCTATTTTGTCGGATAATTTATTGGTCGTTGCGGAAACAAATCTGGATTTCATTCTGGAAAACATCCACAATACCCGACCAACCCTTGTTGTAATCGATTCTATTCAAATGATTTATAAGTCACAAATAGAGTCCGCACCCGGTACGGTTGCTCAGGTACGTCAATGTGCCAATGATCTCATTTCCGTTGCTAAATCTACAGGTTCTGCAATTTTCCTGGTAGGGCATGTCACCAAGCAGGGCATTATTGCCGGTCCTAAAGTATTAGAACATATGGCTGACACGGTTTTGTATTTTGAGGGAGAAAAATTTCAATGCTACCGCATCTTGCGGGTGGTAAAAAACAGGTTCGGTTCCACCGATGAGATAGGGATATTCGAGATGAGAAAAAATGGATTACAGCCGGTGGATAACCCGTCTGAGATATTTATTTCACAAGGTCGAAGGATTAGTGCCGGCTCTGCTATTATTTCCTGCATGGAAGGGACTCGCGCCTTGCTAGTCGAGATACAGGCGCTTGTCACTAGGGCGAACTTTGGTATGCCCGAACGAAAAGTCAGCGGGGTAGACTATAATCGGGTTTCGATGATCCTTGCCATCCTTGAAAAACGGATAGGACTAAAGCTTGGGGGACAGGACGTCTTTGTGAATATCGTAGGAGGAGTTCAGGTGGATGAACCCGCAGCTGACCTTGGTATTGCCATGACAATTACGTCAAGCTTTAAAGAAAAGGTAATTCCTTCCGATATCGTGTTTGTTGGAGAGGTAGGGTTGGGAGGAGAGGTTCGTAGTGTAAGCCAGATTGAGATCCGATTAAAAGAGGCGCAGAGATTGGGTTTTAAAAGGGCAATTGTTCCAAAGGATAACACAAAGGGGATTGCTAATGACCTGGGAATAGAACTGAGCGAAGTATGTTATCTTTCCGAGGCTGTAGAAATCATAGGATGAATTTCGTGAGAAATCAAAGATTGAAGCACACACTTTTGTTTATGGGAATTGTCTGCATGATGTTCTTTTGTAAGTTTTATGATGCCTATGCAGATACTTATACAGACGGTAGGATTATAGTAAAACACGAGGAATTACCCGTAAAAAAGAATGGCCGTCATATTCAATTTGATCATCCCTATGAAGTGGCAGGGAATGTTATTACCAATGCGTTGTCTTATATCTATTTTGAAGAAAAGGGCCTGTTGAAAAAGAAAGGAACCTTAAGGGTCTTTCAGGACGATGAGATAAGAAAATTGGTTCCCCTGATTGTCCAGGCGCTTTCCGTTGCAACGCCGACACAGGTTGTTACTGTTTCATCCTATTCTGAGCGCATACTTTTGACCGACCAGCAGAATTATTGCGCCATATTTATTTCAGATCGCAATCTTAACATTGCCTTCAGCCGCATTCATATGTTTCAGTCATATAATGATGCCATGTCAGAGAAAAAACGATATACAACGGCAAAAGAGAATCCTTCGCGGATAAGTCACAGCCGCTTTTGGAAGTTGGTCCCGTCAGCAGGACAAAGGTTAGAACCAAGTCATGAAAACTGGCTTGTTATAGACTTGTCCAACGAAATGTACCAACAACCTGTAGCGCAAAGGGTGGGGACGGTTGATGAAAAGATCAAGATGGGTACGTCTGAACTGGATGCCCGCCTGAAGAAGCTGGAAGAAAGAATGGTGGCTGCCGATGAAACGAAAGTAAATAAACCAATAACTTCAGTAAGAGAAAACGGCAGTGAAAGCAAGATAAAAAGTAAGTTGGTCATACTGCGTGAAATGATGGAAGATGAAATTATATCCGAAGAGGATTACGACTACAAAAAAGTCAAAATGCTCAGAGAAGCTATGGGCGATATGAGTATAAAGGAACAGTTGCAGGTGATAAAAGACTTAAAAATCGAAGGGCTTATTACAGAAGACGATTATAACGAAAAAAAGAAAGAATTATTGGATCAATTCTAATTGCCGCGAAAGGGCCGTTTCCCTGCCCGCTTCTTTTTCAGAAAAATTAAATTTGATAAAAAATTCCATATTAATCTTATTATCATTCTTTTATAACTGCCCTCGCAGCTTCGCCCAAACAAGTCCTAAATATTCATGGAAAGCGCTCTCAGTTTTAAAGAATCCGCCTGCGTCCGGGAAAAACTGGAAAGGATTGCTACCTTGGCTTTCTTTGACCAAATAACCTGTAGGGGCGGGAATGGGGCGCATGCCCAATTTTTTAAACAGTGCCATTGAGCGTGGCATATGAACGGCGGAAGTAACCAGAATAAATTCATCATCACCGACGATTGGTTTCATGAATTGCGCCTGGTCTGCCGTATCTTTTGAACATGTCTCTAAAATGATATCTTCATGTTTTACGCCGATGGCCCTGGCAACCTTCTCCAGAGTTTCTGCCTCGGCGACCGCATCAAAAACCTTTCCTCCTGATAAAATAAGTTTGCTTCCCGGTATTTCGTTGTGGAGTCTTATGCCTTCTATCAGACGAACTAACGACGCATCCGAGATTTGACTGGTAACAGGGATGTTTGGGTCAGAGGTGTGTCCTCCGCCCAAAACAACAATCCACCTCACCGATGGGATAATATCACTGCCGGATATATCTGATGTTGCAGCTATGCCGAGCGGCAGATATTGACGCTCTAATGGTCTTAAAAGTACGTTTGGAATACCCCTGTAGCTCAGGATTGTAAATAGAATCACGCCGGCTGTAACGATAAACTTTCCGATCCTTTGTTTTCTGGTAAACAAGAGCAGAAATAATCCAATAACCAATATTTCCAGGCAGAAAGGAACAGGAGAAAAGAATTGGGCAATAATCTTTTTTAAGACAAACATCTTTTCAGAAAGAACTGATAATTTAATTATTATTTCTTGCCAATAATCAGGGTCGAATTGGATTCCAAATCCATCCTTTTTATATCCCTAAAACCGCTTTTTACAAGCCATTCCCGATATTCAGCCTCGCTGTAAGATGCTCCTTCCTGTGTACCGATAAGCATATTGAGGCTGAAGAGTGCTGCAAATTGTGGACTTGTCCTGGTTTCGTCCAGTACAAATTCATGGATTAGCACTTGGCCGCCGTCTTTTAAGGCATCCCAACACTTCTTGAGGATCATGGTGTTATTTGTGGGACTATAAATATGTAAAAGGTTTGAGGCAAGGATCGCATCGTAGGTGCTTTCCCCAAAGGTGTCTTCCAGACAATTACCCGGTTGTGTGCTAACACGGTCGTCCATGTTTGCAGCCGTAATAAATTCCCGGGTGAGTTTGATTACATGCCCAAGATCAAAGACGGTGGCATGCAGATACGGATTGGCCTGTGCAAGCGCGATAGAATATGTACCAGGGCCACCTGCAATATCCAACAACCTATTTGCCTTTTTTAAATCAATCTTTCTGCAAAGTTCCTCTGACTTTACCGAGGCGATGTTATGCATTGCCGTAATAAAAATTCTGAGATCATACTGATCTACTTCTTCGGGTAAATCTTTTATCGAAACAGGTTTTCCGGTTTCTATTGTCTCTCGCAGCATTGTCCAGTTTTCCATCATATTATGGAAATGATGGATGAAATCTCCCAGGTAATGGGGCATTCCTTTGATCAGGTGGAGATTTGATAGGTAGGTATTTTTGTAAGAGCCTTCCTCTTTAGCCAGTATTTCAAGGGAAACGAGTGCATTGAGGAGCATCTCGGTTGCCCGTTCATTGGTGCGGATAGATTGCGAAATTTCTTTCGTGGTGAGCTTGTTTTTGCCAATAAGCGTAAATAGGTCAAATTCTACGGCTGTAAAAAGGACATGAGATTTCCAATAGCCACAACTAAGTTGAAGGAGGTAATCAAAATGTGGATAGTTCGTAGAAGTCATTGTCGTTTAAATGAAATTCCTCCGTTTTTATAGTATAAGATACCTGGATATTCCCGTTTTAAAACAAATGGGTTTGATGCTAAAGTGTTCAAAAAACGGTTTTTCGTCACAGGTATTACCCTCCAGTAACATAATAATTTGCTCTTTCGTAACGGGAAAGGCGGGTAACCAATCAAGCATTTCTGCTGCAAGGCTCATGAGGAAAACAGGAATATGTAGCTTGTGCGGTGGTACACAGAGGACGTCACCAATGATATCAATGATTCGATTAAACTCAATCTTTTCTGGTCCACCCACATCAAAAGTTTTGCCTACGGCGTCTTCTTGTTCTATCGATTTGACAAAGCCCATCGAAACATTTTCTACTGCCACGGGTTGCATCTGATACCTTCCGTTGCCTATTACGGGCACAAATTGTTGGGTTTTTAGCATGCCAGCAAACAGATTGACAAATTTATCTCCAGGCCCAAAGATAATCGAAGGACGAAAAATAGTGTAATCAAGCCCAGCGTTTCTTACGCATTCTTCTGCACGGGACTTGGTTTGTTGATAAGGGGTCTTGCCGTCTGGACGCGCTCCCAGTGCGCTCATCTGAATGAATCGCCTAACCCCCTGTTCTCGTGCTGCCCTGACAAGATTTGCCGTCCCCTCGTAATGCAATTTCTCAAAGGTAATCCCTTTTCCGGGGAACTCTCTGATAATTCCAACGAGATTGATAATGGTATCACACCCTGCTAATTTGCCAGGTAAACTGCTGGGATCTGTAATATCGCCATGCACGATTTCAACATCTTTATAATGCGCAATCTTTTGTTCAGAACCCTGTCGAAGGATGCATTTAACCTGATAGTTATTTTCCAGCAAATCATGAAGTATTTGTTTTCCTACAAAACCCGTACTGCCTGTCAAAAAAACCTTCATCATCTGTTACCTCCTGAATGATGTAATTATGTACTTCCTGCCTGTATTTATGCAGTCAAAAGGGTAGTCAGGGAGTTGCTTCTTACGGCATTCCCGAGGGAGAAACAGCTCCTTATCACTTCTTGTTCTCTTTTCCGAAGAGGGGTGTATTCATAAATAATTTCCCTGAAGAACGCACTTTTATCAGCAGGTATTTTCCTGATGGGAAGGGACAAGGCTCCTGCATAAAAACAACCCCATTTCTCGAAAAACAATGTCCCTCTTGTCCTTAATGCATCTGGCATCCGGAAGAGACCGGAGAAATGTATGTCCATATTTTTTTGTAATCACACGACGATCGAAGATGATCACTACCCCCTTATCCTCACGACTGCGTATGAGTCTTCCGAAGCCCTGTTTGAATTTAATGACAGCCATTGGTAAGGAGTAATCGTAGAAGGCATCACCTCCATATTTTTCGATGGCCTCCGCCCTGGCCTCGATAATCGGTTGTGTAGGTACCTTAAACGGTAATCGGGTGAGAATGACGCATTCCAAAGCGTCCCCCTTGACATCAATTCCCTCCCAGAAGCTGTCCGTAGCAAATAAAACCGAGGTCGTGTCTTTTTTAAAGGCTTCAAGGAGGTTGTGGCGGTTATCCATTCCCTGCCTCAAACAGGTATAACCGAGTTGTGTAATCTGCGGCTCTAACCTTCGATAGAGGGTGTCAAGAAGGCTATATGATGTAAACAGAATTAATGCACGCCCTTCTGAGATTTTCACGGTTTTCAGGATACTCTCATCGAGGGCTGGAACATAACCCGGTTTGTCAGGTTCTGGAATATCCGTGGGAATTCCTATAATAGATTGCCTCTTATAATCAAAGGGAGAATCTACGATTAATTCGGACAGGCGATCCTCCGGCATTTGGTGTAAGCCAATATTGTTTTTAAAGAATCCAAAGGTCTTGCTTATCGTCAATGTGGCTGAGGTCAGTATTATTGTAGTATAATTGTCATACAGATATGCCTTCAAATTGCCGGAAATGGACAGTGGGGCTGCGCAAAATCGAATGACTGGCACCCCTGCATACCTTTTGATTTCCATCCATTTGCAAGTCCTTTCATCTTCTGTAATGAAGGAGGCAAGGTCGCCTGCTACCAATTTCAGACGCGTCTTGCAGGATACAATATCTATCAGCACGGGTGAAAGAGTATCTTGTGCTTTTCTGGATAGTTCCTCAAATGCATTTAACAGAGATGTTAATAGTGACACGAATTTGAGAATGTCCGTGCTTAATGCCCTGAGTCCTATCTCTATAACGTCTTGCCACAGGGTTGTGGAAAACATGCTTGTCGTGATACGTAATTTGGTCTCGTTTTCTTTTGTGTCATCTCTGTGAAAGTTTTTATTCTTCATGTACTCGCTTAGTGCCCTGGAGATATTTTCAAAGACCCCTTGAACGGTATCGTAGAGACGCTGCCTTTCCTCCAGGATCTCTGCGTTGATTCTATTGGTAACTTCCATTGCAATAGATTTATCGTGAATCGAACTCATTTCCTTGAGCTTGTTTTTAAGGTACTGCAGAAGTCCTTTTCTGTTATCCTTTAAGTTAATCAGTCTTCCCAATAGCTTTGTTATCCTTACTCTCGAAATCGTGCAGCTCATATGTGCCGTTGCCACATCCTCAAGGTGGTGTGCTTCGTCAATAATGATTTTCTTAAAAGGCGGCAAGATTGCTACGGCATCATAACCCTTTGTTTCTTTGCGCACGATCAGATCGGCCATCAGAAGATAGTGATTTACCACCAACACATCAGCGCTGGCTGCATTTCTCCGGGCAATATAAAAAAAGCATTCGTCATAAAACTGACACTTCAGCCGCGTGCACTGGTCGGCCTCCGATTGTATTGCTTCCCAGACATCCTCCTGTGGCACAAAATTCAGGTCTGCCTTGCTCCCATCCTGTGTCTTTGTTGCCCATTCCAGCAGATCGTTCAGCTGCTGCCGATCTTTATCGTCAATTAATATGCCACCCTCAGAACGTAAATTATAAACCTTCCTCAGGCACAGGTAATTATTCCTGCCCTTTACCAGCACACTCTTAAAATTGAGCCCACAACACTTTCTGAGTATAGGAATGTCCTTTTCGATTAACTGTTCCTGAAGATTTATCGTGTGGGTAGAAAGTACTACCCGTTCCTGGTTTTTCATACTCCAGAATACAGCCGGGACAAGATACGCCAGCGATTTCCCCGTCCCTGTTCCAGCTTCAATCACAGCAATTTTGTCTGCATTAAACGCATCAACAACCGATTTTAGCATCTCGACCTGTGGCTTGCGATATTCATACTGAGACAAACACCGTGAAAAATTTCCTCCAGGTTGAAATTGTGTGGATAATTCATCAGAGTTTAGCCGCTCACACCCCCGCTCTTTCTTAACCGTTATCACCGGGTATAGATATTCTACGTTGTTATCCACAATATAGCATCCTACCCCAAGTTGTCCCATATATGACGCAATCTCAATGTCCGCATCGGAGGGATCCAGGATACCTTCCGGATGATTATGGATAATAACGTCACCATATCTTGCCTCTTTGATGATGGCAGGTACGGCACGTTTATTTCCCATGGCGTAAACATCTACATCAGTTACCACCTGTTCATTATTCAGTCTGCCCACCAGAAATACCTCGTTTCCACCTGCCTTTTCAACGACGTCACGGATAGACAAGATAGCGTCAGGTGCTATAAAATCCCTGGCAAACCATTTACTTGTTTTCATAATTTAGTGTTTGGAGATTTTACTGTGATCAACTTGTTCCCAGGCTCAGGCTTGGGTGTCAGAAAATCTTAATGTAGTATAAAACAAAATACGCATATTATACAATGAAAAACAGGTTAATTTGACCGCCTGGCACAAAGACACAAAAATTGGAGAACAGTTTCTCTGACATCATTTGCTGATTAAGGCTATCGGATTGTGAATCCCCTTTGCGTCTGGTGTCTTGGAATTGTCTTTTGTTTTATCGCTTGACTCTTTTTCACGTTTTCATATAATAAATTTTTCTTTAATCTCTGAAAGGAAATAATATCATGAAAAAAAATTATCTGTTTACACCGGGACCAACCATGGTGCCACCTGAGGTTGCATTGGCTGAGGCGCAACCCATGATCCATCACAGGACGCCGCAGTTTTCACAAATCTTTTATGAGTTAAGCGAGGACTTAAAGTACTTATTCCAGACAAAGACAGGCGAGGTCTTTACCCTCATGTCGTCGGGAACGGGCGCTATGGAGGCATGCGTTGCGAATGTCTTGTCCAGAGGCAATAAGGCGCTGGTTGTTATCAGTGGAAAATTCGGTGAGCGCTGGGCAGAGTTGTGCAAGTGTTTTGGCATTGAGACTATTACGATTGATGTTGAAAATGGCAAGGCAGTGAATCCGGCAGATATTGACGCCGCACTCAAGAAGACGTCTGGAATTAGTGCCGTATTTACAACTCAGTGCGAGACCTCTACCGGTGTCGTGCATGATATAAAATCCATTTCTTCTCTTGTGAAGAAATATGGGGCACTCATGATCGTTGATTCCATTACAGGGATCGGTGTCCATCAATTTTTCATGGACGAATGGAATATTGATGTTGCTATTACTGGTTCGCAGAAAGGATGCATGATGCCGCCCGGTCTGGCCTTTGTTTGCGTTAACAGCGGCGCCTGGAGTGTTATTGACAAGGCGGATTTGCCCAGATATTATTGGGATTTCCGAAAGATGCGGAAAGAGTTAAAAGACAAGACGACCCCCTTTACACCTGCGGTTTCTCTGGCCATGGCAATGAAGACGGCTATGGATATGATTAAAAAGGAAGGGATTGAGAATGTGTGGAAGAGACACGCCCGCCTTGCCAATGCCACAAGGGAAGGTGCAAAGGCGCTTGGCCTGGAACTCTTTGCCGGGGAATATTCAAGCAACGTGCTGACAGCAATTAAGGCACCCAAAGGGGTAGATGTTGATAAGATTATAAAAAAGCTGCGGGATGAAACAGGGGTAACTTTTACCGGTGGACAAGACGAGTTGAAAGGGAAAATTATCAGGATTGGCCACATGGGTTATGTAAATGACTTCGATATCATTGTTGCCATTGCTGCACTTGAAAAAGGACTTTATGAAGCGGGATATGCCGTAGAATTAGGGAAAGGGCTTTCTACGGTGCAATCGTTGCTCGTAAGTAAGAAATAAAAACAACCATCGGATAACTATCTAGTCATTGGTGTTCTAAGTAGGAGCCGGCGCCCGTTGGCGACTCTGTTGTGTGCACGTCGCTGTGGATTGTCGATCGCTGTTAGGTGGTGGCTCCTGCCTGGCGTGCTATCATTTCCCGAATGCCTTTGAGACTCCTCAGAAACGCACAGGTAATAAGATTTTAGTGTCTTCAGAAAAATATTTTGGCAATTTTGGCAAAAACATTTTCGCTGGCACCATGTAGGGCAACCCTTTGGGCTTGCTTTCTTGCAATAAACACAAGATTTTATCGTGAGTCCAGCCGGACGGTTGAGGCCTTGCCTTGCATTTCTCTCCCGAGCCGGCATTTCAAAATTCAAATATTTGCTACCGATATAGATTCCGATGCCATCAATTTTGCCCGTGCTGGTGTCTACCCGAAAGTATTGTCACAGATATACCACATGAGTTACTGATGTATTTTACCAGTAAAACAGATGATACATATGTTATCAACAGCCGGATCCGGGGAATGGTGACCTTTGCGAACCACAATTTCATCAAAGATCCGCCTTTTTCCAAACTGGACGTAGTCAGTTGCAGAAATCTGTTGATTTATTTAGAGCCCGTGTTGCAGAAAAAACTCATACCGCTTTTTCACTATATACTAAATCCGGAAGGATTTCTTGCTCTCGGAAACTCAGAGACTGTCGGGGAGTTTACTCACCTGTTTTCAGTCGTGGATGAGAAGTGTAAAATCTTTCAGGCTGGAATTTTGGAGAGATATGGATTCCTGATTCCACCGGTACATATCTCGTACGAAATGCGACATGGTATAGCACTGTTGATGGTTTGGAAAAATTTACTCTTTCAAGTATAGGGCTTACGCTTCCGAAGGGCGCAGGACTTCCCGGTCGCGTCTGGTCATCGAAACAGCTGGAGTGGGTGAAAGATGTTGCCCATGATACGAATTTCATAGGTGCGCAGGTCGCTCTGGAAATTGGGTTCAAAGCCGGGCTGGCAATCCCAATCCTTGCAAGGAAAGAAGTCGTTGCGGTGATGGTGTTCTTTGTGTTTGAAGAACGTGAAGAGGATAAACAGCTTATTAATCTCATTTCATCTGTTGCTTCATAATTGGATTTGTTTATTCGGCAAAAACAGGTGGAAGAGATGTAAAAGAAACTGGATGTGCTGCAAAAGGAGTAAAATAGCACGTATTTTTCTCTTGTGGTTATCCAAAACAGCGTCCAATAATGGGCTGAAGTTTGCTATAGTGAGTGAAAAAAAACGTTGACGCAGCCCAGTACTAAAAGCACTGACAGTACAGTTTGATATTTACAATCTATTTCAGGCAAGTTGTATTCAACAATTATGCCTTGACAAACCTTTTGCCTGAAAGTTGTTTCACCAATTTCTTTATTTCGAGGATCATGAGAGTGCTTGATACGACGGAGGTGGGGAGCTTTGCGATGCGTATAATTTCGTCTATGTCTTTCGGGCTGCTGGATAAGAGAGAGAATATTTTTTTTTCCTGAGAGTTCAACGACAGGCTTCTTGGGTCATTTGTTGCAGAATCGTCTGATGTCCTTAGCGTTTCTGCTATTGGTCCTAACTCTTGAATGATATCGGTAATATTCTCGACGAGTTTTGCACCTTCCTTGATGAGTTTGTGTGTGCCCCGGCTATAAATGTTATCAATATTGCCCGGGACGGCAAAGACCTCTTTCCCCTGTTCGAGCGCCCACTGGGCAGTTATCAGGGAGCCACTGTTTAGCGCCGATTCGACCACAAGCACCCCTAGAGACAAGCCGCTAATAAGCCTGTTTCTCGGTGGGAAATTGCGAAAATCGGGTGGTGTGTTCATGGGAAATTCAGATACCAGAGCGCCGTGCCGGGCGATTTGTTCTGCCAGTTCGATATTTTCCCGGGGATAAATAACTCCTAGGCCACAGCCGAGCACTGCAATGGTACGTCCGTTGGATTGAATGGCGCCACGATGTGCAGCAGCATCTATTCCCCGTGCCATACCGCTTACAATACAAAGTCCCTTCTGGGCAAGGAGCCGGCTAAAACGCTCTGCCTGAGAGAGACCGTAATAGGTGCAACGTCGTGCTCCTACAATGGCGAGGGCAAGGATGTCCGATTCGAGGATATTGCCCTTTACATAAAGGACAAGTGGTGGGTCGTAGATAGTCTTGAGGTGTTTCGGATACTGTTCACTCGTGTAAGGCAGGATCTGAACGTCCTTTTCTTTGGCCAGATTCATCTCAGTTGAAATGTCAATGTTTTTGGATTCCTCGACAATAGCGTTTGCTAGCTTTGGACCGATGCCCGGTACTGCCTCTAGTTCTGATTTGGTTGCGCTGAGGATTGCCTCCGAAGAACCGAACCTATCTAAAAGTGTTTTATATGTCCGTATACCAATCCCCTTCGTCATATTCAGACGTAAGAGGGCCTCAAACTCCGTCAATGTGGTCTCCTCAATTAGTCCTTTGGCAGCTTTTATAACAGTAGTGGCAAGGCTCGCCTTGCCACTTGCATAGTTGGTTTGGAATTCCTTAGCATTATATTAAAGAGGCTTATTCAAGACGCGGTATAAAATTTCCTCAGTTACCTGGTCCGATATAATAACCTCACCAATTTTTATGGGCAGGATAAAACGAAGCCTGCCGGAAATGGCCTTTTTGTCGGTGTATAGCGCTTTTACAATGTCCGATGATTTTAATCCTGTATGAATCGGCAACCCCAATCGTTTTATTAATGAAAATTGCCGCTCCAATACCCCATGATCAGTCAATCCCATTTCAACGGCAATCCTAGTGGCGTAAAGCATGCCAATGGCTACTGCTTCCCCATGTCTGTATTTTTTGTAGTCGGTGACCGTCTCGATGGCATGACCGATGGTATGTCCATAGTTTAATATGGCGCGCAGGTGTTTTTCTTTTTCGTCTTCTTCCACAACATTTGCCTTGATCTGACATGATGTGGCGATAATTTTCAGAAGGGCAGTGTCGTTCAGTTGTAATATGTCATAAAGGGACTTTTCTATATATTCAAATAATTCAGCGTCTCTGATTACTCCATACTTGATAACCTCCGCAAGCCCTCCCACAAGTTCTGTCGCCGGTAATGTGGAGAGGGTATCGGTATCGATAAAAACAGCTTTGGGCTGGTAAAAACTCCCGATCATATTTTTCCCTTTCGGGTGGTTCACGGCCACTTTGCCTCCAATACTGCTGTCTACCTGCGCAAGGAGTGACGTGGGCACCTGAATGAAGGGGATACCCCGCATGAAAGTAGCAGCCACGAAACCGCTGATGTCACCCACCACGCCTCCGCCTAATGCAACGATAAGGGAGTTCCTGTCCAGCTTATGATCAAAACATGCGTCATAAAGTGTCAGTGCTGTTTCCAGGGTCTTCTGCTCTTCACCGGGTTTCAGCGAGATAAGCCTGACATCAAATGTATTTCGCACCAGACTTTCCGATACGATATTACCGTAAACCTTTTCAATGTTTTTGTCGGTAATCAGGAGTGTCTTGCACGGTGCTTTCTCTTTTACTAAGGCGTCCCCAATTTTCCCGAGAATGCCTTTGTCGATAGAAATGTTGTAACTATTGGAGGGTAAGTTAACACGTATCGTCTTCATAAAAGTTACTATTACCTGAATCTTGCATAAGTGCAGGATAAAAGATGGTGAAACTATAAAGATTACCTCATTATAATAGGGTAAGTGAGATTAACCGAATAATAAGAGGAGGTCGTCCAGATGGTTAAAAAGTAAAATAAGAATACCGCCAAAAGGGAGGAAAATCAAGAAGAAGGTGTCTGCCCAGCAAAGACTAGTAAAATAGGGCATTCTACGCCGTATGATTATTACAGTGAGCGGTTAAGCCCATTGGAATGGCTTTTGGGGCTGGTAAAGTTTGTGGAAGCTTATAATAAACGCCATGCACTTGCACACTTATTTTCATGACCTTTTGTGAGCCTTTGGCTCATGATTGTTTACTGCGGATTTAATCCGGAATACCGATTCTGTCTGTCCTGTACAGGTTGAGCACACTGTTTCAGTTCTCTTCCACAATCGTTCAGTGGCACTACAGCAGATAATGCTTCCAGATAACGCTCATTGACAATTTTTGATACTTCAGTAGAACGGGATTTATTTGCCGGGAAAGAGCATCAAATGTCTTTGTAAGATTGGCGTCAAGAAGCCTTTCCGCTATCTCTTGTTTCCGCTTTACATCATCAACTTGAATATCATTCGGTCAAACGTTGAAAGTGCCCCCGTGATTTTGTTATAGTATTACCCTGTAAAAACTTCTTTTTTTGTAAGTTTTTCTTCGTACCCTTCGTGTTCTTCGTGATTAAGTTCTTTTGGGTTACGGCTTTGCTGCGCTGGGATATTGCTCTAGAAATTTCTCTATTGCCGTTGCATGGTACGATTCCCACTCTGTCAGGCTTGGAACTCAGTTTTATGAAATCGAACCAGTGGTAGGGAGTAAACGGGAAGGATATATTTGAAAAGCTTGTTGCTTAGAGAATTAATACAAAAAAGGAACAGATAGAGGGTCAGCGACTCTTTTAGAGAAAAATAGTTGCCAAACCTGACAAGGAGCAGGCATAATGGTTTCATCGATGAGGAACTGGATTTCATCCCGTCAATTTCGCTCACAGCTACGATATTAAATACGTCTAAGTAAAGAATTGGACGCAGAGGATTGAGATTGGTAAAATAATACATAAAATGATTGTTACCAAAGGAGAAGAAAATGAGCATTGGGATTACGGTTGAATTAAAAGTGGAAGATATTGCAAATAAATGAAGATCAGACATAAACTTGTTATCCTCCTGGCCGTGCTGCTGGTTACCCTGAACGGCGTGATTGCCTTTTCAGTTTATAAACGAACACGTCAGGAATTTATCAAAGAGGTTCGCGAAAAGGCCAAGTTGATTGCTACGGAATTAGAAACTACCAGAAATTATCTTGCCTTCGCCTTACAAACGTCCAAAATCGGGATTACAGAACAGACAAAACCTTTTATTCCTGCCGTTTCAGGCCATGCCATTGGCTTAAAATTTGCCGAAAAAACCGGATATATTATTAAACAAACAAGTATGAAATATAGAAATTTGTTCAATAAACCCGATCCCTTTGAAGAAATGGTGCTCAGGAAAATGGAGGAAAATCATAATCTTACTGAGTATTGGAATGATGACGTTATAGATGGGAAAAGGGTGGAACGTTATCTGTACGCCTTATACGTAAAAGAAGATTGTCTCCTTTGCCACGGACCAGAAGAAAAAGCCCCAGAATTTATACGAAAAAATTACGATGCAGGTTACGATTATAAAGTAGGAGAATTGCGAGGGGCGATAAGTGTCATTATTCCGAAAGAAATCGCTGAACAGCGGTTCGCAGCGAACGTTGTTTTCTTCATTACCGCCAGTTCTGTTAGTATCTTGTTGCTCGTGGCTATTATCTTTCTGACAACAGGAAAATTTATGAAGCCGATAGAAAGGTTAACGGCTGCTGTGGCTACCATCACAAAGACAGGTGATCTTACCACGAAAGTAGATATATTGTCTAAGGATGAGGTGGGACAGCTGGGCAGGGCATTTAATGATATGTCTACCAAATTGCAATCTACGTATGTTACGCTGGAGCAACGAATTGCCGAAAAGACTGCTCATTTGCAGCAGGCCGTTTTGGCCTTAGAACGAGCGAACAAGATGAAATCGGAGTTTCTGGCCAACATGTCACATGAACTGCGTACACCACTCAACGCCATAATCGGCTTTGCGGAGGTCCTCCGGGATAAGATTTCCGGCGACCTGAATGAAGAGCAGATGGACTTCGTCAATGACATTCACAGTAGCGGCCGCCATCTCCTTCAGATGATCAACGACATATTAGACTTGTCTAAGATCGAAGCAGGCAAAATGGAATTACAGTACGAAGCCTTTCTTGTGTCTGAGGCCATTGAGGATGTGTATACAATATTAAAAGGACTCGCCAGTAAAAAACATCTGGAATTGAAGACTGCAGTATTAACAGATGTGAAAAGCATAGAAGCGGACCGGGTCAAATTTAAACAAATCCTGTATAACCTGCTCTCGAATGCCATAAAATTTACTCCGGAAAACGGGAAAATTACCCTAGAGGCTGGCATTGTGGACGATATGTTGCAGGTATCGGTATCTGACACGGGGATTGGAATGAAATCGGAAGATCAGGAGAAGGTGTTTAAAGAATTCTGGCAGGCAGACAGCTCTTTTGCCAGAAAGTATGAAGGAACAGGATTAGGACTTGCCCTGACCAAAAGGATTGTCGAGATGCATGGAGGGAAAATCTGGTTTGAAAGTGAATACGGAAAAGGGAGTATATTTTATTTTGCATTACCCTTAAATGCCCCGGCCAAACCGATACACCCGAAAGAGAGCGAGGCCAAGCCTCGCCATATAGTACCCACCGGAGAAAAGGGGGCAAAAACCGTTTTAGTTGTTGAAGATGACCGTATGGCTGCTGACCTTCTTACCCTCTACTTAACAAATGCCGGATATAATGTTATCGTAGCTGTGGATGGTGAAGAGGCTATTAAAAAGGCGAAAGAATTCCACCCATTTTTGATTACCCTGGATATTATGTTACCAAAGAAAGATGGATGGGACGTCCTTTCTGAGCTGAAAAATTCTCAAGACGTCACCGATATACCGGTAGTCATCGTGTCGATTGTCGATAATAAAGAACTCGGCTTCAGCCTGGGCGCTGTAGAATATTTAATTAAACCTATCGATAGGGAAAAACTCATTACTACAGTGAATGCCTGCATTCCTATTGAAAGGATTGAGGGCAAACCTATGAAAATATTGGTCGTGGATGATGATGAAAAGGCTGTGAAATATATGAGCGCCATACTTGAAAATGCAGGCTTTGACGTACTGAAGGCATACAGTGGTAAAGCAGGAATCAATCTCGCTGTTAACAGCAACCCGGATCTCATGATACTCGACCTTATGATGCCGGAGGTAAGCGGTTTTGATGTAATTGAAAGGCTCAGGGTTCATCCAATAGCAAAGGGAATTCCTATCATTATTTGTTCTGCAAAGGATATTACCCCTGAGGAAAAAAAAGTATTAAACGGCCATATTTTAGCCATCGTTCAAAAGAGCAGCCATACGAAGGAAGACCTTCTTGCGGCTATTAAGAAGATAGAACAGTTACATGTTAAAAAAGACACCACAGAGGCAGAGAGTTCGTGATACGTTCTGAATCCCCAATTAGTATTTTTCATTTTTCTCTCTGTCCTGTGGTTAAATATGGGATAATCAGTCCTATTTCGATAAGGGAAATTGTATGCCTGACAAAAATGTAATGGTTGTTGAAGACAATGAAAAAAATCGGAAACTCATGCGTGTAGTGCTCAAGGCAAAGGGATACAATGTAATCGAGGCAACCACCGGTGAGGAAGCGTTAGCCATGTTAAAAAATCAAAAACCGGATATTATTCTTATGGATATCCAACTTCCGGGAATAGACGGCCTTACCCTGGCGAAACAAATCAAGGCAGATGCAATTACAAAAGACATCCCCATTATCGCCGTAACCGCTTATGCCATGAAGGGAGACGAACAGAAAATCTTAGACACAGGGTGTAATGCCTATGTCAGTAAACCTATCAACACACAGGAGCTCCCGCTCGTTATAGAAAAATATATAAAAAAATAGATAAGACATGAACAAGGCGAAAATATTAGTGGCTGATGATATCAAACAAAATGTAAAACTGCTCAGAGTGATTCTGACAGCGTCCGAGTATGATGTGATTGAGGCATATGACGGTGAAGAAGCATTAGAAAAAGCGAAAACGGAAAATCCCGATTTAATATTACTGGATATTATGATGCCCAGATTAACAGGATACGAGGTATGCCAGAAGTTGCGTGCGGATGGGACAACAAAAAATATACCTATCGTAATGATTACCGCCTTGCATGAAATGGACGATCGTATCAAGGGAATTGAAGCAGGCGCCAATGACTTCATCAGTAAACCCTTCAATAAAGCAGAACTCCTTGCCAGGGTAAAATCACTGCTCCGCATGAGACAACCATCTGTAAAAAGGGATGAAACACCGGTATTGGATACGATCTTATCTGGTCTGTCAGAAGGTGTAATTGTTGCTGATGAACAATGGAAAATAAAGAACATAAATCAGACAGCTCAGGAACTTTTACATATCCAGACCGACACGAAAGACATGGATCTCATGGCACATCTATCACGTATGAGATTATCTGTCCCCATGGAGACCCTCAGGAATTCTCAGGAAAAAGATACTGATTTTCAAATATTGTCTTCAAATACCCAGCACCCTTTCCATGCAAACGCCAGGATGACAAAGATATTTGATAATCACGGGAATATCACTGGTATTACCTTGATTGTAAGGAGGGAAGGAAATAAATGAATTCAAAACAGAAAGGAAAAATTCACCGGATTGAACAGATTTGTTGTTCAGAAACATCATGCCACCCGTCTTCATTGGGATTTTCGGCTGGAACCTGGCGGGGTGTTAAAAAGCCGGGCAATTCCTAAAGAACCCGGTAAAATTCCGGATAAAAAATACCTTACCAACAGTTGCGTGTAAACTTATTTCAGTTTCTTCGAAAGATGAAATTGGCATGAGGGATATTGCAGATCTGATCTCTATGGATACCTCCCTGTCAGCAAAGGTACTCAAAATAGCTAATTCGGCTTTTTATAATTTTCCATGTAAGATAAGCACGATACAACAGGCTGTGTCGAGAATCGGGATAAATGCAATTCGAAGTCTTGTTCTTTCTGTTTCTTTTTTTTCGATAAAATCAGGGGAGAAAAAAGACGTTTTTAATTATGAGCAATTTTGGGAACAATCTCTGTCCGGTGCTGTTGCTGCAAAACTTATCATGGCAGAGATTGTCAAATCTGATTGGGAAGAAATTTTCATTGCCGCCAAAGTACAATTGCAAAAAATCACCAAAGAACTCCAGGGGAAAAAAACAAAATCCTTGAAAGACTTGCATACGTGGATAGCTTAACGGAAGTATACAACCATGGTTACTTCCAGAGCTTTCTTGAAAAGGAAATTAACCTGTCGGCGCGCAAAAGCTCAACGCTCAGACCGTGGCGGAAAAATTACGTGATTCAATTGCCATACACGCCTTTGCCGACAATAACAAAAAATATCATGTTACGGCGAGTTTTGGGGTGGCAGAAATAAACCCCGCTGTTGATACTTTCACTAAGGATGATCTTCTTAACTTTGCAGACGAAGCTCTATTTGAGTCCAAGAAGAAGGGGCGCAACTCCGTTACGTTGCATACCTCGAAGAAAAAGTGGTTTGGAAGGAAATATATAGATGTTTTTCAGGAGTAGGTAGAAAATTCTCACAGTAATGTAACCTGTCGTACCCACATGAAAAAAGGGTCGTGGTGTACCGCAAACCCTTGATTTTATTGGTAGCAGGGGTGGGATTTGAACCCACGGCCTCCGGGCTATGAGCCCGGACAAGGCATTTCAACGACTTGAATTTGAGACTGGTTTCCCCATAATTACTTAAATAAGAAGAACTTAACATCATTTTATTCATTCCGGTTTTTTCTATTAATTCTATCCATTTTGATAAATTTTAGCACAGTAATTCAATGGGGATTCCGTGTCATAAAAATATTAAGCGCAATTGGAAATGCCATGGAAAGCGCAATTATCAGGCCACACATTTTAGTCTTAAAGTCGTTTTTCTTTATCGTTGTATCCATTTTGTCTTTCCTTGAATCTATTGCTACCACAACAATTTAGCAATGACAAGTGCAACGCCGATGAAAATGGCAACGATGACTGAGAACTTTTTGAGCAGATCGACCTTGAAAGCTTTTGTCCGAAATTCTAATTTCTCTATTTCTGTATAAATAAATATTAATAATTAAATTTTTGAGCCAGAGAGTTGCGTATCAAAATACAATAATGAAGCCCGCAATCTTAAAAATGCTCTACCAAATCCCACCTGTCAGCAGACAGGTCTCGATACTCTCAAAGAACAACAATGTCGCTCATTCGCAATTACTTAACCGGAGAACGCTGATTTATCAGCTACATTCTCGGACAGTCTGTTATACTGACCCCATGGCCCTCAAGTTTCCAGCGTAATTTCGCCGATTCCGCTTGACATCCGCTATGTCATAAAATAATATGTTTGCAATTATGGAATAAAGATAAAAATAGATGTTAGGTTTTAAGGATATATTACTTTATGAAATGAAGCAGGCAGAATATTAAGTATCTCGCCGAGAGGCAGGCTGAAGTAACAAAGGCAAGAATAAATAAGTAACTTCCTTAATTCTGTCCAAGTCCGTTTTTGACGTTTCTAAAGGTACTAGTGAGGCTACCATTAGACTGATGAAAAAACGTTTGAAACCACAGATTATTTATATGCTTATTTTTATGTTTTTACCCCTGAAAACAGCTGCGGCTGAAGTGTATCGTATGACGGTAAGGGCTTATGATAATTGCAAAGTATGCACGGGAAAAACACCAAAACATAAAGCCTATGGAATAACCAAAAGTGGAAAAGTAGCCTCACACGGTACCGTTGCTGTGGACCCGAAGATGATACCGCTTGGAACAAAGTTAAAAATAGAAGGGTATGAGAACAGGATTTTCAGGGCAGAAGACATTGGCAAGGCGGTCAAAGGCAGGCGAATAGAGATATGGATGGAGTCGCACAATAAAGCTTTACGATTCGGCAAGAAAAAGTTGCGCGTATTTGTCATGAAGTAGGTAGAAAGGTAGGGGGGAATATAAGTGGTTTACTGAGGGGCAGTCAGAAGAAACAAAAGCAGGAATAAAGGGAAAGACGCCTGCTTCTACTCAAAATACATAATTCGTATTAATTGTCATTCTGAGGAAGTGAAACGACCAAAGAATTTTAATTTGGCAAATCTTACTGGTATAGCCTGAAAATGAAAAAGGCTACCCAGGAGATTTGTTTTCCTCGGTAGCCTTTCAGTAACCTTTTTCTTGAAGAGTTTATAACTTTTCGATCTTTGCCCCGCAGACCTTATATTCAGCCGTCTGGGTGATATTATCGTATGCATCCTTTGTCAGTTTATTCACTGCGGCCTCTGCAAAATGCATGGGCATCCAGATGACGCCTCTTTTCACCTTGTCAGAAACCTCGGCACGGGCAGTTATCTCACCACGACGTGATGCAATTCTTACCATTTCACCGTCAAATATGCCTAATTCCCGGGCATCCGCTTGATGTACTTCAACGAAACAGTCATTTGTCTTATGGATAATCCCGGCCGATCTCCGCGTCATAGTGCCCGCGCCGTAGTGATAAAGGGTACGCCCCGTGGTAAGTAATAATGGATACTCCCTATCCGGACTCTCGGCAGGGGCGCGGTAAGGCAACACAAAAAACTTTCCAAGACCACGCGGGAATTTGCCCTCATGCAGGAATTTCGTGCCAGGATGTTTTACATCAGGGCACGGCCATTGAATACCGTTCTGCTCGATCCTTGCGTAATTAATACCTGCAAGCATCGGTACAAGGCTGGCAATTTCGTCCCACACTTCTTTTGGAGACGGATAATCCATCTTATAGCCCATACGGGTGGACAGCTCACAGATAATCTGCCAGTCTGGCTTTGAATTTCCAACGGGATTGACACCCTTTCGTACACGTTGCACACGGCGTTCCGTGTTGGTAAAGGTACCGTCCTTTTCAGCAAAACTCGCTGCAGGCAGAACAACATCGGCATATTTTGCCGTCTCCGACAGAAAGATGTCCTGTACAACCAGCAGCTCCAGGTTTTTCAGTCCCTTGATCGTATAGTCCTGATTGGGTTCGCTCATGATCGGATCTTCCCCAATGACATACAACGCTTTAAATTCCCCCTTACTCATACGTTCAAACATGGTTGGCGATGTATTTCCCGGCGTTTTGTTTAAGGTAACACCCCAGGCCTTTTCAAACTTTTCTACAACTTTTTGATCCGAGAACAATTGATATCCAGGTAATTTATCAGGGATACACATGTCTGTTGCGCCCTGGACGTTATTCTGCCCCCGGATGGGGTTCACCCCGGTGCTGGGTTTCCCGATGTGCCCCGTTAACAGGGCAAGATTTGCAATGCTTCTTACATTATCCGTTCCACAAACATGTTCGGTAATGCCCAAGGTATAATATATTGCAGACTTCTCCGACTGGGCGTACATCCTTGCTGCCTTTCTTATATCTTCCGCAGGAATACCTGTAAATTCTGAAGCTTTTTCGGGTGTAATATCCTTAACAAACTCCTTTAATTCCTCAAAACCTTCAGTTCTCGTCTGTATGAATTCTTTGTTTTCAAGACCTTCCGCAAGAATAACATGGGCCATTGCGTTTAACAGCCAGTTGTCTGTTCCTGGTTTCAAAGGAAGATATAACTTTGCATGCTGGGCAAACCAAATCTGTCGCGGGTCTGCGACAATAAAGGTACAGCCCTTGCGAAGCGCCTTTTTCATCTCTAACCCTACAATCGGGTGTGCTTCCGTGGGATTACCACCGATCAGGAAGATGAGTTTGCAATCCTTAATTTCGCTAATGGAATTGGTCATTGAACCGCTACCGAATGACATCGCCAGACCGGCGACGGAGGGTGCGTGTCAAGTCCGGGCACACTGGTCTACGTTGTTCGTGCCAATCGCAGCCCGTGCAAATTTCATTGCCAGATAGTTTTCCTCATTGGTGCATCTCGAAGAACTCATTACGCCAATGTTATCAGATCCATACTTTGCCTTTATTTCACTCAATTTAGAAGCAACGAGATTCAGCGCTTCATCCCATGTCGCCTCTTCGAATTTCCCATTTCTTTTTATTAGAGGCTGTTTTAACCGGTCAGGATGATGGACAAAGTCATACCCAAATCGCCCTTTCACGCACAGGTTCCCGTCATTAGGAATGGAACCTGCCTTTGACGTTACCTTAACGACTTGATTTCCTTTCACGTTTAAATACATGGTACAACCCACACCACAATAAGCACAGGTAGTTTTTACCTGTTTCAATTCCCAGTCTCTGGCCTTTCCAACAGCCTGTTTCTCCACCAGGGAACCCACCGGGCACGTAGATACACACTGGCCGCATAACACACACGTCGTCTCGCGTCGTGGTTTTCCAAAAGGCAACCCTGTCTCTGTAGTAAATCCGCGGTTCTTAAAATCGATAGCATAGTCTTGTTGTACTTCGGCACAGATACGCACACAGCGGCCACACAGGATGCATTTGCTGGTATCCTGTAGAATGGCGGGATTTTCATCTTCTACAATACCACCGTCGGGTTTTTCAAAGAACCGGCTTTCCCTTACCTTATACTCATAAGCAAGGTCTTGTAACGTGCAGGTACCACATTTCTCGCAGGTCATGCAATCCTTCGGATGATCAGAAAGGATCAGTTCTAAAACCATCTTTCGTGACTTCAATACCTTCTCGGAATCAGTCCGGATTACCATGCCGTCAGTAACCTCTGTATTGCAAGACGTAATAAGAGCGCTCGACTTGCCCCTCTCCGCTTCTACCATGCAGACGCGGCATGCCGCAAAAGGTTCCAGGCGCGGGTCGTGGCAAAGTGTTGGGATACGAATACCTATGGAATTGGCTGCCTGCAAGACTGTTTTGCCTTTATTTACCTCTATGGCCTTACCGTCGATATGTAATTTAATTTTTGGAACCATTACCATACCATTATTCTCCTAACTTAGACAAACCGGAATCACACAAAAATACTATTCAATAAAAAAATAAGCACTGTTTCCTTTAACTTACCATAATTCCTGCATACCCCACGACCTGATCGTAATCGCCCGTAATGTCACCGCTGGTTTCATAACGCACGAGATCTGCCTTTTTTGCCCCACGGTCCTTAGAGCATACCAGCATGACAACTGCAGGATAAATGCCACACATCGTAATACGCATGTCGTGTACTTTGCTGTATAGGTCATCCTCATTAAGGGCCAAAACCTCATCAATGGCGATCTGATCTTTTCTGTTAGCAGACGCCTGTGGCTCACGGTGAGTCATATCAGAGGAGGCTACCACCAGGGCATTTGGACGTAATTTCCGTAGCACCAATGATAGATTCTCCCCTATCCTCTTAAGGGCTGCAATATTCCTGGAAGATATAACCATCGCAACAATTTTACTCTGGGGATTAAAGTATTGAATAAAGGGTATCTGCACCTCAGCGGCGTGCTCATAAAGGTGGGCTTCTTGGTCTTTCTCAATGAGATTGCATACATTGACCAGTTCGTTTACCACCTCTTCATCAACCATGACATCACCCAGGGGTGTGCGCCATGACCCGCTTGGCCAGATGGAATACGGCACGCCGTATCCCGTATGGTTTGGTGCTAAGATGACCACGGTGTCGGGTATTTTGATCCTTGAATAAAGATTCCCTGCAACGCGTCCAGAATACATATACCCGGCATGCGGTGAGACGATGCCCAATGCGGTCTGTTTCTCACAATCCTTAATCACAAAACCTTCGATATCGCTCTTTAACTGGGCTGCATCTCTGCTATAAAAACTGCCCGCTACAGCCGGTTGTCTTATCACAGTATCTCCCCATTTGAATTTGTTTGTTATTTGGCGCCTTTCCTGAATAACAATTTTTTACTTTAACATAACATGATGGCACAGTCAAACTTCTTTTACATTGATCATTTATAATTATTGATGAAGATCAAATGGAATTCTCTATTGATTTTATAACTATCGATCACTCTCGGATGTACTAAGTGCAAATTCCATTTTTTATTTGAAAGAGGCATCCATTATCGTTTAAAATTCCACACATAGGTTTTAAAATAATTTACAGAACGGAAATTTATTGTACTTAAGGAGTTCGATTTTGGCAAAGGCATTGGCGTTACTATCAGGCGGTTTGGATAGCACCCTGGCTATCCGTGTTATCCAGCAACAAGGAATTGAGGTGATTGCCCTTAATTTTGTGACTGTATTTTGCCGCTGCACCTCCCATGGCAGCTGCAAACTTGAGGCCGTAAAGGTCTCAGAAAAATTTGGAATACCAATCAAGGTCATCAATACCACGGAACGATTTCTGGATCTCGTGAAAAAACCGAAGTTTGGCTACGGAAAAAATATGAACCCCTGCATCGATTGCCGGATTAACATTTTTCGCATTGCAGGCGAATACATGCGGGAAATCGGCGCCGATTTTATTATCACCGGTGAGGTGTTAGGGCAGAGACCCATGTCCCAGCGAAAAGAAGCCATGAGGATTATCGACAAAGAGGCAAATCTTACCGGACTTGTCCTGAGGCCTTTATGTGCCAAACACATGGAACCTACCATTCCCGAGAAACTGGGTATTGTAGACAGGGAACAGCTTCTTCAGATTCGAGGCCGTTCCAGGAAAGATCAGATACAGCTTGCCGATGTGTTTCAAATCAAAGATTATCCATGTTCTGCGGGGGGCTGCCTGCTCACCGATCCTGAGTTTGCACACCGCATGCGAGACCTGGTCAATACCTGCGATGCAAATGTAAATGATGTCAACCTGTTAAAAGTCGGAAGACATTTCAGACTCAATTCACAAACAAAGGCCATTGTTGGCAGAAATGAAGAGGATAATAAAAAAATCGAATCCTTTTCCAAAGAGGGGGATTTTCTCTTAAGCCTGGTCGACATGCCAGGACCTCTTACCCTTTTGCGCGGCGAAGTCACTGAAGAAATGGTTCACATCGGGGCACGCCTCACGGCAAGGTACGGGAAATCGCACGTATTGCCTTCCTCAAAAGTTTTAGTAAGACAGATGGACAATGATACCTTTCAAAGGATCGTAGAGGTCACTCCGATGAGCCAGGAAGAGGCTGACAACCTCATACTCAAAAAACAGCCTGTCAGCAATGCCCCGCGGGAAACATCAACGGTAACAGAACTTGACATCGGATAGAATTTTTGCTGAATATTTTATTGAACGAACATGTCTGAAACAGATATAAATAATAACAAAGACATTGATACAAAAACAACACCCGAAGTAGGGAACCCTGAAAGCAACATTTCTTATCCTGTTCAAAATAAAAAATACAGGAGCTTTTTTCAGGCAAAATCGATCTTCAGCGACCTCTTCAAACGTTTTGAAAGGGTAACAAAGGGCTCCGCCACGAAAAGGGCTTTCATTAAAACAGATAAGCAACTTTCTGTCATTCTGATCATTGCCTTCGGTGTTTCAGTTGTTGCCCTCATTTGTTACTGGTTCTTCATAGAAAGACCCTATTATAATAATCTCCTTGCCGAAAAAGATGAATTAATCAAGACTCTGAAATTTACCCGCGACAAGCAAAAGAAAATTTACGAAAATGCCGTAGAGTCTTATGAAAAAAGATTAGCAGACGAATATATCCTTAAATCAATCTATGATGATAAGATAAACGACTACGAACAAAAACTGATATCTTACAAGAATGACTATATCTCCGTGACGGAGCATCAAAAACAAGTTGCGGAATTAGAACATCGCATCAAAGAAGAATCTTTAGCCAAAGAACGCCTATCAAAAGAAGACTACGAACAAAAAATCACTGCACTGGAACAAAAAATCTCTGTCCTGGAGGACAAAAATCTCGACCTGAAAACGACGATCAAAGAATCCACAGAATTCATGAAAGGAGAAAAAGAATCATTGGAAGATGCGCTTCTTCTGGAAAGAAAAAAGGCGTCAATTCCTTCTTTGATCCTCTCCGAAACCAAAAACAAGGGCATGAGTAACGCCGCATTGAAAAAGTTAGTCACCATAAAAGACAAGTTAAAGAGTATTGAAGAAATGAATATTGCCTTAAGACCTGAAACGCATTTTGAGATGGGTCTCATTTCCTATTACAACAAACAACACGACGAGGCAATTGAGCAATGGGAAAGTGCGGTATCCTCAAATAAAAACAATCTTAAGGCGTATATCTGTCTTGCAATCGTATATAACGAAGAAAATATGTCCGACAATGCCGTCAAAATCCTGAAACGTGCCCTTGAGATCGATCCAAAGCATGCCACCCTTCATCTCGTACTCGCCCGTATTTACGAGCAAAAAGGCAGCCTGGATGACGCTATTTATGAATACTCCAGGGTACTGGAAATCAGTCCGGAAACGATAGATATCTATAATATCCTTGGGACGCTTTATGAAAAGAAGGGATTGAAAGAAGAGGCCAGAAAATCATTTGCCCAGTATGAAAAATTAAAGAGTGCAAACAAATAATCATAAAAACAAACTATGAGTTTGTGGCTTCTTCATCATGCCTTATAGTATTGACACGAAAATACCCATCACCTTAATCTCTCCCACATTGTTTCATTTGAAAGTAATAAAATCTTTTTTGGTGGCACTACACAGCGGGCATTTGTCCGGAGCTTCTCCTTCCAGTGTATATCCACAGATCTTACAGACCTGGATCGGCCCCAAATCCGCATCGCTGTTTTTATCAACGGATTCCTTTGCCTTTTCAAAGAGTTTTTTATGCATCTTTTCCGTACCATATGCCCAGGTAAATGTCCTCAAAGCTCCCTTTTCTTCTTGAAATTTGGCCACCTCCATGTAGGTGGGATACATTTCGGTAATCTCGAAATTCTCTCCCATGATAGCCAGCTTCAAATTCTTTTTCGTATCACCGGGTCCAAATGCCGCCATACTGTTTGCCACAAACCCTCCTTCTAAATGACGGAGTTCATGGTAATGATCACCAGCATGGACATATTCCGCATGAGAAATGGCACGGAATAATCGGGCCACGTTTGGAAAATTTTCTTTATCCGCCTGATCGGCAAAATGCAGATAGCGCATATGGGCCTGGCTTTCTCCACCAAATGCATTAATCAAATGCTGTTCAGTCATCATCTTCATAAAACACCTCCTTTTTAATATACCAAATACATATTACTTGCCGTTAGATACCTCATGTGACCCTTCCAATCGTTTACCGGGTGTTATCGTATCAGGTTGTGTTAGTGTGGAATTCCCCTTTTCCACAATTACGGGTTGATTTGTTGAAGTGATTTTCTCTTCGCCATCGGGAAGTCGTTTCTTTACATCATTTGTATCAGCTAATTCCTGGTTTGTGGTCAAATCATTTTTTAGCATTTCCTTTTCAGCAGTATGTTTCCAGCCTTCAAACTCGAGGCATTTTTCCCGCAGCGTGTTAATTTCTTCCGCCATCTGCTCCTTCTCCTGGGCCAACGCAGCGCGAATATGCAATAACTTTTTATTAGCAGTGGTTAACTCACGGATCTTTTCTTCAAGTTCTCTTGCTTTACTAACTTGAATTTCCGTTTTGGTCTTCTGATGTTCGTACCTGGAGGCCATATAAGTTGCAAAAAAGAGGCACATGAAGCAGAATAATACAACTCCTATTTTAAGGAAACTTGATGCTTTAGTGCCGCTGGTCATCATAATAGCCCATTATCCTTTTGCTAAAATATCGTATACAACAATAATTTAGAAATAGCATATAGCATTTTGAGGTCAATTGCAAACTGTTTTGAGTTTATCATTATGTGCATCAAATGATTCGGGATACAGGATAATAGCGGTTTAATCCGGTGGCATGTATTTGTTGGCATTTATCTTGACTGGGATACATAAATTTGATATGAGATAAGGGTATTATTTTTTGGCTTTTTTAAAAAGGGTAAAGATAAATGACCGAGTTCATCAGTAAACTTGAAATAAAAAAGATTCATCAATTTGTGCAGAAAACACAACAAATAGCGCAAAAGGTAGACATATTCTGCTCCGCAATTTTATTGCAGGCATGGAGAAGGATGTATTATGTCTTCAATAAACGGGAAATTTATACCTCATTAAAAAGACGACAGGGAAATTGCCTCCGATGTGGGCGGTGCTGCCATGCATCGTTTAAATGCCAGCATCTTGGATACGATGAAAATGGGCTCTCCCTGTGTAAGGTATATGATCGTAAGCCACACATGTGTTCGCTCTATCCTTACAATGAAAGTGATTATTTTTATCATCTGAAACCTACCTGTGGTTATAAATATAATGATGAATAATGGCATCTATGAACCATGAAGAAAACGCCTCTGTATGATACCCACCTCAAACTCAATGCAAAGATGGTGTCCTTCCATGGCTATTTCACGCCCCTCCAATATGACACCATCATCAATGAACACCACAGCGTCAGAAAAAATGCCGGCCTTTTCGACATATCCCACATGGGGAGATTGGAGATTTTAGGAAACAAGGCATTCCCATTCATTCAGCGCATTATTACAAACGACGCTGGGAAACTTGCAGACAGGCAAGTTCAATACACCCCCATCTGCAACGAACGGGGCGGGATTCTTGATGATATCCTCGTCTACAAATGGCATGAAGAACATTTTATGCTCGTGGTAAACTGTGCTAATAAAGAAAAAGACCTCTTATGGCTACAGGAGCAGGCCGTCACCTATCAACCCTTAGAAATACGGGACTCGACTGACAGCACATCTCTCATCGCACTACAAGGCCCCCTATCCATGCGTATGCTTGAAAATGCCTTCAACAGTAAATTTGATTATCTGAAGAGGTTTTACTTTGATGATTTTGTATGGGATGGTATACCGATAGTAATTTCCAGGACGGGATATACCGGCGAGGATGGTTTTGAGATATTTACAGATGCAAAGCATGTCGTGAAACTATGGAATCTGCTCCTTGACAAAAACAGGCAGGATGGCTTGAGACCTGCCGGTCTTGGAGCAAGGGACACCCTGCGATTGGAGGCGTGTCTTTTGTTATATGGAAATGATATGGATGAGACCACGACCCCTCTCGAGACGACCATTGATTGGACCGTGAAATTCGACAAGGGTAACTTTACTGGTAAAGAGGCCATGCTCAGACAGAAGGCAAAAGGGGTTGATAGAAAATTGGCTGGATTTGAGATGATTGACCGGGGGATTCCCCGCAACGGCTATCCTGTATTGAAAGGGAATGAAACGATTGGCAAGGTTACCAGCGGATCGTTTAGTCCCACCACAAATAAAAACATCGGCTTGTGCCTTATAAAATCTCACTATGCCAGAGTGGGGGAGGTGTTGCAAATCCAAATCAGAGAAAATAATTATCGTGCACGTATTGTAAAGACCCCATTTTACAAGGGGGAAATTACTTAGCGCTGCATAGGCGCAACCAAATCCCCTTTAAAAAAGGAGGATGAAGGGGTTGTAAAAAAACTTGAAATTGTTTCGGATTTTGGTATTCAGATTTTGGACTTCTAAATAAAAGATGGTAAAAATTTAATAGGATACTGCATATGGCAAATATACCCAACGAATTGTTTTACACAAAGACGCATGAATGGGTGAAGAAGATAAATCAAAAAGAGGTGATTGTGGGTATCACAGACCATGCACAGCAGCAACTGAAAGACATCGTCTTTGTTGAATTACCTACGATAGGAAAAGCGGTGAAGGCAGGCGCAGCCTGTGCGGTTGTGGAATCCGTAAAGGCCGCCTACGATATTTACGCCCCGATATCGGGAAAAGTCATCAAGACAAATCAACAAATCCAGGAAAAACCTGAACTGGTGAATAAAGACCCTTATGGCGAGGGGTGGTTTTTACACATCGAGATATCCAACCCAAACGAATTGAACAACCTCTTAAGTCCAGCTCAATATCGAGCCGTCAGCGAATCTGGACATTGATTGACACGCCATTCGAGTAAAGTGCTGATACAAAATCAACAACTCGTAGCTCGCGATATGTTCTTACGTTAGGTTGCAGCCTCGTTGCGCTGTGTTACCTAATGAAACCAATGTAATTGAGGGTTTTTGTTTCTCCTTCAAATCTACCCGTGATATTATTTGTTCCTCCACCCTCTTAAACTGAAAATAACCGGGCTATAATACTCAATAAGAGAATAAATCGTGGTATAAAACACCTCCAACAAAGTAGACCAAGAGCAGAACCACGGCAATGCCAATGCTGTGCTTGTGGAGGGCTAATATCGAGTCCTCTCTTGCAAATATAGAAGGCACCACAAAACACATGGCAGCCATGGAGAGATGGATGGTTGTCGTCCCGGTAATGATGGGACTCAGCTTCAGTTCACCAAAATTTACACCACTTACAAAGAGGCTCAACCCCAGGATGAGCAGGATATTACCAATAATTGAGCCAATCAAAGAATATTTCACAATATCGATATCGATCAAACCGCTTTTAATGGCAAGAATTGCAATAACCAGTCCTGCTGCATCACCGAAGGTGGCATTGATAATGCTGGAAAGGTGTTCACCGGTCTTTTCGGAAATTACCTCCGTTTTGCCTCTCCCAGAAAGTGGGCTAGCGGCACCAGAACGGCTGCAGCTAAAATGAAGGTAATGATTGCGGTGAAGTGGTAATTATGGACGATAATGGTAACAGGTATGAGCAGCAGGAGGTAATGCCAGAAGCCGAATTTTGGGAACAATGATAAGATCTTTGCGGTAAGTTTCCAAACTTCCCCGGAAAGATATCATAATAAAAGGAAAAAAATATTTGAATTTTATCGGACAAACAAATTTGTCCATGCCATCCTTTAAGAATTTTCGATGTGATATATATTTTTGATTTTTGTAAGTACAAGGGAAACGATAGGTTCACTCCGCTTAACCCATCCTGCTCATTGATATTATAACCTAATTCAACGGTAAAACAATAGGAAACAACCCCTCTTCCCTTAAAAGCTGGTCGGGGCGACTGGATTCGAACCAGCGACCTCGACGTCCCGAACGTCGCGCTCTAGCCAAACTGAGCCACGCCCCGCATTTATTTCATAATACTTTACCACAAAGAGGCAAAAGGCACAAAGAAAAACATAAAGTGATAAAAAATTCTTTCTCTGTGTATAGCGGGAAAATCTGTGTCCTGATTTATTTCACCTCAATCATTACCTTCTCTACCCCAATGTTCTCGTCGCTATCAAATGCGTTTATGATAAGGGTGTAGTCACCAGCCGTAAGAGGCTTGGTAGTGATTTGAAAGGATTCCTCAAGACTATCGAAGATTCCATCAACAGGGTAGGCAGAGATCCATTCCTGTCCATCGATGGTGTATTGTACCTTTACAATATTGCTGTATTTGTCCTCTACTGTGCCCGAAATGACATATCTTCCCCTGGTTCCCGCTGCGGTATTTAATGACTTAATATCCGGCCTTGAATTATCAACCATAATGGGTTGTATTGTGTTTTCTACGCTAAAAGCGGTCTCAGGCGGATTGTCTGGATCATCACTGGCTGTCAGTCTTACCTGATATTTCCCATCAGGCAACCGCAAGGTATCCCATGCATAAGAACCCTTTTTCTGCGTGTTCTTATCGATAACCTTCCACGCCCTTTCCTCTATGCCTTTATAACAAATGGTCACCTGCAAGGTGTCATTGTTCTGGTCTTCTACCTCCCACTGGATATTTTTTTGCGCTATCTGATGATGCGGTTTTTGGCTGACAGCCGCCTGGGGTTTTGATTCTGCCTTGCTGTCTGTTTTTGTTTCCGGAGGCTTTTGAGACGCAGGAAAAGATTCCTTTTCTACCGTAAAACTAATTATTCTGGGTGGTTGGTTTTTGGGAAGATAGGATAACGACACCATATTTAATACCGGGGTTGAATTGCTATTCATCGTCTGTAAGGTGGCTTTATATTGTATAAAACGTGCAGGGGGACTTGCTATCCTTCCCCCGCTTTCCGTATATGGTGCAGACCAGCCACTCCATGTAGAGTCAGGTTTTTCACAGTTTCCTGACCGTGTTGCCAACGTAATCCCCGTATCCTCTGGCTGCATGTCTGTCCAAGAAATACTTCCCCAATTCGATGGCGCCGTGGTATCAAGCACGTTAGAGATAAAGGCGCCTTCTTTCTTGAAGGACGGTAAGATCTTATAGACCCTTCCAAGATTGCCCGTGCCAAAATAGAGTTCGTTCGTATTTGTGTTGAGACAACAAAGCGCCTGCATTTCTTCCACTTTTGCCAAATTGCTTGAAGTTTCATCCACAGAAACTTTATATACTCCTGGCATATTTCCCGTGACCACATACAGGTTGTTTTGTGAATCAAAAGACATACCAAAGATAAATGCCTGGCTGATTTCTAATAATTTTTGGGCTAGTCCCTCCTGAGTGATTTTGTAAACGTAGTTGGGGGCGGTTGGAAGGCCAGTAGTTCTCGGTGACACCTCAGCGCCTTTAACTGCCGCCCTTTGCTGCTGGAGGGACGAAGTTTGCGCCATGGGTAATTCTTCCGGAAGATTCAGTTCCCACGATTTTTCTTCCTTAAAAACAGAGGTGATGATTCCCGTTTGTAAAGGAGGCTGGGGAGGTGGAGCCACAGGCACCTGTACCGGTGCACCCAATGCTGTTCCGGCATAGATATTATCCATGGAATCCATTGCAAGGCAATGAATTTCTCCTTCGCTTGCATCGTAAAGCACCTGAGCTTGCCCTGACGGTGCGATCTTATATACGAGACCGTTTGGTTCAGTCCCTATATAGATATTACCATACCGGTCAAGATGGATATCCATAAGGTTTGTTTCTGGAGAATCAAAAAGCACTGCGGGGGTACCATCGGGGGATATCTTAAAGAGGATACCATCATTCCCTGTTGCAGCAACGAGATTGGAATTATTATCTACAGACATATCCCATATATAGGATGCGGGCAAGCTGCAAAATATCGTGGTCTCACCCTTATTGTTTATTTTGTAAATAATACCGCGTGGTGCAGTTCCTGCATAGAGATTGCCGTGTTTGTCAACAGCAAGGCTCTGAATATATAATTCAGGTGATTTGAAGAACTCCACGGCTTCTGAACCATCTTTTATCAGATAAACCGTTCCCGGGTCGCCTGTGCCCACATATATTCGGTTTTGTAAATCTTCGGCAAGTGACCAGACAAAGGCACTCCTGATTCCTGTAATTGCCTCTATTTCCGGAGAAAGTCGTATTTCTCCCTTATTGTTGATAGACACATTCTGAGAAGTGCCTTTGCTGAAATCAGATTCTGTCGATTGTGTCCACGTGTTCGTTGTCGTACCATAGGCAAAAGAAGAGAGGATGACAAAGAGAAACGCCACAGCGCAGCATAGCTGCAACCAAAATCCCCCCCTTTGCAAGGGCGGTGAAAAAAGTTGCCGAAAAAAAATGTTTTTACCGAGTAATTCCATAAATACTTTTTGCAATGCAAGGGCTTTCATGATCATTCCTTTTATTTAACCGATACCGGGATAGTTTGATTTCCGTTCAGCACATATGCCGTTGGAACACGGGTTATCACCTCGTCTAAAAGAGGGCCTACCCCGCTTTGATTGGAAAAACTCATAATGGAAAGCATCGATGCCGGAAGCGACGGGAATCCTTCTCCCTTATAGGTAATTCCTTTTTTGGCCAACAGGACGCGCACCATGAGATTATTATTCCGTTCCATGTTTTCGATATAACGCAAGAGCTGTTCAAAATTCGTGGGCAAGTACTTTCCTGCAGACCTTCCCAGATTCAATGCCTGGCCAAACGTAGCATCACAGGCCGTAACATTTAGCATACTTCCCGGAAGGGTATCATCGGGTATGTGCACCATTACCGTTTGATAAAAACTTTCTCCTGTAAAGGGCTTCAGACACACGTCCACCTGGAGTGTGTCGCCGGGCTTCACCTGTTTTTTATCCACCCTAATGGACTCGATATACGCCGTCTGCCGTGTGTCCAATACCGTAATTTTCAGATCAATCCGGTTTATTCGCACTGACTGAAACTGGTTATTGATAATCATGGTAAAGGGCTGGACAATGTGGTTAAGAGAAAACCACGATTGGTCGAGTTCGTAAAAAACATTTTCAACGACAACGGGTTTTTCATATCCTTCGATCAGGGCTGAAAGCCGTATTTTTACAGATTTTTCTCCCACCTTCCTTTCTGTTGATAACACAGCGCTTTGGGCAGCCATCAAGATAAGGCTGGGCGTCAACAGCTTGTTATCTACAATCTCAAAATTGTGTTCGAGTTTTTGCGAACCATCAACCTCGATACGGCAGGGTATCATGCGGGGCGATTCTCCAAGAATACCAGCGATTCCGGCCCTCCTGTCCTGGTATATTCTGCCAATTATTTCTACCGGGGAAGCCATTTTTACGGAATTGGACTGGCTGCAGAGTACGGTATAAACATAGGCGGATGCCATGGGGAGGTCTGCATTTCCCGTTTGTAAAAATGGGTGTCCAAAGGCAAGGACGTTATTTTCATCCACATACGTTACCGTACCAACGACGGCTGCGCTAAGATCTCCCCTGATCAGGATGGCAGCCACCGATGCCCCTGGAACGAGTTTGGATTTCCCTGATGTGCCCGGGTAAGAAGCGAAGCTCCCGCCCTGTACAGGATATAATCCGTGAGCATGAAAAAGGGGGTTCATTCTTTGCAAGACTTCAGTGTCAACGCCTGATACTATGAGCGGAGAAAGGATGGGGGTAAGCTTTATATTACCAAAATCATAGCTCGTTACCCCTTGTGATTCTGGTGTCAGGGAAGGGGTTGGCGTACCTGCAGGATCATTCTGCAACGGGGATGGAAGTTCCCAATCGGTAGAAGCCAGAGAAAGCCCTTTTTCTTGTGTTGGTATGTTAAGCAGGGTGCTTTTCATTTCGTTAATTGGGGTAACACCTGCAATAGCATCTTTTGAAAAACTCCATCCATAGGCAACGGCGCCAATAAGCCGATGGTTAATATAAACAGGACTGCCACTCATCCCGGCAATAATGCCGGATTTTTCCAGAGGACCGCCCGACATTCTGATCAGGATCATGTTGCTCTTTGCTTCCCAGTTTCTCAAAATACCCAACACTTCAACATTAAATATTTCTATCCGCTCACCTGTGAAAACGGTTTTACCATATCCTTTCATACCAGGGGTAATCTCATCGACATTCATAATATTTTCTGCGGCAAAGAGCATGGGCTTACTGATCGAAATAAAGGCAGAAAAAATACCCAGGATTACGAAAAAATAAGGCGATTTATGTATCTTTAGTTCCATGCTGCAAACTCTACCAAATTTGGCAATTTATTGTCAAGGTATAAAAGAGTTGAAATATTTATATTTAAAAATTAAACTATTTTGTATAAGATGTGTATTTGGAATTTTAATCTTACACGAGACAGGTAAGGCATAAGTTCTGATTTATACCTTGAAAGTAGAAACGTAGTTAATGTACTTATCGTGACAGGTAGTTCCTGCGACTGTAGTAATGGACACAATAGTACTTAATCTCAGAGATCAAAATCTTTATTCAAAACACATAGAAGCAGCTGCCCGGGCATTACGGGCGGGCGAACTGGTTGCCTTCCCCACAGAAACAGTATATGGACTTGGGGCTCATAGAGACAACGCAAAAGCCGTAGAGCGTATTTATAAGGTAAAGAAACGGGTCGAAGAAAAGAGACTCACCTTAATGATTGCGGATTCCGACGATGTAAAAAAGTATGTCGACCACTTTTCAAACACTGCAAAGAGGTTGATGGAATTTTTCTGGCCCGGTGCGTTAGCCATTGTTTTCCCTTTAAAGGACGGTTCAGACATTTGTATACGGTTTCCCGATAACACCGTGGCGAGGGATTTGGTCCGGGCTGCAAAGGTACCTATCGTCACTACAAGCGCGAACATTTCCGGATACCCACCCTCCACAGATGCACAACAGGTGCTGATGGACTTTCGGGGGAAGATTCCCATAGTACTTGACGGCGGTTCGACACGGTTTCGTTCCCCTTCTACCGTACTTGGATTAAAAGACGATGCCTTTGAAATCCTCCGCCAGGGTATTATTTCAGAGGCTATGATACGAAGTCGCCTTGAGAAGGGTTTGGTAAAGGTGTAATATTTACACAATCGAATTAGGTTTTTGGCGAAGCGAAGAGTCTCCTTGCTCTGCAACCCCTTTGAAATTTCCAAACGTTGAATTAGACTGATTCCTGGCTTCCCAACACAAGAAAACGCAGGTTTACTGCTGTACAAAATATTGTTATTGTTGCAGTTATACATTGTGGTTTTTTATTTTTTAACTCTCATAAAAATTTTATAAACGATAGTAAAAGAGTCTAGAATGAAAATTGCATTAGCATCAGATCACAGAGGTTTTGATTTTAAGCAGCGCGTGGCATCCATGCTCACACAAATGGGGCACACGGTAAAGGATTTTGGCACAAACAAAAACAGTGAATCGGTAGACTACCCTGATTATGGATTACAGGCGGCACGCGCTGTGGGATCAGGGGAATGCGAACGGGCAATTCTGATCTGTGGCACCGGCATCGGAATGTCCCTCGTTGCAAACAAAGTAAGGGGTGTGCGAGCTGCATGCTGCCATAACCTGTATACGGTTGAGATGAGCCGAAGGCACAATGATTCCAATGTATTGTGCATTGGCGCTGATGTCATAGATGAAGAACTTTTGGAACAGAAGGTCAAGCTGTGGTTAGAAACCCCTTTTGAGGGCGGGAGACACGCCCGCCGCGTAGAAAAGATCATGGAAGTCGAAAACGGGGAAGGAATCTAGGTCTGGGTAATTGGTATTTTTTCTGTAAGTATCCAGATAGATCATACATACAAAACAACAACAGCTTTCATGTTGTACTTATGCCACACTTGTTTGGGAAACCCAGCCGATATGCTGTTCATACTTAATATGTGTTCTGGTTGATGATTCTACCGCTACATTCGTAAGCTATATAAGTTTCCTGAAAGAGATGTCAAAACTTTGACTACTTATTATTATTTACGGCATTGAACAATGTCCTGATTGGCAGGCGGGATTTGCATGCCAGGAACCTACTTCGTCACTGCAATTGATTTCCGGAAGAGCACCAGGCTATATGCAAAGAACCCAAGACCGATGGCAGTTACCATGAGGAACTGTAACCATACCGCGCTCAAGCCGCCGCCGCGATAAATGATCACCTGCGAAAAGCTGACAAAATGCCGTGAAGGCAGGAAGAAAGTGATATACTGCAGCCATTGTGGCTGGCTCTCGATAGGTGTATTCCCGCCCGAAAGAAGCATCATCAGGATGATTACCAGAACGATCAGCAGCGCAAACTGCGCCATGGATCGAGAAATCGTGCCCAGAAATACCCCCAGCGCCGTCGTGAAGAACAGATAGAGCACGACGCCAATGAACCACAGCACAACCGAACCGGCAAACGGCACCTGCAGCACTGTCCTCACCACCAAAAAGAGTGAAAACCCCGTCGCGACGAGAATCATCAGGCCGTTGGCCCACACCTTTGCCATGGCGATTTCGAACGCGGATAACGGCATCACCATCAGGTGTTCCAGCGTTCCATGCTCGCGTTCCCGGATCACCGCAGCGCCTGTCAGAATTACCGTTAGCATGGTCACCTGATTGATGATGGCTACCACGCTGGTAAACCAGGAGGACATTCCGTTTGGGTTGAACATCCGGCGAACGACCAGATTAACAGGCTGGCGCTCCGTTTCATCCGTACGTTTGAGAAAAGTTGCGATGCGCTGGTTAATAATGTTCTTAATGTAGTCCGCGCCAATGCTGGCCTGCTTCATCGCGGTTGCGTCTACATTTACCTGAATGTCCGGATTTCGACCGGCGCGAAGGTCCGATTCAAACATGGTCGGAATCGCGACCACGAACATGAACCGGCCTTTGTCCATCGCGTCTTCAACCTTCCTGGCCTCGATATACTCAGGATACTGAAAATACGGCGGCAAGAAGGCATTGAACAATTCCTTGGACAAGGCCGAACCGTCCTCGTCCACGAAGGCAATTGATGCGTTGTTGACCTGAGTCGAAGTGCCCGTCGCCTGGACGTAGATAGCCATAGTGAACGCATAGCAGAGGAATATCACCATCACCAGATCGCTCAGCAGACTGGCAATTTCCTTGAGCCCAAGCCAGAAGATGTTCAGGAGTAATCTCATCGCTATTTCTCCTGCTTTCTCATACTTACGACGCTCACCGTCAGGAGAATCGGGATGCAACAGGCCAGAAAAACAACGTCCTGCATCAGAAAGTTGGGACCGAGGCCCTTGGTGTACGCGCCCACGCTGGCATGCATGTAGTAAGTTGTTGGCCAGATCGAGCCAATGAGCCGGGCCCGACCCACAAGTGTCGAGACCGGCTGTAACAAACCAGAAAATTGGGTGGTCGGTAAAATGGTCAGAATCGCAGTGACGAAAACGGCCGCGACCTGGCTGCTCGTGAACGTCGAAATGACCATGCCGATGCCGGTTGTCACGATAAGGTACAGCAGTGTGCACATCGTCAGCGTCAGGAAACTACCCTTGATCGGGACGCCGAAGACGATCAGCGCCATGGCAGCCAGGATAAAGAAGTTCATCATGCCAATCGCAATGTAGGGGAGTTGCTTTCCCACAAGGTACTCCAGTCTGCCTGTCGGCGTAACATAAAAGTTGATGATTGAGCCCAGCTCCTTTTCGCGCACGACGCTGACCGCCATGAGCACAGCCGGTATCAGCACCAGCAGCAGGGAAGGGACGCTCGGCACAATTGTATAGATGCTTTCAAACGTGGGATTGTACATGAAACGCGTCTGGAGAGTGGCGGTGTACTTGTCTGGGCCGGAGGACAATCCGCTGGCGGGATCGCGCAGCAAGGTGTCGTGCACCCCTTGCGCATACTGTGCGATCGTCTCACCCCGGTATGGGTCGGCCCCGTCCACCGACGCCGAGACATCCGGTTTGGATCCTCTGCGGAAATCCCTGCCAAAATCCGGCGGAACTTCAACAACCAGCGAGATGTCATTTGATTGCAGCCTTTCCAGCGCCTCGTCGGCAGTTCTGATTGGCGGTGTAAGACTGAAGTAACGCTGAGCCCCCGCGAACTGTTCCAGATACAAACGGCTTTCCGGAGACTGATCGAGATCGAACGTGGCATAGCGTATGTGCTCGACGTCGGAGGTAATTCCAAAGCCGAAAACGAGCATCAGCAATGCCGAACCAATGAAGGCAAAGGCCAGGCGCACCGGGTCGCGGCGAATCTGCATCGTTTCATTGTTGGTGTAGGCGAGCATCCGGCCAAGACTGAACCAGCCTGCACGGTGCACTGACGGCGTTGGCTGGGTCGCAGGCTGCTTGGCCGATGATGCGCCGATGGGCGCACTGTCCTTGCTCTCGCCTTTGGCCGCGGCGTCACCAATAGCGTCCTCCATGTAGCCGATGAAGGCATCCTCAAGGGTATCGGTGCCTCGCTCCCTGATGAGCTTCTGTGGAGCATCGCACGCCAGCACCTTCCCCGCGTTCATAAGCGAAATCCTGTCACAGCGCATCGCTTCATTCATGAAATGCGTGGTTACGAAGATCGTCACGCCCTGCTTCCGCGAAAGATCGATCAGGAGTTCCCAGAAGCTGTCCCGGGCCACCGGGTCAACTCCTGACGTGGGTTCATCCAGAATCAGCAATTCCGGCTCATGCAGAACGGCGACCGCCAGCGAAAGCCGCTGACGCATGCCCAATGGCAGATCTTCGGCCAACGAATCAAGATGCGCGCGCAGACCGAATTTATCCACCAACTCCTCGATACGTGTCTTGGCTTTGTCGGGCGGGATGTGATAAAGGCGCGCATCAAGCACCAGGTTCTGGCGAACGGTCAGTTCGCCGTAGAGTGAGAACGCCTGCGTCATGTAGCCGATGTGATTTCGCACCTCGATGCTTCCGGCTTCGACCGACTGGCCGCCGAAGAGCGTCGCGGTACCTTCGGTGGGGGGCAGCAGCCCCGTCAGCATCTTCATGGTTGTGGACTTACCGCAACCGTTGGAGCCCAGGAAGCCGAAGATCTCGCCGCGCTCGATGGACAGGCTGACGTGGTCAACCGCGGTGAAGCTGCCAAAGCGGCGCGTCAGGTCCTTGGCCTCGATGACAATTTCTGATTTGGATTCTACTCGCAGAGGAATGGTTACTTCCTTATGGCCGGCGCGCTTCTCCTCCGGCAGCAGGGCAATGAAGCATTGTTCCAGATCCTTCGTGTTCGTCCGTTTCATCAGCTCCGCCGGTGTTCCTGTCGCCAGCACGCGTCCGGCGTCCATCGCAACGATCCAGTCCCACTTTTGCGCCTCGTCCATATAGGCAGTGGAAATGACGACACTCATGCTGGGGCGTCCCTTGCGAATATCGTCAATGAGCGTCCAGAATTGCCGCCGCGAGAGCGGATCAACGCCGGTGGTCGGTTCATCGAGGATGAGAAGGTCCGGTTCGTGAACCAGGGCGCCGCAGAGCCCCACCTTTTGTTTCATACCGCCTGAGAGCTTGCCAGCGGGGCGTTCGGGAAAGGGGGCAAGTCCGGTGGCATCGAGCAGTTCTTTGATGCGGACCGGACGCTCAGAGGCAGATAGTCCGAAGAGCCTTGCCATAAAGTCGACGTTCTCATGAACGCTGAGTTCCAGGTAGAGATTCTTGCCCAGACCCTGAGGCATATAAGCGATTCGCGGACATACTTCGCCTCGATGCCGGGCATCAGCGATGTCCCCGCCCAGGACAGTCACGTTTCCCTGCTGCAGCTTCTTGGATCCGGCAACGATAGCCATGAGCGTGGATTTGCCGACGCCATCAGGCCCGATAACGCCTACCATAAGGCCGCTTGGAATGTCGAGGGAAATGCCATCGAGCGCCACAACGCTTCCATAGCGATGGGTGACGTCCTTGATGGAGACCACCGGTGTGCTACCGGATTGAGACGCGGGAGACAACATATATTTTATATCTCCTCCTGTTTATAGAGTATCAAATGTATGCTAAGAAGGTTTATAGATTGTGATTTTCTTTTGAAATTCCTTACTATAAATTTAATACTATTCAATAAAAGCGCTATAAATCCCGTAGGGATGAAATGATTATAGACGATAGCATAAAAACCAGCCGATAAACCCCGAAGGGGTGATATGATCGTTTTCCCGTGAAATGCCCCGTGTGTCTATTATGTCATCCCCTTGGGATTGGGTGTTGTTTTCGGTTTTTTCATCTATAATCATTTTACCCCTTCGGGGTTCTTGTTTTTATGTTCTTAATAAATCACAATAAATGAACACGTTTAGTATAATTTTACACATCACATCTTCATTATATCTCCTCTCTATCGTCAGGCTTATAAAGCGGCTCGCGCGGCGGCGGATCAGCTGCGGAAGTATTTACCAGTAGGGCTTTTTAAAAACTGGTACGTCCCTGGTCAGCAGCGGGTGTAAATCTTCCGGCTTTGGTGACGGCGGTGGCAACAAACGGCCCCAGTTGGTCCGTTTTTGCATCTCGGTTAGCGTACTTTCTGCTATAATTGGTTGTCCCTGACGCAACTCCCAACCTCCACCCAACGCCTTGTAAAGGGCAATCAAATTCGTGGCAATGGACGAGCGTGTCTCGGTCAAACGAATCTCCTCCTGCAATAAAGCGCGTTGCGTATCCAACACGCGCTGATAATCCACGGCGCCTTCTCGATATTGCACCAGGGCTATCTCTACCGATCTCTGGGCAGCTTGTACGGAGTTTTGTGTATACGTTGTAGATTCCTGGGATTTGAGGAAGCCAATCAAGGCGTCTTCCGATTCCTGGGCCGCCTTGAGCACAGTGTTTTTGTAGTTGACGAGCAATTGCTGAAATCGCGCGTCCTGGACGCGTACATTGTTCTCGATACGGCCGTAATTGAAAAAGGGCCACTGAACCGACGGGCCAAAGGAATAGAAAAAGCTGCCTGAGTCAAAGATATTATCCATGTGCGCATGGTTGGACTGCACCCCACCCTGGCTGCTGCTTTGTAACCCGATCTCACCAAAAAGCGAAAATCTGGGATAGAGATCCGCTTTGGCAATGCCAATCCGGGCACACTGTGCAGCTGCGGCAAGCTCCGCACTGCGGATATCCGGACGCCGCCGCAGCAATTCAGCCGGCATGCTGACGGCCACTTCCGCAGGCGCCGTTGGAATCCCTTTCTTTTCGTTCAGGACTGTCTGAATTGCGCCCGGAGGTTGCCCCAATAACGTACTCAAGGCGTTTTGCGCCTGCCGCAGTCCGCTTTGCAGCTGGGGTATGGAAGCCCGGGTGCTTTCTAATAACGTGCGGGACTGGGCCACATCCAGTTCCGTGACGACACCATTGCGGAAACGAGACTCGGCAATCTTTAACCCTTCCTCCTGGAGTTCGGCGTTTTTCCTGGTTAGCTCAATGCGCACCTCAAGGGTTCGAATCACCGTATAGGTGCGGGCGACTTCAGCAGTAAGTGAGACCAGGGCGTCATCGTAGTCAGCCTCCGAGGCAATCAAACTGGCGTGGGCTGCCTGCACGTCCCGACGAAACTTGCCCCAGAAATCCAATTCCCAGACCGCATCAAAGCCTACCTGATAATCCCAATAATTTCGGTCTCTAAAGGAACTATTGGGCGCATTTTCACTAACACCCTCCTTGGTTGCACTGCCAAATACCTCTTGTTGCTGGGGAAACTGCTGGCCGATGGCAATACCTAACCGGGCACGGGCTTCCAGAATTCTCAGACCGGTAATCTGCAATGGAAGGTTTTGCTGATAAGCAAGTTTGATTAATTGATCTAATGTCGGGTCACTGAATGCCCTCCACCACTGGCTGGCAACGTCAGCCTGGGTTGCGACCCGTGAGTCATCTTTCTCGTTCCAGTTTTCCTGAATTTCGGCTTCAGGTTTCACAAAGTCGGGGCCCACCGCACACCCGTCCAGCAGCAACACCATGCTCAGGAGTGAAACCGCACTGGCAATGGCCCAACGCCCTTCGTACATCGTTGGCTTTGCATCGTTATTGCACATCAAGGCACCTCCCTGGGGCGTTCAATCGCCTTTGAGGGCAGCGTCAAGAGATTCTGCAGCCAGTGCGGCCAGGTGGCGTATTCATCCACCTTGACATATCCGACGCCCCGGACGCCCGTCTTTACGTAATCCATGTAAGCGGCGGCCAGCTCTTCAGGCACCTGTATCTTGACGCGGAACATCAGCTTCTCACGCTCGCTGCGTGTCTCGACCTGCTTGGGAGTGAATTGCGCCTCCGGGGACACGAAACTCACATATCCGGCCGCTGCGAGGCCAGGAGCATGGTCAAGGGTAATCCGTCCTTCGGCGCCAATCTTCAACTTGGCGGCCTGTTGTGCGGGAAGGAATATCTCCATATAGATGTCTTTCAAGTTCACTAACGTCAGTGCTTTCCCGCCGGGAGCCAGGACCTCGCCAACTTCAGCCAAGCGATACAGTACTCTTCCGCGGACTGGGGACCTGAGCGTCGCATCGTCGATGCGGGTCTGGATCGTCACTACGTTTGCCTGCGCGACTTCGACCTCTTGCTTGGCGGTTTGCAGCCTCGCTTCCTCTTCCGCGAGTGCGGCCGTGGTTGTTTCCAATGCCGTCCTGCGGACATCATACTCACGCTGCGAGCCGGCGCGTTCTTCGACGAGTTTTCGGGTGCGTTCGACCTCTATCCTGGCAAGTTCAATCTCGCTTTTCCGCCTGGCGATGGCGGCGTTGGCGATCGCTAGGCGCTCCTGCGTGGCGGCGACGTTTGCCTTGGCGCTGGCCAGCTCGGCATCCAGCGTGATAGTGTCCAGCCTTACCAGCACCTGACCCGGCTCGACACGATCGCCTTCGTCGACGAGGATTTCCTTGACCCTGAGCGGTTCCTTGGCGGCGACATCGACCAGTTTGCTCTCGATCCGGCCGTTACCTGAGGCGATCCCCTCCGGCAGCGCGAATTTCTTTGCCTTCCAAAACTTATAGCCGAAGAACGCAGCTCCTGCGACAACGACTATCGGTATGATCCATATCAGGTGTTTCTTGTAACTAGTTTTGGACATAGGAGACTCCTTTGATTGTATTGAATAATTGCTTTTTCGCATTAGACATTCAATCCTAAAACAAAGGGGATTGAAAGTTTTTTTCCTGGACATAAATCCTTGCTAAAGGCAACGACACATGTAGCCGCAGACTTCAGTCTGTGGCTACCAGGCTTGAAATTCCTATACCTAAATTAGGCCTTCGGCGACTTATTTAAAGAGAACGTCGAACCGCAGAACAAGGAATATCGAATAGTGAAGTAAAAATACTTCATCATTCAACATTCTTTGTTCGATATTCGATATTCGGCGTACCTCTTTTCAATGGAGAGCGAAGAAGCTCTTCGCTCTGCAACAACTTTGAAATTCCTATACATTAAATTATGTCTTCGGTGACTTTTATATAACAAGGTTAATACCCACCCCTGAATCCCCTCCCAAGAGGGGACTTTTCAAATTCCCCTCTTGAGAGGGGTAGGGGTGTGTAAGGCAATAACAAAAAGTTTGAAATTCCTTAACATTTTATTAGGCTTTCAGCAACTTTGCTTGAGGTCGCTTGTAGGGGCGAAGCATTTGCTAATAGTACATTTGAATGCCGTCGCATATCCTGGACAGCAAATGCTTCGCCCCTACAACTAGGTATACCAGCAATCTTTCTATAACGTTTTCTAAGCAAAGCGAAGTCATTTACCTTTTTTCCTTCTTATTCAGCCATGCCGTATGGTACTCGCGGATGAAAGCGATCGCTTCTTCCGCATTCGCCGCACAGTGCGGAATGGTCATATCCTCGGCATTTGCCAAAGGGGTATCGGGAGAAAGCATGGAGCCGCGCGTCCACTCGATCAGCCCTGGCCACATTTTCCCCACAAGGATCAGCGGCGTGTCCTCAAGGTGCCTCACCTGCAGCAACTGCCAGATCATCATCGTCTCCAGAACCGTGCCGATCCCTCCCGGCGCGACGATGAAAGCGTCAGATGCGAGCACGAACTGGTGCAGGCGCGTAAAGAATGTCCGATGCTCGAACGCCTGGGTAACAAACGCATTGACTTCCTGTTCAAAGGGTAAATCAACCCGGATTCCGACGGACTGGGCACGTCCCGTTGCGCTGGCGGCACCTTCGTTGGCAGCCTGCATGAGCCCCGGGCCGCCGCCGGTGATAATGTCGCAGCCCATCTTGGCCAGTGCGGCGGCGGCTCGCCTGGATGGTTTGAGCCGTGTAAGATTGTTGACGACGTCCCAAAGGCCGAGGATTGAGTTCACGATCACTTGCTTCACTCCTTCTTCGTCGGCAAGGCTAATTAAATCGGATTTTGTTTCCGTGGATTTCTCTTTGCTCATGGTGATTCGCCTCTCCTTTCTGACAATATTTAAACTGCGTATTGAATAACGAATATTGAACAAGAAATTTCGAATTATGAGGTTTCTTATCCTTTGACATTTACTATTCCTTGTTTGATATTCGATAGTGTGATCCTCATCATTCGTAGGGACACGGAGCACCGTGTCCCTACTAACTGTCCCCGGTCTCCTCCGGCTACGACAGCAGCGCCGCAGCAACGGCTTTTTGCAGAGTAGCCAGTCCGGCGCCAACGTCTGCGCCGAGATGAGCGCGTAATGCGCGGCGATCGCGCTCCAGCAGGACCTGAAAATCACATCGGGCCTGGGCTGCCTTGACTACTCCGAACGTGTATTTCTGCCCCGGCACGGGTAAATCGACGGCGTCATCGCACGTGATCTGCAGGAAAACACCCGTATTCGGCCCGCCCTTGTAAGCCTGTCCTGTCGAGTGGAGGAAGCGCGGTCCGAATTGGAGACACGTAGCTACCCGCCTGGCGTCACGAACGCCCTGGCGTATCGCCTGCAATGCCCGCTCGTGCGTTTCGTTCATCTCTATATAGGCGAGAATCGCAAAATAGTCGCCCACGCCGAGTCGGTTCAGATGCTCCCTGAGATACCCCGACAGCGTCCGATGATCTTTCATCATCGGTATTAATGCAGCCGTATTTTTCTCATCCGTGTATAACTTGATCCCCTCCCCTGTGAAGAAGGGTGTTTCCGGGGGTACCATGCCGTTTCTTTCGTACTCGGCGGTCAATTTCCGCGTCATGATCTTGCTCACTTCGACATCCGGCTGGTCAAACGGGTTAATACCGAGGATGGAACCGGCCACTGCGGTTGCTATCTCCCAGCGGAAAAATTCCTCGCCCAGGTCGTAAGGATCGTCTACCTCAATGCGTACGACCGGATGACCGGCTTGCCCCAGTTCGTCAACCAATTGGTCCTGTGCCGAATCTGGCGCCGATAGCATTCTCAGGTAGACAAATATACGGTCATGGCCATAGACATCAGGTTTGCCGGGCGCTTCGCGGTCAATCGGAATCAATCCCCTGCCCTCTTTCCCTGTTGACTCTGCAACCATCTGCTCCAGCCAGGCGCCAAGACCGTAAATGCCCGGAGAAGTAATGATCGTCATCTTGTCGTGTCCAAATTGGTTCGCAGCTACACCAAGGATGGTACCGAGTATGACACCGGGGTTTTCTTCTGCCGGAACCGAGGGCATGCAGGCACAGACCATTTCATCAGTCCTATCCAAAAATTTCACCACATCCATTCCCAGGATGGCTGCGGGGACCAGACCGAAATCGGAGAGCGCCGAGTAGCGCCCACCGATATTCGCCCAGCCGAAGAAGACATACCGAAAGCCATCGCTTTCTGCAATCTGCTGCATCCTGGAACCGGGATCGGTGATGGCAATGAAATGACAGCCGGCTTCCTTCACACCAACGAGTTGTGTCATGCGGTCGAAGAAATACTGTTTTAAAATATTGGGCTCGATGGTCGAGCCAGATTTGCTCGAGACAATGAAGAGTGTGTTTTTCAGATCGACTTTGCCCTCGAAAGCCTTCACCTGTGCCGGGTCGGTGGAATCGAGAACAGAAAGTTCCGGAAACCCGCTGATCGTACCGAAGGTCAGCTTCATCACTTCAGAACAGAGGCTCGATCCGCCCATGCCTAACAAGAGGACATGGGAAAAGCCGGCGCTCCTGGCCACTTCGGTAATTTGGATCAAGCGCTGGATGTGAGCCAACTGATCATTGGTAATGCCGAGCCAGCCGAGCCACTGCGATTCATCTTTGCCGGTCCACAACGATGCGTCTCGACCCCAAAGCTTTCTTACTTTGCCCTGCGCGTGCCACTCTCTCAAAGAATTTTTCACCACAGAGGCGAATGTCTTGGGTAGTATGTAAGTCAGGCGATTGATCTTTCCTGCCCCTGCTTCCCTGCTTTGCTTCTCTAAAGCCTTCAGCAGCTTGCCAAAGGCATCCGAAAATAGCTTTACCCCCTCATCAAGCAACTTGTCGGCCACGTCCTTCATGGAGATTCCGGCTTCGGCGAGCGTGGTCATGGTATCATAGGCTGACTCGATATCTTCCGTGAGGCTTGCGCGTAGCCGCCCGTGGTCACGAAAAGCTCCGAGGGTCGCAGGAGGAATCGTGTTAACCGTCTCAGGCCCGATCAATTCTTCCACGTAGACGACATCCCGGTAGTTAGGATTCTTCGTACTCGTGCTTGCCCATAACAAGCGTTGCGTTTGCGCACCTTGTCCGGCCAGCGCTTGCCAGCGCTGGCCGCTGAATAGTTCCCGGTAACGCTGATAGGTTAGCTTGGCGTTGGCGATCGCTGCCTTGCCGGTGAGGCCACGCAGGAAGCGCTCTTCTTTTGCATGTGACGGTGCCTGCAACCTTGCTTCGATAAGCGTATCGATGGCGGTGTCAATCCGGCTGATGAAGAAACTGGCAACGCTACCCACGCGCTTCAGATCACCGCCACGGGCGGCAAATTTCTCCAGACCCGCAATATACGCTTCTGCCACCTGTTCGTAAGCTTCCTGCGAAAAGAGCAGCGTCGCATTGACATTAATGCCCTCGCTGATAAGTTGATGGATGGCAGGAATGCCTTCAGTTGTGGCTGGAATTTTGATCATCAGATTATCGCGCTCTACTGCTTGCCACAGCCGCCTGGCTTCATCCAGGGTGCCCACCGTGTCGTGCGCAAGGAACGGAGATACCTCCAGGCTTACATACCCGTCACGACTCAAAGCTTCCTCATACACTGGATGCAGCGCATCTGCAGCGTCCTGAATATCGCGGACTGCGATTTTTTCATAGAGCGTCTTCGCATCCTGCACCCGTGCTTCCGGCGTGTCGAAAATCTCACGGTAATCGGCAGATCCGGTAACAGCTTTTTCGAAGATTGCCGGATTGGAGGCCACGCCACGCAAGCCGTCATCATCGATCATACGGCGCAACTCACCGCTGGTGATCAGGCTGCGGCGTATGTAATCGAGCCATACCGACTGGCCGAAGACCTGCAGGGCGCGCACCCGGTTTTCCAGTGCCGTCATCTTAGCGAGCCTGCGAAGATGTCGCCCTTCGCCTGTAAAGCTTGCGTTTAAGAACGAACGAATCAGTTCTCGTGCAAGCTCAATGCCGACTACACGACCGCCCAGCACCAGCACATTCATGTCATCATGCTCCACACCCTGGTGTGCCGAGTAGGTGTCATGGCATAACCCGGCGCGGATGCCGTGAATCCTGTTCGCTGCCATCGATGCGCCGACGCCGCTGCCGCAGAGAAGGATACCACGCTCAGCCCTGTATTCACGCAGGGCTGCGCCGATGGCTTCAGCATAGTCCGGGTAGTCCACGGGATCTTTGCTGTAGGTGCCAACGTCGAGTACCTCGTGTTTCTCCTTGATCAAAAAGGCCTTCACATCTTCCTTTAGCTCGAATCCGGCATGATCTGAACCTATTGCAATACGCATGTCTCACCTCAAATTTCAATCATATCGCCCAGATTGGGGCACACTGGCCGCAAGCCATGCTGTGAACAGATAAGCTCTGAAAATATTTTGCGTACCCGGTTTTCACCATGGGTGATTATCACGCGGGGCCGTGAAGGCACAACGACAGAGAACCATTTCAGCAGATCGCCTTGTCCGGCATGGGCGCTGAATCCTCCCATAGTGTGGATCGATGCGCGTACGGCTACTTCTTCGCCAAAGATCGAGACCGATTCCTTGCCATCCACGAGTTGTCGCCCAAGGGTTCCGGGCGATTGATATCCAACGATCAGGACGGCCGTCTCCGGACGGTGCAGATTGTGCCGCAGATGGTGCATGATCCGCCCGCCGGTGCACATGCCGCTGCCGGCCATGATCATGCACGGACCTTTCACATCATTGAGCGCCTTGGAATCTTCGGTGGTGGGACAGTACTTCGCGTTCTGGAGATTCTCGCGCAGATCGCCGGATTTGGCCATGGTCTGAGCCTCCTGGTCAAACAGTTCGTTATGTTTGCCGTAAATTTTCGTCGCCTCGATCGCCAGCGGGCTGTCGAGATAAATCGGAAATCGCGGCAGCGTTTTGTTGCGGAATGCCCCTGCCAGGAGATAGAGCAGTAATTGTGTCCGTCCAACGGCAAATATGGGAACGAGAATTTTGGCCTTCTCTTCAATCGCTTTTGCGATTATTTTTCGTACCTCGATAGCAGTCTCGTGCAGTGACCGGTGATTCCGATCCCCATAGGTGGACTCCATGATAACCGCGTCGGCGCGTTCAAAGGGAACGGGATCGTTCAGCAGGGGTGCCCCGCGTGGCCCCAGGTCACCGGAGAAGACCACGATCGTCTTTTTACCGTCTTCATCCACGGTCAGCTCGACACTGGCAGAACCAATCACGTGCCCGGCATCGACTAGACGCGCCTGAATACCCGGAGCGACTTGAATCGGCTGATTATAGGCAATCGCCTTGATCAAAGGCTTCAGACGAAGCACATCTTCCTCCGTCTACAGCGGCTCGAGCGGTTCTTGACCGGAGCGCACTCTTTTCCGGTTCTCACGTGATAGGCAGAACCGGTTACGTCACCCATTGCGCCATGGAAATAGATTTTCATTGGTTTTCCTCTTTTATCATTGCTGCTTGCCGTTAGATGTATGGCCTGTGCCCGTATTTCGCTATACAACTATTATGGAACAATTTAGTTTTCAAAAAAACCTTCTGTTATTTATACCATTGTCTTGTAGGGGCAGGTTTCAAACCTGCCCCTACTACTTTTCTCATGCCCATGCCATCATTTGGACATGCTAAATGCAGTTCTGAAGCACTCCACGAGCATTCATTGCTCGCTATCGCTTCCGCTGGGCTGTTTCCTGTAGTGCGGTTCCTTACCTGCACGATTGATAGCCCACAACCTGCGGATGCGGACATTAATACGGCCAGGTCCAGTTGGCGATCTCCGGCCGGTCCGTGCCGTGCTCGTGCGCGTATCGCAGGTTATCAATAATGGCATTCTTCATTTGCTCCTTCAAATGTGCGGCCTTCGTGCGCAACTTCGGCACCCGATCAATTATGTCGATGACCAGATGGAAACGCGAGGTTTCATTCAGCATCGCCAGTTCGAGCGGAGTATTGATGTTGCCCTTTTCCTTGTAACCACGCACGTGCAGGTTATCATGTCCCTTGAAACGGTACGAGAGCTTATGGATGAGCCACGGATAGCCGTGGAAGTTAAAAATGATGGGCTTGTCTGTGGTGAACAGGCTGTCGAATTCTCGATCCGTTGATCCGTGTGGGTGCTCAGATGCCGGCTGCAGCTTGAATAGATCCACCACATTGACGAAGCGCAGCTTCAGATCAGGCGCCTTCTCGCGCAAGATAGCGGCTGCGGCTAACGCCTCCATAGTGGCAACGTCGCCGCAGGAAGCTAAAATTACATCCGGCTCTTCGCCCGCATCCGTGCTTGCCCTCGCCCAAATGCCGAGGCCCTTGGCACAGTGAACGATTGCCTCATCTATGGTAGTAAACTGCAGATGCTTCTGCTTATCGGCAACGATGACGTTTATATAGTTGGTGCTGCGCAGGCAGTGATCGGCGACGGCTAAGAGCGTATTGGCGTCGGGCGGCAGATAGATACGCGTGACCGATGGGCTCTTGTTGGTAACAAGGTCAATGAATCCAGGGTCCTGATGAGAAAAACCGTTGTGGTCCTGACGCCAGACCGTGGACGACAGCAAAATATTCTCTGAAGCGACCGAGGCCCGCCACGGCACGTGGTTTTTGCAGATGTCCAGCCATTTGGCGTGCTGGTTGAACATGGAATCGATGACGTGGGCAAAGGCTTCATAGGTATGAAAAAACCCGTGGCGCCCTGTAAGCAGATATCCTTCCAGCCAGCCAATGAGTGTATGCTCGGAAAGCATCTCCATAACGCGGCCATCACGAGCGAGCTCGCCGCCGTCAGCATCCTCCGGCAACATATCTGCCATCCAGGTCTTCTTGCTCACCTCGTAGATAGCCTGGAGCCGGTTAGATGCGGTCTCGTCCGGGCCAAATACACGGAAGCTCGTCATGTTGTTTTTCATCACGTCGCGCAGATACTCGCCGAGGGGTTTGGTGTTCTCGTATTGCACTGTACCGCGGGAAGACACTTCTACAGCGTATTTGCGAAAATCGGGAAGCTTGAGTTCCTTGCGCAGGAGCCCGCCGTTGGCATGAGGGTTAGCGCTCATGCGCTGATTCCCCCTCGGCGCCAGAGCCTTGAGTTCTGGCACGAGCTTGCCGCCCGCATCGAACAGTTCCTCGGGCTTGTAGCTGCGCATCCAGTCTTCCAGAAGCTTTGCATTCGCCGGATTGTCGCGCACGTCGGCAAAGGGCACCTGATGCGAACGCCAGAAGCCCTCCACCTTATGTCCTTTGATCTCCTTCGGTCCGGTCCAGCCCTTGGGGGAACGCAACACGATCATGGGCCAGCGAGGACGGAAGGGGTTATTCGATTCCCTTGCCTTTTTCTGCTGGGCACGGATCTCGCCGATGGTCTCTTCCAGCGTGGCGGCCATCTTCTTATGCATCTCCACAGGGTCGCTTCCTTCCACAAAATAGGGCTTATAGCCATAGCCGACAAACAACGCCTCCAGCTCCTGGTGGCTGATTCGTGCAAGGATTGTTGGGTTGGCGATCTTGTATCCATTGAGGTTCAGGATCGGCAGCACAGCGCCGTCGCGCACCGGATTGATGAACTTGTTGGAATGCCACGCTGTAGCAAGAGGTCCGGTTTCCGCCTCGCCGTCACCCACCACGCAGGCGACGATGAGATCCGGGTTGTCGAGCGCCATGCCGTAGGCATGCGAGAGACTGTAGCCAAGTTCTCCGCCCTCGTGGATGGAGCCAGGAGTTTCCGGAGTGACGTGGCTTCCAATATGGCCGGGGAAGGAGAACTGCTTAAAGAACTTCTGCATCCCTTCCGCATCTTCGCTCTTGTCCGGATATATCTCTGAGTAAGTGCCTTCAAGATATGCCGGCCCCAGCACTCCGGGCGCACCGTGGCCAGGCCCGGCCACGAAAATCACGTTGAGGTCATGCTTGACGATCATCCGGTTAAGATGTACCCAAACAAAAGATAGCGCAGGACTCGCGCCCCAGTGACCGAGCAGCCGGTGCTTCACATGCTCTGGCTTCAAGGGCTCCCTGAGCAGCGGGTTGTCCTTGAGATAGATCATGCCTACGGAAAGGTAATTACACGCCCGCCAATAGGCGTTCATCAGTTCCAGCTCTTTATTCGTTAATGGATTTTCCATTGCACCCTCCTATCGTTTTTCTTGAGTGTCTGCGAGGCTTGAAAAGTTTTGCGAATAGCTATATTCCAGCTATTCCATTTAAGTCCCCCTTAACAAAGGGGGATTCAGGGGGGGTTGTGTTTTTTCCCGGAATTTTTACAACCCCCTGCCCCCTTTTCTAAGGGGGAGGTATTGCAACTTACTGCGTTCCTGGTTTTTACAAAAATTGGGTAACTATTAAGCGTACTTTTAGACACCATCACTACGAGTGAACAGAATATTGATTATGTAATCCCGAAGGGATGTCATTATTATAGCATATCGTTATGCAATTATGGTTAACCCCGTAGGGGTGACATGGTATCATTATTTTCGCACTATTTCACCCCCACGGGGTTGAACATTGTGGTGTGTTTTTTTCTATAATCATGCCATCCCTTCGGGATTTTCCCGTCTGCCTGTTTTTCCTGTTGTACGGGCGTATTGCCATACGCCCCTACATCTCTGAGAAAACATTCTCTGTCAGGCATTAGGCGGGGGATAAACCACCCGCGCCACGTCTCTTGTTTTGTGTGGATTACACTTAAATGTACGGTTTTTCAAAGAGCTAAATTGTTACAGAATCAAGGATTAACACCAACCCCTTGTTCTGCTGCAGACGCCGCGCCGTTGCATCTGTACTTGTCCCCCGCTGTCGGGGGTTAGGGGGTGGACAGGACTGCTTCACTTGTTTCCACTGAAAATCGGTACAAATTTTCTCGCTGATCTCTCATCTCAAAATCCTGTCTTGGGTTTTGAGTTTAACAGCACTCGGCGGCTTTTCCTGCACAACCCAAAACAGTGAGTTTATGCTTTACCATGCCCGCAATAGCCTCCCTGGCAGGACCAAGATACTTGCGAGGGTCGAACTCACCGGGTTTTTCGGCAAAAACCTTCCGTATGCTGGCAGTCATCGCCATACGCAGGTCTGTATCGATATTGACCTTACAGACCGCCATTTTTGCCACCCTGGAGATAGCGCTCTCAGGCACACCCATCGCATCAGGCATCTTGCCACCGTACTTGTTGATCAATTCCTTGAACTCAGGCAGAACACTGCTTGCCCCGTGCATTACCAGCGGGAAACCGGGAAGCTTTTTGCCGACAGCCTCAATTACGTCAAAAGCGAGTTTCGGTTCGGTTTTGAACTTGTACGCGCCGTGACTTGTGCCGCAGGCAATGGCAAGCGAATCGCAACCGGTCTTTTCAACAAATTCGACAACCTGGTTCGGGTCGGTCAGATGCTTTAATACATCATCAGCGCTTATGCCGACAACATGCTCCTCGATACCGCCGAGCTGGCCTAATTCGGCCTCAACGACCACTCCTCGGGCATGGGCATATTCAACGACTTTTTTGGTAAGCCTGACATTCTCTGCAAAAGGAAAATGGGATGCGTCGATCATGACGGAAGTATAACCATCATCAACACACTGCTTGCACAGTTCAAAGGTGTCGCCGTGGTCAAGGTGCATGCAGACAGGAATATCAGGATTTTCCTTCACAGCGATATCAATAATAGCCCTCAGATAACTTATGCTTGCGTATTCACGGGCCCCCTTTGAAATCTGAAGAATAACAGGCGCCTTTTCTTCCCTAACAGCCGCTATGATGCCCTGAATAATCTCCATGTTATTGACATTGAACGCGCCAATGGCGTAGCCATTCTTGTAAGCCATCTGAAACATTTTCTTTGATGAAACAAGCGCCATAGAAACTCCTTTCCTTTAATTAGGCCTTCGGCAACTTAATTTAAAGAGAACATCGAACCGCAGAACAAGGAATATCGAATAGTGAAGTAAAAATACTTCATCATTCAACATTCCTTGTTCGATATTCGATATTCGGCGTACTGCTTTTCACTGGAGAACGAAGAAGCTCTTCGCTCTGCAACAACTTTGAAATTCCTATACATTTAAGTATGCAAACATTCCACCTTTCCGCTACCGGTCAAGACTTGTTCCTGCGATAGCGACGTATCAGGTTGTTTGTCGAACTGTCATGGGCAAGCTCAGGCTCACTTTTACTCTCAAGTTCAGGGATGATGCGCTGCGCCAGCACCTTGCCCAGTTCGACACCCCACTGGTCGAACGAGTCAATCTGCCAGATAACACCTTGGGTGAAGACACAATGCTCATAGAGGGCAACGAGTTTGCCGAGTATTTCTGGCGTGAGCCGATCCGCAAAGATTATGTTCGACGGCCGGTTACCTTCAAAAACCCGATGCGGCACAAGCCAGTTTGGTGTTCCTTCGGCCTTTACCTGTTCCGCCGTCTTGCCGAAGGCCAGCGCCTCGGCCTGAGCAAAAACATTCGCTATCAGCATATCATGGTGCCGGCCAAGAGGGTTGAGCGATGTACCGAATGCTATGAAATCACAGGGAATGAATCGTGTACCCTGATGAATCAGCTGATAGAAAGAGTGCTGGCCGTTGGTGCCCGGTTCGCCCCAGTAGACCGGGCTGGTCTGATAGTCAACCTGAATTCCATCAAGGGTAATATATTTGCCATTACTCTCCATGGTCAACTGCTGAAGATATGCCGGAAAACGTTTGAGGTACTGTTCGTAGGGTAAAACTGCAATAGTATGGGCATCAAAAAAACCGGTATACCAGATGGTCAGCAAAGCCATAAGAACAGGCAGGTTTCGTTCAAACGGAGTAATACGAAAATGCTCATCCATCTGATGGAATCCACTCAGCATTGCGCTGAAGTTGTCCGGACCGATGGCAAGCATCGTCGAAAGGCCGATCGCAGAATCCATAGAATACCGCCCGCCGACCCAATCCCAGAATCCGAACATATTAGCGGTATCAATGCCAAACTTTGCCACTTCAGTCTCGTTCGTCGAAACAGCGACAAAGTGCTTTGCTATGGACTTTTCATCTCCACTAAGCCCTTTCAGCAACCACGCACGGGCGGTGCGGGCATTCGTCATTGTCTCTAATGTGGTGAATGTTTTTGAAGAGACGATAAAAAGAGTCTGTGCAGGGTCGAGGTCTTGAACTGCTTCTGCGAAATCAGTGCCGTCGATGTTGGAAACGAACCGGAACGTCATGCGCCGGTCGCTGTAATGCTTAAGCGCCTCGTAAGCCATTACCGGCCCAAGGTCAGAGCCCCCGATGCCGATATTGATGATATTGCGTATGGATTTCCCCGTATGGCCTTTCCACGCACCTTGCCGGACGCGGTTGGAAAAGTCAGCCATCTTGTCGAGGACAGCATGAACTTGTGGTACCACATTTTTGCCATCCACGAGAATAGACGTCCCTCGTAGGGCCCGCAGTGCCACATGCAAAACAGCCCGGTTCTCTGTGATGTTTATCTTCTCACCACGAAACATGGCGTCAATTTGCTCGCGCAGGCCAGATTCCCCAGCCAATTGAACAAGGAGTTTGAGCGTTTCATCGCTAATGCGATTTTTCGAGTAATCCAGGTAGATGCCTGCTGCCTCGGCGGTCATACGCTCGCCGCGTTTTGGGTCATCGGCGAAAAGCGTGCGAAGATGCAGCGATTGAACTTTTTTGTAGTGGGTGTTAAGTGCGTTCCATGCCGCACGTTTGCTGAGCGGCTTAATGTGTGTTGTCATATTCATTCCCTGTTTGCTTTTTCTGTTTTATTTCAACGGGGTTCCCCGCAAATTGTTCACAATCTGCTGACTTCATTTTGCTTTTGACTTACTGTACCGGGCATGGCTTTGCTTTCCAGATATCGGCAGCATACTCTGCAATCGTGCGGTCACTTGAAAATTTTCCTGAACCAGCCACATTCAGAATGGCCTTGCGTGCCCATCCATGCTGATCTGCATACAAATCGCATAGCCGCTGATCTGCCTCAAGATAGGACCTGAGGTCCGCCAAATGCATATAATAGTCACCTCGGTTCAAAAGGGTATCGCGCAGCGGCGCAAAAACACCCGGCTCATATCGGCTGAAATGGTCAGAAAAAATCAAGTCCAGTGCCTCGCGTGTCTCTGCGTCGTTATCATAGTGCCAGTGCGGATTGTACCAGCTGCGGCTGTCAGCTACCTGCTGAGCAGTCAGTCCAAACAGGAAAAAGTTTTCCTCGCCCGCTTCCTCTGCCATTTCGATAGTCGCGCCGTCGCGAGTACCGATTGTCAGCGCACCGTTCATCATAAACTTCATGTTGCTCGTGCCGCTGGCTTCATAGCCTGCTGTAGAAATTTGGTTAGAAACGTCACTGGCAGGTATGAGTCGCTCCGCGAGTGAAACGCAATAATCCGGCAGGAACAGGACTTTGAGCCGGCCGCGCATCGCAGGGTCGCCATCAATGGTGCTGGCAAGGTTGTTAATGAATTTGATAATGACCTTTGCCAGGCGGTAGGCAGGCGCCGCTTTGCCAGCGAAGAAAAACGTTCGCGGTTCCATGTCCACACCAGGATTTGTGCGCAGCCTGTTGTAAAGGACCACGATGCGCAGCGCATTGAGCAATTGCCGTTTGTATTCGTGGATACGCTTGACCTGGCAATCAAAGATGCTGTCCGGATCCACCGTCTGACCGCTGGTCGATTTGAGCCAGTCGGCAAACTGCGCCTTGGCTGCACGTTTGGCCTTGAGGAATGTTTCACGAAAACCTTTGTCGTCGGCAAGCGGTTTGAGCTTGCCCACTTGAGCAAAATCCGTGGTCCAGCCGTCACCGATAGACTTGGTAATCGTATTTGCCAGCATCGGATTAGCCAGCAGTAGCCACCGACGCGGCGTAACGCCGTTGGTTTTGTTATTGAAACGCTCCGGAAACATTTCGGCAAAATCCTTAACCGTCATCGTGCGCAAAAGCCCGGAGTGAATCGCGGCCACGCCATTGGTGCTATGTGAGCCGACTATGGCCAGATTGGCCATACGAATTTTGCGTACGGTACCTTCCTCGACAATGCTCATACGGGCAACACGCCCCTCATCGCCTGCAAATTGAGCGCGAACATCATCAAGCAGGCGGCGATTTATTTCAAGAATGATTTCCAACAGGCGCGGAAGCATCTTTTCAAACCACACGAGCGGCCATTTTTCAAGGGCTTCCGGCAACAGCGTGTGGTTCGTATACGCCAAAGTCTTTTGTGTGATATTCCACGCCTGGTCCCAACCGAGATGCGCTTCATCAAGCAGAATGCGCATCAGCTCAGGTACCGCCATCGACGGATGCGTATCGTTAAGCTGTATGGCAACCTTCTCAGGAAGTGTATTCCAATCGGTATTGCTGCTCTGGAATCGGCGCACAAGATCGGCCAGCGAGCAGGCAACAAGAAAATACTCCTGTATAAAGCGCAAACCCTGTCCCATACTGGTGGTGTCGTCGGGATACAGTACCCGTGTGAGCGATTCGGCCGTCAGCGTCTCAGCAAAAGCGCCGACAAAGTCGCCGCTGCTAAATCGCTGAAAATTAAAATAATCCGGGGCGGCAGCAACCCAGAGCCGAAGCGTATTGATCGTCTTGCCGCCATGACCAACTACGGGGCGGTCAAACGGGATACCGAGCAGACTGGCAGGCTGACCGGCAATCACACGCAGCGAACCGCCGTGTATCTCGAATGAGCAGTTCAGCCTGACCTCAACCATATCCTGCAGCCGGGCGACTTCCCATGGGTCGGGCCGGCGAAGCCAGTTGTCCGGCTGTTCGTACTGCCAGCCATCCCTGATGGACTGCTTGAAGATGCCATACTCATAACGAAGGCCGTAGCCCATGGCCGGCAGCTGCATCGTGGCCATCGAATCCAGAAAGCACGCCGCCAGGCGTCCAAGACCTCCGTTCCCCAGGCCTGCATCAGGTTCCTGTTCGAGTAAACCGGGTAAATCAATATGCTTCTGCCCGGCCGCTTGTTTGGCAAGATCATCGAGCAGAAGATTCGTAATATTGTTGGCCAGAGAACGGCCAATGAGAAACTCCATGGAAAGATAATAAATGCGCTTCGGATTCGCACGATGATACGTATCCTCTGTGCGTATCCATCGCTGCGAAAGGACATCCCGCACCGAACGGGCAAAGGCCTCAAATTGCTCCCGTGCGCCGGCCACTTTCAAATCGGTAACGTTGTCAAAAATGAGGTGCCGTTCGTATAATCCGTTATCCGTCCCGGCAAACTGCACCGGCCCACACCCATATTGTTTGAGGAGTTCCGATTCAGTGACCTTGCCTGCTGACACCCTTGTGGATGCTGCCATACTTTTTGTACTCATCTCAATATCCTTTCTGACGTTATACTCAAGGTGATCATAGAACGTGCATGTTAAGATTGATTACCAGGTGGCACGGACAAATTTCGTTTGTCCGTGCTGAAGCTGCACGATATTGTTGGCGAATTATTCATGTTAAAACTTGGATAGACAATATAAGTCAAACCGTTGCGAGTGCAAAGTATAAAGCAGTATTACAAAACACGGACAAGCATAGCTTGTCCGTGCCACCGGTCGGTTAGATTATGGTGGCTATCAAATCTATAAATCATAAATTGCGAGCATCTTGAGTATACCTTTTTTTACCCCTGGGGTACCTGCAACCGGATCTATCATGTACCGATGTGATGATCATCATTCCACAGCCGTATCACCGGATGTGAAAGATCATGTTTATAACCCAGTGCACTCAGGCTCGCGGTGCTTAGCATGAAATACGAACAGGAAACCGATGGCTCAAGTCCGAGCCATCGGACCGTAAGGACTCTGATAAAATGTCCGCTCGAAAAAATCAGCACATTCCCATTAACCTTGCGCACCCTGCCGATTACTCGGTCAGCCCGCGCTACGGCCTGAGCCGGTAATTCTCCTCCGGGACAGCCATCACGGAAGAGCTGCCAATCCGGGTGTTGGGCATGTATCTCGCTGGAGAGGTGGCCTTCATATTCGCCATAGTTCCATTCAACAAGGTCATGATCGACCTCCGCTACAGCCCCAAAACCGGCCAGTTCACAAGTCCGCACAGCTCGCTGCAGCGGACTGGTAAATACCTTGGCAAAAGCTATACCTTTCAGGCGTTCCCTAAGCCGGCGCGCATTCCGCTCGCCGCGCTCGGTCAGCGGCAAATCAGTAAGACCGGTATACTTCCCCGTCAGACTCCAGGCCGTTTCACCATGTCTCGCAAGATAAATGACCGGAAGCTCTTCGCTCATGATTTCATATCTCCTTCATCCTAACCCGAACGAGTCGGAAAAGACAAAATCCGAAGCACGAAATTCGTGAGTCAACTCAACCCTGTCAGGGTTAAAATAAACAAAAAAAGCCTTACTGCAAAGATATTTATTTCGAATATCTTCGGCAGTAAGGCTGTCTTTTAGAAAAAACCGCTTAAGCCGTTGAAACTGTTTCAACGGCTTGGCAAGACCCTTTACTTTGCGCCCCCTGATTGCTCAGGGTTTACCTTTATCGGGACATTTTGAATTTTGTGTGCCCATGTTGGCAACTTTGATCATTACTATCATTAATAGATAATCTCTGTCAAGCAAAAAATAACAATACAAAAATATATTCTCAAACAAATAATGCGCCAAAGAGTGTTTGCAATCATTATTGAAAATTGTATAATCAAGAAAATTGCCATTATGAGGCTTTTCCTCATTATGTTTGAGGAAGATGGGTACTCAATAGCCATGGCGTACCGGAGAAAGGAAAACACATGTCTCACATTAACACAAAGGGTCGAAGCTCACCACTCGGCGCAACCGTTTACGAAGACGGCGTTAACTTCAGCGTTTTTTCCCGTAATGCTACAGGTGTAGAACTGTTGTTCTTTGACCACGAGGACAACGACAAGCCGGTACGCAGTATTCAAATTGATCCCTGGGCCGGCCGAACCTATCATTACTGGCATGTCTTTGTGTCAGGCGTACAAGCCGGACAACTTTACGGTTATCGGGTACGCGGACCGCATGAACCTGCCAGGGGGATGAGATTCGATCCATCCAAAGTCCTTCTCGATCCCTATGGCCGCGGTGTTGCTGTTCCCAGGAATTACAGTCGAGAAGCCGCCAGCAAAGCGGGTGACAACGCCGCTGTGGCGATGAAAAGCGTAGTGGTCGATACCCACAAGTATAATTGGGAAGGCGACACGTCGATTAAACGGCCGTCATCACGCATGATCATTTACGAGATGCATGTGCGGGGTTTTACCCGCCATCCCAGTTCAGGGGTTTCCGAAAAGGCACGTGGCACTTACGCCGGCCTGATTGAGAAGATTCCGTATCTTCAGGAACTCGGTGTTACTGCGGTCGAATTACTCCCTGTTTTCCAGTTCGATGCACAGGATTGCCCGCCGGGACTTGTCAACTACTGGGGCTATGCGCCGGTATCTTTCTTTTCCCCGCATCAGGCGTACAGCTCGCGGCAGGATCCGCTTGGTCCGACAGATGAATTCCGTGATATGGTCAAGGCACTGCATCGGGCAGACATTGAGGTTATTCTCGATGTCGTGTTCAATCATACCGCCGAAGGCGGCCAGTCCGGGCCAACGCTGAGTTTCCGCGGATTGGACAACAGCATGTACTACATCCTCGAACAGGATTGTTCCCGTTACGCCAACTACAGCGGAACGGGAAACACCCTCAACGCTAATCATCCTGTCGTGCGCCGCATGATTGTGGATAGTCTCCGCTACTGGGTCGAAGAGATGCATGTAGACGGTTTCCGCTTTGACCTTGCATCGATCCTCGCACGCGACGTGTCAGGGCACCTGATGCCAAACCCGCCGGTGCTCTGGGATATTGAGTCGGATCCGGTTCTTGCAGGCACAAAGATCATCGCCGAGGCATGGGATGCTGCCGGCCTGTATCAGGTGGGCAGTTTCGTTGGAGACAGTTGGAAAGAGTGGAATGGACGATTTCGCGATGATGCTCGCAGCTTCTTCCGCGGCCAGGATGGTTCAGTAACACGCTTTGCCGACAGGCTCATGGGTAGTCCCCAGATATATGGTCATGAGAATCGCGAGGTAGAACAAAGTGTCAACTTTGTGACCTGTCACGATGGTTTTACGCTCAACGACCTTGTCTCCTATAACAGCAAACACAATGAAGCTAACAGGGAAGGCAACCGTGACGGTTCGGATGACAATCTGAGCTGGAACTGCGGCGTAGAGGGACCGACGGATGATCCGGCGGTGGAAAAACTGCGAAACCGCCAGGTAAAAAACTTTTTGACTGTCACGATGCTGTCGCTCGGTGTTCCCATGATTCTGATGGGCGATGAAGTGCGGCGTACCCAGCATGGCAATAATAACGCCTATTGCTTAGACAACGAGATCAGTTGGTTCGACTGGACGCTGGTCACAAAACATGCCGATCTGCACCGGTTTGTGAAATTACTTATTGCGCGGAGGCGACTGAGGGAGGTGGAGCACGAATATCAGCGCGTAACCCTGAACCAGTTGCTCCGTGATGCCAATAAAGCATGGCATGGTACAAAACTTGGTCAGCCGGACTGGGGGGATCATTCGCATAGCATAGCATTCACTGCGGAGATAAAAACACAAAGGCTGCTCTTCCACATGATCATGAACGCATACCGGGAGCCGCTCGACTTCGAATTGCCGCCGGTAGAGAACAGGGGGAAAAATTCCTGGCGTAGGTGGATCGACACTGCCCTCGATTCCCCAAATGACATCATCGGATGGCAAACATCGCCTCCGGTTCAAAATCTTTCCTATCAGGCCGCGCCACACTCTGTGGTCGTACTGTGGAGAAATACATCCAACGATTAACCCTGTCAGGGTTAACTCACGGATTTGTGCTTTTCACGATGCTCCCTTACTTCATTGGCTCTGAATTTCCGCTATGAATCCCCGCGCGCCGGTCTGGATGTTTGAAGCATTTCCTTCATCGGTGTCAATGTGCATTGCCAGCCGGTAATCCGGCGAAACTCGCACCAGTACATCGCCGAACTCCAACTCACGGTCGCCGGCCACGCGCACGCTCACGACCGACTTGTCGCGTACACCGTAGCGGAGCGCATCGTCGGGTGTCATGTGGATGTGTCGCCAGGCGTAGATGACTCCCCGCTCCAGTTTCACACTGCCGGCCGTGCCTTCGAGCGTGCAGCCAGGCGTATCCTTGATGTCGCCGCTTTCACGAATTGGTGGATGAACGCCGAGCTTGAACTGTTCGGTCATCGCAATTTCGACCTGCGTGAATTTGCGGACCGGACCGAGCACGCGGACCCGTTCGATGCGGCCCTTCGGTCCGACGAGCGTGACTTGCTCTTTGCAGGCAAACTGACCGGGCTGCGAAAGGTCGGTGTGCGGTGTGAGCTGATGTCCCTTGCCGAACAGTGCCTCGGCATGTTCCTGTGTGAGATGAATGTGATGGGCCGACACCTCGATCATGATCGGTTCCTGCCGCCTTGTTTTGAGCACACCCGTGATGTATGACCGGCTCAACGCCCGCAACGCCTCGCGCGCCATCATCCGTTCTTCATCAGTCGGCACAACCAGCACCGTAACCTTCGAGTCCTGTGTCGAGACGCGGCATACTTCATCGAACCCGCGCGCGTCACGGTTGAGTTGTTCATCGAGACGGATGCCCATGCAATCCAACCCCTGTAAGGCAAGCGCGCGCACCATGGCACTGCCTTGTCCGACACCTCCGGTAAAGACCACAGCATCCAGTCCACCCATGGCGGCGACGTACGCGCCGATGTATTTGCGGACACGATAGCAATAGGTCTTCAGCGCCACCAACGCGCGAGATTCTCCAGCCTCGGCGGCCTTGAGAATTTCGCGCATGTCGCTGGAAATACCAGACAGTCCAAGCAGGCCGCTCTTCTTGTTGATCAGTTCATCAACCTGCGGGACGGTAAGGCCCGCTGTTCGTTCGAGGAAGGTGATCACGCCCGCATCCACATCTCCGCAGCGCGTCCCCATAATCAGCCCCTCAACCGGCGTGAACCCCATCGTAGTGTCTACTGAACGTCCATGGTCCACGGCACACAACGACGAACCATTGCCAAGATGACAGCTTACAATTTCGAGTTCGTTTGGTCTCCGCCCGAGGAACTGCGCCGCACGGAGGCAGACGTACGAGTGCGACATGCCGTGAAAACCGTACCGGCGTACGCCCTGCTTCTCGTAGAACTCGTATGGCAGCCCGTACAGATACGCATACGACGGCAACGTGTGATGAAAGGCGGTGTCGAACACCGCCACGTGCGGCACGGCCGGTAACAGCCGGCGCATCTCTCGGATGCCGGCGATATTGACAGGATTGTGCAGCGGTGCAAGCGGACTCAGTGCATCGAGCTGCGAGAGCACGTCGTCCGTGATCAGCGTTGCTTCAGTGAATCGCTCACCCCCGTGCACCACACGATGCGCGACGACGCTGACTTCGGGTTCTCCCCGCAACGCTTCCACCATCGCCGCCATCGCCTCGGCAAATCCGGACTTGGGCAACTCGCGCGTGACTTCACCCTTTAACCCGCGATGAACATGGCGCGTGCCGTCCAGCCCGATCCGCTCGACCTGGCCACGCACTTGCCGAGCGTCATCTTCGGTGTCGTAGTAAGTGTATTTCAGTGAAGATGAACCGCAGTTGACCACGAGAATATGCTCCGGCCGTTCGCTCCTGAGCTTAAAACCATAGGGATCATCGCTTTGCCGAAGCGCCGCGGCCGCTTTCTCCGGGTCGGCCACCAGCATCTTGAACCGTTCGGAAATTGTCCGTGAAATGTGTTGCACTACCTGCGGTTCGGCAACGATGATCGATTGAAACACCGAGACCGGTATGAGCAACACATCGCACCGCGTTGCGGCAATGAGTTCGGTCAGCGTCTTCTCGCCCGTCATCAACGCCAGTTCGCCGAATGTGCTGCCCGCTTCGAGCCGCCCCAATTCTAACCGTATGCCACCGCCGGCAATTACCGACGCCGTTACCGTACCGGCCAGGATCACGCCGAAGTGCGTAGCTTCCGCGCCGTAATGCACGATGGCCTCGTTCTGTTCGAACGACACGACACGCGAGCTGCTCACGAGTTTGTCCAACAGTTCCTCTGTAAATCCGGCAAACAATGGGATGCCGGATTTGAGATGCCGGATTATTTCGGATTTGGCTCTGCTCATGACTATGTTTGTCTGTTTGTTTCGGTAACCGCAGTAATCTTGCCGGGTGCGAGCACTTACCCGGACGTGGTGGTTGCAAGCAAATGCATCATGCGAGGGATCAGGGATCACTCATGCCCGGATGATAGGAAATTGCTTTTCACTTTGAGGCGATAGTAAAACAAAATGAAGAAGTTTGCAAGTTTTTTTAATTTCTTCAGCAAGAATTGAAAAAATGGCAAGACCATTCCTGTATCCTGGATAGGGAAATAAGGAAGGGTTTCATTTGGCGCAATACTACAGGACCATCATAACCTGGCCAATCATCAGCGAAGAATTCCTGGTGCGGCTACGCCGCAACCAAAGCTTTAAAACCGTCCCCCAATGGTGTATACTTGATTTTTATAAAGTGAAATTCTCATAAGATAAGCCGGAGGCAGAGAGAGGTGGTGAAAATAATTTGTAAAAAGAACGTACAACAAGCGGGCAGTAGCGATAAAAAGGTTTTTTTAGGGAGGTTCATTGTTTTTGTTATGCTATGAACATATGAATAAAGGAGAAAGGTGGTTTACATGGGATTTAACGTTATCGGATCATCTGGTAAACTCATAAGCGTCAAGATAACAGGTAAATTAAAAAAGGCAGAACTTGATCAAATGCAGGCAATTGCCTCAGAACTTATGAAGCGTGAGGGAAAAATCAAAATACTGGTGATCCTAGAAGACTTCCTCGGATGGGAGAAAGGAGCTGATTGGGAGGATACCAGTTTTCAATCAAAACACGATAGTGATATTGAAAAAATTGCCATTGTTGGAGACGAAAAGTGGAGGAATCTGGTATTTGCATTTACCGGGAAACCTTTCCGGCCAGTTGAAATAGAGTATTTTACTCATTCACAACTCGACCGGGCGCATGCCTGGATTGCTTGAGGGAAAACATATGAAAACGGTATTGTCTTTTTTTATTGGCATCTTATCAGCCATATATAAGGAGAAAAATGCATGAATTTTATAGTCTGGATTATCAGTGGTATTATAGCAGGTTGGTTGACGGGATTAGTGGTTAGGGGAAGAGGTTTTGGTATTACAGGAGATTTGATTGTTGGATTAGTGGGGGGGGCTTGTTGCGGGAGTATTACTAAGTTTTATTGGGCACATTACCTTTCATGTACTAGGAGATGTCCTTATAGCGGTAGTTGGCGGTGTAATACTTGTTGCAATTATTCGCTTTTTTCGCAGGAACTAAAGAAGGACGCATGGGGTAGTAAATAATTTTCATTCGAAGAAAGAACAACCCCCCCCCTGTTTCCCCCTAGTTTTTAAAGGGATATTTATGCTTCATAACTACCCGGGAATCCGTTTAATTACTCTGTTGAAACGTTTTCCTAAGAAATCAAACTGTAGGAGAAACCTATGAAAATTCTTAGAACTATTTTGGGTATTCCTTGCCTTGCTTTCGTTTTGTCAGGTATTTTTTTTGCATCGTTGCGTTTAGAAGCTACTGAAACAACCCTACCGAAAGAAGGAGACATCGTGGGTACTTTTGCCGTTGGTAAGAATCCGGTGCGGATACTCTTTGATGGAACACATATCTGGGTTGCGAATATGAACAGTGATACCGTAACAAAGTTGCGGGCACGTGACGGGGCTACGCTGGGTACTTTTCGGGTAAGTTCAGGCCCGCTAGATATGGTCTTTGATGGCACACATATTTGGATTACGAATAGCAGCAGTGGTAAGATAACGAAATTACGAGCAAGTGATGGAGCTATACTTGGTACGTTTGACGCAGGTAACTTTCCTTTTGCAATTGCTTTTGACGGAACTGACGTCTGGGTGACAAATCAAAGTGGAAACGTGGTGGCGAAATTTCGAACGAGTGACGGAACAAAATCAGGTACGTTTGATGTGGGTACAAGCCCACGTGATATACTATACGATGGAAAGAACATCTGGGTAGTAAATGCCAGCAGTAATGACGTAACAAAATTGCGTGCCAGTGACGGCGCTGCATTAGGGACATTTCGGGTGGGTTTCGGACCACGAGGTATTGCCTTTGACGGAGAGAACATCTGGACAGCAAACTTTAACAGCGCTAACGTAACGAAGCTACGGGCGGATGATGGGGCACTATTAGGCACATATTATGTGGGTGATAATCCACGGGGCATTATTTTTGATGGCAAGTATATCTGGGTGACGAATTATAGCAGCAATACGGTAATGAAATTGAGTGTTAGCGATGGCGCTATCTTAGGCACCTTTGATACAGGCACGGGGCCTATAGGAATTACGTTTGATGGTAACTATCTCTGGGTGGCTAATTGGTTAAGTAATACGGTGATGAAGATGGAGGGTAAGTAAATTACCCTAATTTTATTATGAAAAGAAAACGAATAAGCGATAAAACCATCTTTGCCTGTATACCGAAAAAAACTTGTATTCTTCAGATATTTTTGTTCTATTAAGAAAATAAAAGGGGAAAGGCAATTTCCTGTTGCCGGATCAGGCACGGGATCAAATAAATTTATCGCAAACCATTCGGTATTGCAGAACAGTGAGGTTTCGATACGAAAATATAGTATAGGTGGAACAGGAAACGTTATATTAGAAATGACAAAGGGAGGAAACCAATGAATACAAAATGGAAATATAAACTCTTTGGGGTGGGATTCGTGGCGATCATGATATGGGCTGCCGCTGCAACCGCGCAGGACAAACCGGCGGATAACATGCAAATAGTCGCCGAGAAGGTACGCGCAGACAAGAAGCTCCTTGTTGCGGAGAACATGCAGCTCACGGAGACTGAAGCAAAAGCCTTCTGGCCGGTCTATAATCAATATCAGGATGAACTGTTCCTTCTTCGAGTACGTACGGTGAAATTGATCAATGACTATAAAGATGCCTATGGCAAGATGACCAATGATACTGCCAGGAAGCTGCTTGATGAGTACATGAAGATCGAGGCCCTGACACTAAAACTCCGCAAGGCATATCTCCCAAAGTTCCGCGAGGTATTGCCAGAGACCAAGGTGATGCGCTACTACCAGATCGAGAACAAGGTCCAGGCGGCGCTGGTTTATGAAATCGGCGCAGGCATACCGCTTATAAAAACGGATAAGTAATCATTCAAAAGGAGAATATAATCATGAGATACGTTCATTTAACCGTCATTCTTTTTATGCTTGCATTCACTGCGGGCGTATTTACGTGTGTAAATCCTGCCGGAGCCGCAACCGCGGAAGAAATTGACCGTGATGCCAGAAGTGCCCTTGAGCAATTGTATTTGAAATCCCCTTCAGCGAAAGTGCTGGGAGAAAAGGCAAGCGGCATTCTCGTCTTTCCGCGCATTGTCAAAGGCGGGTTTATTGTGGGTGGACAATTTGGTGAAGGCGCTCTCTTCAAGGATGGAAGTACTGCCGGATATTACAATACGGTCCAGCTTTCGTATGGTCTGCAAGCCGGCGTACAGAAATACGGGTATGCGCTGTTTTTCATGAGCGAATCTGCGATGTCCTGGCTCGACAAGAGCGCCGGCTGGGAACTTGGTGTTGGTCCGAGCATTGTGGTTGTGGATATTGGCGCAGCCGGGGCGGCAACAACCACAACCTTGCAAGCACAGATCTATGCGTTTTTTTTCAGTCAGAAGGGATTGATGGCAGGACTCGGCTTGCAGGGCACAAAAGTCACAAAAATAGATAAATAATTGTTGCTTCGTGTCCTTTTTCAAGTGGGCTTTGTCGTGAGCGCCCATCGACCTTCACTGTGTCCACCCCTGAGTTCCCAGCTGTGGGCTCAGGGGTGAGATCTCCACTTGATCCCCTACCGCTTGTTAAAATACCCAAGGAATATCAGCTCAAAGACCTATTGAAATGATTTTGCCTGATTATTTCAAACAGAAAAAAAGTAATTTGATTAAAGACACGGCGGATCACAGCGGATTCGATACAGTTTTTGAGATGAACAATTTTCTATTTAACGGGAAAGGGGAATTCCCATGATTCGCACAGGTCGATTCCCCGGCGCATTGTTCCTTCTATTGATCACCGGTCTTACTGGTTGCGCCGGCATTGGGCCACGGTTCCTGGCACGGGACCGATTTGATTACACCACTGCTATTTCAGACTCGTGGAAGGACCAAATGCTTCTGAATATGGTAAAGATGCGCTATGCCGATGCCCCTGTTTTTCTTGATGTGAACTCTATTATCAGTCAGTATGCACTGGATGGTGCAATCAGTTTGAATAGTTCCTGGAGTAGCCCCAAAGAAGGGTTTGGTGGAGGTAATATTTTCGGTATAGGGGGCGTTGGCAGATATTTTGACCGTCCTACTATAACATACAGTCCCATGACAGGAGAAAAATTTGCCCAGAGCCTGATGAAACCTATTCCACCCCCTTCTCTCCTCAGCATGATTCAAACTGGCTATCCCATTGATATTGTTTTCAGGCTCTGCATACACGCCATTAACGGGATACAGAATCGTTTCGGAGGGGGGGCGAGGGCGCACCCGGCAGATCCAGAGTTCTATCCTTTGCTTGAGAGGATGCGAAAAGTTCAGAGTGCCGGAGTTATGGGGATGCAGATAAAAAAAACAGACAGAGAAGCATTTCTCGAGCTCTTTTTTCGCGAGAAGGTGAATTCTGAAATGGAGGCGGATATTCTCGCTACCCGAAAGATCCTTGGCCTCGACCCCTACGCAAATGAATTCAGGGTGGTCTATGGTTCTTTTTCCACAAGTGATAAAGAAGTTGCTATCCTCACCCGGTCAATTTTAGAAATCATTGCGGATTTGGCTTCCTATATCGAGGTGCCCGATGTGCATGTGACAGAGAAGCGTGTGAATTTAACACTGACGGATCAGCCGGTTGCCGGTGCCCCTCCTGTGCCTCTGATTCGGATACATAGTTCTCAAGAAAGACCTTTGGATGCCTTCATTTCTGTTCCCTATCGGGGTTACTGGTTTTGGATTGATGATAAGGACTTGCCATCCAAGAGATTATTTTCTTCCCTGATGTTTGTCTTTACCCTCACAGAGACAGGAGGTAAAGAAGGCGCCCCGATTGTGACGATTCCTGCTGGTGGTTAGTTCGATGCTTAGCGTAAAAATACAAAACTTTCATCCGAAAATCCCCCTCACCTTAATCCTTTACAAAGGGGAGAGGGAACTTTTTCTCCCTTGACGGGGGGTATTGTATTTTCATTTTCCTTTGTGAGCCTGTGGCTCATACCAGTTAAAGAAGAAAAAGAGAGATTACCATGAACAAAAATGGGTAAAAGAAACGACCCTTCTAATGCAGGAAAAAGGGGATATTCTCTATGAAAAGGATTGGTTTGTTTCTGGCTGCAATTAGTATCCTTTTCCTCATCTTGATATTTCCGTCAATTGCACAAACAACCTCTGTCAATCAGTTCCAGACAACCGCTTCCGGTGATCAACAGACGGGCTATATCTTGAGTCTTGCAGGAATATTTACCTTCTTCTTTCTTATGCTGGGACCTATCAAGGTTTTGGTTCCGTTTGTCAAGATGACTAAAGATACGGATGCAAGGTTTCGGCGTAAACTTGCACTCATGGCTACCCTCATCTCTACCATTGGTTGTCTTGTAGCTGCTTTTGTGGGTCAAAGGGCTATGAAATCCTTGCATATTTCAATTTCTGCCCTGATGCTTGCGGGGGGAATAATTCTTTTCCTGGTAGCTTTACGAATGATCATGCAGTTGTATTCATCCACTCCCCGGAATGAAACAACACCACCCACCCCGACGCTCGCTATGGCAGTTTCTCCACTCTCTTTCCCCACGATTGTCACCCCCTATGGAATAGCAATTCTTATTATACTCATGGCGGCAGCACAGGATAGCACACGCCAAATTGGTATTATTGGGGTACTATTAGGAATTATGATTTTAAATTTCCTTGCGATGCTGTTCGCACATAAAATAGTAAAGTTTATTGGCGTTGTTATAACCCTGCAAATCCTCGGCTGCGTGAACGGTGTGCTGCAGGTTGCACTTGGAATAGAGTTAATTCTTCAAACCTTAATAAAGATGAAGATACTGTCAAAAGTTTTCTGAAAAAGATGTTTTTACTGGTAATACTATAATGAGGTGATTATGGCGAAAGAATATACGCAAGATGAGAAAGAACGCTTCAAACACAACCTTGAATTATCAACAACGATTGTTATTGCCCTTGCAACGATAGCTTCAGCATGGTGCGCGTACCAGGCCACATTATGGAGTGGGATTCAGATGTTCCGGCTCAGTGCAGTTAACGCTTTAGGGCGTAAGAGTTCAGAACAAACCGTACGTGCCGGACAGATGCGCTCGATGGATGGGATACTCTTTATTGAGTACCTCAAAGGCAAAGAACGCCATGAAGATTTTCTTGCAGATTTCTTTTATCATCGTTTCAGACCTGAATTAAAGCGGGCAACCGATGCCTGGCTTGCCACAAAGCCATTCCAGAATCCCCAGTCGCCTCTGCATCCTTTGGTTATGGAGGAATATAGCCTTGAACCGGAACAAGAAGCAAAACGCCTGAGCGAAGAGACTGCACAAAAGTTTGAGGAGGCCAGAGAGGCCAATCAGAATTCTGATAATTACATTATGCTCACGGTACTCTTTGCATCAGTTATGTTCTTTGGCGGCATCTCAACACAGTTTGAAAGCCCTAGATGCAGAATTACGCTGCTAGCCATTGGCGCATTAGTGCTTTGTACCGCCCTTGGAGTATTGATTACTTACCCTATAGCGCTTGAGTAGGCAGTGTGTAGTTTTGAAATTGTTTCGAGTTTCAGACTTTGTACTAATTTAAAGGAGAGCAGACAATGATGCCCCGGGTCCGGATGGCAATTCCGCTGATTACATTTGATGATATAGCCGCTAGGAAAGGTCCTATCATCCTCATTGATGCAACGGGTATACGTTGGTATTTCCTCATGTGTGTTTGGTGCAATCTGTACAGACCTGTCCGGTCTTCCTGTTTCGCATGAAGGTTAGTTTTAAAACCTTTTTCGTCCTGAGGGTAACTTTTACTCCATTATCCATACATACTCCAATAACCCAAATAGGATGATCGTTCATTACGATGATGGGGGTAGCATCACGTTCTTTTACCGGGATTTTTTTATCAATAAAGAGATCTTTCAGTTTTTTATGGCCATGGATACCTAAAGGTGAGATCGTATCCCCGTCTTTGCGTCCCCTTACAGAAATTGGCATGGTTATCCTTTCTAGGTCGAAGACTTCTTCGTATGTTGTCTTGGTTTTTTTGTAAGCTTCCAGGGAAAAATCCTGAATGTCAAGGATTTCAGAGATGAGTTGACCTAAGGGATAGACGGGTGTTGTTCCGGGTATTTGGACAGCGATCTCGGATAATGGCATGCATGGTTTGTAAAGGGGATCTTTGGTAAAATGGAGCATACCGTGTTCATGCCATAAATAAAATTTTCCTGGCAATTGAAAATGCCGCCCTTTTCCTTTTCTGGTTATTTCATCAAGTATCTTGGCATAGTGCTCATAGGTAATCTCTTTTAATGGTATTTGCATGCTCATTAATATTTCTCTCAATACCAGGTATTGTAATATCTTTGGTTGGTTTGCCAAAAAACGGGTATTGACGGTATATAAGTCTTTCCTTTCTTCTATGGTGGAGTCTTTTACTATTTTTTTTGCTTTTGAGGCTAAATATTCATTATTTACATTGAGGATTTGGCATAGCTGCATGAGCAGGTGTTTGATGTTGGGGTTGTATTGGTTTTCTAATAAGGGAATTAATTCGAGCCGTATCTTGTTTCGGAGGTAGAGAGGTTCGTAATTGGTGGCATCTGTTCTGTAGCTACTGTGTTCATTCCCAAGATATTCAATGATTTCCCTTCTCCAGGAGAAGAGGAGGGGGCGGATAAGCTGTATCGTGGAACCGGTGGCTAAAGGCCGTTTTACAGGTATTCCTCCCAGTCCCACTGTTCCTGCGCCCCGGATTATACGATGAAGAAAGGTTTCTATGTTGTCGTCTGCGGTATGCCCGATAGCAATGGTAGAGGCGGTATATTCCTGCGCTGATTCCAGAAAAAAGTTGTATCTTTCCCTGCGAGCCGTTTCTTCAATCGAGCATTTCGTCTGGTCTGCAATCTTTTGAATGTTTACCTTTTTTAAAATAAAGGGCAGAGAAAGGTCTTTTGATAAATTCCGGACAAATTGTGCATCTTCTTCCGAAGAGCTTCCGCGAAGTTGATGGTTAAGGTGTGCGATGAATAAGCGGAGATGAAGATTTTTGACCAAGTTAATAGTACGGAGGATTTTGAGGAGAGCGACGGAGTCGGGCCCTCCGGATACCGCAACGATGATTGAATCATGAGGTTTTACGAGATGGTATTTATTTATGGTATTGAAGACCTCGAAAGGGAGTTTGTCTAATCGCATAATCGGAACTATATCTGGTTCGTTTGAGTAAGTCAAGTTTAGAAATAGGTTGACTTTAGTTTTTGTGGTCGTAAAATATTCCCTAGGTTATCGTATTATTTTGTACAATCTTTTTTTGATAAATTTTTACATTACGCTATACAGCGGTTACATTCGCTTTTCTTCATCCCCCATTGCAAGGGGATAAAAGGAGGGTTAACCAGGTTGCGGTATGGCTGTGCCGGGATTTTACAAAGAAATGGCGATATGATTGTGAATAGAAAACGGAACCGTCTTTTCTTCGTGCTACTTTCCGTTTGTGTGGTTTATAATGGTATCCATGGGGTGTGTTGTGGTGAACCAAAAAGAAAGGACGTATTGCCCATTCATGTTGCTGGAATGGAATTGGAAGTAGAAGTAGCAATTACTCCTGAAGATCACATGTTGGGGTTGATGTATCGTGATACATTGGAAGATAATGAGGGTATGCTATTTATTTTTCCTAAAGAGGAAATCCTGTCTTTTTGGATGAAGGATACCCGTATTCCTCTTTCTATAGCCTTTATTAAGGCCAATGGCCGAATCGTACAAATCGAATCAATGAAGCCGCACAGTTTGGATACCCATGTTTCGGAGGAAAAAGTCAAGTATGCATTGGAGATGAAAGAGGAATGGTTTAAGGCACATAAGGTAAAAGTGGGTGATACGGTAAAAATACCGCTAACTGCTAAAGAGAAGAAAACAGCCGGACGAGATTGAAGAATAAATTTATGATACTTCTTTTATGAAAAGGGGCATATTACGTGAATACAAAGCGATTCGGAATGCTTGGCATAAGTGGTTTGTTTTTCCTTTGCGTTGTTTCGTATAGTTTGCAAGGGTGTAAAAAAGAATCACCGCCAGCAGGCGCTGAGAAATCCGTAATATCAGATCGTGAAGTACAAAAGGGACACAAAGAGCTTGGTTTATCGCTTTACGAAAAAGGGAAAAATTTAGAGGCTATTGAAGAATTCAAAAAAACTATTGCAGATAATACAGCTGATATTGAGGTGTATTACAATCTCGCATCCGCTTATTATGACGAGGGGATGATACATGATGCAATAGATATGTATAAGAAGGTTATTGAAATTGACCCTAATCATACCGAGGCGCATTACAATTTGGGCCTTATCCTTATAGACGAACGGTTGTGTGAGGAAGGGATTCATGAATTAAAAAAGGTGTTAGAGATAGACCCAAAACATGAAGACGCCACATATAGCCTGGGGGATGCGTATTACGATTGTAAAAAAATAGATGATGCGATAGAAATATGGAAAACGCTGCTAAAGGATAATCCTGAAGACAGTATTCTTCATTATAATCTTGGTGTTGCTTACCGTGACAAGGGGCAACTGAATCCCGCGATAGCTGAGTTAGAAAAAGCTCTTAAGGCCGACCCAAAGGACCGGGATGCAAAAAAGCTATTAAAACAGCTAACTATTAAGAAGAAAGGTGTCAAAAGCTCGGGTCAGGTTAAAAATTTAAAAAAAACAGAGAAAAAGTAAATAATCCTTAACGTCGAATATGGGTGATATGACTAAAACAGGGGTGGTTAGCATTATTAATGAGAGAGACGGTTCCGAAATGGTTTTTGTGCCACCGGGTGAATTTATTATGGGTGAGGAAAGAAAAGTTGTGTATGTCAATGCTTTTTATATTGATAAATTCCCAGTAACTAATTTCCAATATAAAAAGTATATTAAGGAGACGGGAGTTCAGGAACCTTTGTTTTGGGATAATGAGCGGTTTAATAAGCCATCACAACCTGTTGTGGGTGTCAGCTGGAAAGACGCTGTTGCCTATGCAAAATGGGCCGGTAAACGGCTCCCCCGAGAGATGGAATGGGAAAAAGCGGCACGGGGAGTCGATGGCAGAGAATATCCTTGGGGGAACACCCAACCGGACAATTCAAAGGCGGTTTACAATCTGGATCCGAATACTGGCGCCCCGGCCCCGGTTGGCAATCGAAAGGAGGGTGCAAGCCCTTTTGGTTGTTTTGACATGGCTGGGAATGTCTGGGAATGGTGTGAAGATTGGTATGAGGAGGGAAAGTTTCGCGTAGTGAGAGGCGGATCGTGGGTAAACCATCATTATATTCTGAGGAGCGCCTATCGGAGTTGCAGTTATCCTGAGGGTAAGGATAATAATGTTGGTTTCCGCTGTGTAAAAGGAGGCTAATGATTTTCTTATTTCTTGATGCCCAGGGCATTGAGCGATAGCCGGATGTCATATTTTCCGTCGAACTTAAATCCCTCATCAAAGGCCTTCTTGAAATCATAAATATTCTTAAAATCATCACGAGAGTCGGTTTCGGTTTTTCCCATAAGCCCGCTTTCCACCAGGTTAAAGACGATATTCCCAAAATCTTCATCTTGCTTTATGCCCCATTGTTCGAATACGGTTAGTGCCATAAAACCAAACTGTTTCAATGCATATTTTCGAATGCCTTCCATCAGTTGTTTCCCCGTTACATGGCGGTCTACATCGCTCGTTTTCTGTTGATTTTTGCCGAGCATGTTTGTGGTATAGTCAAGGGCCTCGAATACAAATTGATAGGCTTGTATGGGATAACGGGGGTCTTTTTTCATAATTTCTTTTACCTTGTTCCATGTTTTTGTCATATACATTTCTCCAACTTTTTGTAATAGTATCTTTAGAAAAATATTTTGCCGGTACCATACAGGGCAAGCCTGAAGGGTTGCTGTCCTGCGATAAACACAACACAAGGCCTGTCTGCATGCAGTCATGCACAGGCAGGCAAAAGCCTCGCCATAGATTTTTCTTCCCGCTCGTTCAGGTCAGGTTAGGGAGGTTCGATTCTTGGGAACAGTGGTTTACCCTTTTGTGAGACGGTGCCTTCCTTAAATCCCTTATGGAACTCCAGGCAAAGGGGATGATTGTCTTTCAGGATGCCAAGTTGCCGTTGAATTTCAGCAGCAGTTTTTGGCATAAAGGGATAGACAAAAACAGAAATGTCTTTGATAGCCCTGGCTAATGTGCCAATGATTGCTGCAAGTTGTGGCTGCGTGGCACTTGTTTTCGCCAGCACCCAGGGTTTCTTGTCTTCTATGAATTTATTGGCACGGCCGATAAATTCCCAAATAATCTCAAGCGCCCTGCTAAGCTGGAGTTCATCCATTTCATGATCCACTCTGACACGGGTATCTTCTGATGCACTTCTGAGTTCATCGTCTGCTCCGGAGACCTCCGGGATGATCCCATGAAAGTATTTTTCGATCATTGTTAACGTGCGTTGTAATAAGTTGCCCAGGTCGTTGCCGAGATCAGAATTTATCCTGTGAATAAGTGCGGTGTAAGAAAAATTTCCATCCAGACCAAAAGGAACTTCCCTGAGTAAAAAGTATCTATAAGCGTCTGTGCCATACGATTGAATGATACCGAGCGGGTCTATCGCATTTCCCAGGGATTTCGATATCTTTTGACCTTCAATTGTCCACCAGCCGTGCGCAAAGATTTTAAAGGGTAAATCTATTTTCAGGGACATAAGTACTGCCGGCCAGATAACACCGTGAAACCATAGGATTTCTTTTCCAATAATGTGGACGTTTGCCGGCCAGTATTTTTGGAATGTTTGCATATCATCATCGTAACCTAATGCAGTAATATAGTTCAGAAGCGCATCAATCCATACATAAATGGTGTGGGTTTGATCCGAGGGAACCTGAATACCCCATTCTACAGCAGCGCGACTGATGCTGATGTCTTCTACCGGAGATTTGATTCTCTGCAGTAATTCATTCCTCCTCGATTCGGGTTGGATAAAATGAGGATGCTTTTCGTAATATTCGAGGATGCGGTTCTGGTATTTTGATAATCTGAAAAAATAATTTTTTTCCTTTACTCTTTCTACGGCACGATTACATTCAGGGCAATTCCTCTCCTTGAGTTGTGACTCAATCCAGAAACTTTCACAGGGGATACAATACCATCCTTCATATTCTCCCAGATAAATATCCCCGTTCTCGAAGATTTGTTGAAAGATTTTTTTTACACGGCGCCAATGCCGCTCCTCTGTTGTCCGTATGAAATCATCATTGGAGATGTCGAGTTTGTTCCACAATATCTTGAATTTATCTACCACCGCATTGACAAATTCTATTGGTGTTTTATTACAGGATTGCGCCGCTTTTTGGATCTTCTGTCCATGTTCGTCTGTTCCCGTCAGGAAGAATACATCAAAGTTTTTCGTTCTTTTATATCGAGCCAGCACGTCGGCAGCGATGGTGGTATAAGAATGACCTATATGTGGTACATCGTTGACATAGTAAATGGGTGTTGTAAGATAAAAGGTGTGTTTACTCAAGGCTACAATCCTTTTCGCAGGGATGATCACACGTTGTTTCTTTTTGACGCAAGGGTTCTCTTACTTTGTCTATAATGTCATGGACAGATGCATGGATCCTGCTTCCGTTGTTCAGCTCAATGGTGACCTGCTGTTGTAATACATCGTAATTAACGACTTCTCCAATCCCTTTTGCAGTTTTGACGATAGAACCTTTTTTTGGCAGAGCGTGCTTTAAATCTTCATAGACCCTGTCTTCGTAACGTAAACAACACATGAGACGGCCGCATCTCCCTGAGATCTTGGAGGGGTCCAGGGTCGCCTTCTGATTCTTTGCCATTTTCATGGTGACAGGTTCAAGATTTTTCAGAAAAGACCTGCAGCACAACTCCCGTCCGCAGTGTTCATAATCAGCCAGAAGCCTTGCCTCGTCCCGAACACCGATTTGTTTCATCTCTATGCGGGCCTGGTATTCTTTTGCCAGATCTTTTACCAGTTCCCGGAAATCTACACGTCCGTTGGCGAGGTAATAAAAAATGATTTTTTTTGTTCCAAACAGGTGTTCAGCGCTGGCCAGTTTCATGAGAAGATTGTGTTCTCTTATCTTTTTCTGGCAAAATTTGAACTCGACAGGAATTGATTCGTTTTGTATTTTCTTTTGTTTTTCTTTATCGTCGGGGGTGGCTTTTCGCAAAATTTCTCCAAGATTTTCAATCGGGTCATCATCTGCGATTTCTTTCACCTTTATGACGACCTCGCCGAACTCTACGCCCCGATGTGAACGAATGATAACCGGATCGTCTTTTTTCAGCGAGTTAAACGTTGAGAAGAAATCTGATGTATTCTTGAGAACGCCGTATCGAATAGTAAAAATGTGTCTCATGAAGATATCGTGTAAAGAAATGCGCACTGCTTTTATGAATTATAAATATTAATAATAGCAAATTGTATTATATCTTGTCAAGGTTTACGGCTTTCCGGTCGCCATGTGATTATGTGTAATGGTTTCAATGGATTACGCTTGCACTGCCAGTTTAGAATATGCTATTATCATCCGGCAAAGGCTACTTTTGCGGATAGGAAGAATAACGACCGCCCATTTTTGACCAAAGAAGTCCTTTTTTGTGCGGGCATTGTGAAGGTCTTTTTGTTGCACGAAAAGTGATGAGGTTTTGAGTGAAACGAAGGATTGTTTTCTTTGTACTCTTCACAAGAGTATTTTTAAGAGAAGTTCCATTCTCTCCGGTGATTATAAGATTGCGATTAAAATCATTGTGTTTTCTGTGTTTACATTTTGACAATACCGGATTTGGAATATGAGGATAGCGATGAGAAAATTTTTTGCTGTTGTGGCAGTACCAATAATTCTTTTTGTACGGGGAAATACCGTATTTGCGCAGGATTTATCTGATAAATTGAATATGCTGGAGATCGTTATTTCAAATCTTATCGCACGGGTTGAGGCCTTAGAAAAACGGGTGAATGCATTGGAAAAAAATCTCCCGGCGGGGGTCTCAAAAGTGCCCAGAAAAGAGGTTCCTGGTAAGGAGCCCTTAAAACCTTCTATAATAGATGGGTTTGAAGATATCGGGAATGGATTTTTTGTAAGAAATGTGAGATTCAATCCATTTGGTGATAACGTACTTTTTACCGGTGAGATAGCTAATAGGTCTGAAAAGAATTATCGTTTTGCAAAATTTAAGTTAGAGATATATGATGACCGTGATCTACTCGTGAAAAAAGAGGAATTTACCATACCGGATCTCCCGAAGGAGAGTATAAAATCCTTTGAAGCCATGCTTGCGGGGGTGGATGCTGGTCTTATTCATAGATATGTGATTCGTACAACCGATTAATTTCTTGGTGAGGCAACCTCAGACTGGTAGACCGCTGAAACCACAGATTTCACAGATAAAAATACCCGCAATCTGTTAATTTATGGCAAGATATAATACGAAATCTGTGCAATCAGCGTAATCTGTGGTTTCTGTTTCTGATTGTTGGTTAATTACGGCAGGAGAAATATTTTCATCAACCGATAAAGCACATAAGAGAAAAAGCCAAATATGAAGAAAAGGAGAATAATTTCTATAAAGATGACCTTATCCCGTTTCTTCATCGTTTCCTGAACTTTTCTTATATCCTGCGGACTAAGCCAAATTCCTTCCCACGGGTATAATCCCCGCCTCTTCTCCTCTTCAAATTCCTTTAAAAGCCTTTCCTTTACCTTTTCCCTGGTTTTTTCTTTTAACTCCCTGATCTTCAGGGTAAGGACATCGTTTTTTTTCACGTTGGCCATAGAAAAGGTGGTGTAGAATAATAGCAATAGGTGAACAAAAGGACTTTTTTAAAGGTGGAGAAAGAAAACAAAAAGTAAGAAATTAAAGACCAAAATGGAGACTCCCAAAAAAATACCGAGAAGGATACCTCCCGCATACTGTAAGGGAAGAGACGTCTTTTTTAAGAAAAGAAAAGGCATCGGTGGAATGTTCCCTTCTTTTTCGGCCTGGTTCTGGAGCAGATTCAGAAACCTCTTTTTTTCCTTTTTTTCCAGGATGGTCAGTATCTCTTCATCTATCGTCATGCCTCACTCCTGTATTGATTTTAAGACCTTCCATAATCTGTAGATCCTTTTCTCCCGGGTCTCTTCCAGATAATTCACAAAGAAGCAATAAAATACTCCACCGGCAAGACCGGCCAGACAGGCTACCATCACATTCAGCCACAGAATGGGAAAGGATGCTTTTGCCGGGGGAGTAGCATCCTCCACCAGGACAGCTACCTGGGGGGCCCTCTTTGTCTGGGCCATGACCTCTTCCAGATTGACTTTCAGTGTATCAGTGAGTCTTTTATATCTGTCCACTTCAGAGACGAAGGTATCAAGCTGATTCCTGAGTTTCGGGATTTCACGTATTCTTTCCTCTATGCCGGAGAGAACCTGTCTGGTACCCTTAATGTCTGCTTCTATCCCCTCTTTTTCTATCGTGAGGCTGATGAGCTGTCTTCTCAAATTTTCGTAAAAGGTATCGGGGGCCTTTACCTGGCTCTTTATGATAATCTCAATTTCTTTATCGATATTTTTTTTAATTTCCTCATAATTTCTTTTTAAGGTCATATACTCAGGGTGAGATTCTTTTATTTCCACCCGGAGAGTGGCCATTTTGGCCTCAATGTCTACCAGTTGCGCCCTTAACTTTTCTAAGAGCGGACTGGTAATTACCAGTTCAGAAGTCTCGAAGGCACGAACCTCATCTTTTAGCTTCCTTTTCACCGCCAGCATTTTATTCTTATTTTCATGGTATTCAACATGGGCGTTCTCTAGCTGAGATTCAAAAGTGGTCTTCATGGAGATAAGTTGCTTTATTTCTTCATCAAGGTTAGCCGTCCGATTTTTTTGCTGAAAGGCCTTTAAGATCCCCTTTGCCCTTGAAAGCCTCTTTTCATTCTTTGCTATTTCTTCTTCTATTGTCGCCTGCCTTTCTGATTGCGACATCTGAGAGTATTCTCCCATAAGTTGCTTGAAATATTTTACATAGGCGTTGGCAATATCAGCCGCCAGACCGGGGTTATTATCCCTGGCGTAGACCTCCAGGAGGTACTCGTCGCTTAAGACAAAGTCCATATCCCTTCTCATTAAGTTTTCGACCGTTTTGTGAGGGAAGTCTTTCTGGACAAGTCCAGCGATAGTTTTACTTTTCAGGATGCCAATATACGGTCCATGCGGCTCTTCATTGCTTGTCGGCATGAGGGGAGACCTTGCCATAATCTCGTCAGGGGAAGTGAAAAAGGTGGTAATATCCGGTTCTTTCGGGACAAAGAACACGGCCTTTGCCTCATAGACAGGGGAAAGGATCTTTGACAGCGCCCCGGCAGTTATCATGGATGAAAGGGTTATAACGAATATTATCACCTTTCTGTTATATAATATAAACCAGTACTCTAGTAAGGTCTTTTCTGCCATGACTTCTTGATCTATGAGGGTACCTTATGGGGTTGTTCTATGAGAAGATTATTTAAGACCAGATAATCCACCTTTGTTTTCAGGAAACAGGCCACTGCATCCTTCGGGGAACATACGATCGGTTCCTGCACATTAAAGGAGGTGTTTAATAATACCGGCACTCCGGTGCGATTTTCAAATTCCTTAATGAGATTCCAATACAGCGGGTTTGCCTCTTTCCTCACAGTTTGAGGCCTTGCCGTGCCATCCACATGGGTTACCGCGGGGATATCCTTCTGCCTGTCCGGATTTACCTTAAAGGCAAAGAGCATAAAGGGAGATGGGATAGGGTTTCCGAAATAATCATAGCTTTTTTCTTCCAAAACAGATGGGGCAAATGGTCTGAATGGTTCCCGTTGTTTTACCTTGAGGTTGATAATATCCCTCATCTCTGCTCTTCGGGGATCAGCGAGGAGACTTCGGTTCCCTAATGCCCTGGGTCCCCATTCCATGCGGCCCTGGAACCAGCAAACGAGCTTGCCCTCTGACAAGAAGGTGGCAATTCTACTGCATAACTCTTCTTTTGTCAATTCTTTATAAGAAAGACCGAACTCATTGAGTGTCTCAATGCACCGTTGATTAGAATAGGATGGACCCAGATAGGCGCCTTTCATCTGATATCTCCTGGGTTCACGGGTATACCGGTGATAAACATGAAGGGCGGCGCCAATGGATGTTCCCGCATCCCCCGCCGCCGGCTGAACAAATATCTGGCGAAAGGGAGTATTATCAAGCAGTTTCCCATTTGCCACACAGTTTAATGCAACCCCTCCGGCCAGGCAAAGCTTATCAACACGTGTTTTGCTGTGCAGATGATTCGCCATGTGGAAGAGCACCTCTTCAATGACCACCTGGGCACTTCTGGCAATATCCATATGATGGTTTGTGACCTCTTCATCTGGCAAACGGTTCTTTCCTAACACTTGTATGATTTCTTCCAGAAATATACCTTGTCTGGCAAGGTGATAATCAAGGAAACGGCTTTTCAGTCGAAAGGTACCATCTTTCCGTATATCGAATATCTTGTTTCTGAAGAAATCAGCAAATACAGGTTTACCGTATGGAGCCATTCCCATTACCTTATACTCGTCTGACTGTACCTTAAAGCCGAGAAACCCGGTAATACTCGCATAAAACTGACCAAGGGAATGGGGAAGTTTTATTGAAGCCAGTCTTTTTATTTCTGTGCCTTCACACATCCAAAAGACCGTGGTATCCTCCTCCCCTGCGCCATCCACAGTTAGGGCCGCTGCCCTTTCAAATGGGGAAACAAAGAAAGCGCTTACTGCATGGCAGAGATGGTGGTCAATATACTGGAGCCTGAAGTTTCCTTTGCCGAAGTGTCTTTCGATGAGCCATTTCATGGTAAAGAGTTGATACCATTCGTTCCCCATCTGGCCCATACCGCGACTCGTTTTCGCCTGGAAGGCCTTTTTTGAAAAAGAAACTGACTTCAGGGCATTCAATACCCTCGTTCCCAATACCCACGGTCTCCAAGACAAAGCCACGGCGTCGAGGTCCTTTATGGTTATGCCCGCTTCGTCAAGGCAATATTGAAAGGCATTGACAGGAAAGCCGACATGGTGTTTACGTCTGCTGAATCTCTCTTCCTCTGCGGCAGCTACCACCTTGCCATCCACGACAATAGCTGCTGATGCATCATGCATATTATTTATACCAAGAACGATCACAGATCCTCTTTTTTCACCTCCGTTTTTTCTTACCCTGCGAATCTCTTTTCCTGACAGCGGCCATCTGTCAGGATGGCCGCTGTGGGAATAGCGTTGCTGTATTATAAATCCTCTTCTTCCGTGGTTTCCTCTATGTTATTTACTGTCTTCTTTTTAATGTCATCCACTGTTAAAAACCCGTCTTTGTTGGAGTCTAGCTTGAGAAAGAGTTTTTCTGCCCTTTCATCTGCTTTTGTCTGAACAAAGGTAATTGCTTCATCCTTCGAAATCTTTCCATCTTTATCGGTGTCAACGTCATCAAAACGAACCTTTAACTTGTTTTTCCCTTTGAGTTCTTCTTTTGATAAGCACTTGTCTCCATCGGTATCTAATCTTTTGGCTTTTTCAGCGATCCTTTCCTTTGCCTTTTTTGTTACAAAGGCAATCAACTCGTCCCTGGAGATTTTTCTGTCCTGGTCTGCATCGATAGGGGTGAGCTTTGGTGGCAGTGCGGGAGCTTCAGTTGGTGCAGAAGTTTCCGGAGCGCTTGCAGTTTCTGCAGGTGGAGTTACTGTTTGCTCCTCTGCATAAGACGGGGTTACAAAAAAGGGTAAAAGCAATGTTGCAGTTAATAATCCTTTTATTTTCACAATTTTCCTCCTTTTTTAGTTTCCGATTTCAAAAGATACTGACTAATGAATACATACGGCTCCACATTTTTTGATCGATATTCCCCCTTTCCGATTTCTTTTCTTCTTTAGTTTCTTACTTCGTTGTTTGCAATAAATCCATCTTTATTCGCATCAGCGCTGGTTTAGACGGGAATGCCTGAATTCATCCTATCAAAAATACTGTGTGAATTAGTTGTTTTCCAACTCGAGATTATTGAGCATTATGCTAACATTGTTTGTGTACCAATTGGCAACTGCAACATCAGTTTTACCATCGTTATTAATATCGTCAGATACCAGGGCGGCAGGCCTGTTGCCTGCAATAAAGTTAGCACTAAATGAAAAACTAAAATCATCATTTCCTGACAAAATGGATATTATATTATCAAATTCACAAACTACTGCAATATCATATAGTTCATCATGGTTGAAATCATCAAGCGCGATTGTTGAAGGCAATTTCCCTACATTATAAGTGTTCAGATTATGGAAAGAACCGTTGCCTGCACCGAACAAAGAAAATATTTTGTCAGCATAAAAAAGACTTCCTACTATATCAGTTTTTCCATCAAAGTTTATGTCTTTCATCAATACCGAGTGCTGGCCGCCAGCAACATCAATATTTTCTTTTTTTATAAAAGAACCATTCCCATCCCCAAGAAAAACCGTTATATAACTTACATCAAAGTGTGAGATAACCAAATCCTTGTTGCCGTCCATATCTATGTCGTCAATTGCAGCATCGGAAGGCGTATCGCCGGAAAAAAGAATTGTCCTATCCACGAAAGAGCCATTTTCATTTCCAAACAAAATTGTAGTAAAATTCCCTCCAAAGATGGGAATAACGAAATCATTTATACCGTCATTATTCAAATCATCGATACGAACAAGATGCGGGCTTGGTCCGACGAAATATTTATCATATATTGAGAATGTTCCGTCTCCGTTGCCATGTAATAGGGTAATGGTATTCGAACTGATATTCGCAGTAACAAGATCAGGTACGCCATCGTAATTTAAATCCCCCGGCGTTACGGCATGGACGGTAGCCTGGATCTCACAAACCTCGGGTAATTTATAACTTCCATCGCCGTTTCCTAATAAAGCGCTTATATTTGTTGCATCAATATTTGCTGTAACAAGATCACTATTTCCATCAAGGTTGAAATCGCCTGATGCAATCCAATGCGCACCTTTCCCGGCAGGGTAATTATTGAAAGGCCCAAATGTTCCGTCTCCGTTGCCTGATAATACTGTTATATTATTGCTCTCAAAGTTTGTGGTAACCAAATCAATTGTCTGATTACCATCAAGATCTCCTGATGTTGCTGAAATTGGACTTACTCCAACGACAACATCTTTTAAGGTCTGATTAAATCTACCATCACCATTTCCGAGAAGAATGGAAATGTCTTCGCCACGCCTTTTAACCCCTAAACCACCAAAATTTGTAACAGCTATATCTTTTTGGCCATCATCGTTAAAATCATTTACAATCAAAGCGCTTGGATTGGATATCACCTTATCTATTGTAATATTCTCATAACTTATAAGAGGTGTTTCTTCCAGTTTTCCTAGTAAGACAGAAATGCTATTGCTGCCCATATTAGCGATTGCAAGATCTAAAATGCCATCCCTGTTAAGATCTTCCGCGATAACCATAGATGGGGCAGTGTCCACAGGAAAATCAAATTTTTTCATAAAAGCGCCGTCTCCGTTTCCCAAAAATATTGATACGGTATTATCATAAAAATTAGCGACTACAATGTCTTCTTTTCCGTCGAGATTAAAGTCACCAACAGCAGCAGAAACAGGACCATTTCCTGTCTTTTCGCTGACTGAATTGCCAAAAGTTCCTGTTCCATTTCCAATGAGAATTGAAATAGTATTGCTGCCAAAATTTGGTACTGCTAAGTCAGCAATTCCATCCTTATTAAAATCACCAGTTGTCAATCGAAATGGCTTCAACCCTACCTTAAAATGCGTTGCTATCCCAAAAGACCTGTCACCATTTCCAAGAAAAATAGAAACGGTATTACTGCCAAAATTTGAGATGGCTAAATCCCTTTTTTCGTCCCCATTGAAATCACCTGTTACAAGGGAAACAGGGTGAATCCCTGCATTGAAACTATTTGAGATGGTAAATGTATTATTAGTGTTTCCCTGCAAGATAGTAATTTCACCAGTGGAATCCTGTGAAATAATACTGCCGAAATGCGATACTGCTAAGTCTTTTCTCCCATCGCCATTGAAATCATCCATAACAACAGCGGTTGGATGGAGGCCTGTGCTGTAAGCAGGTATAGCAGTAAAACCTTTATGAATATCCGACCCGCTGGCACTTGATAACTGATCAATATGAAAGACTCTATCAAACTTGTTTTTGCGTTTGCCGGGAAAGGGGTTTTCCCCTCTTTGATCAAGATCAAATTGGGGATTGAAAAAAGGAAAAATGTATGCATCCGGAGCTCTTTCTGTCTCTGCCAAATGAAGTGAAGTGTGGTTTTTGATATTGCATGAATAACTGATTTTACCAGAAGATACGAATATACTACTCTGGAAAAGGGTGAAAAACAGTATAAGTTGCATTGTATACTTTAACACTTTTTTGTAATCTCCAAAACATCTTTTGTGAACAGAATAGAAGTATTTTTTTAGGAAATAAAAGCAAGCATAAAAATATTGATTAATCCGATGCTTGCAAAAAGGTTATTTCAACCAGAAAAACAGCATACGGCTGCAAGGTTATTACTTCTTGGTATGAGCCATTGATTATATGAATCTGTTTCGTTTGTTCTGAACCTTCCAGGGAGATATTTGGATCGTTGTTTATCTTATCAATCCACGTCGAAACAGTAATTGTCTGACCTGACAGACTGGTATGATCACCGAAGAAATAGAGGTCATCATGGGTGTTGTGATATACATTATTACAGTCTATAACATCTTGTTCAAATACGTTGCAATCTGGTGGATAACTTCCCGTACTAATGACCTGAGCACAGGCCGATTCTAACGAGGTACTAATGCAGTCTGTAAAAATAGATTCTCTGTCCATTTTAAAACAATTGCCAAGCTGTCTTGTAATTATTGCTATCTGGCTTTCGGTATATCCCTTGTCCTTTAAGTAATAAATAGCTTCCAGGAAGGCCTTTTCCTGAGATTCGCTCTCTGCTTGCAGAACCAACTTATCTACTATTCCATTTGTGCCGCAGGGAGAATCTGTTTGTTCCTCTTCTGTTTTTTTGTTATATCTGCAAGAGTTTGCATGATCCTTATCTATGAGATACGTTGTCATGGTTGCATCTCCTGAGAAAGGAATGTTTTTAAGATTCAAGGTTATTTCTCTCGGATTTTTTCTATATTTTAAGGCGCTTGGGTAGGTTTCCGGAGGGAACGCATTTTTGAGCATTGCTGCGGTGGGAATATAGTTAGAAATCAGTATTCTTATTGTGCGATTGTCGTGTGTTTGAGAGGCAATTGCTGCAAGAAAAGTATCATCATGAACATCTGCTTTCAGTCTGTTTGGGATCTCATTTTCTGGTTCGCCTTGTACGATGGCGAGCGCCTTGAGTGCATTGTAAACAGATTTGATAACACCTTCATTACTCATGGCGCCTGTACTACCTGAAAATAACGGATTATGTTCAAAATCAACGAAATTAAAGAAGGCTTGTTTATCAATACCTGTATCAAGCATATTATGCATGGCATATACAGCGTATGCACTATTCCGTTCTGTAGTATGGTCTTCTAAATCATTGAGACTTGCGTCATAGTTCCACTCATCAATAATAAGGGGTGTGTTTTCATCGTACCCATACTGTTTCAGCCATTGTTTAATAGAACTTGCCATTTCTCTGTATTCTGCTTTTGTCCCCCAAAAATTATTCCATCCAACATACATATGCCAGGTTATAAAATCGATCGGCAGGTTATTTGTCGCTGCATATTTTATAAACTCCTCGATTACCCCTTTATCCCATATAGAAGCACCAGGGCCTCCTATCTTTACATGAGGGTCTGCTTCAAGAGCACCTTTAACGCTGTATTTATATAGGGTAAAGTATTCTTCCTGACTTCCGAACCAGAAATCAGTATTAGAAAAGAGATAGCCCTGGTCTGGCTCATTCCATATTTCGTACCATAAATCCAGGCCTAATTTATATTTATAATAACCCACGATTCCCTTAACATGTTCTGCCCAGGCATCATAATCCGTGGGCGGTGTTGCACCCCAATTCGGTCCACATACATATTTCCCATCCCTCTTTTTTACACATCTTTTGCTCAACCATTTCGGCATACCATAAATGGTTAAGATAAGATCCACTCCCTCTTTCTCATAGGATAACGTTGTGCTATCAAAATCATTCAGGTGCTTTATATATTTTTCAATGTCATTGGATAAATCAGAAACATGATATCTCAGATTGAGTCCAGTCCGGTAGATACTCCCGGCATTTTCAATGTCTTCTTCGTATCTTTTCCGAAAATAAAATTTATAAAAATCATTCCCCCATTGGGAAAGTTCCACTCCCACTGCTGCAATACCTGGCATTTGGCCAAGATTCTGTGAGGCATCTACAGTTATTTCCGTATTGCCTGATGCCTCTTCTGCTTTTGTATAGAGAGGGAAAATCCATGATATCAGAATAATTGCTATTCCTGTTAAATAGAATATTTTTTTCATGTCTGTTATACTTCCGTTCCGGCTACAGGTTAGTGCAATTTTTTAAGACTTCATTGATTCCACTCATTCCGGAGCATGTAACATAACATAGCCGTAACCGGATGAACCACCCCTCTATCTCTTTCTTCCTCTTTTTTGCAATGAGAGGACGAAGGGGGCGGTAAAAAAACTGCTAAATGAGGGGCTTTTGTTAGGCAACATTCATGAGCTAGAGGCCCACATAAAAGCGTGAAAATATATTACCCTCCCTGAATCCCTCCCGTTAAAGGGGGGAAAGTTCCCTCGCCTGGTGCGGGAGAGTGTCTGGGTGAGGGGTATTTTGGTGTCAATAATATATCAGGTTTCTGGCTTTTCTTTTTGACGATTATTACATAAGCGTTGACGATGCCCATATAAACCCAGGTAAATCTTTCGTAGAAAAACGGGTGAAATTGTATCGTTACTATATATGCAATAAAACCTGAAAATAATCCACGGTTTATCCAGGTATTTATGAGCGATTTGTCCGTCAGGCTGACCTTGATAAGATTGTAGAATGTATACGATAATAATACAATATAAAAAAAGAAACCCAATATGCCTACAGCATCTGCGGCTTCAATAAAGGCATTGTGAACAGCCCAGTGTAAGTAATGCGAGGTGTATCTATAGACATCACTCACTCCTACGCCAATAAAAGGATGCCTGTGTATGAACCCGTGAATTCCTTCTCTGGCCAACTGTAACCTGATTCTGTATTCCCCCCAATGACAATCTGCCGAGATTGCCCTGAAAATATCATCCAGAAAACCTGTAAGGTAAATAGCAATGCCTGCTATCAAAGTACAAAAAAAACCATGGATAATGAATTTTGACCATCTCACAGAGATCGAAAAGATCAATCCGATGAAGAGGGAAAGAAATCCGTCTTTGGAAAAAGTCAGCAAGAGCGCGGTTATCATGAGCAAGAAAGAAGAAATGAGCGTAAACCGTTTTTTCAATGCGAAAGGCCCGTTATAAATGAAGTAATTAAAGACGATGAGTATTGCAGTATTGAGAAAAAAGGTAAAGGGCTTATATGTTCCAAAAAAGGCCGGGATTCTCAGAAAAGGTCCTTGAGAGGTCATTTCAAACATCAGTGAAAGATTTTTTTTGTCAACAGGGCCGATAAAAAGCAACCCCGTTGTTTTAAAGAGTATTCCTTGCCCGATCCCGATTAGGGAAGAAATACAGGTGAGAACTACAATGCATTTTACAGCAAAAACAAATAGCTCTCTGCTGTGAATGAAGTTTAAGAGGAGGAACAGAATGAGAATGAATTTTACCAACGTAGGGGCATATATGACAAAGGGAACAATTCTGGCATTCATGAATGAAACAAGCGCTGAGGCAACAAAGGCCATATTGAAAATATCCAGAAGTGATATACAAAGCCTTTTGTCTTTCACGACAGATTGAGAAAACAGGGCGAATAAAGAGACCATCATTACGAGCTCAGTCAGGTCTATTTTGACAAGGGTAGTCAAACTGGTAATATGCATACCGCCAAAAAAAAGCGTGATAAATACCTTTTCCGTATGCCGCTTCGTCAGGAGAATGAACTTCTTTATAAAAGGCAAAAAAAGGGAAAAGAAAAAAAGCAGGGAGGAGACTTCATACGGGTAGAGTTTAAAAATGTTGGTACCCTCTATTGAAATATCAAGCATTTTTGCAAGAATATTTGCTAATAGAGGGTCCAAAACTAAAAATGCGCCTGCGAATCCCCCCCACAATAGTGGGAAAAAGAGGATGCGGGAAAGGGGAAGTACAGAAACTCTCATTTTCTATTTTTTGCCGAGAATAATCAGACGCACCGAATTGGGCTCCATACTTATGTTGAGTGTCGCTGTATCTTTTGTTACATTGACGGCTGCGGTCTCCTTCGATCCCTCCAGAGATATTTCTTTCCATTCGTTGATTTTGTCAATCTGCTCCCGGAGGTAATTTTGTCTAATTGCTTTCAATTTCCTGAACCCCAATGCTATATCTTTTTTTTGAAAACCTTTTTTTGTGAGCTGATCGAAAAGTTCTTTCAAATTCCCTTTGTTTTTAGCAGTTCGAATTTTTTCCCTGAGAATTTCTAAGTGTTTTGTGCTGTAACCTTTCGATAAAAGGAAGTCTTCCAGGTTTTTTTGGGCATATGTATTGGCATCGGCATTTGCCTGCCACACAGCTTTATCGACCATTCCACCGATGCCGCACAGCGTATCTGTGGAAGAAGGCTCGGTTTTTTTGTTCAGTTTGCAGGCATTGCTATTATTGCTGTCAATGGTGTATACGGTTGCCTGGGCAGATGGTGAAAATGAAAGATTGGCGAAGTCAATCTTCAGTGATTTATTGAAAGAGGTTCTTTTTAGCGTATCCGAAAGCTCCGAAGCAATTATCTTTGTTTGAGGGTATTTTGCATTTGATGAAACTTCACCAAGATATGTTAAAACCCCCTCCATGGATGGTTTTTTTTGTAAATGAGAATAGATATTGGCAAGGAATTCAACTACTTCTGTTTTTTGGCCATCTTTTACCCTGGCAATAAACTGATCTTTACAGGCAAGCAAGGTGTCTTTTCTTTTACTCTTCTTTCCTTCCTGGATGCATTCCTTCAGCCAGTTGATTTCTTCAGGAGAAAATCCTGATTTTTCCAGGAGCAATTTCGTAACAGTGGAGCGTAATCTTGCTTGTCTTGGTGCGAAATTGCTTAAGAGTACATAAATGCCATCATCTTTCATTGTGGATATCGCTATAATGTCATCCGCAGAAGATTCTACACGTAACAGCTCCGGAATCTTCTCACCGTCTGGTTTTGTAGCCATAGTTAATGCCTTAAACGAGTTATACACCGGTTTGATTATGCCATGTTTGGTAAACAGGGGCCAATCACCGATAAATTCTGCATTCCGCCTCTCTTTCCGGCGGCTATTTTCATGTGCGTCAACCTGGATATCAAAATCATGTCCATGCCAGTCAACACCTCCCTCCCACATATGGAAAAGTGCGGTTATGGCTTCAGAAGCAGTTTCTTCCGTATCAAGATAATCGTCAGGATAAGGCCATCCGGCCCAATAAGCCCAATCAGAAATATAGATCCTGACATTATCGAGGTTCTTTTCCTTTAACCACTGGGAAACCGTTTTGCCGTCGCTTACAAGCTGGCGTGAATTGTGGGTGAAAGAATGCCAATTGATAAAATCCAGCGGGACATTATTTTTTGCGACATATTCAATGAAACTTTTGAGAAGAGGCTCCCCTTTCGGGTTTTTCCAGCCGCCTTCCTTTTTTGCTAAGTCACCGATGGCGGGAGTAATGCCTTCAAAATCAGCGCCTTCCTTTTTCGCCGTTAAACTCCAGGGGCCGAGGCCGCCAACCTTTATCTCACTGCTCACGTTTTTTGCAGACCTTGCAGCAGCTTCATAATATTGAAAGAGACTCTCCTCCGTTCCCATCCAGAGCCAGTTTGGTTCGTGACCTACAAAAAACCCCAACTTTTTTACTCCAAGTTCGTTTCGTAAAAAACTGAGCGCAAAACCCACCACCTCCCCCCAGAGTTTGAAATCTCGCGGAGGTGATAATTGCTCGATTGTCCACCAGCTTTCATGGGTAAATGCCGGCCTCTTGTCTCCCTGTCTTAAGGAAAGCCAGGCAGGTATCGTAAAGGGATCGAAACCTACGATTAATTCTGCATCCGCCTCTTTTGCCTTTTGGACAACGAGATAGGGTATGCCTGATGGGTGAAAGAACTCGTTCTTGAATTTTTGCTTGTAATCCTCAAGGCTCTTGGTCTTCGGGAGGAAGAGGTCGAAGGTAAATTGTATCGCCTTTGGATGATTGTCTTTAAAGAAACGTTCTATATTATGCCGGTTGTTTGCCTTAACAATCCATATGCTGCTGCTGAAGAGGTCAGGAACCGGTCCCAATCCCTTTGCGGCATCCACTTTCATTTCTATCGTTTCTGAAAAAGTATAGAATGGTTTCACTGTCAGGACGATCAGAATGGTCAATAGAGATAAAAATATCTTCATAGTGTCCTCCTTTTCAAAAGATCATGGTGTTTTTTATAAAACTTTGCATACGATTTAAAATGAGAAAAGAGCAGTTGAATGCCTGTCTTACTCAGGAGTTTCTTTCGCGTTATTCCGCTGACATAATGTTTAATGGTATAAGAGGGGTAATAGACTACTTTGTAACCGGCTTTCCTGATCCGTGCACAATAATCAGCATCTTCAAAGCCGTAGAACATGTTTTCGTCCAGAAGGCCTGTAACGTTAAATACATCTCTTCTGATAAGCTGAAAGGCGCCAATAACGTAGTCGACTTCCATAGGCTTATCGGAGTCATGAAGCAATACATGATGTGCTTTCATGAGCCTGCTATTTCTTATGAAACCAAGAAACGCCAGTCTTCTCAACACGATATCCCGAATAAGCGGAAATGTCCTCGATGCCGGATACGGTTGATTATCAAAAGTTATCTGTTGTACCCCCAGCAAGGCAACATCAGGAGAGAAGTCCATATATCTTATAATATCGCCAAAATTTTTTGAAACGAATTCTGTATCAGCGTCGAGGAGGAGAACATAACGTCCTGAAGAACGCCTGATAGACTGGTTCCGCGCAGGTGCTACCCCGGCATTCCGATCATTTTCTATCAACAGGACATGAGGAAAGTCTTTTTTTATCATATCGACAGTCCCATCCTGAGATGCATTGTCAACTACGACAACCTCGAATTGTATATCCTTTATCTTCTCGTAAATTGAAATGAGACACTTTTTAAGAAAGTCTCTGTTATTATAGGTACAGATATTAATCGATAGATCCACGGGTATTATTACGAAAAAAGATCTTAATTTATATAAACTGATAAATGGAACTTGTGCAATACTATAAAACTTCGTTAAGCCATTGAATAGCTTTTGTACAGAAGTGATCAGATTAGAAAGTATATGGCTAGGTTTTCACTTAATCCCAATGCTCTGCCTTATTCGGGATTATCCATCTTATCCCACCACGTGGATCTTTTGTATCGCCATGATACCTTGGGATGATATGAAAATGAAGCTGTCCCATTGTTTGCCCTGCCGCTTCACCATCATTTATTCCCATATTAAATCCATCGGGTTAGGATATTTATCAAAAACGATCATGAAATAATCGTCCTCGGCAATTATTTTCTCTTTTTCTATTGTTTCAAATAATTTCATATGTTAAAAACACATTTTTTAGGCTATTTCAGTCATAGCATCTCAATAATCCACTTGCGTAAGGCTCTTGGTGCAAATTTATTCATTTTCCGAGCAACTTATACTGAAGGTTCATTATTCATACCTGCTAATTTTCTGTATATTTCCAACGTTTTCCGGGCGGTATTTTCCCACGAAAAATCCTTAATCCGTTCTAAAGATTTCGTGATTAAGCTGTTTCTCAACTCCTCATCCAACAGTATCTTGCTCATTGCGTCCCGGAGGGCAGTAATATCATATGGATCGACAAGTACGGCTGCATCCCCCACAACCTCTGATATGACGGGGATATCAGATGCAATGACCGGTATTCCATGTCCCATCGCCTCCAGGACAGGCAAGCCAAATCCTTCAATAAGAGACGGAAAAACAAATACCTTTGCCTTTTTATAAAGATATTTCAAATCATTATCCTGAACATATCCCAGAAAAAAAACCTTTTTTTCTAATTCACAATTGCGAATAGTGGCCTTTACCTCTTCATACGCATTTCCTTTGTTGCCGGCAATTACAATGGCATAATTTCTTTGTAAAGAATCGTCAAGGCGGGAAAACGCCTTTACAATGGATTCAACCTGTTTGGTTTTTTCGATAACACCTACATAGAGTATATAATTTCTGGGTATATGATACTTTTCGAAAATATATTCACCATCGTTGTTATCAACGGATAAATTCTGGGAAATACCTTCCAGGGTCACATCGATGGATTCAGGGGTATAATCTAAGAGATCAAGAATTGCTCTTTTCGTGGTATCCGATACGGTTATGATGAAATTGGCTTTCTTTATACACAGGAGCACGAAAAGGCGTTTTGCATAACTTTTGAGTGCCCCGTATTTTGTTGGTTGAATAAATTCGGCAAGGTCATGGATCGTTACCACAATGGGACAGTGTCGTTTCAGAATCGGTATGGGATTGGTGTAATGAAGCACATTGAGGTTATACTTTTTTACCACTTTGGGGAATATCAGCGCCTGCCAGAATGCTTTTAGCAGGGTTCCTTTTGGCGGAGACATTTGGATAAACTGAAAGTTAGACGCCTTGAGTGGTTGTGCGAATCTTTGCCAGTGTGCATAGAAGATAAAATACTGATTCGTCTTATCCATTGTGGAGAGTTGATGGAGTATCTCTGTGATGTATCTGTCGGTACCTCTTAAGGTTTCGTTAGAGGTGATCATATTGATACCAATATTCAGTCTATTCTTCAATGTTGATCCTGCCTATCATCATAATCAGGATATTTCTTCATGAAAATTGTCTGACAATACCTTCTTTACTGCATTGAATACTTCGTCTACAGAAATTTTGTTTAAACATTGGAAATCCTTACAGGCAGGCGTATAGTCATATTGATGTACATAGCAAGGCGAACATGCCAGATTTTTTCTTATCACAACACACCGTTCCTGTGGGCCAATAACCTGCTCTGGTGATGTCGAACCAAAGACAGCTATGGAGGGTACTTTTAAGGCCAGTGCGATATGGAGCGGACCTGAGTCATTGCCTAAAAACAAATTAGAAAGTTTGATAATAGCAGCCGTCTGTGCAAGCGTAGTCCTGCCCATTACACTGATGATATCAGGGCTCTCAACTTCTTTGAGGATTTTTTTGCCTGTTTCAATATCACCTTTGTTTCCGATTATGATTACTTTTAGTTGCTGTTCTTTTATCAGCCTCTGAATAAGAGATATATATTTTTCAAGTGGCCAACACCGGTATCCGGCGTTCCACGATGCACCCGGGTGGACAGTAATTACAGGGGAAGGGATTTCCCGGGTAAGTTTCGTTATCAGAAGCTCCGCTTCATGAATATCCTTTTCAGGCACGCTGAGGTCTATTTCTTCCTTTGTTACCTGTAATCCGGCGTTCCGTAAAATATCCAGGTTTTGCTTTACTATCGGGACGCCTTCTCTGAGTTCAATCATTATGGTATTTAATGAACCTGCCCTGCCTTTTTGAAAACCGATCCGGTGAGGTATCCCAGTGAGAAAATTCATAAGAACTTCTTCTCTCATGCCTTCTCCCCTGTCCGGAGCATAGATGAGGTCGAAATGCCTTTTTCTTAAAGAAAAAATAAGCAGGAACTTTCTGAAAAATCCCCTGTGCCTGCCTTTAAGGTCGTAATCAATTACTTCGGAAATGATATTTTTTTTAGAAAAAAGAGACAAAATCTCTTTTGCCTCCGGAGATGCCAGAACAGAAATAGAGGCAGCGGGAAAATTGTCCTTCAGGCATTCGATGGCAGGGAATACCCGTATAAGGTCTCCTATGCCTCCACCTTCAGCAACGAGTATCTTTCTCATCTCTGAATGAGCTAAGGACTTTTTGTCTCTATTGAGAAAAGGTGCAAATTTTTCAAAAAGAGAAAAAAAAACGTTTTTTATACTCGCCTTTAGGCCTAAAACACTACTCATGTTTTCGATACTATTCCTTCAGAAAAATCTCTTTTGCACGAATAATTCTGACGGCACAATCTATGAAGATTGTAAGGGTATATTGCAATACGCCCCTACGACTATTATCCTTTAACATACATTATTCCTTGTCCGATATTCGATGTTAGAATCCTTATAAATCGTAGGGATACGGAGCGCCGTGTCCCTTGTATGTATTATGTTTTGAACAGGGATTGGATAGGGCTATGCAGCGTTAAGGCCGTCTTTTGTTAGGCTGTGTTTTTTAAGGGTGTTGATAATAATCTCAGAAGCCTTTTCCAATCTGCCTTCCCATGTCCATCCCTGTGAGGCCTGAACATATTTCCGTACCAATTCTTCTTTTTTGCCATCCTCTAAAGCGGCTTCAATATTCTGGATAAATTCTCCAGAAGTACGGGAAAGGCGAATTATTTCCCGATAGTCTTCCAGCTCGGGAATCCATGAGGAAACTACCGGTTTACCGGCAGCCAGATATTCAAATGCCTTGGTTGGCTGGCATGCCTTTAAAAAATCTTCTCCCTGATAAGGAATCAGGCATACATCAAAACCCTTGATACAAGAAGGTAAAAGATTTTGTGGCTTAGTTCCCACAAAGAGAATGTTTTTTTGCTGTGTAATATAGGATGGAGGGTTCTCGACACATGGTCCAATAAAGACAAAATTCCACTGTGGTCTTGCGATTGCGGCCTCCCGTATCCATTCCCAATGCATCTTGGAGTTGACCATACCACCAACAAAACCGATAACTGGACTGGGAATATCTTCCAGTTCTGGTGCAATCTTACAGGCAGGGGATTGGGCTTGTTGAAAAAGTTCGCTGTCAACACCGGAAGGAAGATAATGGGTATTGGGATTTTGCCCTTTTCGGATTCGATAGAGATATTTGGATGTGGCAAACACGGCATCAGCCCTTTTTGCCAGTCTCTCCTCCATATCTGACAACCGGTTTCTCTTGTTGAAGTGATAACAAAAGAAAAAACCCACGTCGTCATTGCAATCATAACAAACCAATTTTTCACCAAACTCTCCCCGGGGATTGATGGCATAGGGATGATAGATCCATACGATTGGATTTGTAAAACCCAGACGTTTGGCTGTTTTTGCGATCGCAGATGTTAAGAAAGACTGATTCAGGCTGTCGACATTTTTATAGTGTCCGTACTGCAATAACAGCGGAGGCGGATAATAGACATACATGTTGTCGTTTACCTGGCGCACTCCGCGCAACCACAGAAATGTTTTTTTCAGGCGGTCTTTCCATAGTGAAGGGCGGATAATGAGGTTGCTATACGCCACGGGCGGATCCACAAACAAGACCCTGTTGTGCCTTGCCAACCGTGTCATCATCTGGTGCATTACGAGGGGGATCGAATCCCATACCAGCCACGAGATGCAGATAATGTTTTCATCGTTGATCATGTGAATCCCTTTTGAGAAATTTTTTGTAAAACCTTTTCCATAAAGAGGGTGTACCTCTGTGCACCATGCAGCATTTTTGACAAAGAGGAGGAAGGTTTTTGCGAAGGAGCCTTCGCATATTCATAGCCCGCTTGTTGTTCCAAATTTTACGAAAGGACATTTCTCTTACATTGCCCATTTTATATCCTGTAAACATGGCACAAGGTACGACATCACCGAATGGGGTGATCATAGCGGATAGCCATGGGGTATTACATCGAAGGACAGAGAATTTCCCTTTCAATAAATGATCTTTGTTTCCGCTGAGCAGTGCCTGGTCCAAATCACACTTGATTTCTGAGCCTCCCCTTTTCTTTATATTTTCTATGACAGACTCCAATTGGTCAATGTGCTCTTTCTGGAGCAAATACTCAGGGCTAATATCTGAAAAGGTATGAAAACCAATAATTTTTTCTCCCATTTCCTGATTCGTAAGTTTCACCGTATTATGATCTACAATGGAAAGATAATTGAAATTTATCCTTCGAACGGCAAGAGACTTTGCAAGATCTGTTATCGCGGGTAAGAAAAAAAAATTCTTTGAAGAAATTGTTGTGTTTATGAAGATCTCGGGAAAATCAGTGTTGTACTCCTTCTGCTTTTGCTTGATTAAACGTATTCCTTCAATGGCATGATCAAATGCTCCCTCAAACCCTCTGATCTCATCATGGAGTTCCTTATTAGCGCTATCGATCGAAATGCCAATGGAATCTATCCCGGAGATGACTATTTGTTTAGCCAAATCAGAGTTGATTAAATATCCATTTGAAATCGTAGAACAATACAGCCCTTTCGATTTACAATATTTGACAATGTCTAAAAAATCTTTCCTTAAAAATGGTTCTCCTCCGCAAAAGTATATGGATTTAATTCCTATAGTATAAAGTTCCTCAATAAGTCCTTCTATTTCGCATTTTGACAGGATATTATTGTCCTTTATTCGTGACGTTTTAAAATCTTTCGTCCACATCTGGCACATCACGCATCGGAAGATACATCTATAGTTAACCTCTATGGTGACCGATTCCGGAGGTGAAGCGTATCCCAGTCCTAAATTGTACGGAAGGTTTCTTTTTGTTGTCCTAATTAGCTTTACCATAGACAAAAGTCAGATTTTATAGAGGGTTTCTTCTTTGTTGAATACTATTCTGTTTACAACTTCCATCCCCTGCATTACCGAATGATCCATATTGCCAACCTCATATTTCCATCCCCCAAACCGCCCCCGGGAATAAATGTTCTGTTCTGAGAGAAAGGATTGAATATTCTTTATTGTAGTATCTCTCCCTACGAAAGGAACAGGAAAAGAGTGTGGCACATCAATGAGAAATGTTGAAACTATCAGCGACCTGTCTTCCTCCTTTAAGAGTTTTGAGTTGATCAATCCCTGGATAGTTTCCTCTACGATAGTTTCTTTTGACACGGTCTTAAACCTTGAGTAAGAGGTCTCAGCCAGAAAAGAAAAAAATTCCCCTGTTGGTGTCATATTGGGTGAATAATTGGAGAGATAGGTGATTCTGTAAAAAGGTGAATTATTTTCGGGGAAATAGATCCAGTTTTTATTGCTGGGGCAGGGTTTCCTGATGCCAATGCCTACCATGTAGCCTCCACTCCAGAGGAATTCCTCCACAGACCTTCCTAACCATTCGGGTTTGTCTTCTATTTTGCCCAAAAGCTCAGTGAGAGGTATTGTGGAGATTAATACGTCGTAAGAAGCCTTTTCTCCATCTTCAAAAATAACCTCTTTTCTGTCAGTGGCGATTCGTACGGCATTTTTGTTCAAATAAAGGTGATCTTGGGTATACGGTAAAAACTTATTGAACAAACCGCCAGTGCCCTCAAAAAGGGGATACCGGAATGTATTATTGGGCCCCCATTCACTGTCATCCCTCAGAGAGATAATATTTTTCAGAACCCTCTTGATATCGATAATGCTTACCCTTTCGGCTATCCAATTATAATCCATCCTGTTTAAAGGACATGCCCATACCTTGTTATTGTAGGGAACCATAAAGTGTCTGGCAATGCCTTCTCCAAAGAAATAGTAAATCCATTCCTCGAAGTTTTTGTAAGAACCTTTTCTCTGAAGGACATCAAAAAGTCCAGAAATGCATTCAAATACAAGCTCCTTATCCGGGTGCAAGTGAAAATTGTTCTGAAAAGGGTACTGAATAAAGCTATCCTTAAGCCATATCCAGCTCTCTCTCTTAAAAGTAAGCACATCATTGTGTAATAAATCATCTACTAACCGATTAAACCGGTCGTTGTTTGAAAAGAGGATATGTCCCCCGATATCCCAGGTAAAACCCTGTTTGTCCCTAAAACTGGCAGAAAGACCGCCGACATAATGGTTTTTTTCATAGATATTCCAGTTCTTATATCCGATTTCGTGGAGTCTGTAGGCGGCTCCAAGACCGGTAGGCCCGGCTCCTAAGATGACAATTTTTTTCATATTCTTCTCAGGATATTTATTTCCGCAGATTTACGATAAATATCTTCCATTTTGTGTGTAATGATTTCCCACGTATAATGATCAAGCATCTTCTTTTTTCCCCATTGTCCCATACGGTTACTGAGTTCCCAGTCCTGGAGCAGAAGTAATATTTTTTCCGCTATCTCTTCGGGGTCCGGATTTACCAGAAATCCTCCCTCTCCGTTATTGGTAAGTTCTATTAAAGGAGGTATCCTGGCCCCGATAACCGGTTTTTCAAACATCCATGCCTCGAGAAACGTCCCTCCCAGGCTCTCCTCCATTGACGGCATGCAGAAGACGTCGCATGCTTTCAATAAGGCGGTTTTTTGGCTTTCTGACACAAAACCCAGGACTTTTATTCTCCGGTCATTATACCGGTTGAATATCTTTTCTGAGTTACCCTCTTTTGGCCCAGCAAAGAAGAAATACGTGTCAGGCAGTTTCTTCCACACGAGGCGGGCTGCCATTAAAAGCTCTTCTATTCCTTTATATTCCACGTTGCGCCCAAGAAATAGCACCATTTTTTTATCTTTAAGATCATACTTTTGCCGAAAGTCTGATGTGGAATCATTGGCAACTAATGGCCCTACACCGACTTTATGTACTTTTTCGGCAGATATGCCATGATGGACAAAAAAATTCTTTTCAAAATCGGTCATAGCAATAAGAACATCTGCTGCGGAGGATACTTTGTACCAGAAATAATCTGTCCAGCCTCTCGGGCTGAGATGAAGTTGCGGGTTATACAGAAAGGACTTATTGCTGGCTCTGCTTTCTTTCATTTCTTTGAGCCAGTCTTTGTGATACAGGTGAAGTACAGGAGTATAAACAAAGGGTATCCCAAGCCTTCGTGCAGCCTTAAATGCTGCGTAGCCAAAGTAAGAGACGCCGCCGTGAATGCAGTGTAAAATATCAGAACCCTTTATCAGGCTGATTAATTTCTTCATATAAAAATTTGACAGCATTTCCATTGCCAACCTGATAACTATGTCAGGCAGTTTTGGGCTTTGTATTCTGACGAGAGGCAAGTTCATGAATTTTTCTATCAGACTTAATGGCAATCTGGTCACCTTTGCCCTGTTATCATTGTATTCAGTTGCTTGTGCGGAAGCATTCAGTATACATGCCACCCAGAGTTCGTGGGAAAGCTTATCCTTCTGATTATCAATTAAGGTTATAACCTGTATGTCATGCCTTTCGGATAGCCTCTTTACAAGTTCATGGGTGTGCAGTTCACACCCGCCTATTGCAGGCCAGTATACCGGTAACACATACGTAATTTTTAAGGAACCCATATTGTCCAAGGAATTTCAATCTTGTATGATTCCCCTCTAGAAAGAGGGGATACAGGGGTGTGTAAATCGGCCATAACACCCCCGCCCCCTCTTTTTAGAGGGGAGCTTAAAAGTCGCTGCTAAAGGCAGCCTAATTTAATATCTTCATTTTGCTCTTAATTGCTTCCTCATAAACCGTGAGGAGCCTTATAACGTGTATCTCTTTGCGGTAGAGTTCGTTTACCCGTTGCTGTCCTTTAAATCCCATCTTCTTTGCCAGGGAAGGGTCTTCCAGCAATTGAAAAATCCTATCGGACAATTCTCTCACATCGCCCCTCCGAACAAGAAAACCCGTTTCGTTATGGATAAGCCACTCCCTTATCCCCCCCGAGTCAAAGGCAACCACGGGTTTCCCAAAAGACATGGCCTCAATTCCCACAAGACCAAATGATTCGGGAACTATTGACGGTATAACAACCACCGTGCAGGCTGCATAGTGTTTATTCAATTCCTCTTTTGATAAATTACCGGGGAAATGAATCCGATCATTCAGTCCCAGTTTATGAACAAGGGTAGTTGCCTCTTCCCGCATGTAGCCTTCTCCAATAATCTCTGCCATCCAATTCCGTTCTTTTAAAAGGCTAAGACATTCTATAAAGTGCAGAATACCTTTAATCCTGTAAAATTTTCCAACAAAGAGGATCTTTTTGCTCTTGCTATCTTTTGTCTCTTTTTCTTGAATTGGGGCTTTATTGACATAGTGCGGTATTACTGTAACGTTGTCTTTCTGAAAACCGTTCCTGACTAGTTGTTCTTTCATATAAGAACTGGGAACTATTATTTTATCGATACTTTTTGAAATCCTGAGTTCATAAAGCATCAGGAAGAACTTATAAAGATTCCAGAAAGGACTCCTCTTCTCAGGATAAAAGGGATAACAGCCGTTTTTAAAACATTTCAATCCCATTGGATAATTACAGATTTTGCCGGAGTCTGGTATCACCTTCCATTTGAACCCGGGACAAATAAGGCGGACGTCATGAACAGTTTTGACAACAGGCTTTGCTCTCAGGAGATATTTTAAGATGAACGGACTGAGAAAAAATTGGGTATTATGGAGATGTACAATATCAGGATTTTCCTTTTTCAGTATTTCTTTCAGTAAACCCTGTGTCTTTAGACTGCTTCTTAACCCATAAGAGCATTTTATAAAATATTCCTTCCTTCCCGGAACATGTATTGTCTCTTTCTCGGAAGAAATGATGATAATTTCATGGCCCATTTCCTCGAGAGCTTTACAAATAGTAAACAGATATTGTTCTGTTCCGCCAAAGTCGCCATAGTACTCATTGATGTGCGCGATCTTCAACCTTAAAACCCATCCGTATCACCATAGGTGAGATGCCAGTTTTTCTGATTCAGGAGATATTCCGTATCAACCTCGCTTGCCAGGGGTGTAACAACTACCCGGATAGGTCTGATCTCCTGGTGTTCCCTGAATCCTATCCTTTTGAGGTACATACTCAGTGGATCCTGCCTCAAAAGACCGCACAAGACATAATCAACACCTTGCTTAAGAAAAAATTTCAAGCAACCTGCCACAAGAGGGGCTATTTTATCATTACGAGAGAAGATATCCATTATATAGCCTACCCTTACATCCTTGTAATTCTCTATCTTGGCGACTGCATATCCAGTTACCTCTTCTCCATTTTCTCCTATAAAAATCCGGTATTGTTTGTCCCTGTATCTCCAGTTTAAATACGACATGTTTCTTACGGTCATAATTTTGTATCTCTCTTTGATACTGTTCCAGAATGTGTTTATTCTCTCATCAAATGCATCAACTGCTTTCACAACAGCGCCTTTATCCAACCCTCTCATAAAAATCTCGAAGCGGTAAAATGCTTTACTGAAATGGTGAAAGAGATTTATTGTCCAGTCAGGACACCATGCAATGTTTCTTTTCAATGCGTTCTTCAGACTCAATCTTTTAAACAATTGAACCATCTCTCCCAGGTCTTTGTATCCGAGAAATCTCTTCCCAACCATGTATGCCGCTTCATTGGGAAAACCAAAGCCAAACAAGGCTATTCCATTAAGGTACTTGGCATGGCGGTCGTAAAGTTTGCCGATAAGATTTATACCGACTTTTGCTGAGGGGTCTATCATCGTATCTACCGGTTGTGCTGACTTAACCATGCGGTTGCCATACACTATCTCCGTTGCCAGGCTGGCATACTGACCGATTATCATGCCATTTTTCTCAGCAACAACGATCCAGCCTTCCGGGTCTTTACTGGCTGGATTATCACGGAACTTCCAATTCCATTCCTCAAGGGTCCTCGATTTATGAAATACATTGTTAAATAGGTTATTGATGGCTTTCTCGTCTCCTTGTCTGTATGGCCTGATCGTTACCGATGTATCTACCATCCTATTGCCACTCCAAGTCTTCGGTATTCATTCGATGGGCAGGCGATAAATATTTCAGCATATCCATCCCTCCCCTTCATCGCCGAATGGTATCTCGATATTCCCTTAACAGCTTCAGTAAAGTCAACGACTTCAAGTTGTGATTTATGTTCTTGCAAAGCCAGGATTTTTGTGTGTAAACAGGTGGTTATGTCTGAAACTATATTAAAGGCGGGCAGCGGTGTCCATATTCCGTAAGAATAGCACATGCAGGAAGCAACCGAGTTTGATATTGAAAAGAATATCTGACTGGTTGCAATATGGTCGTGATGGTTATCGAGAAAAAACGGAAGGAAGACCGCCTCCGGCTTAAGGTTTCTGAGTATTTCAGAAAGCTCTTTGGTAGTCCCGGGAGAAATGCGGAGCTCGGAGTCTCTGTTATCGAGGAATAGAAGTCTATCAATACCAATAATCACCCCTGCTCTCCTTGCCTCTTCTTTTCTTATAGATACCAATTCATCTTCCCTGTGCCTGATATTTCCTTTCCTGCCATCGGTCATGTATACCACGGTGATCTCAGCGCCCATCTGGTGATACCGATGGAGGGTTCCCCCGCATCCGATAATGTCATCGTCAGGATGAGGAGAAAGCACAAGGACTCTCTTTTCTTTCAAGCCATCGACTTTCGGCATTCTCAGGTAGGGAAAGATATCTATGAATTGGCGTATCCTCGCGGGGAGGAGGTTTTTATAGATGAATCTGAGCATTTTCTCGTCTATTTCTAAGGTTCAAAATCAAAAAATTCAACAGTAGCTTACCCTATATACCCGAGATCTCGTAAGGATTCTTTGATCTTTTCTGATTCTTCGCCGGAGTAAATACCTTTATCATGGCTTGGACTTGTTTCTGAGGTTGAGGAATATTGTATTGGATATTCATTGATAAATTTCCTCTCGAAGGCATCTATTAATACTTTCCCATCCATATCGTCCGGAACTGGAAGACCTGTTGCATAGAGGATAGTAGGAGCCACATCAATAATCTTACATCCTTCCAAAGTTACATTCTTTTTTATACCATCTCCTTTTATTATGAATATACCATTCATGCGATGGGTTGCAGAATTCCTGTCGTCTGTCCTGAAAAGTTTCTTGTAATGGATCTCCCTGTGAGAAAGATATGTACCACCTCTCATCACAAAACTTAGGTCTGGAGCATGGTTTATATAAGGTCCATGGTATATTTCTTCCTTTTTATATATTTTATCAAAAACCTTTTGACCTGTTTCTGGATCTACAATCTGATACATTTTGTCTCTTATGAAATCTCTAATTTCTTCATATTCAGAACCGGGTTCAACAATACCCATAGGCTCTCTTCCTTTCAGGTTTATATACAATCCTTGTTCTGTATAATTGGCTGCATATGCCTTGGTTCTTGTCCAGTCAATAAAGTAAGAAAGCTTCAGTCCATCCCGCGGGTCAACCAGATCTTTCAAAACACGATACGAATTCATGGGAATCGTCCATTCTATTCCGGGATGCTTCAATTTTTTCAGTACTTTGTAAACGATGTGCGGAAGTTTAAACCGCAAAAAGGGGAAAAATCCTCTTTTTAAGCGCAGCAAACCCTCTTTCATAAGCCACTTATTCAGGTAGAATGCCTTATGCTCCGGCCCCATACCATGATCCGAAACAACAACCACCTTTGTTGAATCGTTGAGCCTATCAAGAATCTTGCCGATAGAGGTATCGATTTTTTTGTAAAAATCCGGAATCACAGAAGCATATTTCTTTGCCTTATCGGGATCATATCGTGGGTGTGTTTTATCAGAATATTTCCAGAAACGATGTTGAATAAGATCTATAGAACTAAACACAACCATAAAGAAGTCCCAGGAATACTCGTCCATAAGATAGAAGAGGACTTCTTCTCTTTTCTTATGTATCCGATCCCACTGAGCAATATAATTATCTAACTCATGTGAATAGACCCCCATCAGATTGCCATAAGCTACATGGTATTCCCCAAATTTCTCTTTAATCTTTTTGATAAGTTCTGGTGGGTGGGTAAATCCACAATTTACATCAAGACCAAACTGTAATCCGGGTATAATAAATCCATTTACTTTTTCAGGAGGATAAGTAATGGGAACATTTATAACACCGATTTTTTTATTCGCTTCAGACAATAAAGACCAGATTGTCCTGGCTTTTATATAACCTGAATGTAAAACAGGTCTCTCGTAGCCAAAGAAAGGGGATGCGTAAAAGTCAAATACTCCATGTTTACCCGGGTTCTTTCCTGTCATAAAAGATACCCATGCCGGTGGAGTTACCGGAGGAATTGTAGACTCTAATGCCCCGGAACACCCCTCTTTCACCAGTCTTGTGAAATTAGGAAGATGCCCCTCTTTTGCAAGAGGTGTTATAACATCAAATGTTCCGGAATCAATTCCTATTACAAAAATCTTATCTTTTTTCATTTTGCGGCTCAATTCTTATTTCCTGTATCTTATCAACAGGGTGTGTGCGCCAGAGTGATTTTGGCGGAATTTTAGGGACCATCTTAATGCCTCTTTTTGTGAACTTTATTCCGTAATGTATTTCGATTTTATCCCGTACTGTTCTTACAAAAACAGAAAACCTGTTCATGGTATAATAGAAAATTTTCCTGTGCAATCTGACAAGCCTTTGCAGGCTATGGTACTGTTCATAATACGGAGCCGGTAAATCCGATAACCAATACCTGTCATCGATAAAACCTTCACCTTTGGCCTTTGCATATTGTGCAGTTCCGGGAAAGATCATTAATATCTGATTTACGATAACATCGGGTTTTATCACCCGCAAAATCTTCATTGTTTCGTTAATAGACCTGTCGTTCTCCCCGGGGTTTCCGACCATAATAAAAGCGCCAGTGGCTATGCCAGCCTTTTTTGTCAATTCAAATGCTTTTATGATCTTTTCTGTATCGGTTTTTTTTGAAACATTTTTCATTACTTCCTGAGATGCCGATTCAACGCCGTACATAATAAATTTACAACCCGCTTCCGCCGCCTTCCTCAGCATTTCTTCGGAAACATATCTCACCCCTGTTTCGAATCCCCAAAGTATATCTAACTTTCTCCTTAGTATTTCTTCAGATATAGCAATAACCCTCTTCTGATCCACAGAAAAAATATCATCAACAAAATCGATAATCTTGCAATTATATTTATTTACGAGCATTTCTATCTCATCCACGACGTTTATAGCTGTCCTGTCCCTCCACTTCTGTCCCGACATTGCTGATACCGAGCAAAAGGAGCAGTTCCACGGACAACCTCTTGAAGTTATAATTGCAGCGCTTTTGTAGCTGGCATAGTGCTGGTAACCCAGGACACTAGCAACCTTTGTGTGAAGTTCCCAGCCCGCATACATGTCCAGGTCAAAGAAGTGATAGGCGGGAAAAGGAATTGTATCAAGATCTTTGATTAATTCCTGATTTTTTGTTTTCACAACGTTGCCATCTCTTTGAAAGGCGATGCCTTTTACATTCTCAATATCTTCGCCTGCCTCCCATGCCCTGACCAGGTGCAGAAAGGGATTCTCGCCCTCACCCAATACTACTGCATCTACAGGAAAGTGATTTAACAACTGCTCATGCATCAGTGTTGCATGTGTTCCTCCCAGAACAATCCTGATCTCTTTATTAAGAGATTTTACCATGCTCATAAGTCTGTAAATGCTCGCTCTTTGGTCTGTCAGGCATGATATTCCCACGATATCAGGAGCATAGTCCTTCAGTATCTTCCCGAAATTGTCCCATGACATTTGATAGGCATCAACCGCTTTGACCTCGTAACCCGCTTTTTCTAACACCGAAGCGATATATCCAATGCCAATAGGCATGGTGTACGTCTCTATCGGTTTTTCTTCGAGTATCCTTCTATATTTTCCATGATCAAAGACGGGTGGATTTACTAACAATGTCCTCATATTCTTCTTCTCTCCGTTTCCAAAAATAGAGTAATCACCTTGATGCTTTCGGTGCACCCTTTCGCTGCAAACACCTGAAATATTTTTATGGTTTAAGGGTGTTGCTGCAGAGTTACGACGAGTGAGTTGGGCAAAATAGGACTTTCATCAGAAATACCCAAGATCTCGCAAAGATCTTCTGATTTTTTCTGACTCCTCTTCATCAAAAACTCCTTCTCCCCTTTTTATCTTGATCTCAGCGGCTGGACTATGGGTGACAGGATTGTTTCCTAAATATTCTTGTGTAAATACTTCATTGAGTACCCTCCCATCCATGTCTTCAGGAACAGGTACTCCCAAGCAGTAAAGGATTGTAGGTGCGATATCGATAATATCGGCGGTATTTACCGTATAATTTGTTTTAATGCCCTTCCCTTTCATGATAAAAATACCCTCCATCCTGTGTGTGCCGGAGCTTTTATTTGGCAAGCCGAAAAGTCCTGTGTGATATAATTCTTTTTGCATGAGATATTCAATGCCTTTTATTTTTATAAATATGTCAGGGGCTTCATCAACAAAAGGACCGTAGTATACGTCTTCTTTTTTGCAGATCTCAATGTCTAAAGGCTCTCCATTCGACGGATCTTTGATCTCCTTCAATTTTTTTATGATGGAGTCCCTGACTGCCTCATACTCTTTGCCTCTTTCAACTATTCCTAATGGCTCCCTGCCCTTCAGGTTAATGTAGATGCCCTGTTCTAACTGACTTCCGGAGTATGCCGTGGTCTTTTTCCAGTTAACAAAGAACGGAATATTAAACCCTTCTCTCGGATCAATGACTTTTCCAAGGGTCTTGAGTTTATCCAAAGGAACCGTCCATGCCACGCCACGAAATCCAAGCCTTCTTAAAACCTTATAAAAGATATGGGGGAACCTTATCCGCCGTAAGGGGGAGAACATCTTCCGAAAGGCGAGAAATCCCTGATCGTGCAACCAATTATTCACGTAAAATGCGCCTTTTTCCGGACCAGCCCCGTGATCTGAAACGACAATTACGGTGGTATCATCGCCAATTTTTTTTAATATTTCACCAATGGCTGCGTCTATCATTTCATAAAATTCAGGAATAATATTTTCATATTTTTTCGATACGGCAGGATCGTATTGGGGGTGTTTTTTATCAAAAAATCTCCAGAAATGGTGCTGTATGACGTCGATACTATAGAATACCGGCATAAATACATCCCACTCCTTCTGTTCCAGAAGATAGAGGATCGCCTGTTTCCTTATCTCGAATATCTGTCTCCACTCCTCGATGAATCTGTCCAGGTTGTTTGTATAAAGACTTTCAAGGTCTGCATACAAGACGCGATAATTGCCAAATCGTTCTCGTATCTCCTGCATGATCTCCGGGGGATAGGCAAAGTTTCCACTCCCTTCGTCAAAAGATTGCTGCATTCCTGGAATTAAGAAACCATTTACCGTCTCAGGCGGGTAAGTCATCGGCAGGTTGATAACTCCAATCCTTAGTCCAATGTCAGAGAGTATTCTCCAAATGGTCTTTGCCTTGATGTATTTTGAATTCAACGCAGGTCTTATATAGCCATAGGAAGGAGAAACATAAAAATTAAAAACCCCATGTTTACCAGGGTTTTTTCCTGTCATAAAAGAAACCCATGCAGAAGGTGTCGCAGGCGGGATAGTCGATCTTAACGGTCCCGACGCTCCGCCTTCCATCATCCGGGATAAGTTTGGCAACTTACCCTCTTTCAACATGGGGTTTATGATATCGAATGTGGCGCTATCGATACCTAGTATTACTAACTTTCCATTATGCATTTGTGTTCAGACCTCAATCGATACAATGAAGATTTTCCTCTGTTTTCCATCTATTTTGCACCGCACCTTTTCCTTAGGCCGTAACTGACCGAAACAATCCGCTGACGGATACCTTTAAAGGAAATGATGTAAAGGGAATATAATACCAAAGTAAGAATCAAAAGTCCAACATTGCTTAAAGGACTACGGTCAACTAATACCAGTATGACAAATAGGATTCCTGCTGGCCACAAGATCTTCAATAAGGAGCCTTGCGTCTCTAATCTCTTTATGCCCCAAATGCTCTTCAGCAAATAACTCCTTAAAAGGGTTTCAAACACTTTTGTTGCGAGAAAGGCTATTGCCGCGCCAACAAAGCTGTAGTACATGATCAGTGGCACGGCGAGGATGATGTTTATGCCGAACTCCAGCATTGCCCAGGGAATAAACTTCTTTATCTCCCGTGAGGCCGAAAGGGTCACGCTTACAGGGGAGTTAAAGACCTGCAATGCATAAGCCCAGCCGAGAATTGTCAGTGCAGAGGTTGACGGGAGATATTCTTTGCCAAAGATAAGGGTGATAATTTCTTCAGGAAAGAATGTGGTAGCAATGATCAAAGGAACTATGATTAACACGAGGAGTGATTTTGTTGACTCTGCGATAATGTTGCTCACAATGCCAGGATTTTCTGCATGGGAAGAGACGGTCGGGATGGCTGCCTGCCTGAAACTTTCAGGAAGCATCAGGGCGCTCTTACATACAGAAGCGGGGGGATTGTAGTATCCCATTGCTGCTTCTTTTGAAAAGGGTCCCGGGAGTTTGGAAAGAAGGAGGATGTTCATATTATTCGTGGCCTGCTGGAGAAATGAAAGAAGTGCAAAGGGCATGGATTGCAACAGCAAATCTTTCCAAACAGACAGATTAAAGGCAAATCTATATTTAAGGAATCTCTTCCATACCCAGATGCCGGTAATCACTGCGCCTACTATATTTCCGAAAAAAGAAACCAAAACAATACCTTTTAAGCCATAACCAAAATAGAGAATAAGGATATTGGACATATTACTGAAAAGGGATAAGAGAATAGAGGTAACTGCAGGCATCTTAAACCTCTCAAAGGCCATATACAAAATACCAAAAGAGTTTGAAAATGCAGAAAATATGGCAGAGAGTCCTGTTATATAAATAAGGAATTTAACATCTCCGCTGTATCCCAGTATGTTTATTACGAGCACAAGAACAGGATAGAGCAGTATAAAAATGCATACCCTGAGGGAAAGGGTGTGGTTAAACAGTACTTCCGCGTTTGTTCTGTCTCTGGATATTTCTCTTACAGCCATTGGGAAGATACCGAAGTTGCCAAAAGAGGAAAATAGCAACAGCACGGTACCGATAAAGGCATATAAGCCAAAATCCTGCAGTCCAAGAACTCTTGCAGCATAAGCGATGAAAAAGAAGGAAAAAAGTTTATTCGCTATCCCGGAGAGAAAGACAAATCCCGTATTTTTAATGAGTCTGTTACCGATTCCCAAAGGTATTCTCCCAAGTTAAATGGGTAGGGCGGGCATCGCCCACCAGAAGACCGCTCACGTGTCAGCGTTGCTTTGTTTTTCGGTGGGCGGTGCCCACCCTACATGAGGACACGGACAAACGTTATTTGTCCGTGCTACCCAGAAAAACCGCGTAATAAAATGTAAATCTCTATATTGATCGCAGAGAAAAGCAATTTATAGTGTATTGAGATGCGTATATAAAAATTCTACCACATCTGACACCCGCAGATCGTCAACGTTGCGGTCATCGGACAGAAAGAGCGTCTGGAAAGGCAAGCCCTGCCTCTGAAAGTGCTTTTCTATGGCGATGACAAGCTGAACTATCTGAATAGATGTTAATGCAAGATCTGCTACAAGGCGTGTCTCCTTTCCAACGGTACCGAAAAGACCATTTTCCCAGTCGCAAGACATTTCTTCTATAATTTTGATGAGATCGCTTAGAATTGTGTCCCGATCAAAACAATGGTTATTTTTCATCTTAAATTTCTCCGGACGGAACTTAATAATTGTCTGAATAAAAAACAGGGTATCACTACCAGCATAGCCTGCGGTTTGATTAGTCAGAAAACGGCAAGGTTGACCCACTGTTTCTCCTGAAATAGAGCTGCTGTCTTTTTATAATCTTCCTTCTTGTGCCGCCTGCCTAACAAGTTATTTAGCGATGCGTAAAAGAAAATTTGGAGGCAAAACCGATGCAATTTTCCGGGCCGGGCGGCTTCCCAAAACACGCAAGACAAATTTTGGGATATATCGTCTTATTCGTGGTCGTCGATTCAGTACCTGAGCAGCAAACAAAACTAGAGCAGTCTCGTAATTCTTCTGATATTGAATTTTACTTCTCGGTCCGAAAAACCGGATCATCTTTTCAAAAGATGAGTCAACAATACCATCCTTGACTGCCCTTTCATAGATCGGGCTGCCCGGGAAAAAAACCAGGAAAAAAACATTAATTTTCACCCACTCTGAAAGAAGAGAAATCATGTATTTATAGGTTTGAATGATATCGTCTTTCGTTTCATACGGATTATCAATAATAAAATCGACCAAAACAGTCACGTTATACATTTTGCAATATGGCAGGAGTTGCTGAATAACTTCCTTTGTTTTTGCCACTTTAATATTTCGGTTGAACACCTCATCAATTACCCGCTGACTTCCTGTTTGCACACCCATCTGAATAATTTTTAAACCCGTATCTAAAAGTATTTCCAGCTTTTCCTTGCGAAAGGTATTTGCGCTCACGCAAAATCCGAATGGGAGTCCTATCTTCTCTTTATATTGTTTGGCGAAATCCTCTAACTGTTTTTTGTCTCTCAGGAGAAAATCATCGTCACCAAAAAACACACGCTGAAAAAAACCAAGACGCCTGATTGTATATTCCAATTCTTTCAGTACCCGAGTGACACTGAGAAACCGTATGGGAATATGGCCATACAAACTAATATGCCTGACATTAGCGCAATACGTACACCGGTAAGGACAACCCCTGGATGTTATAATAATGTAGGTTGGAATTTTAAATGGGTAGGTTGTACAATTTTTCCTGAAATCTTCCAGGGTCATTTGGGAGACATCATGGTCAAATAAAAATTGATTATCTAAATCATAGTCATAGTAGGGAAGGCTGTCCAGATCGTGTAACGGCGGCAATACATCATTTTTCCTATATGAACCATTTACATGAAAAGCCATATTCGGTGTATTGAAATAATCAGCGCCGCTTTCCATCTTGTTTACGAAATCGACTATAGCCACATCACCCTCGGCAAAACAGGCACCATCGGCGTAACGGAGACTGATTTCTGGCGCAGAAATGCAGTGAGGGCCGCCCCAAATTACTTTCATGCCGGGATATTTTTTATGAACAAATTCTGTAATTTGTACGGCCTTCATGACATGACTCGTATAAACTGCGATCATAACCAGATCGCAGTCTTTCAATATCTCGTGCAACCGGTCAATCTCATGTGGTTCATAGGCAAAATTTTCACGTGTAGCAAGTAAAATATTCCTTACCGAATGGCCGGCCCGTTTCAACAAAGACGAAATTAAGCGTGAGCCATCGCAAGATATTACACCGGTAGTATTAAAAAGTGCGATTCTCATACATGTACCCCTTACGGTAAATGAAAATTCTCTAATGAATTGTTTTACACCATTGAAATCGCAAAAATGAAATCGCCATCATGCCGTGTATGGGCAGTAAAACTCATATCCTTGTAATCGTTCAATTGCCTCGCTAATTCTCCGGAAAGCGCCAATGATACTTCACCTGATTCTGCATCAATCTTCTGAACGAACAGATTGAGGGGATTTCCTGCCATTCCACGGCCAAGGGCTTTCGCTGCCGCTTCCTTGGCGCACCAAAGCCTTAAAATCCATTGTTCTCTTTTTGATACTGGAACTGCGGAAAGGAGCATCTGTTCTTTCGCTGATAAGGCGATTCTTTCCAGCCCCTCATGATTCTGGCCAACTGACTCCATATCAATACCTACACCCAGATGATTACCACACTTACCGGCTACGGCTGCTGCGCTTCTTCCCGAATGGGTAATGGAAATGGTTAAGCGGCAGTCTAACTTCCCGATGAGTTCCCCGCCAGCAAGGGGGCGCCCATGCTTGTCTGTGGTAATTTCTATGTCTGCCGGATTTGCCTTCAACTGGTACTGATCTTTCAGGAAGAGACGCACTGCATCCTTTGCTGCCAGTCTGCCAAGCAACCATTCCATACGGCGTTTCTCCGGTCCGGAAAGACGAAGCCATACCTCCAGTTCCCGGTGACTGAGAACGCCGGGAATCAATGTGTGAAGCAGGCTCTCATCTCCTGTTTCAGAGATACGGCAGCACTGGAACCCCAATGAGGACGGTAAATGAGAGACGATCTGAGGCCATGGGGCGCTGATCATAGTATCACAGGGGATTTTATATGATCCGGCCAGAAATGATGTCATGATTTCCTGCTGTGTAACCAGAAATTGTTCCATCATCTGCAAATGATCCAGCATAGCCCTGGATCGGGAACTGCTCTGAGATTGGAGAACCTTTGGCGCTAAAGAAAAACTCGAATAAGGTAGTGCGTCTGATGTATAGGGTTTACTCCCTGATGCTGGTTGCAATACAGGCAGTTTCTGCGTCAACCTGGCTGATTCCGGTTTCTTTCCTGGCTTTTCTCCTTGTTTATCCACTACGCCAAATGATAACCTTTCCGGCGCCCGGTGTGCATAGAGATAATCAAGACGCATACGGACACCATGAGCAGCCAGCAACCCAATCATATAATTGATCTGTGTTATACCTGAACGCTGTGAGACATTCGACGGTACGGCTATGTAGCGGCGATTTTGCAGGATATCATCAACAAAGCTGGTCAGATTTCCCCTGGGTCCTACCTCGACAAATATTCGTACCCCGTCTGCGTACATTGCATTTATTGTCTCGTGAAAACGTACCGGCCGGCACCACTGTTCAACTGCAAGCCGCCGGATTTCCTCCGGATCATCCTGATGTGATTGTGCTGTCGCACAGGAGTAAATGGGGATGCGGGGAGAGACGATTTTGAGCGCCTGAAAGAAGGGGAAAAATTGGTCGCATACGGGCTTGAAGAGGGGGGTATGATAGGCGCGATGAAACGGTAACAGGTTACATATGGCCCCCTGAGATTGTAGCCGATTCGTTACACTGGCTATGGTTGTTTCGGACCCGCAGAGGACTATCTGATGCGGGCAATTATCCATAGCCACATGGAGCAATCCTCCGCTTTCAGCTGCCACTGAATCCACCACTGAGGGATTTGCAGCGCCTACTGCCAGGAGTCTTGCATCGGGGATTTTTTCTTTTAAGGATTCATGTATGCGTAATAAATCAAGGGCGAGTTGAATAACCTGCTCCTCATTTTGGAGATCAACAGCACCTGAAGCCATCAGCGCTACGAACTCTCCGCTACTGTGACCAACCATTGCATCAGGCCGGATTTCCAGGTAATCAAGTAAAGTAAAGAGCGCCTGGTTCGCAATAAAAACCGCTGCCACGGCAAAGTCCATTTGCCAGAGAATTTGCTCAGAGGTGTCAAACCGTGAGGATTGAGCATGGGGCGGAGGAAATATTATCTGACTGGGCAGTATATTCCTCTTGTTGTTAAGAAATGCCCGGTCGATCCGATCGAAGCAAGCCCTAACATCCTGAAAATGCTGGTATAGATCGGCTAGCATATTGACATATTGCGATCCCTCCCCTGGAAAAAGAAAGGCGAGGGTTCCTTCCCTGCTTAAAGGTTCTTCAAAAAAGAATATTCCGCCTTTGTCCTTAATCCTGTTGCAGCGAGGATTCTCCAATTGTTTAAGGCTATGGTTCAGTTTTTTTTCTAAATCCTGCAGGGAATTTGCAACGATCGCAAGGCGGCATCCGGATTCCTGCAAAGGGCAGTTTAGAGTGAAAGCCAGATCCTTAAGTTCTAGCGCGGGGTTGCCTGAGATAAACCGGCAGAGCCGGTCGACTGCTTTCATCAGGTCATGGCGCGACTCTCCCTGAATGATGAAGACCTCTGTATCCCAGTGGTGAGGAAAATTCATTCGTTGTTTCCTCTGACTGGTGTAGCAACACCGGCGAGCCGATTCAGTGCTTTGCTGCAGGAAGCTTCTACCCCCTCCATGAAAGCCAGCATCCGGCCGGCAGTATCGAGGAAGTAAATATTCACTGAAAGAATATGCCCGCCACTGCGGGGATATGCCTCCAGAGAACACCGAACCGGTGAATCAGAAGGAGAACCAAAACGGCGGTAAGATTTAAAACCGGTAGGAAGCGGTGTCATATCGTAATGGAAACGCTCCCACAGGATAGCGAGCTGTAAGCTACAGTCAAGGAGTACCGGATCGATCAGCCATCGGCTGCCGGTATTCTGATTGAGGCATTGGTCTGGTAGCGACGGAAGAAGGAATGCACATATCCCCTGTTGATTGATTCCTTCAATCGTTGATATGCCTTGAAAACAAGGACCATGGAACAGCCAGCGCCGGTACATGTCATCTACTGTCATGGGAAATGGACGAAGCCCGCAGAGTACACCGGAATCGTACAGTGGGGGAGATGGAAGCCGCTTCCCTATCTGGACTATTGCGCGGTAACAGGGATGACTCGGCTTATTCAATTCGTAAATTTCCATTTTTATCTCGCGAGTCAGATTTTCATGGGAGGAATAAGTTTGTGGTTGAGCTACGATACGGATATCACGGGAGCCATTATCCATAACAATTCCCCGAATGAGAGCAAGGGATTGAATACCCGCAATCTCCCACTCCGGCCATCCCTTTTGAGCGACCTCTGCCATCAACTCCATTGCCATAGTCATCGGCAACACAGGCTTTCCATCAAGACGATGGTCATGCAAGTATAAATCAAATGCCGGATCCAGCGCCCGGACAAACTCAACGGTACCATCACTTACCAGCCGCAGTGGTGCACCATCAAGGAGAGGAAATGTGTTTGGAGGAGAGGCCATTTGTTCGACCTCAAAATCGGACCATGGCCCGTTTCCAACAACGACTTCGGTTTCACCCTTCCTGCCCAATCGGAGTTCCTCATCGAACAATCGCCGGCCTGTGAGGGGTGAAATGAGTTGCACACCGCGCCCAGCAAACTGTCTTTTCGCTTCCGCTGAAACCATTCCTGTCTTATCCCACGGACCCCAATTGATCGCCACAACCCGCCCAGGCCATCGGCTGTCCAGGTAAGCCGCCAGTTTATTCAGCACTTCGTTTGCGGCAGCGTAATCGCTCTGACCACAGTTGCCAAAACACCCGACTACTGAAGAGAAAAAAACCAGGAACTTGAGCGAATCGGGTCGAAGTTTACGACTGAGGATGAAGGCGCTATCGGCTTTTGTATGAAAGACCCGATCGAAAGAATCGGGGGTCTTATCTTCAAGCAGCTTATCTTCAATAACTCCGGCGCCGTGAATGACGCCATCCAGCCTGCCATAAGAACGATAAATCTCATTGATGAGGTTGCTAAAGGCCTCTTCGTTGCAGACATCTACCTGATAATAACGTACTGTTGCCCCAGCTTGCTGCATTGCTGACAGGTTATCCCGCATCTCTCTTTCTTGTAATAAATGAGAGTAGGCGGCTTCGACCTGTACAGGAGTAACTGACTGCCCTGATTGTCGCATCCGATTGATGAAAGCCGCTTTCAAGTCTTGTGGTGAGGTGAGTCTTGCGGTCTCAGGTGGCTCATGAGGTGCAGGGAGTGGTGCACGCCCCACCAGCACAAGGGTAGGTTGGTAGAGCTTTGCCAGTTCGCATGCCACCTCAGCTGTGATGCCTTTTGCGCCACCGGTAATAAGTATGACACTGTTTGAATCAATGGTCAGATTGTCCGGTGCGTTCTGATCCGGGAGAACTTTCCTGGGCTTAAGAATAAATCGATGCGAATCCCTGTAGATAACTTCGGCCTGTTTGCTATTACCGGTCATCTCACAGAGCAGATTATCTGCTATAGCTGGATTCTGTTTTTCTTCTTTGCCTAAATGAATTACCTTGCAACAGACACGTGGCCATTCTAAGGTTAATGTCTTGATCAGTCCGGCAATTCCACCCTGGTCTGGGGAAAAAGGTACAAACTCCTTCGTATTGTTATTGAACGCACAGCCCATGCCGGTTGCTGCTATCAGCCAACCACCTCCCGTTTCAGCAGCCCGTTTCAGGTCTTGACCGGCAGCCTTTGTAAGGTAGAAGAGGCTTTTGACTTCCAGACGAATGCGATCCCTCCAATTTTTCATATCCATCTCTTCAAAGGATATTCCTTTCTTCAAAGGAAGGAGATGTATGATACCAGTGATTGATCCACCTTTCTTACGAATAAGGGTTATAAGATCGTGTACCGCTGTTGGATTAGTCAGGTCTGTCGTGTAAAGGTTTGTTTCCGTTTCAGTGGTTTTATTACCCATTCGAACGAGAATAACATGCCCGCCGAGATTTCTGAGTTTGTCTGACAGGGTACTGGCAATTCCCTGCTCGTCGTCGGTAATGATGAAGACTGAATCCGGAGTTAATTTCAATGGTCGATTACTGAATGGGGCATTAACGGTCGTCAGGAGACAACGGGAGACTTCGGCTATATCAGTACTTACTTCGGAAAAGGTCTGAGTATGTGCAACTTCCTGACGATGAAGAGTTGCCCTATCTGCTTTCATATCAGGTTGAGATTGGAAGGAGTTACTGATATAGTCAATGATGCCGCGTAAGGTCTTGATTTTCGTCAATTCCTCCATTGCCATCTGTGTCTCTCCATAACCGGAAAGATAGGTACGCTGGAGGGCGCCGAGGATCTCTACCCGTTTAATGGAATCAATACCCAGATCGGCTTCAATATTGAGATCCAGGCCAAGCATCTCCGGTGGATAGCCGGTACGCTCGCTCACAATCTGGAGGAGCTGTGTTGTCAACCGTTCTGTATCAAAAGAAGGCCGTTGTTTCAAGTCAGAAGAGGTCTGGGTGGTTACAGCTGCCTGTTGGTCAGTGGCTGGCTTATCTGGTCTTGTCTCAGGCTGAGATTGAAAGATATTACTGATATAGTCTATGATACCCCGCAGGGTCTTGATTTTCGTCAGTTCCTCCATTGCCATCTGTGTCTCTCCATAATTGGAGAGGTAAGCATGCTGGAGGGCGCCCAGGATCTCGACCCGTTTGATAGAATCAATACCCAGATCGGCTTCAATATTGAGATCCAGGCCAAGCATCTCCGGTGGATAGCCAGTGCGCTCGCTTACAATCTGGAGGAGTTGCGTTGTCAGTTGCTCTTTGTCAAAAGAAGGCTTCTGTTCCTGACCAGGAATGGGTTCAGGTTCCTTAGGCAACAGCGGTGAATGTTCCGCCGATTGAGAAAGGGGGGATGTTCGTGCCTGAGGAGACATATTGTCCATGAATTTGAATAAGGCTGAAACTTCGGATTCTGGAATTTGACCACCATTTGAGCCCCGGAGATAAGCAAGCATGACCTGTTGTTGCACCTCCAGGAACCGGTTCATCAATTTCTGGAACTGGAGAATGACGTTTCTGTCTTCTTCGGTTGAAGTAGGAATTTCAATATTACCGGGTGGTATTGACTGTATGGGCGTATTGCTATATGTCCCTGCGGTTTGCCCATGCCTTGCTTGAGCCGTTTCACGAAGGGGACGAACCCGGCTGCCATCAACCAGCAAGGTTGTAAGAGGGAGCGGTTGTTCCCCGGTCTCTTCGGCGAGCGCATCGAGCCTGAGCTGGCGTGCCTCCCTCCCCTGATAGAGGCGATCAAGCTGGAGATGCACTCCGTGAACCGCCAGTTGCCCTAATGCGTGTAAAAGCTGAATGATGCCTGACCGACCAGATATATTTAATGCCACAGCAAGATAGGATTGACCTTCAAGAATCTGATGCGTCAGTCCTGTGAGTACATTGCGCGGTCCAACTTCTATAAAAATGCGGGCGCCTGCACCGTACATTGCCCCGATTTCGCCCGCAAACTCTACCGGCTGTACCAGATGTTTGCTCAGAAGGGCGGTAATGTCTTTCGGGTGCTGAGGATAGGGCGCCGCAGTGGTGTTGGAAAAGACATCCAGTTTTGGAGTAACGACTTCGATGGTTGAGAGGAACCCTGCCAGTTGTTCCCGTGCCGGAGCCATCAATGGCGAATGAAATGCGCAGGAGACAGGTATGGAACGGGTCCGTATCCCCTGCGATTTCAGACGTTTTACAGCCTCTTCTGTGCCGGGTCTTGTTCCGGAAATGATCGTTTGTTTTGGGGCGTTAAGATTGGCAACCCATACACCCTCAACTGGCGATATGATCTCTTTGACTGTCTCACTCCCTGCCTCTACGGCAATCATAGTTCCGGGGTCTTGTCCTGCCATTTCCGTGATGAAGCGTCCTCTTGCCTCAGAAAGAGTGTACAATATCTCTTCACGGAAAACGCCTGCGGCACATAACGCAACATACTCACCGTAGCTGTGTCCGGCAACCATGTTCGGCTTGATTCCGAAGGTTTGCAGCAGGTGGAATAAGCCCATATCTGCTGCACCAATGGCCGGCTGGGCGATGTTGGTCTTTGTAATCTCCCGCTGACGGGTTTGCTCTTCCTCCTGATTGAAACAGGGCGGTGGAAAGATAAAGGCGCTGAGTGACCGGGGGAACCGGCCTGCCAGAGTATGGTCAGCCAGTTCAAACCGCTCCCGCACTTCAGGGAACAGAATTGCCAGATCATGAAGCATGTCGGGGTACTGGGAGCCCTGTCCGGGAAACAGGAATGCAACCTTGCTACCCTTGCCAAGGGGTTCCACGGTGAAATAGATGCCTTTTGGGTCCTGGATTTGATTACACCCTGGTTTCTTTAAATTTTCTCCGGCAGAGGTTAATTTCTGCTGTAAGTCGTCCAGTGAGCTGGCTACAATTGCCAGTTTAACTTCGGAATGATCTTTCTTGGAATGTTTCCACAAAGTATAGGCCAGATCGTGCAATGCCGGCCTGGCGCCATGCGATAGTGCCTGACTTAGCTTATCTATAGCCTCGGTCAGTTCTTTGCGGGAATGCCCCGTCAAAAGGAAGAGTTCGCCCGGCCAGCAATGGGAAGCAGAATCATGGGATGAGGATAAAAAATTCCCGGTGTACTCCTCAATTACAGCATGGAAGTTCGTTCCGCCAAAACCGAAAGCGCTGACGCCGGCCCGGCGCGGCTGATCCATGGTTCCGCAAATCCAGGGACGCGCCCTGGTATTTACGTAGAAAGGGCTTCCTGCCAGAATTGAATTAGGTTTTTCGACTCCGATAGTTGGGGGGAGCACCTTGTAATGAAGCGAGAGTGCAACCTTAATCAGGCTGGCTACTCCCGCCGTAGATTTCGTGTGTCCGATCATTGACTTGACCGACCCAATGGCACAACTCTGGCTGGCTGCACCGGCAGTTTCAAATATTCGTTTGAGTGTTTCAATCTCCGCACGGTCACCGGCCACCGTTCCTGTGCCATGCGCCTCGATTAGACCAACGGTTGCCGGAGAAAACCCTGCCTTCTCGTATGCCCGCTTCAATGCTAAGGCCTGGCCTTCAGGTCGCGGGGCTGTTAACCCCTTGTCCCGCCCGTCACTGGAACCCGAAATGGCCTTGATTACCGCATAGATCCGATCTCCATCCCGTTCGGCATCGGACAAGCGTTTTAAGACAAGGGTAGCAATTCCCTCACTGATCACAATGCCATCGGCGCTTTCATCAAAGGTCCGGCATCGTCCGCGCGGCGAGAGCGCCTGGGTCTTGCTGAAGCAGAGATAAGAAAAGGGGTTTTGCAGCGTGTCGGTCCCGCCGGCAATGACGATATCGCTGGTTTCATTTTCAAGTTCCCTGACTGCCATATATACTGCGGCCAAAGAGGAAGCACATGCCGCATCTATCGTATAGTTGACCCCGCCAAAATCAAAGCGGTTTGCCACCCGACCAGCGGTTACATTGAGAAGGATACCTGCAAAGGAGTCTTCTGTCCATTCCGGAAGTTTGGACAGGGCTTCCGATGGGATATTTTTCACAAACAGGGGCAAATTGGATCGAAAAGAGTACAGCTGTCCCAGATCAGAGAGGCCACCGCTTGAGCCAAGAATTACCGATGTCCTTTCCCTCTGAAACGGACGATGTGCATATCCTGCGTCCTCAATTGCTTTTTGAACCACTTCGAGCGTAAGTAATTGAAGTGGTTCTATGGAGGACAGGGTGTTGGGTGGCATTCCATATTTGATTGGATTAAACGGAACGGGATCGATGAATCCACCCCATTTGGAATAGACCTTATCACGGGCATTGCGATCGGGATTGAAGTAAAGTTGCCAATCCCACCGGTCTTTTGGAATCTCGGTAATTGCATCGACCTTATTGAGGATATTCTCCCAATAGGTTTTTAAGGTACCCGCTTTTGGTAACATGCATGCCATGCCGATAATCGCAACGTCGCTGGGCTTTGTCTTTCGATAGGCCAAAGTCTGAATTGGCTGGAATTCAGCCAACTCTGCCAGTCGTTCGGAAACTTTGACCGAGACCTCGTGATGAATATCCTTAACCGTGCAGGCTCGGTCGCGGAGCGCCGCAAGCTGACCGATCATATACATGCCCTGATTGTGCTGTTCCTCAGCGCTGAGCACGATATATTTCGGTGCCCCTCCGTCCTGTCCTTGTTGTGGATTACGGATAATACCTTTAGAGGCGGCCCGCAACCGGCCAAGATTGAGTTCTTCGAGGGTGTTGCGGATTTTCTCAACCGATGCCCCTTCAGCAGACAAGCGTAACTTTTCCTGAGCGAATATCTTGGTATAGGGTGTATCGACGCAGCGGGTGGCGTGGCCCGGTCCGCTCTCCATGAGAGTGGTTTTGGTGCACCGGATTGCCTCCTCCTGGAAGGACTTGACAATGGCTCCGGTAGCCACCGCTTCCTCAGTAAATAGGTAGGCTGTACCAAGGAGAACACCGATCTTTCCTCCTCGTTCGGCCAAAGGGGCTGCCATAGTTGCTACCATAGAAGCGGAAAGTGAGTCATGAATACCCCCCGCAAAGAGGACGTGGCAGTTCGCCATGTCTTTTCCGTGTAACGACTCGGTGAGTATATCGATCATTGGATTCCACAATACAAAGCTTGACCGTGGCCCCACATGGCCTCCACACTCGCGCCCTTCAAAAATGAAGCGGCGTACCCCGTTTTCGATGAACATCCTGAGTAAGCCGGGTGATGGGACATGCAGGTAAGCATGAATACCCTCCTTTTCGAGCGCATGGGACTGGTCGGGTCTTCCGCCGGCAATGATCGCAAAGGGTGGTTTGTACGTTCTGATAACATCCAGTTGTCTCTGAAGGAGGTCCGGGGATATGAATCCCAGTATACCTACTCCCCAGGGTTTGTCACCAAGCAGCTTTTTCGTTTCTTCGAGCATATCCTTAATCTCCCGTGCATCCAGCATGGAGATAGCAAGGAAAGGCAATGCCCCCTCTTCCGCCACACGGGCTGCGAATGCGGGTGTGTCAGAAATTCTGGCCATCGGACCCTGGACAATCGGGTGGCGCGTGCCATGGGAGCGAGCCAGCGGAGATCCCTCATCAAGGGGACGGATCGTCTTAGCGGTCCTGGTATGTGAGGCAATTGTCTGCCGGAATCCATCCAATACCCCTCCCACGGTGTGGAATCGCTGGGCAAGTGATGCGGCGAAGGCTGCGTCCTGACCAAGAAGCCAGATGTGTTGCCCCGGATCACCCCATCCGGCTCGCTTCTTGATTTCCGAGCGCAAAACAGCAAGAATTTCTGATCCGGGACGAGTGTCTGTGGCAAGGGTATTTACTACGCTGGATAAATCCTGGAGGACGGGTAGTCCCGAACGGGAGTAAACCCGGCAGACCCCGCCTGTCTCAGTTCCCATACAGATTGTTTCGCTACCGTCCATATGAGCTATGACAGTTTTGACTGTTTCCGGCAGGGAGGACTCTCGGGTTAATGCAAGCTGTATATCCAAAACCACACCTGCGGCTCCCGCCGCATTGCAAGCCGCTGCCGTGTGCAGTCCGATGCCCCCCTGAACCCAGACAGGCAATGATATGTGCTTCAATAATTGCTGAAGGAGTATGAAGCTTGTTTCTTCCCCCACCCACCCACCGGCCTCGTTTCCTTTGGCAATGAACCCATTTACTCCTATAGCACTTCCAAGACGTGCCTGATCAAGAGAGGTTACTTCCAGGAGAACGGTAATATTTTTGTGCCTGAGGAGTTGGATATGCTTGTTGAGTATCTCAGGATTATCACAGGTCAGAATGGCCACATTAACCTGCTGAGGAAGTTTGGGTATTACACTGGTTGCAAAAGGACCGTCTCCCGTGTCAAGTTTAACACCACAATCCTTTTTCGTATATTTGGCAAGATGCGAAATGATGTCAAGTCCTTCTTGCTCATTTTTAACATGTTCAAGGTCTACAATTCCGATCTCCCCGGCCCTGCTGGCGGCAATTGCGATGGATGAGTCTGGCAGGCAGGGGGGGGTCAATGCAATGAGTCGAAATGTTTGCATAGTATATTTCTCACGACTAAAAGAGTTTTTGATATGGAAGATACTAAGGTGGTGAGATTACGATAGGCGTCCGTGAGACGTCTATTCTTCCATGAAAAACCTCCTCGTCTATGCGGTCGCCCAAAAGGATACCTTGTTCAGTCCATGCAAGAGGTCGGACAATATTCTCAAAGTGCTTGAAGAATCGATCAACATCAGAGATAAATGTCCGCGGGACATACACGACATCCCCACTTTTTAAGAAGACATTTTGGGATAAATCTCCCGTTGCGAAGGTCTTTTTTAAATCAAGCCTCTTCAGTTCCGGTTTCTCAGGCCCGCCTCTGATTAACACGATACTATTATATTTTCCGTCCAGGGTATATCCGCCTGCCTTTGCGATAGCTTCAATGATGGTTGTTGGCGTATCAACTTGATATACCCCAGGGCTGTGAACTTCTCCTAAGATGAAGATCTTCTGGCCCTTAAATGACGTAATTTCTAAACTTACCTGGGGATCTATAAGGTAAGCTGAAAGGGACTCTTTAATTTTCCCCCGAAGTTGGTGTATGCTCGTTCCCTTTGTGTGAATTTCGCCAATGAGAGGAAATGTATTTATTCCATCTGGCGGAATGCGTACTTTTTTATTAAGGTCATCATGTCTGTATACCGTTAATTCCACCTCGTCGCCCACACCCAAGATAAATTCGGATACAACCACATCTTTTTCTGTCTCGGAAGGTTTTGCGTCAACTTCCTCCTTCGCCGGTTTCTGCGTTGTGGCACATGAAACGGCTATCAAAAAGAGTAGACAGGCAAAGATTATTCTCTTCATCAACAGGCACCAATGCGTTTTATACTAATCATTACGTGTCATGAATGCGGATTCTTTCCATAAATCAGGATATCAGAATGTTCATAAATCTTAGGGAAAGTTTTCGGTAAATGCAAGGTTTTTTTGTGTATCCATAAACATTGCCTCCATTTTGGATAGGCCGGAAAATGTTTTGGGTTGCTTCGTGTCAATACACATTTGCAGTGTTATTTTCTGCTCCCTTGCCATAGCAAGTATTGTTAATCAGGTGGAATTATATTCTCTTCTTACCTCATACCTCTGTTTCATTGGTCGCAGGCTCAGCCTTACCGGTATTTTACCCTCAATGGTTCCATCCTTTTCTCTTGAATGTTGAAGGATTGACCACTATAATTAATTAGACTACGTACGAAAATTCATCGATTTCATGTTGTCAATACGAAACTTGATTGTGTAGGAATTTTCATTTTGTTTATGCAGGTTTTGTGGTCATAAATTCACGTATAAGGATTTTCATGTTACGTAAGGTAGGAGCCAACTCCTGTTGGCGACTTGTGGCGCTTGCAATCCGCTAATTTATCGAATTCTAAATAACCTGATGAAAGAAGAACTTTTATCTGATATCGACTTTGCAAAGGATGTGCTATTCCTCGAAGCGGAAGCTATAAAAAATCTGATCAACCGTCTGGATCATAATTTTCAAAGGGCGGTTAATTTAATCTTTAATTGTAAAGGCCGCGTGGTAGTTACTGGTATTGGGAAGGCGGGGATCATTGGCCAGAAAATTTCAGCTACACTGGCCAGCACGGGAACCCCTTCATACTGGATACATTCGTCGGAGGCAAGGCACGGTGATCTTGGGCGCATTGTTACCAACGACATTGTCCTGGCGCTTTCTAATAGCGGTGAAACAGAGGTTGTTACGCTCTTGCCCTGGGTGAAACAGATTGGGGCAAAGGTGGTCGCCATGACGGGAAACAACAAGTCTTCTTTGGCCCAGCACAGTGACGTTGTTCTTGACATGGGAAAGATTAAGGAGCCGTGCCATTTAGGTCTTGCTCCATCGGCAAGCTCAACTGCAATGCTCGCCCTCGGTGACGCATTGGCCCTTACAGTTTTTAAAAAACGAAATCTTGGGAAAGAAGATTATGCCTTTTATCATCCGGGCGGGGAGCTTGGCAGAAAATTGCTTACGGTAGAAATGGTCATGCGCAAGAATAAAGAGAACCCGGTGGCCGATGAGGACATGCCTTTGTTAGATGTTCTTACAATTATGACAGAAAAAGCGGGTAATCCGGGCGCTGTGAGTGTTGTTGATAAACGGAAAAAACTCGTAGGATTTTTTACTGATGGCGATCTGAGAAGGCATTTGAAAAATGGCATATCATTTTTGCATTGCAGCGTGAAGGATGTTATGACGCGTTCGCCCAAAGTCATCCATGCCCACTGTTTAGTCGCCGAGGCATACAAGATACTAAGAGATCACAAAATCGATCAGCTTCCCGTGGTGGATGACTCCAACACGCCTGTCGGGATTATAGACGTACAGGATTTACTGGGGGTTGGATTTTAAAATTTAATTTGATAAAAAATATAAAGCTCGTCATTGTTGATGTTGATGGTGTTTTAACGGATGGCACCATTTATGTTGATTCTCAAGGGTGCGAAATAAAGGCATTCAGTGTGCTGGATGGCACTGGCATTTCATATCTCCATCGCGCTGGGATCAAAACCGCAATTATCAGCGGGAGGACCTGTGATGCTGTCATACATCGTGCGAAGGAACTGGGTATTGAGGATGTATACCAGGGAGCCAAAGATAAAATAGATGCCTATGGAAAAATCATGGAGAAATATGCACTTCGTGATGAAGAAGTGTGTTATATTGGTGACGACCTTATCGACCTTCCCATACTCCACCGCGTGGGATTCCCTGTTGCAGTTGCCAATGCATCACCCATTGTTAAATGCCAATCTGACTATGTTACAAAAGCAAGGGGAGGACACGGCGCAGTGAGAGAGGTTGCCGAAAAGATACTTAAATTTCAGGATAAATGGCATCTCATTATGGAGCGATACGATATAAGAAACCTGATATACAAGGAGAAAAAATGTGAATTCTAAAAATATAAAAAACCTTCAGCATACGATTAAGGCATTTATTAGAAAAGGAGAAAAATACTATATTGCAGAGTGTTATGAAATTGCTGTTGTTACACAGGGGAAAACCCTGGATGAAACAATTGATAATCTTGAAGAAGCAATAAGGCTTCATTTAGAAAATGAAGATTTATCTGAGTTCGGTTTAGCCCCTAATCCGACTTTATTAGTAACTATGGAGTTGGAAGCTATAGCTGATGTCGCCTAAATTAAAAAGGCTTTCTGGAAAAGAAATTATTTCAATTTTAAACAAATTTGGTTTTGCCATTTTACTCAAAGGGGTAGCCACATAAAACTCAAACGTATTGGTTCTGCCGGAGATAAGCAGACATTAACAATTCCTTCCCATGATGAACTTGACGTAGGAACATTGCGTGCAATAGTAAGACAAGCCAGTCGTTATATTCCAGAAGAACAATTAAAACCCTATTTTTATAGTAAATGATTAAATCATAATAAAGGGTGTTTTTTATTTTTACACTGCCATGACCATTCGAAGATACATACTCATTGGTATTCCCGTTGCCTGCATACTCTCTGTCATCGGATCGCTCGTTATCTCCAAGCCAAAAAAAGAGATTGGGAATCAAAAGGAAATTCCTTCCCCACAAAAACAGGTTCGCAATATAAGCACTATAACTGGTACAGACACAGTAACGCAAACAGTACAGGGTCTGACTATGCCAAATTACGACGAGCAGGGGAAAGAGGTTGTAATTATGCGTGGAGAAAATACCATCCTTCTGAATGATAATGTCTATAAAATCATTGCTCCGGAAATTGAAGTCCTGGATTCTACAAGGCCTGAAAGTGAAACGTATTCTTTTTTGATCACATCCAACACGGGGGAGATGAATAAGACCTCTGATGAAGGTTATCTCTCCGATAATGTGGTTGTTCATATCGATCCGGAAACCCAGCTCAATACCGACTATTTGAGATACTTACCCGAGAAAAAGTTTGTATATACCGACGACCCTGTTGCCATCAATGGGAAGGGTGTAAAAATAGTAGGACAGGGCTGTGAAATAGATCTTATTAATAAGAAGATGTGGATCAAAAAAGACGCGGAGATGGAAATGGATGGTGTTAAAAACGACCTCTTTTTTCTGTCACAGGACAGCGCCCAGCAAACTGCGCAGAATCAGTCAGATGAAAATGGTACAAGAGAAATGCCATTCGAAAAAACCTTTATCCGCTCGAGCGGACAACTTATTTTTGATAGACACCCCGATGCAAATATTATGACGTTTAACGACAATGTTGAGATTAAAAAGGGTAGTTCGACGGTTTTTTCCGACAAGCTGGTCGTTTTTCTTGACCCGGAAACAAAGAAAACAAAACAGGCCATCGCCAGCGGGAATGTACTCGCATCGCAAGGAACAAAAATTGCCAAGGGAAGTTTTTTGACCTGGGATGTCAATACTCAAAGCGCAATTCTGGAAGACGCGCAGAAGGCAGAATTTGTCGAAGATAATCTGAATATTGACGCGCAGAAAATGATTTTCTATAAGGATATGGGTAAAATAGACGTTCCGAGTTCCGGTAGCTTAAAAGCTACGATGAAAGAAAAAGAGGGTAAAAAAAAGGCGTTTGCGGAAACAGGGAATGACGACAAAAATATTCGTGTGAAATGGGATGGGAAAATGAATTTTTTGGATGATACACGAGAGGCAAATTTTGAAAAGAATGTTGAGGTAAGGAAGGAAAATTCAACCTTATCATGTGATAATCTTAAAGTAACGTTTAACGATCATGATTATAACCTGCAGACTTTGAAGGCTACAGAAAAAATACACATCCTTGACAAGAAGGGCAACTTATTCAAAGAGGCCGTTGGAGATCAGGCCACCTGGGATGTAAAAAATAAGGTCACCATCTTACGGGGGCAACCCTTTGCTTTGTTGAGAGAAGGAAACAAAAGACAAATTCTTGCCCCCAGGGTTTTGTTTTATGAGGATGGAAGGAAAGTGTTGTGTGAGGGCAAGGGAAGTTTGTATGAAAAGGGGGAAGAAAAACTTTTTAACGAAAATACTGAGGAAACAGATATAAAAGTGAACTGGGCTAAAAAAATGATCTATTATGACGCATTAAAAAAAACGAGCTTTTATGAAGTGGTGGAGGTTACGAGAGGTGGGCAAAAGTTGAACGGCGACCAGATCGATGCTTATCTGGGCCGTGACAATAAGATAACGAAAATCATTGCCACAGGCAATGTCTATTTTTTTAGCAAGAGTTTGAGTGGCAGTGAAGGGTTAGGGTCACTCTTCACCTGGGATTTAGTAAAAAATGTAGCTATACTGACAGGCAATCCAAATGCGGAATTACGAAAGGAAGGCTCACGAACATTTTCAGAAAAGGTATATTTTGATATGGCTAAAAACCGGGTTACCTGGGAAGGCAGACCACACTGGCAACTCATCAGCAAAGAAACAAAAAGTTCGGAGAAATAAACAGATGCGTTATATTCCAATCGCGATTTCTTTTTTATTAACCTTCCCGGTGGTATCGGTTTTTGCACAGGATACCAGGCAGGTTGAAATCTTTGCGCGTCATGGCGTATTAGAGGATGTGCCGGAAAATACGTTTGCAGCATTAGAAAGGGTTGCCGAGTTAGGTATCGATGGGATTGAAATTGATATTCGGCAAACAAAAGATAATCAGCTTATATTGATGTGCGATGAAACGATCGATAGAACAACCGATGGGAAAGGGCGCGTTGATCAGTTGCTATATGCCGAGATACAACAATATGATGCCGGTTTGTGGCGTGGCATTGCGTTCAGGAAAGAACGGGTGCCCCTGCTTTCCGATGTCCTGAAATTTTGTAAAGTTAACGATCTCAAATTGATCCTGAATGCCAAACAAGCTTGTTTGGAAAAACAAGTGTTGGATCTTGTCAATAAGTTTGGGATGTCTTCGCAGGTATATTTATGGGGGACGCTGAGAAATCTTAACACGGAAGATGCAGAATCCTATGGGAAAGAACTCGTTTTTGTATCGCCGGAGGAAATGGCTGAAGAAAAAATTAATCTGATACACGAGGAAAAGAAATACGCATTTTCGGTTATACTCGAAAATGATGACAGAAAGACCATAAAGGAATGTGTCAAGAGAGGGGCGGATGTTATCCTGGTAGATTATCCCTGTGTTGCCATGGATATCCTGAATATGAAAAGCCAGATAAATGTTAAGGGAAGGCCAGGAAAAAGAGAGATTTCCGGTTCACGGCAAGACGCAAACAACAATGCTGGGTATCTTCAGGGGCAAGTAAAAAATCTGGTAAAAACAATGGAGGGCGCTGACTCTGATAAAGCAAAGACTGCTGCGATGGCGCTGATGGTGTTGCCGCAGAGGTACACGGCGCCCCCTCTTTTAAAACTTCTCGAAGATAAAAAACCACAGGTAAAACAAAACGCTGCCTGGGCGCTCGGATTTTGCGGTGATGATAGTATTGCGGCATACGTACAAGATCTTCTCAAAGACAAAAACACTGCGGTACGCAGAGAAGCGGTTCTTGCACTAAAGCGACTAGGCGCCAAACAATCGGTTCCGGCGCTTGCAGAAGCATTAAAGACCGAAACCGATCCGGATGTAAAATATGATATAGCGCGGGCTTTCGGAACACTTGGAGACCAAAGTACTGTTTTCACATTAAGTACTCTGCTTACGAAAGAAAAAAGCTGGTATGTGAAAAGTGGCTGTGTGGAGGCATTGGGGCACATTGGCAGCGATAAGGCTATGAATATCCTGGCGAAGATTTTGGTTACTGATGCCGGGGAAGACGCTATATGGGCACGAACAAAGGCTGCATGGGCATTGGCTGCGATTGGGGAAAAATCCATTCCTTTGTTGACAGCTGCGCTGAACGACAATGAGGAAGTGACGAGACGCAGGGCGGGATGGGCGCTGGTAAAGATTGGTAGTCCTTCAACAAAGGCGTTAATTGCCTCATTGCGTGAAATTAACAAGTATGCAAGGGAACGTGCAGCACAAATCCTTGGTTGGATTGGCGACGAAAGAGCGGTTACTTCACTCATATGGGCGCTCAAGGATAAAGAACCGTCTGTTGTGGGTTCTGCAGCCTGGGCATTGGGCAGGATTGGCAATCCCAAAGCGCTTTCCGCGCTCCATGGTCTGATCAATAATAATAACGAAGATGTCAGAGCGAATGCGGTTGAGGCTGTGGAAAGAATCGTGGCAAAAACAGAAAAAACGGCCTATTATACAGAACCTGCACAAAAACCATAAAACGTGGTTGATTAATGCGTAATTTTTCAATATTATAGTATTTTAATTTGCATTAAAAATACTTAAGAAAGGTCTTGTTTCGATGAAACGCAGCCTTGTATATCTTGTGGGTGCAGGTCCGGGTGACCCACGACTTATTACCGTAAAAGGCCTGGAATGTATAAAAAAAGCTGATGTAATCATATATGATTATCTGGTAAACATAGACCTCCTCAAAGCCGCCAGGCCTGATGCAGAATTTATCTATGTCGGCAAACAGGGAGGCGCGCACACCCTCGAACAAGACGAGATTAATCAATTGCTTGTGAAAAAGGCGCTGGAAGACAAAATAGTTACCCGGCTAAAAGGTGGCGATCCGTACGTCTTCGGACGCGGTGGAGAAGAGGCGCTGGTGCTCCATGAAAACCGCGTGCCTTTTGAGGTAGTTCCTGGCATTACTGCGGCCATCGCGACTCCTAATTATGCAGGTATCCCTGTTACCCATCGTGACTTTACCTCCACTTTTGGACTAATCACCGGGCACGAAGACCCCACAAAAGACGAAAGCTCAATCGATTGGGCAAAGATAAGCACCGGAATCGGTACACTCGCATTTTATATGGGGATCAAAAACCTTCCGTATATTACCGGACAGCTCATGAAACACGGCCGTTCCAAAGATACCCCTGTTGCCGTGATTCGATGGGGGACCACGCCACAGCAAAAGACGGTGGTGGGAACGCTGGATACAATTGTACAAAAAGCCAAGGATATCCGCCCGCCTGCAATTACCATAGTTGGTGAAGTAGTAAAACTGCGGGAACAACTCAACTGGTTTGAGACCAAGCCGTTATTCGGAAAGACGATCGTCGTGACACGTTCGAGGGAGCAGGCGAGTGAATTTGCAGATCAATTATACGAACATGGCGCGCAGGTCATCGAATTTCCTACCATTGAGATTACAAAACCTGATGCTGTTCAACCCCTGGATGAAGCTATAAACAGCATCCAATCCTATGATTGGCTTGTTTTTACGAGTATCAATGGTGCCGATGCTTTTTTTCAGCGGCTGTTCGAACTGGGAAAGGATATTCGTGATCTTAAAGGCATTAAGGTTTGTGCTATTGGGCCGGCAACAGAAGGTGGTATTGAAAAGTACCATATAAAGGTCGATTGCAGACCGCCGAAGTTTGTTGCGGAGTCTGTGGTAGAGGAATTAAAGAAAATAACGGGTATAAAGGGCGAAAAATTCCTGTTGCCTAGGGCAGATATTGCCAGAAGCTTTCTCCCCGAAGAGCTTCAAAAGTTAGGGGGAGAGGTGACCGATTTAGTAGCTTACAAGACCATCATGGCACAACCGAGGAATATCAATCTTGTTGACAAGATTAAAAACGGAGAAATTCATATTATCACGTTTACCAGCTCCTCGACCGTCAGGAATTTTGCGCAAATTGTCGGTGAGAAAAACATTGCTGCGTTGAATGGGCACGTGCAGTTTGCCAGCATTGGCCCAATTACCACACAAACAGCGGAGGATGTGGGACTTCGCGTTACGATCCGGGCTGATGAATATACCATTCCCGGATTAGTCAGCGCTATCCTGAAAAGCGTCACTTCCGCTACCATCCAAAACAGCTATAAATCATTATGATGCGAATCGTAACTTCTGTTTTGTTGAAGGGAAATTTTATACGGCCTGATGTCTGGTAAAATTTCTGTTAACAATTGAAGAGGTAGAATGATTGAAGAAGTAAAAGACAGGATATTTGCTGTTTTAGATGGATCATCAAACGATAATTTATTTAACAGGATATTCCATCTTTCCATTATGGCATTGATTTCCCTTAACGTCCTTGCCGTTGTTTTGGAAACAGTAGAAAGTCTTTCATCTCAATACGTGATTTTTTTTAAAACATTTGAGGTGTTTTCAGTGTCAGTGTTCACTCTCGAATACCTTTTCCGAATGTGGACTTGTACTGTGGACACCCGGTTTCATGGCGCTATTAACGGGAGAATCAGATTTGCGGTGACACCTTTTGCCCTTGTGGATTTGATGGCGGTTTTGCCATTCTACGTACCGATGTTTCTTCCCCTCGATTTGAGATTTATAAGGGCATTACGGCTTTTTCGTTTGTTTCGCATCCTGAAAATGGGAAGATATTCTGAGTCTTTGAGAATGCTGGGAAATGTGCTGAGAGAAAAGAAGGAAGAGCTGCTAATTACGATATTTGGGGTACTGATTCTGCTGGTGATTACCTCGAGCCTGATGTACTTTATTGAAAATGAGGCACAGCCGGATGCCTTTTCGAGTATCCCGGCGGCAATGTGGTGGGGGGTGGCTACCTTAACCACGGTTGGCTATGGAGACGTTTATCCCGTAACTCCTCTGGGAAAGTTTTTGGGGGCGATAATTGCTCTCCTGGGGATTGGAACACTTGCAGTTCCAGCAGGGATACTTACTTCCGGTTTTGCTGAGAAAATTCAAAGAAAGTATAGAAAAAGCACCATATGCCCGCATTGCAGAAAAGAGATTGATGAACCGAAGGAAAAGTTGCCTGGCAGCAAACAAATAGGATGGTAGGGAAGAGATGTTCCGCCGTCTTTCAAAAGAAAAGGAATTTAAAATAGATAAATCTACCTATGCTTGCCGGCTTTTGTCATTTCTCCGGAGATTTACTATGGAGTATTAAACAGGCGTTTACTAATCATTGTCAGAACCTTTTCATGAAATTTTGCAATCTCCGAAAATTGTTTGTTCCCAAAAAGGACAACAAGAGGAGAAAAAAGGATCGTATTTCTGCCGGATAGATTCTCATCGCTGATAAAAAACATTTCCGGCCCTTCTTTGTATTTTCACTACTGCAATAAAGCACACCAAGACGAATATGATATTGACTGTAAGCTTTACGATTAGAAGAAAAGATGTTGCTGTATCTTTCCAACATTAATTCAATTCCCCTTATTCTTGTCTTAGCATTAGCGGAAATATTGTTTTTGTGAATATGGTACTTTACCAGGGGTTTTTCAATATATTCAAAGTAAAATTCTTTCGAAATGCGAATCCACAGATCATAATCTGTCGGGTAGGGTATCATTTTATCAAACAACCCTATTCTTTCAAAGCATATCCTCCGTATCATAACTGTCGATGGCACTCCAACATAGTTTTTGATAAGAAGAAACTTATAAATATCGCCTTTTTTGGAAGGACGCCTTTTTTTTAATATTTTCTGACTTGTTAAGTCTACTTCAACATAGCCACTATACACCACACCAACCCTTGTTGGGCTATTTTTTAATAAATCAACCTGTAATGTCAATTTCTCTGGCAGCCATTCATCATCATCATCTAAAAATGCAATATATTCAGAATCGGAATTCATTATTCCGGTATTCCTAGCCTCTGCTTCGCCTTTGTTTATTTCGTTACGTATATATTTTATTCTCTTGTTATTCAGTTTACTCACAATCTCCGGGGTATTATCCCCGGAACAATCATCTACCACGATTATCTCAAAATCCTGAAATGTTTGATTTAAAACACTTGTAATTGCAGAGTACAGAAGCTCTGAACGATTATGGGTAGGAATAATTACACTAACTTTAGACACTTGTAGCTCCCCCCGGAGGGTCCCCCTTATAAATTCTTCTCACGTAATAATATCGGAAGATTTACAAAAATATTATAAAATAATAATGCAACTGAAGACGCAAGACAAATTTTAGAAAATAGTAACTAAATGGAATATGAGATGTATCGGTCTTTAAAAACATCTGAGTGTATTTGCCTTATCGGGCATTTGCTCCGGTATGGCTATCGATTCCTGGTTTGCCGGTATATATAGTCTCCTGTGTCCTTCACGCCCTGCACGCCGGAGCGACAGCCAGAATGCAAAAGGCCCGGTTAGATTACCAATAATTTCGATTATAAGAAGTGGCAACGGATAGATATTTCTGCCATAGAAGCGATGTATGATCCGCCGGAGATGCGTTATTGGCAACTCTAGCAACAGTCGCAACAGTGCACGCAAATCGCCATCGAAAATCAGTGTGGCAAGATGATAGGCAACCTGTCCCTTCCCATAGTTGTAAAGATGATGGCGCAGAGACGGCATATTGGGGTAATACCTGCTCCACACATAAGCGTCTGGCTCATAGACAAGTGTATAGCCTGCCTTGAGTACCTTATAGAAGAGATATACATCCTCGCCGCCACCTGAAGGCGTGCCAGGCCCCAGCGTTTCGTCCATCAGGCCTATTCCGGGATTTCTGAAGATACTGGCACGTAACGCTGCATTGGTTGTTGCGCCAAGCTTTCCTATGGGTACAGCGCGGCGCCAAAACGATTTAAGCCAGTCCCCGTCTGCCTCCAATGGCTCAAAGCCGTATCTGAATTCTTCGTGGATATCAAAGAATCTTTGCGATCTGGTTTCGAGTTCGGCTGGCAAAATATTGCCAGTAACAACCATAACATCGCTGCGGCCAAACGGTGCAACCAGTTTTTCTAACCAATCTGGCGGCATTGCCACATCGTCATTGATAGTGATAACAATCTTGCCCTTGCTCATCATGAAACCTTTATTTCTGGCGCAAGCCAGCCCCCCGAACGGTTCGTTTATCAGCATGACCGCGGAAAACTCAGCAACCACAGGTGCAGTCAGGCCAGAGGATGGATTACGATCCACGACAATAATCTCGGCCTGGCGAGAAGTTTCTTGAGACACGAGGCAGTTTAAACATCTGCGCAAATCGTCAGGGCGGTCAAGTGTTGCTATTACGACTGAGACTGTAATATCAAGCGGCAATCTTACCGTCTCGCATGCCATTCCCTCATTGGTCGGTACAGAGTGCCGGGTTAAGGCTGACAGTACGCCAGCCTGCATGGAATTTGCATCAGGATTATGATATAGTTCGAGAAGCTTGAGGTTAAAGCAATCAACGATAGCCTCACAAAGACGGGTTACACTCACTGACTGGTGACGATTCGCTATATCCACACTGCCCAGTAAATTGCCATCCCTGACTACAAACACGCGTACGCTTGCGTAGTCAGTTACATCGGTAAGCGCACGCAGTGGTTGGCTAATATCTACGGTGCGCACAGCGACAGCATGCGGATTCTTGAGGGTAACCTTTCGTGATATAATTTTCTCAGGCAACGCCGCTTGTGTAAGGGGGCCAAATCTATGCGTGATTTTTTCTGCGGTGCGTCGTGCTTTTTTGTAGCAGTACAAACCGCGGAATGAACCCTTTAGCCTGGCCAGGAGAATATCACGAGGGAAGTACGACGGATACACCGAGGAAATTAACAAAGAGCGCATCTGCCGCAAAAGCCAGCGGAACCCCAGCCGGAAAAAAGCAATCCGTTCATCAGGATATGCAAGAATACTGCGCGTCAGGTACGCATAAAAGGCAGTGCCCCAGGTGGAAAGCTGAGTTTTTAGGTGTGCATAATCGCGACGGTGACAATGCCGCACAATCGCCCCCGGCTCATAGACCAATGAATATCCCGCTTTCAGCACACGAAAGAACATCTCGAGGTCGCCGCCACCATTAGTGACAGTGCCTACATCCAATGCAGGATCGAAGTAGCCAATTCGATCGAACAGACAACGGCGGTAGGCCATATTAGCCCCGGTACCGTACTTACCCGTAATTCCATGAAGGGACGCCGCTCGTTCACCTCTTTCGATATTCACCCGACACCACTTGCGCTCAAAACCTCTCCCGAAACCACCGCATTGCTCAAAGAGTAGCTGGGCTTCGGTCTCAAGCTCGTAAGGTACCACAAGCCCGGTAACAGCCATAACCTCAGCATTTTCGGCGAAGACAGCGGCAATGGCTTTAATCCAGCCTGAATCAACCACCACGTCGTCATCGGTGTAGGCGATAATCTCTCCACGGGACTCGATGATTGCCCGATTGCGTGCCCAATCGAGGCCAGGACGAGGCTCACGGACATACCGCATATTCGGGTAACTCGTGCGTACTAATTGCTCGGTTGCAGTACTGTTCGGCGCATTATCAACGACGAGAACGTCCAGTTTCTGGTAATCAATGCGGCTGAGAGAGTCAAGGCATTGTGCAAGATCTGCAACACGGTCACGGGTACAGACCGCAACGGTCACCAATGGTGGTGGTTCATTGTAAACCGGATGCGGTATATCAGACAGATCGCCTGTGCGTAATCCACCCGGTCGTGGCAGCGTCATCAGACCATCATATAAAAGGTGCCGTATGATGGCATGTCCATGCTTTCTCTGGATGGACTTGCTAATCGCCGCCACAGTACATTTACCATCGCTAACAGGTATTTTGATGTACCCAATTGGCGTGCCGTGCAAACGAACCAATGCCTGTAATGACCCATACCCATCCATGCCCTCAATATCTGCAAGTGGACGGCTCAATTCTATGTCGGTTACTTTTATCGGCTTATACACAGTAGTATTCGAATTGTTTTTAGTAATTTTTGCATGCAGCTTCTCTTGGATTTGGCAAGTTCTATGCCAAACATTGATTTAGGTCGATATTGGTCGCTTGTCAAGTAGGATATTACATCTGATGAACATCGAGCTTTGCGATGAAACTTTGCAAGTTATCGGAATCCCCCGCCTCGATACGGGGCAGTGCAAGCAGGGAATCATCCAGTTTGCTTATTTCTGCCTGGCAGGTCAGGCCAAAGATGTAACCACATGCCCCTATGAGATGTTGAACTATTCTGTTTGTCGCCCCGTATGGGTATGCAAAGGCCTTGACTGCCACCCCAAGTTCATGACCTAAAGCTGCTCGTGAACAAGCTCCTTCGCGAACAATTTCCTCGTGGGTGAGTTTTGTAAGTGAACGATGACTGGCCGAATGGGAGCCGAATTCTATACCTTCTGTCTGAAGGGTGCGAATTTCATCCCATCCGAGCAGGGGGATCTGCCCGCCGTATTCGCTATCACGTTTACGCAATGTTTCCACCCAGTCAGTGACAATAAAAATTGTCGCCGAGAAGCCATAACGGCGTAAAATTGGCCATGCGAAAGTTAAGAAATCCAGGTAGCCGTTATCAAAAGTAAGAAGAACCGCCCGCCTAGGAAGTGGTTTTTTCTCAAGCATCGCCACACCCCAATCCTCCAGTCTGATGCTATAGAATCCGGCACTATGCAGGCTGGAGATATGTTCTTCAAATGTTTCCGGAGTTATAGAGTCGTCTGCTGTTGCTGGCGACGTAGCAGGACAAATCCTGTGATACAAAAGGATCGGAAGTTGATTGGTCACAACGTTTTCATTACTGTGATTCTGATAGGTGTCTGTTGCTTTTTCCCGTTGAATCTTACGAGAAATATTTGGGTTAAAAAAGGGTTCTTGTTTTTGCAACAATTGATGCCAAATGAGATCGGGTGAGTGAATGATGCGTTTAGTGTGTCCATTTTGAGACGATGCCCGGACTATTGGTTCTCCATTGGCCAGTGCTGCATCAATGATATCTTTTTCAGTAACGGCCGGAAGTGTTGTCCATCTGGAAGCACTCGTTCCAATCAATCCATATGTGTTCCGGCCGAGTATCAGGTTGTATGTGTCAGGAATCAGTGTTTTACAGGCAGCATAGTCAAGCGCACGAATGTTATTTCCGAATGTAAATAGAGAATAGCCGTCTTTGGAAAATCGGTTTACGGTTGCTGCCGATTGGGAAAGTCGGTCCCGAAGGGACAGGGGATCTGTGACAGACTTACCAAGAATCCCTTCTCGGACCGCAACACGGCACAATTCAAAACCACTTGCTTTTGTAAGTATTGCACGTAATTCTTCGGCACGGAGTATATCACCTGTAATGGGAATGGTTACGGCTCCGACTGCAGCTCCGCCCACGGTTAACAGTACGTTTATTTCAGGACATGAAACCCTCATATCAGAAATATCTTTACTGACTTCAACTATCAGCCAGCTATCATTAACACAGTACCTTGTGGCTTTTTTTGAACCTTCAAATAAAAAGATTTGTGGCCGGTACGTGAATTTCTCTTGTGGCTTATTGCCTCTGTCCAGATAAAAATGTTCTAGAGATACATTAGGGCAGCCCCACACCTCCTGTAAGAATATTACCCAGCCAATCAGATCATGTAATTGTATCCATAGAGCACGCTCGTCTTTTGGAAGACCGCCAACAAGGCATAATTTTTCTTTGTAAATGGATAAGCCAGCAGGTTCATGCTTAACACGGATATTTCGGTAGATTGTGCGTTCAAAAAAATGACGAACAATAGGCCAAGCAAAATCGGCTGCAATAGCATCTGAAAGGACATATGCGGGAACGAGTCCATCGCAAATGGGCAACTCAAGTGTGCCGATGTAGGACCCCATAAATTCGATTTGGCATAAGAGACGCCTTGCGGAAGTGTGAGGGACAACATTGTTTACTGGCTCCGTAACCTCAATCTTGATTATATCGGCGTCCTCTACAGTCATTGGCAATGTCTCCGCTGCAATTTTCTTAGAATTCTTTTGATAAATTTTTGGATGGACAATTGCGAGTTGAGAGATATTCGTATTTTCCAGTTCTCTTTCAAGGAGAGGATAATTGCCGATGCAATTATCTTTAACAAAGATAAAAATATTTTGAGCATAATAGGGTTCTACATTTTCATTGTCCCATATTGCTTTCCGTAAACAATCAATTATTAAATATTTATTCTTTTTAAAGTGTTTTAGCCAGTAATGAGGCCATTGTTCATTTACGTGACATACTCCTCCTTGAAAAGGGATAGCTGCTGAAAAAAGAATAACTTGTCCAAGTTTTGTAACTGAATCTATAAAAATTTCCGCACATTCAGCGGGGAGATGTTCCGCAACTTCCAGGGACACAACTAAGTCAAATTCCCTGTTTAATTGAAGAGGCTTTGTGAGGTCAAACGGCAGGAATTCTTCCTGGGGAATTTGCAACATATTTTTCTTTATATAATCACCATCAATTCCTAGGCATTCTGTGATGCCAAATTCCTTAAAGACAGTTAACCAAGTTCCTAAGCCGCAACCGACATCAACGATACTTTTAGGATGAATAAATCCAAGAAGCAAAGGTATAATTTCCCTTGCCGACCTTTTCGAGGTCTCTTTTTGAATTCTGTAAAAATCTTCTTTATATAGTTTATTCATCGGCATGTTGTATTGACTTCTTCCTGTGCATTATCAGAACTTTTTTTAAATATACCTTTTATCTAACAAATAAAACTTGTGGTTTTATTTAATCCTCAAAGAATTCTTCCCATGGGGTATTTTTAAATTCTTTCTTCAATTCAAAATAATTTGTGATTATTTTAGAAAGCGGTTGTCTTGTCTGTCTATATGTGGATGGTTTAAGGATTTTATAATTTACACCTAAAAACTCTTGCATGCGTCTCATTTCGTTTTCGTAATTACGGGATAGATTTTCATAGAAAACGTCAATCTTGTGATGGTTTTCAAAATAGATATCGTATTGTTTTTTAATCTCTTGCGCCCAGGTAAATTCATGAAGACATTCTTCATAGCCAAGCGAAACAGAAAAATCTTCTTCCTCGGAACCGGTAATATCAGTCCATTTATTCGTTTTAAATGCCCTCTTAAGGGAGAGCAGGACTTTAAGGGTGTTATTCCTCTTTAGGTGAATTATCTTTAAATCTTTTTGATTCTTTAAAAATGTCCAGACAGTTTTACGGGAATCGTTTTGTGCATGGTAATAGAATATTTTGAATCCCACTGCCCCTATTTGTTTTGGGAATTTTTTAAATACCTTTTCTTTTAAAAATCTATCCGGGTTATTTTGAATTAATGTTTTTAAGCTCCTAGATTGCAGATATTTATCATAATCGGGTAAATCCCATCCGATAGAATCGTATGAACGAAACAATTCCCCGAAAGTAACGATCTGATTATGGGAATTTAATAAACCACGGAGAAAGTTCGATCCGGATCTTCCTCTTGTAAGAATAATAAATTTACAATAATCTGAGTGGCCATCACGTATTCCTAAAGTAAGGGCCAGGTTCTTTAAATGAAAACAAATTAAACCTTTTAGATTCAGGAGGCTTCCAACAGTCATTTTTTATTGTAAGGAGCTATAAAATTATTGTATTTTTTCTGTATAGCCATTTACTAAAACTAAAAGACACACTGGATCTTTTCTGTAGTCCAATTGGATGCAGATACCTTTTACACACCTTTTCAAGGGTATTTGCTGCAGCTACATGCATCTGGGGCGAAGGATAGTACCAATTCTTATCCCATACACCACCCCACGGATCTTCAATGGTGATTGGCTTGCCTGTAAACCGGTTAATAAGTGTATGTGGTATCCCTTTCCTTGATACACATTCAACATATTCATCACAATGTTTTCGTATTAGATTAATCATATGTGTATTAACCAATTGGGGAAATTCTCCAAATAATGTGTGAATGTCTTTGTATTTTTCCTTATAGTGTGGCTTTCTGGTGGAGAACCAGAACAATATTTTGGGTGGGGTAATTTCTTCCAGGAGTTCTCTATAGTTATCAACCCAATTATTTCTGGTTTCAGTAATTATTGTTTTTATATAATCTTTATCGTGCTGTTTTAATAACTCTCTAAAAGCATCATCGCATCCAATCGGAGTACCATCGGATACTCTCGTGTAAAATCCCAGACCTTTACTGGTAAATAATGAATTACTCTCAGATCTTCCCGACATAATTTGTATGATGGCAAACCTGGCACTGTTGATATATTTTAATAGTTTATCGTTGTCTTTTGAGAAAAACGATGGTCCTGCACCTCCCCGGCCAAGATTTACTGTTTGTATACCAAGCCTCTTTTGCAGTAAGGTTGGATATGGTTCTTCACAAAAACGTCCAAAAGTTTGTGCTGCACCAATAGATACGAAGTATTTGCCCTCTTCTAATTTTTGAGGTTTAGGTCCTCTGAATAGCAATTGAGTATTGGTTTGACGATCAATTATTTCCGGGTCCAAACAATACATTTGATAATCAATTACTTTCCAATCCTGGTTTGTGTACCCTTCAGCCACTGAGTCAGTCTCCCGTAACTTTACGTTTTTGTTTCTGTGTGTGTTTATAATTATTATCTTCTCAATGCAATTTCCGTTAGATTTCCTAAGTGGACTAACGGTTCATTAAAGATTGTATCATTCAGAATGTCAATAAACTCATAATGACTTGGGTGCGTGGGAAAATGAACGGCCCTATTTCTAAATTCCTCTTCAGAGTATGTTCCGTAATTCACTAACTGGCTAAAATAAACGGTATCAAAATTAAAATACTTGCCAAGACGCACAAAATCAGGCATCTCTTTAAAGTTGTTTTTTTGAACAACCATGCTTATGCCTACCCACTCTAAGGGACCGTTTTTACGAAGGGAGCTGATAAATTTGAGGTTTTCAAGAAGCCTTGCGAAACTCCCACCCCTACGATTGATTGCATAAGTTTCCGGGTTTGCCGCATCAATTGAAATATCTGCGCTTTTGATAAGCTGTTGTATATCCTTTGCGATCGTATCCCACATTTTTACTGTCCATAATTGCGCGTTTGTTTGTAAATGTATTTTATCAATATTCGGCATATCCTTTCTTTTCATAGTTTGCAGCCATTTTCTGAAAAAAGGACTGCCAAAAGGATCACCTGATCCCGTAATGTGTAAATAGTTAGCATGTTTCATAGCCTCCTGTTGAATCTTGTGCTGGACTCTTAATATTTGTTTCTTGTTTTTCTTCTCTATAATAATATTTATTCGACATGAAGGGCAGGATAGATTACAAGATTTATCATATGTACAAATAATTTGTTTCGGTCCATAGGGTAGGAGTGTGAGTTCATTTTCTATTACGGTTTTTAAATCATTGTCTTTAACATCTTCAATTTTTTCAACCGGCCCGGATACCGTTTGTAAAAAAGCGCATCTGGAGCGATTGCAATAGGTAAATGAACCATCCAAAATTGAGCGCCGTATTTCTTGTGCCTTTTCACCATTCCATATCTCTTCAATCGACTGATCTTGTAAATTTCCTATGGATGTATCAAGCCATGCCGGACAGCACAGAAATACCTCCCCGATTTTTTTTAAATGGGTAATCTCAAACCATGTAAAAGGTTTCGAGCAAAACAAATGTCTGTTTTCTGACATGATATTTACCCTTTTAATTTTTTTAACCTTTTTATCAGATGCGAAAGTTTCAACTTGTTGATAATTGATTCTTTGTTGCGTTTATTTATATCATAACAATAGGGTAAATTAATTTTCTGGCCGGTCCAATCATTAACATTTTTTGGTTCCTGTAATTTTTTAAAGAAAGCAGTATTATTCATGATTTTTATTAATTCCCATTCTTCCTCTATACTTAAAAAATCATATAATATTTTAACTGATGGTATCTTAAAGTCGTCTACGCATACAATGCCTCCCGGCTTTAACTTGAATGCTGTGTAATACCAATCAATAATCGGTATAGGGAAACGATGTGCTCCGTCAATGAATATAAGATCTAATTCTGATTGTATCAATCCATTCTGTGGAAGGATTTTATCTGAACTTTCAATAATGAAAGTTATATTTTCTGTGAGGCCTAATTTTGCGCAATATTGTTGTACCCGTTCAGCTTCTCCCAGATCAGGCGTAATACAAATATGTTTTGTATTTACTATAGAGAAGATAACGGTTGTATGCCCACAACCAGTTTCCAATGTTGACATGCTGGGTGTTAACATGCTGTAAAGAAAGCGTAAGGTGTCAGGGTGAATAGCCCAGCTTGTAGAGACACCTTCATGCAGATGGAATTGCGGGTTGTCTTTAATCAATCTTTCTAGTAACATATTTACTCCTGATTTATTATGAAATTAACCATTACCTGCCAGTTTTGAATAGACTGCTTCATACAGCGGAGCAATAGTGTGCCATGCTAGCTCTTCCGCCCTTTTACGGGCTTTTTGTCCCATAGTAACACGTTCATCCTGGTTATGAAATAAGTGCAGGAGGGCTTCTGATAATTGTTCGGGGTTGTTGTTTTTTATCAAGATGGCTTCGCTTCCTGGCAAATAGGCCTTTACCGATGGCAGGCTGGTTGACACCACAGGCAATCCGCATGCAATCCCTTCAAGAAGGGCATTATTTGCAGTAGACTGCACTAATGGAAGGAATAATACATCTGATTGTTGATACAATTTCAGTAATTGAGCATCATCTATGTTTTTGTATATGGTGATGTTTTTTAAACCTTCCACTTCTCCCGCCTGTGAAGATACCACATTAAATCCTATTTCATGAAAATCTTTCAGCTTCTCTGCTACAAGTCTAACTGCCTTGAAATCCCGTAAATAGTGTCCTACGGTAATGCACTGAAATTTCCCCTTCGTTTTTGGAATATCCCGGGGTTTAAAATAGTCAGTATCTATACCATGAAGAATTAAATGGATTTTATCATGGTCTATAAATTCCCTAAAATAGGATACTTGCTCTGGCGATACGACGGTAATGCAATCGTGCTTACGGATGACGTCCTTAATAATAAGTGAATCGAGTATTTCTGGTGGTTGATGATAGGTTGCAACGACCCTTGGTCGTATTTTACGAAGCCGCTTCAGTAATCCGGGAAGAAACTGTGCTGAATGTTCACCGTCAAGATAATGTATGATATCCACCTTTCTAAAATAGCAGTGGGCTAGTGCTTTTATTTCAGCAGTCAGATCACTAAGTTTATACCATTTCATACCGCGTTTTTGAATAATGTTACGTAAGTATTTCCGTATTAATCTATTCTGTACAGGAAAATCTTCGTCATTGTCTGGTATCTGTTTTACTTTTATTTTATAATTAATTATATCAATGTATTTTAAAAATTGATTTATACCAGAATGAGTGCACCAATGAGGATAACGAGTATGGATCAAATATATATGCATAATTATTCTACCTTCGCCCGGCTCCAAGCAAACCTGCTATATGCCCAACCGTAATTAATGCGAAGCATTTTTCGGTAAATCGCTTTGGGTCCTTTCTCGGCAATATGAGATTTATAATTGTTCGTGGAGATTGCAATAAAGAATATAGTTTAATAGCAGCGCAATTTATACGTTCTGCTATTGATGGTGTTTCTTCAATTAATTGCATGATAGCATCGGAAATCCCCTGCCAATAATATCTGCAAGTAAACCAGCGTTGGTTAAGTCGTGACGTGGGTGTAAGATGATGAATGGCTATCTCCGGATGGTAAAAACAAGTATATCCTGCCTTCTGGATTTGCTTTTCAAGAAAAACATCGCCTCCCGACAAAAGGTGTTTGCCCTTACGGTCAAGGTCATGGGTAAATCCACCGACATGTTTAAGAACTGCGGTTGGAAAGGCAATATTGGCGCCAACGAGCCATTTCCGGTTCAGGTCGGTTAAATTATGTGGTATGTCAGACCAGTTAATAATCGTGAGACTGGTTAAAAGTTCATCCGATATCCAGCTGGGTCTGGGGGCTTCCCAAATGGGATTTACCTTTCCCCCTACACAGCCTGGTCTTGGTTTTACCGTTTCAAATACCTCCAAGATTTTGCTGAGCCAGGTTGGACAAGCAATGGCGTCGTCATCCAGGTAAGCAACATATTTTCCCCGCGCATTCTGCCAACCAGTATTCCGCGCATAAGAGAGACCCAGCTTCGATTCATAGAGGTATCTGATGTTCTTGTTTAAAGTCTTTTTTATTACTTCTTCGGTGGAATCCGTAGAGCAATTATCTACTATAATAATTTCGTACGTGTCTTTATGCAGATTTTGATCAAGTAAGCTTTGAAGTGCTTTCACTAGATATTCGGCACGGTTGTGTGTACATATTATTGCAGAAATAAGAATATTCATTTTACTTGTTTTTCATGTTAATTATATGAGAAATAAAATTTGACAACCAGATAGGAATATGCGTGTTGTCTTATTTTTTACTTTTTTAAAAAACAGCAAAGCCTTCCTTAAAGTTTCTTTATGAAAAAAGTAAAGTAACATATGTTCCAGAATACATTGAAATAATTTATTTTGTGTTGAATTTGCAATTACTGAATTTGCCATGTAAGCCTGAGCAAGAAGGGCAATTTCCTTAGCATCGCGGTTAATAAGGTCTGGAAATCTTTCAAAAAGTTTCCTCTGCGTTCTTCCACAAACTCCTGTATTCGCAAAATGCAACGTTGATTCTTTTCTCTGTCTAAGTTCTCCCAATATTTCCGGAATAGTAGCAGCAGCCCATCCGGCAGCCATCACTGCATTGAAAAGGTCCCACGTGTCATATTCCTCACTTATTGTGGAGCGAAAGTAACCGGCTTCTCGCAATGACTGTGTGCGAACGACACCAAAGGGAATCGCTTCATTTGAAAGCCACTGATAAGGGAAGGATGGGCAGAAGTTCGTCAAAATTTTATCCTTAACCCCAATATACTGAGCCCAGCAGGAGACAAGGCCAACTTCTGGAGATCTTTTAAGAATAGATTCACAGGTGGCTATAAAGTTAGGTTTTAACCTGTCATGGGCATTGAGGAAAGAGAAACCGAGGGGTTTCGTTCCTGAATTAAGTATTGCTTCAATGCCAGTATTCTTAGCCGGCGTTACATCGCCATTTTTTTTGAGAATAACATGCCATCCTCCCTGTTGCGCAATAGCTAGGGTTTTCAATGCCTGATTTTGTGTAGATCTATCATCTACAATAATTACAGCAGCGGGTTTTTGTGTTTGCTGTTCAATGCTTTGCAGGCATTCAGTAAGAAATTGTGCTGTATTAAAGCAGGTAACAACAATGGCAATTCCTTTTTCGGAATTATTTTGCAAAACCTTATGCGTTTGCCTCTCATAAAGGGGTCTTGTAGACCATGATAAATTTACCGGCAGGTTTAAAGATTGTTTTGGTCCTTGATTGACGATTTGACTGCGGAAGTCTAAATGCCTTTCCAGGATTTTCTTGTTATCGCACATCTGGCGGATGGATGCTGATGCATTACTCCCCATTTCAGCAATTTTTTTGGGAGGTGTTTCTAATGCCCGTTCTAGGGCTTCTGCAAGGCCATTATTTTCAGTTTTTTTTGCCAGCCAACCCGTTTTGCCGTCTTCGATCATTTCGACCATTCCTCCCTCACGCGATGCAAGAACCGGTAGTCCTGAACACATCGCTTCAACGCAACTATAAGGAAAATTTTCCCAACGGGATGGTACTACGGCAATACGTGCTTTAGCCAGAAATTGCGGAAGCAAAGAACGTTCTTGGTGGCCCAGAAAGTGAAACCTTGTCTTTAACTCGTCGGGGATGCGACGCATTACAAAATCTTCACCACTCATGTTCTTTGTGGCAAGAATATTGGCGCCAATAAACTCAAAATGAACATCCGGGTATTTATGGGCAACCCCTGCTGCAGCATCGATCCATTCTATTATTCCCTTGCGTCGCTCAAGTCTTCCCATATAACAAATTTTTCCGTATTCCCATGTGTCTTTATTCCGTTCGAGGATGGGATTGTCTCCAATTGGTAATGGAATAACCCGAATGCTCCCTGCCTGCAATCCGTAATGCTCTTCTGCTTGGTTGGCTAAATAGCGACTGGGGCAAAGGAGGGCATCGGCCGTCGTGATACTAAAGTCCTCAAGCCTTTTTATTTCCAAAAGAGAAGGAGAATAAATATCCCAATCATTGTGTTGGGTGATAAATTCAATTGGAGAATGTAAATGAATAAAACAGGGGGGACGCCTTTTTGGTCCTAATCCCATGGCCCGGCGAAGTTGAAAAAAATATAAAGGCGCCTCATAATCCTGTGATTCAATTATATCGATCCCTTCCTGTTCAATAAGTTTCTCTGTAAGAAGGCTAGCTTGCCAGGAAAAAGATTGGGAGTGAAGACTCCATTTAAAAAGATGATTCACTTTCTTAAATTTGATTAAGGAATTTGATTCGTGAGTCATAAAAGATTTACAGTTCATATAGGGAAGACGATGGATAATTAACCGCCCGTTGCACTGTTCTTCAGTCTGCCTATTGGAGCCTTCATAAAATTTACCGATTACATGTACTGTTTCTCCCTTTTCGGCAAGTAACCGGGCAATATGGACTCCATACGTCCCAATACCGCCTCCTGGCGCCGGTGGATATTCGCTACAAACTATAAGATGTTTCATAATGGTTCGCTAATTTGTCAATAAATGTGTAATAATCCTTCCTGTTTTACGTAAAAATATTTTAAGTAAAGGAAGAGTATGGTTTGAATTGTTATAGGGTGCAGATAGGGTTTGTTCAGTATAAACATATTGTTTCAATTGATTTTCTAATTGCATGGCAATTTCAACGGTAAATTTGGATACCGTTTCACGATGGGTATTCAACATAAGTTCCCTCATAACCTGATTCTGCACAGAGGTCATGCTTCGGTAAAGTGAATCCCTGCGAACCCTGTATCTTGTAAGGTGCATGGGAATTGTTATAATGGGCCATCCTGATGCAAGCATTCGAACGCCTAATTCCCAATCTTCATAGTTATAACGCTGGCGAGTATCGTAACTACCGAGGCCCTGCAAAAGTTCTGTGCGTGTCAGGCAGGGAACGATCACACTGTTCTCAATAAATAGAAAGGGCAGTTCCGTCTGCGGAGCGTTCCAGAAGCCATCAGGGATATCATTCCCAAAAATAAAGGCCCAGGCGGCAACACCACCTAAACGTGGATATTTATCGAGTATCTGAAGGGCAATCCTGTAAAAAGGAGGCTCAATCATATCGTCTCCGTCAAGGAAGGAAATAAATTCTCCGTTTGCTGCTTCAAGTCCAGTATTTCTTGCCGCTGCCAGTCCCTGGTTTTGCTTGTGAATAACTGTAAGGGGAAGACCTTTTAAAGATGCCTCTTTTTGAAGTTCCCTTATATACGAGTGGGTTTCTTTTCCGTGTGACCCGTCGTTAATCAGAAGAACCTCATCAGGCTGACGTTCAGATGCCCAAACACTTGTAATGGCATCCTTTATCAAAGACCCCATTTCATAACAGGTTACGACAACCGTTAGTGTTCCCTTCCTGGTATGAGGTTTGGGCTCCGGTAATAAAGGTGGTTTATCCGCCTCTGCATGTGCACGGAGAGAAATGCGGCGATCAAGGAACATAAGAGCTACCCGTGACAGATTCTGTGATTGATGGGGAGAATGAAGAAGTTGTTCTAAGGCTGCAGTAGTTTTTGTGATCAGGCATTGCCGCGTATTTCCACAGTGCGCGCTGATAATACGCTTACACAGTTCCCGTCTTATCTGATCAAGTTTTTCAACATCGGTTACCATGATTTTCCCCATGAAATCTGCCACATTCTCAGGAGTAGGATCTCCACGAATTAAAATCTCTTCAGGAAGGTTTTCTCCCGGCGCCAATCCTTCTGCAGCCGCTGGAGAGAGTAACACAAAGGACCCTTTGGCAAGTTCATGCCAGACATTTGGGAGATGATCAAAAAAACTTGGGTAGAGACGCACAGGAAAGATTTGATATGGATGTTGTGGATATTCTCTTCTCCATTCCCATTGTTGTTCCCGTACCAGATCCTTTACAAATCCTCGGGATGACCAATAGTCAACAAAATCTCTGGGTTTCATAGGGGCAAAGACCATGGACGGTCCTGCACTGATTACCGGATCTTTAAATGACACTCCTTTGTTTGTTAAAAGAGTAACTGCGTCAAGCGCCGTTAGTACTCCCGAAGAGGCTTGCTGAGGTTCGTAGAGAAAAAATCCAGGATATTTGCGGGTATCGGTGGTGTATGCTGCAGACGCATGAGAGATTGCATCAAGTATTTGTTTATCAATAAAACGTGGTGCAAAAACAGGGGGTGAAGATTCGGGCAATCTGCCGTCAATGGCTATCTTATTTCCTCTGGGTCCAAAAACTAGCACAAGATCTGCTAAAGCCAATGACACATCTTCCATCTGTCGCCGGATGATTGCATGGCGGATCCATATGCCTTCCTGATTAGCCATCTGTCGGTTAACGGATTTATCGGTAACTGCAACTACGAAAGGCACATCTACCGTATCGGGAACCTTGGTTGCCTTTGCCATCTGTGAGACATATCCGAGACCGCCCCACATTGGCAGGATAATAACCTGAAATGGGTCTTTTTTGTAAAGTACCTGAAGTTCTTTATTCAGACAATAAGAAACAAAAGATAATAGCCCCCCATCATTGATTAATCCGTGAGAACGTGGGCTTAAGCCTTTTTCATCGAACGGAAGCCAATATTCAGGGTCCCTCGCAGGAATTGGAATCCGTTTGACCCTTTCTGATCTGAAAGGATCCGGCACAGTGTCAAAGTTTGGTTGTAATACTGGACGTGTTGCCGGAGTCGGTACCCAGGTTTTCCCTGTTTCGTAATGGTACCACTCACTCCAGCAAAGAATAGTGATTCGGCAGTCAAGATACTCGGAGATTTCTTCAACCGGAAGACCTAATCCTCTCATGGATATTCTTTCTTCTGTCTCATCTGAAAGAAATTCACAGTACCCCTCATACCCTTCTATAATAACAATATGATGTCTGCCTTTTTTGTCCATTGTTTAACTCTACAATTGCTTAAAATAATCCTTAATGCATCCTTTGGGTGATAAACAACTTATTTTCTCTGTGTTGCGATATTTGTTTCTATTGTTTGATTTTGAATATTTAAAATAGACCATACCGGACGTAGTGAAATAACGCCCGTATCTCCAGAGTTTGCTCCATTTTTACTTAAAATATGTAAGGGGTGCATTTGCCAGTGATAATCATAGATATAATCCCAATCAAGAGGATAGAGACCGACGTTGATGTAATACATGCCGGGAAGCAGAGGTAATTCTGGCAAATGGCAAATAAAATTGCCGTGCTGGTCTATATGCCCAAAGGTTGTGCATGCAGAGAGAATATAGGTTTCAAAACACTTGATATCTGCCTCATTGTATATACCGAAGATAACTGCAATATCGGGCATGGGTTTTGTGATGTTATATTCAAGGCTAATCGTCAGGCTATCGCCACTGCTTATTGTATCAGTAGTTTTGCCCTGTGTGTCATATAAATAGACAGCGCATATCTCCGCTTCCTGAGTTCCTAAACGTTTGCCATATTGAGTTACTGTATTAGGTTGATTTGTTTTACCAAAAAGCTTCTCGGCCCGTTTTTCTGTCCGCTGACGCATAAGATCGTTGTAATAACGAATAGCGCTTTCCGGATCCCCTTGCATTACTATACGCCCTTCCTCCAGTACAAGCACTTCATCACATAAACTCCTGATCTGGCCAGAATCATGCGATGTCAGGATTGTGGTTTTATCTGATGCTCGAAAAGCTGCCAATCGTTCAAGGCATTTCTTCTGAAAACGGGAATCGCCAACCGCCAGCACTTCATCAATGATCAAAACGTCAGGATCGAAATGGATGGTTGTGGCAAAGGCAAGCCTCAAATACATGCCGTTAGAGTAAGTTCTAACCGGCTGATCAATGAATTCTTCCAGTTCAGCAAAGGCAACAATTTCTTCCTCCCTTGCCAGCACCTGGCGTCTTGTAAGGCCGCTCAGGATGCCCCCCGTCATAAGATTTTCTCGACCGGTCATCTCAGGATGGAATCCACTTCCCAGTTCAAGCAATCCACTAACTTGACCTACACGACGGATACATCCGGTGGTAGGTCTTCCCAGACCGCACAGTAAACGCAGTAAGGTGCTTTTTCCTGCACCGTTATGACCAACAATGCCCAGCGCCCGTCCCTGTTCCACAGAAAAAGTGACATCACGCAGCGCCCAAAAGTCATTGTCTCTGTTGTAACGGCCTGTAAACCGTCTGATTATTGACTCTTTGAGGGTAACCGGACGATTGCGTTGAATCCGGTAGCGTTTTGAGACAGAGTTCACTGTTAGAACTGCAGACATATTATACTCTTAAGTCTGACGATGGAAGTATATTGAAATAAGTTCGTTTCTGATGCAAAACTATATCTTTAGAATAGTCATAATACTATAGTTTTTTCCTGGAAACGTATTTTTGTACCTCAAACATACTAGATGGTATCAATAATATCATGAAGAAAAAACCTGTAAAGAAGGTAACCAGAGACGCATACGAAGATACTTGTTGTGCCCGCAAACAGGAGCGATCTCCATTCAGGGAACGTACCGTAAAAAAAAATCGCTCGGTAGCCTTGTATCAGCACCGCAATCGGGCTAAACATGTATAAAATACGGAAATTTTCACTGACTGCCTGCGGCTGGTAAAAAACTGGTGTCATGTAAAAGAGAAGCATAAGTACTATGCTCATAATGTGCTGCACATCACGATAAAAGACGTTTAGCATAGCGATGATCAGGCTTAGGCCAACTATTAATACACCCTGAATCAATATCAGCAATGGAAGAATCAGAAGGGCCAATGTCATAGTTTTATCATAGATGGCTAACATAACAAAAAGTATTGGCAGGACTACTAAATAGTTTAGCATGTTTGACAAGGTGTTGGTAATTATAAGGGTTGCTGGTGTAAAATTAGGCCTCCGAACCAAACCACGATTGTTGATCAAAAGACTACCAGATGAACTAAGACACGTACTAAACCATGTCCACGGTAGTAACGCACTGAAAACGAAAGCCGGGTAAGCATCAATGTTTAGCGGAACAACTTTCTGGAAGAGAAAAACCAACACCAGCAATTGAGCTAAGGGGAGCATGGGTGACCATAGTACGCCCAGAACCGAACCCTTATAGCGCACAGCAAAATCGCAACGCACGAGGTGCCGTATCAGATCAAAATTGTAACTTAATGAGTTCATATGATAAATATCCTCACTCCATGCTGAAATATGTTCTTTTGTACTGCCGGCAAGATTTAAGCCTCCGAAAGGTAACCTCTCGACAATTTCTTAATAATTGGCACTCATAGAGATAAAGTTATCTCAAAAATGAAGCTTTGAACGGCAAAAAAAAGCCTTACTGCAAAAATGTTTATTCGATAAACATCTTCGGCAGTAAGGCTATCTTTCTCGCGTTACTTCCTTGTAACTTAAAGACCCATTTACTTTGCGCCCCCTGATCGCTCAGGGTTTGCCTTTATCGGATTGTGAAGAGCATTTTATTTCACAGATTACCCTTAAGTCAATAAAAAAAATTTTTATGTCTCAATCATCTCCACATTTGCCCGTGGGACAATGGCTGTGGAACCATCGGGAAACTCGACCTCGAGGATGCGTACTGTGGCCTCGGTTTCGATGGTCAGGGGAGAAAAGGGGAGTGCCTTGATCTTGCCGATCTTTCCAAAATAAGGTACACGGATGACCCTTATGGTGTCCCCAATTTCCATGCCTCTGTCGAGTGGCTTGTCTAATTCTTCTTTGGCTGTCTTGTTTGAATAAGGTATGATAATTTCTGGTCTTACTACACCCGCACGGATCTGCGTAGCGCCATTAATAGAGGTTTTAGCGCCCGAGCGGGATTTTAAAAGCTCGAATGTCCTTTGTGCCATCTGTATCTGACCAAAACCTTCGGTAATAATGAGAGTAATACCGATTTCTTCTGAGCCCGTAATGGCTACTCCAAGGTCGTATCCAAGCAATTTCTTGAGATTTTTGTCGTCAAGCCCACCAACGATGATGCCTTTTACTCCTATCTTTCTTGCCTTGTCCATAGCATCGTGTTGGATAAAAGACCCCCCCACGATAATTTTGTCCTTATGAGTGGGCAGTATGCAGTCGGTAGTAAGTATATCATCGGACTTATTAACCGCAATCACGAGTTCACCTACTGTTTCACCACCTACCCCAAAGATGCCCTGAATGAAGGTTGCAGTTGTTTCCATAACTACACCCTCTTTTTCCATGACCTCTGTGACCGTGCCGTCCACGAAGGCGAACACTTGAATTGGTTTTGGAGTTTCCCGCAGGAGAACTTGTCCCGTTACTGTTGATATGGTTTCAATCGTTCCTGTTATAGGTGAAAGCAGGACGGTCTTCAGTATTTTAATCCATGGCTTTGTCTCGGCGATGATCTCGTCCTTCCGGACTGCGTCACCTTCTTTTTTTAACATATATTCTCTGATGTCCTTAGGTTGGATACCCAACCGATTTACGGCATTAATGGCGTGTATCTTACCAGGCAAATGGGTACTGGCTACTACATCCTCTGCCTTGAGAGTATCACCCTTTCCGACGATAACATCACCCCGTAACGGAAGGACACGTTGGCTTGTGACCCTGGTTCTTTCAGATATGCGTAAGCCGGGTGTATAAGCGTGAGTCATAGTATATTGGGAATTAAATGATTCATAATCTTATCAATGTGTTTTTTTTATCTGTATCTGATATCCTGATAATTGTTCGACTGAGCTTACGCCGAAGTCTGTGTTTATCTGAATCCAGAATGAAAGGTTTTTTATTCTGGGTACGCGTCAATGGCCTTGGTCCATCGTTGTAGTTGCTCCACTCTTGATGCCTTATCTTTTGCTAGGGTGATAGGTCTGCCCCGGGCATCGATAACTACCCCTACAACTCCGCCAAAAACCTTCTTCACAATAGGTTTCCCTTTTCCTGCGCCGACATCAAAACCTTTTGCCGGTATGACCTCAATTTCCGCTGTCTGATCAATGCCCAAGGGGAAGACGCTCAGGTTCCCATAAGAAAGCGAATTTTCTGTTTTTTTACCATCCGGCATCGTTATCTTATAGGAAATGCATTTTTCATTGGCCTTTCCGATACTTCCTTTAACAAGTGAAACGCAGGTACCCAGATGAATCAAACAATCTTTCTCAAATACCTCTGTAGATGCCTGTTCGTTTACCGTTGAAAGAACTCCCAGATGAGGCATCATGAAAATACTGTCGACAGCAATCCTGGTAATGCCTTCAGGCTGTAGGGCATCAATCATCATAAGCATTGCCTGTGCCCTGCGCGGTGCATTGGAGAGCACACCACCGCTGCCCACCAGGAGGTCCAGCTTTAGCATGTTTATTAATGTTTCACCCACAGTCTCTTGTTTAAATGCTTCGGAGATATCTCGTTCCCGCTGTACTCCCTTGAGTCCTACTGCCAGGGATTTGTGTTGTTCAAAGGATACCCTCAGAGCTTCACGGGATATAGCCTGTTCTATCTTCAACTCTTCCAGTGTTTGAGGTATAGTCGTGGGCCTGATCATCTTGTTCTTGATCCTGTTTCTGAGATCGGATTCATCGATATCGAATGGTATCCATCGCAGAATATTCTCAAGCCCCGCTTCAACCAACACATTAGAGATGCTGTAACTCATTCCGAGGTTTGCGCTCACTGTGCGATTAAATACCTCGCCATACACAGAAAAAATATTCGTCGTGGCGCCGCCTATGTCAATACCAATGACATTAATATTTTGTTTTCTGGCGATTGCCTGCATAATGAGGCCCTCTGCCGCTGGGGTGGGCATAATGGGCGCCCCGGTCCATGACATCAGTTTTTTGTAACCAGGGGCCTGTGCCATTACATGTTCGAGAAAAAGTTTCTGGATTTCCTGGCGCGCCGGAATGAGGTTTTCGTGTTCGAGGGTAGGTCGGATATTTTCTGTAATGTGGAGGGAGGTTTTTTTGCCGAGAATTTCCTTTATTTTTTCGCGGACATCCTTGTTGCCGGCATAGATGACCGGAAGCTGAAATGTCATGCCGAGCCGAGGTCTGGGATGTGCGGCTGAGATATATTCTGCCAATTCTATCACGTGAGAAACAGTGCCCCCATCAGTCCCCCCGGAGAGTAATATTATATCAGGTCGTAATTGACGTATGAGATCTATCTTCTCATGAGGAAGGCGTTTGTCGTTAGATGCAATAACGTCCATTACAATGGCGCCGGCTCCGAGCGCCGCACGCTGGGCGCTCATGGCGGTCATGGTCTTTACAGCGCCTGCCACCATCATTTGCAAGCCACCGCCTGCGCTGCTCGTAGATACATAAATGTCTACGCCAACATTCCCTTGCGCCGGTGTGATGATTCTTTCTCCATCCAGGATCTTCCGGCCAGAAAGTTCTTCTAACTCGGTAAAGGCGTTCAACACACCGCGGGTAACATCTTCAAAGGGCGCTTCTACAGTTGTAGGCGCCCCGCCACGGAATGTTTGCCGATAAACTCCATTCTTTTTTTCAATCAGGATGGCTTTGGTGGTTGTACTCCCGCAGTCTGTGGCAATGATGACATTCACATCATGATCCTCTTTTTTGTAAAAGCCTACCGCAAAGGCACAGAATGTGCTCGGCTTTAAAAACAATTGACAATTCTTTATTCCATTGCAAATGCACTTTCCGCTATTTACATTTTGGATCTTCTTTTTGCGCACTCTGCGTCTTTGCGGTGAATAGTTGCCTTTTCTAACTCCTCGATAATCTTTTTTATCCCTTCCCTCTTTTCAAGTATATCCTGAAGTAGATCGTATTCTGCTGGTGTGAAGAAAAAGGTTAAAAATGGTCTGAAGAATACCATCATCTGGCTTCCAAGATAACTGAGTGGTTGTGCACATTCAAGAAACATTGTGGCTGGAACTGTGATTCTTCTTTTGTTTATTACCGTTGCCAGTTTCCGGATAAGGGCCAGTTCCTGTTCGTTCAATGCTATATTTTTATGAGGCGTTCCCATACTAAAGGCATGCTTGAACTCCCGCCGGATAGATTGCCCGTTTACTTTTGGGAAATATGAAAATATTTTTGACAGTAAATTTTGTAAATACATGATGTCAGGGAATCTTATCAAAGTGATAGCGTTTTTGTCAAAATTAAAATAGTTTTTCACTATTCATAAGAATTTTTCAGTATTGCAGTGTTGTATCTATTCGAAAAAACTTGACAAATTAGATATATGAATCTTATAATTCTAACATGCCGGAAATTGAAGAATTAGAACATAGAATTGCAAGGCTTGAGACCCTTTATGAAGACGTTCTCAAAGAAAGAATCACCCAAATTGCCTCAAGAGTAGACCAAATATATGAAAAAATAGAACGTGATAAGACAGAGATACTTATAAAAACAGAAAAGGACAAGCGAGAGATCATTTATTGGATGATGGGATTGAATCTTGGCTTTTTAACCCTTACCATTACGGCTCTCTGGGCAATTCTGTCTTTTGCATTAAGACGGTAAATGTTTCCCATACGATATTTTGAAAGGAGAAATTGTTCATGCCATACAGGGCATGGTTCCAGTGCATATCAGGATGTAATGAAAAGTATGAGCTGAACGAGGTTGTCTACCAGTGCAGGAAGTGTGGAGATTTGCTGGAGGTCAAGCACGATATGGATAAACTCCACAGGCACTCCCCCGAACATTGGAAGAGGTTGTTTGATGAACGGTATAGACGCAGCAAGTGGCCTTACGGGAGTTCTGTTTGGGGCAAGAAAGAATGGGTGTGTCCCAATGTCGACAACGGGAACGTAGTTTCCTTATATGAAGGAGGCAGCAACCTTTTCTGGGCCGAACGGCTCGGAAAGGAACTTGGTTTGGAAGACTTGTGGATCAAACAGTGTGGGAATGCCCATACAGGCTCTTTTAAAGACCTGGGAATGACTGTACTGGTTTCCATGGTCAAGCAGATGATTGCGGAGGGGAAGGATATCCCAGCAGTTGCCTGTGCATCCACGGGAGATACTTCTGCTGCGCTTGCATCGTATTGCGCCGCTGCGGGTATTCTTGCCATAGTGTTTCTGCCAAAGAACAAGGTATCCCACGCGCAACTTATCCAGCCTATTGCCAATGGGGCGCTTACTTTATCGCTGGATACCGATTTTGATGGGTGTATGAAACTGGTAAAGGAGATATGTAGCAAAAATAATATCTACCTGGCCAACTCCATGAATTCCCTTCGCATTGAGGGTCAAAAAACAGTAAGTATCGAAATAGTCCAGCAGTTCGATTGGGAAGTGCCCGATGTTGTAATAGTTCCGGGAGGGAATTTGGGCAATACCGCAGCGCTGGGAAAAGGCTTTCTTATGATGCAGGAATTGCGCTTAATCGACAAATTGCCGCGCATTGTGTGTGCACAGGCAGCCAAGGCCAATCCTCTTTACCTTAGCTATCTGAAGGGGTTTAAAGAATTTACGCCGGTGAAGGCACAAAAGACTCTTGCCAATGCTATCCAGATAGGCGATCCGGTTAGTTATAAAAAGGCTATCAACGTTTTAAAGGCATTCAATGGCATTGTAGAGCAGGCAACAGAAGATGAATTGGCTAATGCCTCTGCACAAGCGGACAGAACCGGTTTGTTCAGTTGCCCGCATACGGGGGTTGCCCTGGCAGTGTTAATAAAATTGCTGGAGAAAAAGGCGATAAGGCGTGAGGAAAAAGTCGTTGTTATTTCTACTGCACATGGCTTGAAATTCCCGGAATTTAAGATAAGTTATCATGAAAATAAACTGGAAGAAGTAATCCCGCGATTTGCCAACCTTCCTGTAGAAGTTCAACCCCGGTACGATGCGGTCAGGACCGCTATCTACAGGAAACTTGAACAAATATCTTCATAGTATCCGATGCCGGTCACAAGGGACGGCGCTCTATTTTTCCTACCTCCTTGCTCAAAACAAATTGTATAAATATTTTATTTTCACTGAAAAATACATAAGATTAAATTCCTTGACAAAAAATAGGCTATACTTATAATGATTTTTCGGGTGGGGGGTGTTTTGGAATAATACCTTTTCCAGAAGTATGGAATTCCTCTCCTAAAGGTTTTTTTGCGGTTTGTTTGAGGAGAAAGAGTATTATGAATTATTTTAAGACAACGGTATTATTAATTGCCTTGACGCTGTTGCTTGTTTGGGTGGGCAGTATGTTCGGCGGACGTCAGGGTGCGGTCTTTGCCTTTGCCATTGCTATGGGGATGAATTTTTTTAGTTACTGGTTTAGCGACAAGATTGTTTTGAAGATGTATGGCGCCAGGGAGGTTTCTGAGCAGGAGTCGCCGGCCTATTATGGGATCGTTAGGGAATTAACCATGCATGCGGGATTACCTATGCCCAGGATATATATCATCCCAACGAATGCCATGAATGCCTTCGCCACGGGGAGAAATCCCAGCCATGCTGCAGTGGCAGTTACCGAGGGGATGCTTAATTCTCTGAAACTCGAAGAACTCAAAGGAGTTTTAGGACACGAATTATCCCATATTCGGAACCGGGATATACTTATATCTACCATTGTTGCAACGGTTGCCGGCGCTATCATGATGCTGGCAAATATGGCCCGATGGGCGGCTATTTTTGGGGGATATGGCGGGAGGGATGAAGAAGATAGCAGGGGGGGAGGTCTCGGAATGTTATTGGTAGCCATTTTGGCCCCCATTGCTGCGCTTGTAATTCAGATGGCGATTTCCCGTTCGCGGGAGTACGCAGCCGATAAGGGAGGCGCATTATTAACAGGGAATCCGCTGGGGCTGGCCAGCGCCCTTGAGAAACTGCAACAGGCATCAGTGGCCAGGCCTATCGGTGCAAGTTCGGCTACGGCGCATCTGTTTATTGTGAATCCATTAAGCGGTCGTTCGTTTGTTACAATCTTTAGTACTCATCCACCAATCGAAGAACGAATCAAGAGGCTCAGGGCGATGGCCTGAAAAAGGCTTTCTATAATAACATTCACCGTGGCAACGATTCTCTGCAACGGGTTATAAAGCCACCAACATTTCGGAGACCGGTTTAATCTCGCTACTGAAAATGCCTGGTGTCTTCGTGTCTTAAAGTAGCTTGAACTCTTACTACAACGTGTGTATTTACAAAGATAGTAATTTACTTGGAGGAACATGAATGGTGCACTATACTTGCGATATGTGCGGAAGACCATTGCTGGCAGATGAAGACATTCGCTATGTGGTGAAAATTGAGGTATATACCGCCTGTGATGCTATGGAGATGGCGGATGACGATGAAGATTTGGATGAAGAGATATGGGAAAGGGAAGAGGAAAGCGAGAGGCCGGATGGCGCATCGAATCCTGCTGAGCCATTGGAGGATGGAGAATATAAGACCTTTCGTTTCGATTTGTGCACCAAGTGTCATAAAAAATATTTACAGGACCCTTTGTTTTTAAAATCGTGGAATAGAACAAGATTTTCTGAAAATTAGAATTCGCTTTACCAATCTTTCGAATAATAATCATCCTCAGTTGCTTGCGTTTTGTGAAAAAGAAAAAGAAAGACGAAGCATACTGCAATGTGAAAAACAATCTATGGAAATGACAATAACAGAGAAGATCATCGCTGCACATTCGGGTCTCAAGGAAGTACATCCTGGGCAATTTGTTTACGCAGATGTGGATATCTGCCTGGGTAACGATATTACTGCCCCGATCGCTATTGAAGAATTTGAAAAGACAGGGATTAAAAAGGTCTTTGATCCGGAAAAGATTGTTTTGGTTCCTGATCACTTTACCCCCAATAAGGACATCAAGTCTGCACAACAGTCAAAATCCCTCCGTGTTTTTGCTGAGAAACACCATTTAAAACATTACTTTGAGATTGGCAGAATGGGGATCGAACACGCCCTGCTTCCGGAAAAAGGGATCGTGGCGCCCGGAGACCTTGTGATAGGAGCCGATTCTCATACGTGTACCTATGGTGCGCTCGGAGCATTCTCAACGGGTGTCGGGAGCACCGACCTCGCTGCATGTTTTGCTACGGGGAAGGTGTGGCTCAGGGTGCCTGAATCGATTAAATTCGTTTTTCACGGCAAGGTGAAAAATTGGACATCAGGAAAGGATTTAATCCTCTATACGATTGGGAAAATCGGTGTGGATGGAGCCCTTTACAAGGCAATGGAGTTTGCAGGCAGCGCCATATCAAATTTGCCTATGGACGATCGTTTCGCCATGTGTAACATGGCAATTGAGGCCGGGGCGAAAAGCGGTATAATTTCGTCTGATAAAAACACTGAAGATTATGTAAAGGGCAGGGTAACCAAAAAATATGCGATGTATCAAAGCGATCCCGGTTGTAATTATACAAAAACATACGAATTCAATGCCGAAGAAATTTCTCCTCAAATAGCACTCCCCAGTTTACCGGAAAACACAAAACCCGTGGAAGAGGTTTCGGGAATTAAGATCGATCAGGTAGTTATCGGTTCTTGTACCAATGGAAGAATTTCAGATCTCAGGATAGCAGCCAAAATCCTCAAAGGAAAAAAGGCGCATCCTTCCATTCGGCTTATTATTATTCCGGCTACCCAGGAAATTTACAGACAGGCATTACAGGATGGCTTGATTGAAATATTTATAGATGCCGAGGCGGTAGTTTCTACCCCAACCTGCGGTCCGTGTCTTGGCGGTCATATGGGTATTTTGGCAGAAGGGGAACGGGCGTTATCTACGACCAACCGTAATTTTACCGGTCGCATGGGGCATCCCAAAAGTGAGATATATCTTTGCAGTCCTGCTGTTGCGGCAGCATCAGCAATCACGGGAAGGATTACCCCGCCTGATGAGGTGGTAAAGAATTGACCCCAGGCATTTTCGTGATTTCAGATTTGATTTCTTAGCCGAGAAATTTGATAAGAACATGAGATTGTTATTAGATTATGGAAAGAGTGAGTAAAACTATGTCTCAAAAAAAATATATTGGACTTGACATTGGTTCTGTAAGCATAAAGGCAGTATTGATCAACGAACGCAAGGAAATCCTGGAAGATCACTACGTCCGTTCACATGGTCAATCGGTAGAAACATTCCTCCTGGTCTTGAGAGACATATTCAATCGAACCCATATCGATGATATTGACGGTATAGCTATTACAGGATCTGGCGGGAAGCTCATATCCGAACTAATGAACATTGCCTTTATCAATGAGGTTGTTGCTCACAGCCAGGCAACGACAACCTTGCACCCGGAAGCGCGCACCATTATTGAAATCGGCGGTGAGGATTCAAAGCTCATGCTTATAGAGAAGGATGTGTCAACAGGGCATACCAAGGTTTCTGATTTTTCGATGAATACCATGTGTGCTGCTGGTACGGGGTCGTTTTTGGATCAGCAGGCTACAAGGCTTGGTATCGCGATAGAAAAAGAATTTGGAGAGCTTGCATTGAAATCCAAAAACCCGCCGCGTATTGCCGGTCGTTGCAGTGTATTTGCCAAGACGGATATGATCCATTTACAGCAGGAAGGCACGCCGGTGCATGATATTGTTGCCGGACTTTGTTATGCCATGGCCAGAAACTTTAAGAGCAACATCGGGAAGGGGAAGGAATTTTTCAGGCCCATCGTATTTCAGGGTGGTGTGGCAGCAAATGTCGGTATGGTCAAGGCATTTGAGGATGTTTTGGAACTCAAGCCCGGTGAACTGGTTATACCAAAGTATTTCAATGTAATGGGGGCTATCGGTACGGTGTTTACCTTAATGGATAAAGGGATTCACTCGCCCTTCCGTGGATTAAAGGAAGTTGAAGAATACCTGAGGAGCCGCAGCGCAAAGGCGTCGAGCCTTGAACCACTTCGATCGGATAATTACAAAATTGTTGACATGATACACCCGGTTGCTGGCGACGAAAAGGTCGAGGCATATGTTGGGGTTGATGTGGGTTCTATCAGCACAAATATTGTTGTTATCGACAAACAGAAAAATGTCCTGGCAAGACGCTATCTCATGACGGCAGGAAGGCCGTTGGAAGCCGTGAAACAAGGTCTTTATGAGGTGGGTCTGGAAGTCGGAGATAAGGTGGTTGTCTGCGGCGCCGGAACCACAGGTTCCGGGCGTTATCTGACAGGAGACTTTATCGGTGCTGATATCGCAAAGAATGAAATTACTGCCCACGCCACTGCGGCAGCAAACGTGGATAAAAATGTGGATACGATCTTCGAAATCGGTGGGCAGGATTCCAAGTTTATACGGTTGGAAAATGGGGCAATTGTGGATTTTGCCATGAATAAAGTCTGTGCTGCCGGTACCGGCTCATTTCTGGAAGAACAGGCCGAAAAACTCAGCGTAAGCATCAAAGGGGAATTTAGCAAACGGGCGCTTTCGTCGTGCTGCCCCTCACATCTTGGAGAACGGTGCACCGTTTTTATGGAATCCGACCTGAACCATCATCAGCAGCGCGGAACGTCCAAGGACGATCTGCTCGCAGGCCTGAGTTATTCTGTGGTGTTGAACTTTATCAACAGGGTTGTAGAGGATAGGAAGATCGGGAATACTATTTTTTTCCAGGGGGGAGTTGCCGCCAACCGCGGTGTAAAGGCGGCGTTCGAAAAAGTAACAGGGAGAAAGATTATTGTTCCGCCTCATCACGATATTATGGGGGCTATCGGATCTGCCATTATTGCTATGGAAGAAAGGGTATGGGAGAAATCCAGGTTTAAGGGGTTTGATCTCCGGCACAAGAGATACGACCTGTCTTCCTTCGTTTGTAAAGATTGTTCGAATATTTGTGAGATTCGAAAGGTCACTATCGATGGAGAAAACCCGCTTCATTACGGAAGTCGTTGCGGCAAATTTGACGACGAAAAGACTTTGAAAAAAGGGAGGCACTTACCAAGGCTTTTTCGCGAGAGGAAAGATGCGCTCGTCAATACCTATAAGAAAAACAAACCGGATCAGCCTGCAGGAAAAAAGATCGGGATACCACAGGTATCTACCTTTCATGACCTCTACCCGATGTGGAAGGCGTTCTTCATCGAGCTGGGTTTTGATGTTATAACCTCCAGTGATACTAATAAAGATATTATCTATAACGGTGTGGAAGTAATTACCGCAGAGACCTGCTTTCCTATCAAAGTTGCGCACGGACACGTGATCGACATGTTAAACAGGGATATTGATTATCTGTTTTTGCCCAGCGTTATCAATTTAACGCATAGCAGCCCCCGGCTCACCCATTCGTATGCATGTCCTTACGTGCAGTGCATACCGTATCTCGTACGTTCGGCCATTGACTTTAAGGAAAAGAAGTTTGAAGTCTTATCCCCGGTCATTCATTTCGAATACGGAGAAGAGTTTGTGGACAAGACCCTGCGTCAAATCGCAAAAAGCCTTGGAAGAACCGGAGAGGTTGTTGAAATAGCGATAAAGTCGGCACGTGAGGCGCTGCAGACTTTTCATAAAACCCTTGAGGCACGGGGAAAAGAGATCCTGGGAAAATTAGGAGAAAATGAAAAGGCATTCGTGCTGATCAGCCGTTCCTACAATGGTTGCGATACGGGTATGAATCTTGGTCTTCCTGAAAAATTGCGTGATTTAGGAGTTTTGACAATCCCACTGGACTTTTTGAAACTTGATATTGAAGAAGTATCTCATGATTATCCGAATATGTATTGGAAGACAGGACAAAAATTCCTCGCAGCGGCCAGGATAATTGCCAGGGATAAAAGGCTTTACCCCTTATATATTACCAACTTTGGCTGCGGTCCAGACTCGTTTATAACCAAATTTTTTGCCAAAGAATTGGCAGGAAAACCCTGTCTGACCATTGAAATTGACGAGCACAGCTCTGATGTTGGGGCAATAACCAGGTGCGAGGCATTTATTGATAGCCTTAAAAATGTTAAATCTGTCACTGATAGAAAAAAATTGAGAGACGATGTTCCGGTTCGGAACGTGACGGAGAAAAAGAAACGCACGATTTACATTCCTTATATGTGTGACCACGGCAGGATGATTGCCGCCTCCATGAGGGCTAATGGTGTGCTGGCAGAAGCCTTGCCTATGGCCAATAAGCAGTCGATTGATATTGGACGAAAGTTTACTTCGGGAAAGGAATGCTACCCTGCAATTCTTACAACCGGGGATATTGTGAAAAAGGCTATGAGCCCTGACTTTGACCCTGAGGCAAGCGCCTTCTTTATGGCTACAGCATCCGGTCCTTGCCGGTTTGGCCAATACAATAAATTTCAGCGTATGGTATTGGATGATCTTGGATTTCCTCATGTACCTCTTTACACAATGGATCAGGGAGAAAACTACGACGAGGATACCAAGAGCCTTGGCACGCACTTCCGTAAACTGGCGTGGAACGGTATTATGTATATCGACCTCCTGCAAAAATTACAAAGGGAAACGAGGCCTTACGAACTACAGAAAGATGAAACGGATGCTCTTTACGAAAACTTCGTGAAAAAGGCAGAGTCAGCGCTCGAAAAACATCAGGATCTGGTGAAATTCGCGCGGGAGGCGAATATTGCCTTTGCAAACATAAAAGTAGACCGAAGCAAGCCCAGACCATTAATCGGTGTCATTGGAGAGACCTATGTACGTTGTAATGAGTTTGCAAACAACTTTCTTGCAAGAAATATCGAACGTCTGGGAGGTGAGGTATTTATTCCGCCTTTTGCCGAATGGATTAATTATATTGCACACTGCCGCAGGGAATCGTGCCTTTTTGAAAAGGATTATAAGGGACTTTTCGGTGAGATTATCTCTGATATTGTTCAGAGGTACGATGCCTACAAACTTACGAAGGTGTTTAAAGGCAGAATCAGACATTTTCTGAAAGATGCGCCAATTAAAGAACTCATCAGGAGGGGGAAACCGTATATTGACGATTCCTACAAAGGTGATCCGGTGCTCAGCATGGGGAAGGTAATTGAATACGTTGAGGAAGGGTTTGATGGTATCGTTAACGTAATTCCATTTCACTGCATGCCTGGTACGGTGGTGAATGGCGTACTTGAAAGGTTTCAGAAAGATTTTTACGGCATGCCCTGCCTGAAGTTGTCTTTTGATGGCCAGGAACAAACAAATGAAGAAACCCGGCTGGAGGCATTTATGCATCAGGCATATCAAAGGATGGAGGGGAAAGTAAATTCTCATAAACATGGCACGGTAAGCCGTAGACAAAAAAGCAAAGTAAGCAGTAGGCCGATGGCAGTAGGCAAAGGGTGATAATTTATACGTAACGAAATAAATAGTGCCGCACAGTAAAAATAAAAGCAAAAATAGAAATGCAAAATGACAGATGAAAAATTAAAATGGAAGAATTTTTAGTGTGCACAAGTTATGACGTTTGAATACTGTTTTAGTACCAATGCTCGGGCATGTTGCACGTGCTCTTACAGACTAGCGGGGTTACAATGAAAGGTAAATGCTGGAAGTTTGGAAATAATATTAATACGGATGAAATTATCCCGGCGCGGTATCTGAATACTACCGATACGAAAGAGCTGGCATCTCACTGTATGGAGGATGCTGACCCGGATTTTATGAAAAAGGCCAAGGCTGGCGACGCTATTGTGGCGGGGGATAATTTCGGATGCGGTTCCTCCCGTGAGCATGCGCCAATTGCCATCAAGGCAGCAGGGATTTCCTGTGTTATTGCAAAGTCCTTCGCCCGTATCTTCTTTCGAAATGCTATTAATATCGGGTTGCCTATTTTTGAGTGTCCTGAGGCTGCTGAGCAGATTCAGGAAGGCGATGAAATAGAAATTAACCTTGCGGCGGGGGAAATCCTCGATCATACTTCAGAAAAGAGATTCAAATTTGAGCCTTTTCCCCTGGAGATGCATGAAATTATCGAGGCTGGGGGATTAATGAATTTTGTAAAAATGAAAATGGGCGTTGCATAAATTCCCAATCACAAATACCAAATTTAAAGCAAAGCCTAAAGAACGAAATCTTAGTGACGGGGGCATTTGAGAAGTAAAATTCGGAAGTTGACAGGCTAATTTTTCTTATATTTTGGTCGCTGACTTTAGCCATGCAAACCTTAGAAATCACCAAGGATATACATTGGGTCGGGGTATTAAATACCACTCTGCGGGCGTTTGATGTAGTGTTTCAAACCCGATTTGGAAGTACATACAACTCGTATCTCATCCAGGCAGATAAGCCAACACTTATTGATTGTGTTCATGAAAAATTTGACCGGGAATATCTTGAAAAACTCCGGTCGTTAATCAACCTCAGGGACATTTGTTACATTGTGGTAAATCATACAGAAATGGATCATACGGGGGCGTTGGGTCTTTTGTTGAAAGAGACACCGAATGCCCAAATCTTAGCCACAAAGACAGCATCTCTTTTTTTGAAAAATATTCTTCATGCAGAGGTAAAAGGAAAAATGGTTGAAGATGGTGAGTGTATCAGCCTTGGTAATAAGCAATTAAAGTTTATTCATGCGCCATACTGGCATTGGCCAGATACCATGTTTACGTATTTAGAAGAAGAGCATATGCTGTTTTCCTGTGATGGTTTTGCGACTCATTTTTGTGATGAACGGCTTTTTGACGATCTGGTCGATGACTTTGCTGAAGATTTTCGATATTATTTTGAGCACGTAATGGGTCCTTATAGGAAAAAGATCCTTGAGGCAATAGAAAAGATCAAAAATCTGGATATCCGGTTAATTGCCCCGAGTCACGGTCCCATCCTTCGAACCGATCCGTGGAAATACATTAATGCCTATAAAGACTGGAGCACGCCCCGAAAGGATCCCCATAAAAAGCTGATATTAGTCTTATATGCGTCTATGTATGGAAACACGAAAAAGATGGCGGAGGCGGTGGCGAGGGGTGCATCTACGATGACTACCGAGGTTAAACTGCTGGATGCTGCAAACGTATCGCCTGAATTTATGCGGTGTGAGATTGAATCTGCCGAAGGAATCCTGATTGGTTCGTCGACTATCAATGGCGATGCGTTAATGCCTTTATGGAATATTATGAATATTATGTTTAGTGTGAACGTCAAGCTAAAAAAATGTGCAACATTTGGTACTTATGGATGGAGCGGAGAAGCCACAAGGCTTATGGAAGATCGGTTGAAAGGTCTTAAACTCCATATTGTTCAACCGCCGGTAAAGGTCCTTTTTACTCCTACAGAGGAAGACTTGAAAAGGTGCTCCATCTTTGGATATGACTTTGCCCAATCCCTGACGACGAGTTCGGCGACGTAAGTATCCCTACATCGAACTAACAGAACGTTTGAAACTTTGAATTTTGAAGTGTCGTTTTATGTTTCTGATAAAAAGACTCCCTGGCCTCTCTCCTTTTCACGATACAAAAGCCAGAATTTTCACTATCGGGCTTCTCGTGCAAGCATGTAAAGAAATTGCTGGGCATATCCCGCGTACCTGCCAAAATATTTTAGACCAAAAGCCTGCAGTTGCTGACTCGAAACCTCCTGATTCTTGAAATACAGCTTCTGAAGGATCTTCTTCATCCAGGTATCGATGGGAAATGCCTCGGTAAAACCCAGAGAAAACAGAAGGACGCAGTCGGCAATCTTGTCCCCGACACCGGGAATCTGTTTCAGCGTTTTCTTTGCCTCAATATAGGAAAGTTTTTTTAATGATTGTAAAAATGCTTCGTTAACGGAATCATTGGCGGCTTTAATATATTTTGCCCGGAAACCCGTCTTTGCACGGAGAATCCGCTCTAAATCATTTAACTCACCGGGGTTGGGAAACGAATACCCTTCGAATCCCTTCATTTCAATGCTCTTCCCAAAGAATTGTGCCAGTATTTCAAGATTTAATTTTATCTTGGGGATATTTGCCGCCGAGGAGCAGAGGAACGATATTAAACATTCCCAGGGATCTTGCCTGATAATGCGCAAACCGTGATGCCTCCTGATCGCCTCGCCAATGTGGACATCCTTAGTTATCTGCTGCAAAATAGTGGTATAGGGCTCATCTAGGGCAAAATAATGCGTCAGGAATTTCTGGTCTGTGCCCTGGAATTCCAGATGATTTGAGGACTGCCGGACACGAAAGATGCGGTCCCTCGCCGCAACATAATACCAGTCTTCCATCCTGGATACCCGAAACAGTTGTCCGCACAGGAGTGTAGATTCTAGGTTGAAATCTTTTACGAGGATTTTGGGCAAGGTGTATCCTTACAGAACAAAATGGGCTCCTTCATTGTGAAGTTAAGTAATTCGTAACAGTTTATTTCCCTTATCCTCTTTCCCCCCAAGAGGCAGAAAATTTGGTGATAATCAGCGTTCCCCACCTCTGGTGAAAGAAGCTGGAGGTGGGCTGTTGCGATAATTCTCATTATAAAGGTGAAAGTGAAAAATGAAAATGCAAAATTGACAGATATTTTCAATTTCCCTATCAGATAGGTATTTCGTTTTGTGGCAATGTCTTTTTTGTCGTTATTGCAAATACACGGAATCGATAGTTAAAAATAGGTATATTGTCTGAAAATAAATTCATATAGATACAGGACATATAATGGTCGTTGTATGTTGTAAGTTTCTTGTTTGTAATGTTTTGTGCTTGTCTGTAATGGTAAGGCAGACGCTTTTTAATAAAAATAATTTAGATTGTTGATAATTATTCCGATTATAATAGCAGTCCGGTATGTATAGATGCCAGACACTAGTTTTTGTTTCCTAATAAAACAAATTATCCACAAAAGATTCTCATCAGAGGTAGCGATTAATATCCTATGGGTAGAAAAAAATTTTCAAATGATGCGACTATTTTAACGTATAGGATCGAAGCTGTGGTTGTTGAGCTAAGAGATTTTTCGTTTTGCTCAGAATGACAGCACAGGAGGTATTTTCAGGTGAAAACAGATGGGAGGTCTGCCGTTCCTTCCGCAAATACAGGGAGCCGCTCTGTCCAGCTTTGCAGTGGTGTGGTAGCCGGTATCGGTGCAATAGTGTTGTTGGGCTGGATATGGGATTTTCTCTTATTGGCCAGCGGTTACTCAGATTATATACCAATGGCCCCAAATACTGCCGTAATATTCGTTGTCTTGGGCATTACGTTGTATGTCATCATCCGCTGGTCTGCAAACCGCATTCTCCGTTGTTTTGCTAAAGTCACGACAGTTTTTGTCGTGCTCCTTTGCTCGTTGATATTCATCCAATATGTAACTGATAGTGATCTTGGCATTGACCAATTATTTTTCGTTACCACGAAAACACTCGGAAAGATACCTGTGGGTCTCATGTCTCCTATTACAGCCGCATGCTTTATTCTCTCCGGTCTTTCACTGATGCTTGCGCTATCTTTTCCGGAAAATGGAAGGTATGCGAAAAGTATAGCATCCAGCCTTGCAACAATAGTAATATTTGTAGGATCGATCGTGATCCTTGGATATCTGTATAGAACGCCTTTGCTTTATGGCGGGACGATAATACCGATGGCGCTTACAACTGCAGTTGCCTTTGTATTTCTGGGCACAGGACTGATATTTACTATTGGCCAGGAGTACTGGCCACAGTGCCTGGTGACAGGTTTGTCAACACGTGCCCGTTTGATGCGGGCGTTTCTTCCCGTTACGGTTGTTATTGTTATCATCATGGGTTGGATATATACCGTTATTGTCCTGCAGTCAAAAAGTAACCCGGCATTACTGTCAGCGCTGCTTGCGATCCTGTTTATGGTTGTTATTGGCTTTATTGTTTCCCATACAGCAAGTATCATCGGGAACGCGATTGACCTTGCCGAAACAAAGCGCAATCTGGCAGAAATACAACTCCGCAAGTTGTCACAGGCTGTTGAACAAAGCCAAAGTATGGTGTTAATAACCGATGCAGCAGGTAATATTGAATACACGAATCCCAAATTTACCCAACTTACAGGCTACACCCTGGAAGAAACCATAGGACAAAATCCTCGTATCCTAAAATCGGGAGAGACGTCACCCGAAGAATACAAACAGTTGTGGGATACGATTACCTCCGGCAGAGAGTGGCGTGGGGAATTTCATAACAGGAAAAAGAACGGCGAACTTTATTGGGAGTATGCATCCATTTCCCCTGTCAGAAATTCTGACGGAGTTATTACCAATTTCCTTGCTGTAAAAGAAGATATCACGGAACGTAAAAATTTCGAAGCACAGCTTATGCGCCTGGCAGATCGTGATCCACTCACCAATCTCCTTAACCGCCGCCGCTTCCAGGAAGAGTTGAATAGCTCGCTTGCACAGGCGCGGCGACACGATACCAGCGGGGCATTGTTGTTTCTGGACCTGGATAATTTTAAAGACATTAACGATACCCTTGGACATCAGGCGGGAGATGAAATTCTTACACATCTTGCCGATATATTGAAAAAAAGACTGCGGGAATCTGACATTATAGCTCGTCTGGGCGGTGACGAATTTGCCATCCTCTTGTCTCACATCGATGCCAGCCATGCGCAGTCTGTTGCTGAACAGATTATTGATTCGGTGTATAGTCACGTTATGATCGTTCATGAGCAACCGACCAGAGTTACTGTCAGTATTGGTATTGCCCTCTTTCCTTTCCACGGCAATACATCTGAAACATTACTGAAGTGTGCTGATCTTGCCATGTATCGGGCGAAAAAAGAAGGCCGAAACCGTGCATGTGTTTATACCCATGGACAGAAGACAAAGATTGAAACACTACTAAACTGGGAAAAAAACATCCGTGAAGCGCTCTATCTGAACCGTTTTGTGCTGCATCTGCAGCCTATTGCGGATATGCGTGAAAATTGTATTGTGGGCTATGAGGCGTTATTGCGAATGATTGGTGAAAACAATGAACTCATCCATCCAGCAGCATTTCTTGATGTTGCTGAACGTTCCGATCTTATCAATGATATAGATCGATGGGTAGTACGCAGGGCCATCAGGATCATTACAGAAATATGCAAATCTGATAAAAATCTGTATATTGGAGCCAATCTCTCTGGTAAGGCATTCGACGACCCGGAACTGATATCTATCATTAATCAGGAATTGGCAGCCACCGCTATTAACCCGGTAAACCTTGTTCTGGAAATTACCGAAAGCGCCGTTATCACAGACATTATCGAAGCACAGCATTTTATTACTACCCTCAAGGCCATGGGCTGTCGCTTTGCCCTGGACGATTTTGGCACCGGCTTTTCATCGCTCAATTATCTCAAGCATTTACCCGTCGATTATTTGAAGATTGATGGTAGCTTTATCCGTAATCTGCCAAACGACTCAGCAGACCAACATTTGGTCAGGGCAATAGTAGAAGTAGCGCGTGGTTTGAATAAACAGACTATAGCCGAGTTTGTGGAATGTGAAGAAGCGGTACGATTGCTGTTAGAATACGGAGTGGATTATGCCCAGGGGTATCATATTGGCCGGCCAAGGGCAATGTCTGAGATATGAAAAAGGCGAAGGGCAATCTTTATCTCCTTACCACCGTGCAATTAATCCCATTCAAGCGTTAAGGTATGATCCTTATTTAACACTACCCGGGTCCCAAACCTTTTGCCTTCCCTGTTCAAGATGTTGCTGAGCCACACAGCATCGGGCGTTGATGCCCGATTTACTCGAAAGTGTTTCGTGTGTGTTGGTGTCATTTGAAAACGAACGAGCCTGCCGCTTGCTGGTTCCGCATATGCAAAATACATCAAACCTAAATCACCCCTGAAGAATTCGTAACCACTGATACCTTCATAATCATTGAGAAAATCACCGCAGCCATAGATGATAGGTCTGTCCTGATAAACCTCTATGCCTTTTACATGGTGGGAAGAATGTCCGTGGACGATATCGATTCCTGCATAATCAATGAGCATATGAGCGAATTGTATTTGTTCGTGAGGGATTTCATACCCCCAGTTATCTCCCCAATGAATAGAGGCGATTACAATATCTCTTCGTTGTTTTACTTTTTGCACTTGCTCTCTGATATGCCGGACAGCACTGTCTGACAAATCTTTTAAGAGATTCACACCGGGCCGGTTTCCCAAAGCAGCCCATTCTAAAGGTATTCCGCTTGTTTCCGATCCAAACGAAAAAACAATTACTCTTCCTTTTCCATCCACATCTAATAATGCAGGAGTTTCTGCCTCTTTCAGATTCCAACCTGCCCCCGCGCTTTTCACATGGGCTTTCTTCAATGTTTCAATGGTTTCTGCGAGACCCGTATATCCCCAATCAAGGGTATGATTATTTGCGAGAGAACAACAATCTATCCGGGGCGCCGTTATACAGGGAATATTGAGGGGATTCATCCTGTAGTGGACAGGCTTGCCTTTCCAATAGTCATTACTCTTTGTTATACTTGTCTCCAGGTTAACTATTTTCAAATCCGGCGCAATTCGTTCCAATTCGCCGAGGGCGTCTCCCCAGATAGAGGAGAAACTAACGGGATGTGGAATCCGGCCACTTTCCCTCTCTGCTAGTTCCAGATATCCCCTGGCGTTTTTCATGTAGAATTCGTGGAGGAGGGGATTGCCAGGATACGGCAATACCTGATCTATGCCTCTTCCTGTCATTACATCACCACACATGAATATACTGATAGTATCGGACATTTTTCCCGGCTTTTGAACAACTCTTTGGTGGGTGTTTTTTATCTATGGAAAATCTTCTGGTATTCCTATGGAAAAGCTTCATTTTGTGTTAAAATGTGCATTTATAATTCCCTGTTTCAGGAGAGAGTATAGCATATATTCCCTTTTCTGTTGAGTATTATTTTTTGCTCAAGTCCGTGACAATGTTTACCCGGGTTTTTTGCGAAGATGAAATTTTATGATAAACGGTTATATCATTCGAAAATTTAACGATGAGAAGATTCCTGGGCGCTTCAGGGCTATACTCTTCGACCTTGATGGCACGCTCCTTGATACCCTGGAAGACCTGGGTAATGCCGCAAACCGTGTTTTACGGAAAAACGGATTTCCCATGCATGATATGGATGCATATCGCACTATGGTTGGTGATGGCGCGGTTGTGCTTATACGGCGGGCACTCCCGGAGGACAAACGGAATGATGAAACCATCCGTGCCTGCGTCCAGTCGTTCCGTGAAGAATATGGACGAGGGTGGAAGACAAAAACCAGGCCCTACGATGGAGTGGCAGAAATGCTCGATGCGCTGACGGTGTATGGCATGAAAATGGCGGTTCTGTCAAACAAGCCGGACGATTTTACAAAACGGTGTGTAGCTGAATTTCTGTCAGATTGGACATTTGACATGGTTCTGGGGCAGAGCGACTCTACACCCCTCAAGCCAGATCCGGCAGGCGCAAAAGAGATAGCTAAATACCTGGATATCCCACCCTCTCATTTTATCTATCTCGGAGATACTGCTATTGACATGAAGACTGCCGTTGCGACTGGCATGTTTCCTGTGGGAGCACTCTGGGGATTCCGCACGGAAAAGGAGTTGCGGGAAAATGGCGCGCAGGCGCTCATCAAAAAACCACAAGAAATTCTGAATCTCCTGGGCACGACCTCAGATACTGCACAGACAAAAAGGAAACACGATATAAAGGGTAAAGCTGGAAGGGATAAATGACCTTTATCCGTGGGTAGAGGGTGCAGCTCAAATGATAACCCTTCTCACTCCCCTCTTTTTCATCTTAAATAATGTCTCCTGTAGACATATCATAAACCCATTTGAGGTCTGTGGGATTATACTCAAAGAGTTCTTTTTTATCAAAAAAGATACCGATCTCTTTTTCGGCAGAGGCGGGAGAATCTGAACCGTGAATCAAATTGAAACGGTTGCTGACGGCATAATCGCCTCTGATAGTACCGGGTTCTGCCTTTGAGCCGAAGGTCGCGCCCATCATTTTTCTCACAATTTCTATGGCGTTCTTTCCTTTCAATACCATAACGATTACGGGTGCAGAGGATGTATATCTGACCAACGGTTCAAAAAAATCCTTATTTTCATGTACGGCATAGTGTTTTTTGGCCATATCCTCTGAGATTTGGGTCATTTTAAGTCCCACGATCTGAAATCCCTTTTCCTCAAACCGTGATATGATTTTTCCTATCAAGCGACGTTGAATGGTATCTGGTTTTAATATAACTAAGGTCTTTTCCATAAAATATGATTCCTTTTTTTGAGTTTTTTGACATAAAGTTCCCTTACCAGGAGGAAGAAATTTTGATAATCAGGACTCTGGTAGTCTGGAAATGTCCATGGGAAGGATTCATATCTTCCCCTGCGATAATTAAGGGTTACCTCAGCATAGATGCCATCGCGCAAATAGATACGATGGGAGAAATCCTTGGTGGAAACCAGGATGAGTCTGCTTTCATTTATGTAGCCAGGGTCAATATTGACGGGACGTTTCATGGCATATTGTTTTAAAGAGGCAACGAATTCTTCCAAAGCATTGGTCTGTACTTTGATAGCAGCAATCTCATCGGGCAAAATAAGTTTTTCGAAACTATAAAATTGCCTCTGAATTCCCTTACCCATTTCCCCGGTATAATAATCTGTAAAATGAAAGGGTAGGATGTCACTTTTCAGGTCTATCGGGCCAAAATACTCTTCCAGTGTTTTGTCAATCTCCCTGAGGATTTCAGGAATACTTGTCAGTACACCAATAAGTAAATTTACTGGCTTAGGTTTGGAAATTTGGCCCAAGATAGTTACAAGTTGATAATTACAAAATACCTACAAAGTTCTTATACTTACGGTTTCGACAGCGCTTCAAGCAGGTGCTTGATCTTCGATCTAACTTCATCGGGTGGTGTCAGGAATGTTTCTCCGCTTTTTCTTAATTTTATTTCAAGTTCTTTCGTCTCGGTAAATTTCTTACCAATAATAATCTTTATAGGGATGCCAATCAGGTCGGCGTCTTTAAATTTGACACCGGGTCTCTGGTCCCGGTCGTCCAGCAATACCTCAAGACCTGCAATATTCGTGAGATCCTCGTAAATGTGATTTGCTATTTGCATGCTGGCGGCATCGTTGACATTGACGGGGATGATAATAATCTTGTATGGGGCCAGCGCAATTGGCCATATGATACCATTTTCATCATGCGACCTTTCGATAAGGGAGGCAATAATACGATTGACTCCGATTCCGTAACAACCCATGATCATGGATTTCTCTTTGCCATTGGTGTCCAGGAACTTTGCCTTGAGGGCATCGCTGTATTTCGTGCCGAGTTTGAAGACGTGTCCGATTTCGATACCCTGTGAGATGTCGATCTCATGATTACATTTCGGGCACCTATCCCCTTTGGTTACATAACGAACATCAGCAACACCGCCGATGGTAAAATCCCTTTCAGGATTCACATGTAACAAATGGGCATCCGGCTTGTTGGCGCCCGTAACAAAATTGCGGAGTATGGATACGGCCTGGTCGGCTATGATTTTTATCTGGATGCCCACGGGCCCTGCAAACCCCACGCGCGCGCCAGTGACGTGTTCGATGGTGGTATGGTCTGCAAGCGCAACGGTTTCCTGGCCAAGCAGCTTGGTCAGCTTGGTCTCATTAACCTCATGGTCGCCTCTCAGGAGAACAGCAACCGGCTGGCCACCCGCAATATAAATCATGGTTTTAACCATTTGATCTGGTTTTATCTGTAAAAAGTCGCTAACTTCCTGAATAGTATGCTTATTGGGTGTGGAAATCTCCTTAATCGGTTGCGGGGTTGCGTTATTTTCTCGAGGGATGGGGGCAGCTTCAGCCCGCTCACGATTGGCGCTGTAGCCACATTTCAAGCACCGGATGAGAACATCTTCTCCCACAGGACTGGGGACCATAAACTCATGGGAAACGTCGCCGCCCATAGCGCCGGAGTCTGCCTCACAGATAATGTAGTCGAGACCGCATCGGTCAAATATGCGGCAGTAGGCATCGTACATGGACTTATAACTCTTGTTGAGTCCCTCATAATCCAGGTCAAAGCTATAAGCATCCTTCATGATAAATTCCTTGCTACGCAGGACTCCGAACCGGGGTCTTGTCTCATCGCGGAATTTCGTTTGAATTTGATAGAGCGTAATGGGGAGTTGTCGATAGGAATTTATCTCATTTCTTACAATATCCGTAATAATTTCTTCATGGGTGGGTCCCAGTGCGGTAGTTTTGCCGTGTCGGTCCTCAAAGGTAATCAAGTCGTCTCCAAATACATTCAAACGGCCACTCTCTTCCAGGAGATCCAGCGGTTGAAGTGCGGGGAGGAATACTTCAATAGCACCAGCCCGGTTCATTTCTTCCCGCACAATATCAACAACTTTATTCAATACCAGCGTGCCTAAAGGCAAATATGCATAAGCCCCTGCCGTAATCCTTCGAATAAGTCCGGCACGGATCATGAGTTTATGACTGTCGATTTCAGCCTCTGAAGGGCTTTCTTTCAATGTCGGGATCAATGTTTGCGACCATTTCATCTGTTGTTTATTCCTTAAAAGAATTGCACGTGATATTTATAGTGAACGACTTAAGTAAGTGGGTATACAATTACCATTATGGGTGAAGCGAAGCAATCCTCCTCTTTGAGATCATCGCGGGCTAACAACCCTTGCAATGACGTTTTTCATTTATAGTTACTTTAACTGTTAGTATTAAAAAGTAAAAAACATTATAATCCTTTATATTCGGCTTTCAAGGATTAAAATAATCGGGGAAAGTCTGTTTCTGAAGTCGTCCTTGAAGATAGAAGATGACTGGCTATATCAATACAAGCGATCCGGTTAAATTCGGTTTGGTTTTAGAAGTCAAAACCAAACGGCTTAGATGCTGAAATAAATTCAGCATGACATTTACTTTTATTTGTCATTACGAATTTATTTCGGAATCTCAACTTCGAAATTTCATATATTAACCATATGTGTGTCTAGAATTGAGACAAGCCGCAATAGAAGGAAGGATTGTTGTTTTATAAACTCACGAGCGTTTGATTTTAGCCCATTTATCTTCTTTGGCCAATCCTGGGCGGATTGCTTTTCCATAAATATATTGTAACTATTCAGCGAAAATAATTTTAAAATTTATTTGACAGAGTATTAGTGTAGAACTTGAACCGCCAGTGCAAGAGTTGTAATTTGACTAAGTGGGGCTGTTGTAGGCCATTGCAGGCCATTTGTATAAGCGGAGAACAGTCGGGAGGCCATCAAGGGAATTGCGCGTCTTAGGGTGAAGTATAGCGCATAAAAAATGGGTAAAAAAACCTATGGGATAACAAAGGCCGTACAGTATGGGACGAGGCTGAAAGGGCATTCGGTGTATATGTCTCAGTTTCAGTTGATTCCCTACAAGAGGATACAAGAATATTTTAGAGAACAACTGGGGGTTCCGGTAAGCGAGGGTTCCATTTACAACTTCAATCAAGAGGCCTACCATTTACTGGAGACCTTTGAGGAAAAAGCCAAAGCGAGTCGTGCGGGTTCGGATTTGTTGCAGGGTGATGAAACGGGTATTAATGTGAATGGGGACAAGTATTGGTTGCATTGTACGTCCAATAGTTCGTGGACGTACTTTTTTCCTCATGAGAAACGGGGGACGGATGCGATGAATGCGATAGGGATATTACCGAGATTTAAGGGAATTCTCTGTCACGACCATTGGAAGCCGTTATTATAAGTATGAATGTACCCATGCGCTTTGCAATGCCCACCACGTAAGAGAATTGGAGGGGGTGTGGCAGGAGGATAAGCAACGATGGGCGCAAGCCGCAAAATTATTGCTCGAAGAGATGAATCGAGCGGTGAACGAAGCGGGAGGGAGATTAGAAGCCAGTGAGTCTGAAAAATACCGGCAAAGATACCGGGCAATATTAAAAAATGCGGAAGCTGAATGTCCGGCGCCTGATGAAACGAACCGAAAAGGGAAAAGGGGCAGGATGAAAAGGACAAAGGCCAGGAATCTGCTGGAGCGACTCATAGAGTATGAGGATGATGTGCTGAGATTTATGGATAACAGAATCGTTCCCTTTACAAACAATTTAGGTGAAAACGACATCAGGATGACAAAGGTACAGCAGAAAATATCGGGCTGTTTCCGTCCTTTGGAAGGCGCAAAGTTTTTCTGTCGTATTCGCAGTTATCTTTCAACCTGTCGAAAACAAGGGGGTGAGTTCGAGCTTGGCTTTGGAGATATTGTTTCGAGGTGAATTGCCTGCATTTGTCGGCTAACCGTGGTTGTGGTTGAAAATACGCTGAATAATTACGTTTTATTTATTATCATGAGTATAGCATCAATCGACTAACATCTCTCAAGTTAATCCCCTTTAGCAAAGGGGGATTTAGGGGGTTGTGTTTTTTCTGAAAGGTTATTTGGGTCGAGATTAATAAGGTAGACGTCGTACTGTTTTATTTCCATTCCCAATTTTCCATTGCATCGTCTACGGTTCCATCAGGTAACAATGTATCGTCTTTTTTCTCGTACATTAACCTGAAAGCATTATCCCAACCCTCCCTGGGCCTGGTTTTTATTGGTTTAATGATTATTCTTTCTTTTTCTACTTCCAAATCAACCTCGTTTTCGATATTGCATTGCTTGTAACAATTTAGTTTTTTTGAAAAAATCCTGATGAAAGCAATATCAAACAAGTTTATTACACATTCCTTACCCCTCTCTAGAGGGGAATTATGAAAATCCCCTCTTGGGAGGGGACCAAGGGGTGGGTCTGGGGCAAGCCAATTTAAAGCTTAATCAGTCTTTTCTTCAAATTTACGCAAGACGATTTATTCTCAAAACAGGTATTTTTGTATTGAGAAATATTATTGCGAGCTTCGTATATCATTTTTCAAACTCCTCATGTTTTGTATCTTTATCTTTTTTAAAGAATTTTCCATACAAATGTCCTTTGAGTTACACTTTCGACTCAGATGATACACTCTTGCTGTTTACGCTATATTTAGAACGGATCTGCTGAATTTTGTCCCTTAGCTCGGCTGCCCGTTCAAACTCCAATGCCTCCGCCGCCTTGAGCATCTCTTCCTCCAGTTCGTTCACGAACTCCTGGGTGATGTATTCTTCCTCGCTTTCTGCAACGGCTTCATAAACGATCTTGTGTGATGAGACCTCGTCTTCGATGCCCTTCTTGATCTCTTTTTGTATAGTCTTAGGGGTGATGTTGTGCTCTTTATTGTATGCAATTTGAAGTGCCCGGCGACGGTTGGTTTCATCGATGGCCCGTTTCATTGAGTTTGTTATCTCATCTGCATATAAGATCACCTCGGCATTCACATTCCTTGCGGTCCGGCCGATAGTCTGTATTAAAGAGGTTTCGGAACGCAGGAATCCCTCCTTGTCTGCATCGAGGATTGCCACCAGTGAGACCTCCGGTAAATCCAGTCCCTCCCTGAGCAGGTTGACACCTACCAGCACGTCAAATTTTCCCAACCTCAAATCCCTTAATATCGTTACCCGTTCTATGGCGTTTATCTCAGAATGGAGGTACATACCCTTCAGCCCCTCTTCTTTGATGTACTCACTCAGGTCTTCTGCAAGCCGTTTCGTTAACGTGGTTACCAGTACCCGTTCCTTTATTTCTGAGCGTTTCTTAATTTGCTTCAGCAAATCTTCCACCTGAGTTTTTGCAGGTTTTACATAAATTACAGGATCGACAAGACCCGTTGGGCGAATAATTTGTTCAACCACCTTGCCCTTGCATTTCTTCAACTCATAAGGACCGGGTGTTGCCGAAACGAACATGATTTGATGAATCTTTTCTTCCCACTCGTCAAATCGCAAGGGACGGTTATCCAGTGCAGAAGGTAAACGGAAACCGTATTCAACCAACGTTTCCTTGCGCGCCCGGTCGCCATGATACATACCTGCTATCTGGGGAACAGAGACGTGGGATTCATCTACAATGAGGAAAAATTCTTTGGGGAAATAATCGAACAGTGTGTACGGTGTTTCCCCGGGTGCGCGGCCGCTGAGATGTCTCGAATAGTTTTCAATACCGTGACAATATCCTACCTCCAGAAGCATCTCCATGTCGTAGCGTACCCTTGCCTCCAGGCGCTGGGCTTCGAGAAATTTCTCATTTGACCTTAGTTCCTTAAGGCGGTCATTCAATTCATATTCGATGGATTTGGCGACACCTTCAATCTTTCCTTCTGGCATGACAAAGTGTTTTGCCGGGTAAATGGATATTTCCTTTACCTCTTGTATAGTATTACCAGTTATGGGATTGATTATGGAAATCCTGTCGACCTCGTCTCCAAACAATTCTATGCGGTATGCAGTCTCTTCATAGGCCGGAAATACCTCCACAACATCCCCGCGCACACGCAATGTGCCACGCACGAACTGTATATCATTCCGATCGTATTGGATGTCGATGAGTTTCCTCAAGAGTTTGTTCCGTTCTATCGAATCACCCTTGCAGAGGTGCACATACATTTCCTGATACTCTTCGGGTGAACCCAACCCATAAATGCAGGAAACACTGGCAACGATGATAACATCTTTCCGAGATATGAGATTACTGGTTGCTCCCAAACGCAGACGGTCAATCTCCTGGTTGATGGTCGCCTCTTTCTCGATGTAGATGTCCCGTTGCGGGATATACGCCTCGGGTTGATAGTAGTCGTAATAGCTGACGAAATATCCCACGGCATTTCCGGGGAAAAAGCTCTTGAATTCGCTGTAAAGCTGGGCCGCGAGGGTCTTGTTGTGGGTCATAACCAGCGTTGGTTTTTCCAGGGCTGCAATCACATTAGCCATGGTAAAGGTCTTGCCAGAACCCGTCACGCCCAGTAAGGTTTGATATCTGGTATTTTTTCGGTAACTTTCCACCAGTTGTTGTATGGCGTGAGGCTGGTCGCCTTGCGGTGTAAAAGGGGATACTAACTGAAAAATAGACATTATGGCTAACCTTTGTAATACTGCGAAGACTTGTATCTTGTCATGAACTCGTCAACAAAAACTTTTACCGTAGAGGCAATCGGTACGGCCAGCAGTAACCCTAAAAATCCAAACAGCTGGCTACAGATCAGGATGGAGAGGATTACCATGACAGGGCTTAGCCCCAACCCCTTCCCCATAATTCTCGGTGTTATCACGGTTGCCTCAAGCAATTGCGCAATACCAAAGATGAAAAGCACATATAGTATGTGCTTGAGATCGTGAAATTGAAAGAGTGCAAGCGTGGAAGCCAGCGCAATTCCTGTACTTGTACCAACGTAGGGAATCAGATTGCCAAAACCACTGATAAAACCGATAAGAAATGATAAAGGAATTCCTACAATTGTTAAACCAATGCTATAGATAAGAGAAAGGATAAGACAGACAATAAGCTGGCCTCGAAGAAAATACCGGAGATTGTTATTTACTTTCGATAAAAGATTCATTGCCTGGTCTCTTTTTGAAAAAGGGAAAATGGTCTTTATGTTTTGGGCAATGGTGTTAAAGTCCTTGAGCAGGTAAATGGATACGACGCTAAAGATGATGAAATTTACGATGATACCCAAGAATCCAAAGGTACTGTAAAAAATATTTGTGATAATATCGGTAAAAAACCCCATAACCTGTGGTATATACTTTTTTAACTTCCAGGTGATCTTTACGAAAGGTATCCCTCTCAGGCTCGATTCTCCATCAGGTGCGGAATCTTGCGGGGAGGAAACCTCCTGTTCTCCGTGTTCACCGATGTCTGCAGATGTTATTTTTTCATGTTCATTGTCATGAACAGATCCCTTGTATTCCCGTAACAGTGATTGAATCGATTTGACGAATTCTGTGTCTCCGTATGCTTTGATCCACGACTCAAAGTCAGCTTGATATTTCGGGTAGTGGTCTTTGATGATACCGCCAACCTGATATATCCCACTGACCGTCTTCGGAATTGCATATGTCAAAAATCCAGCGGTAGTCAGGAAGACGGCAATGATAATGAAAGCGATGCCGAATCCGCGATGGATATGTTTACGGGTAAATGGCCAATCTCTTTGTTCAAAGAAATCAACTACGGGATCAAGGATGTAGGCGGTAATAAATGCAAGAAGAAGGGAGATAAGCGTTCCTCTCAGAAAATAACAGAACGAGAAAAAAACAATAATTGAAAACCCAATGAGTATTACACGGATACATGGATTATCTAATATTTTTTGCCGCTCGTTTCCCATAAATTCTATTCCCGGTTATCCAGACCGACACTAACCGTGTCAGATCCTATCTTTATGTGATCTCTTATAGCTTCTATAATGGATGTTCCTATGCCATTTACATTAGACAACTCATCCAAGGTCTTAAAATTACCGTGTTTTTCGCGGTAGGCAACGATGGCCTTTGCTTTTACCTCTCCCAATTTTGGCAATAAGACCAATTCATACCAGGGGGCATTGTTGACATCAAGTTTTACTTTTGTATCTTCGGGTTTAAGATTGCCGATAATTTCAGTTTCCGGTAGCCACCAATGCCTGTCCATGCCTATTTTAATTATGGTACCGATAAACAACGTTGTTGCCAAAAAGTAAATGACAATAAGTTGTTTTTTTGTGGGCGAGAAATTATCGGACGGCTTCTGTGATATGGGCATAATAATCACAAGACTTTTCAGGCATCCTTATGAATGGTTACATTCTCAAATTCTACTTATTCTAACAGTAATTTCAAAGGATTCAAGACAATGTTGTTGTTTTTATCCCTTTCAAAAATTTTCCCATTGCTTTTGGAAGTTGCATCTATTATCCTGATTTTTAATTATCATTCTTGCACCATGAGAAGACATCTCCCGCCAGGAAAGCAATAGAAAATTTTATAATTGTGGACGCTGGAGATGTTTATTGTTCAAACCCTCTTACATTTTTTAAGACAAGCCTAACCATGCTCAACAAAATCTTCTATTCCGTATCTTTGTATTTTTTTTGTGTCTTCGTAGTATCAGCTATATGCCCGGATATTTTAGCGGATGAAGCTATGCAGGTCTCGGTGGATGACCAGGATTTTGACACCAGAAACTTCTTTGCTCTCGAAGAAATGGAGTTCAGAAGGGATAAAGTCAATTTCAATAAGGGGTGGCTGGGTATCTTTATGGAAAATGCAGAAGGAAGGGGTATTCTGGTCAAAGAGATCACACAGGGATCACCCGCCGCTGAGGCTGGTTTAAAGGTGGGAGATATTATTACGAAGATTAATAATGAGCCGACTATAGGTAAGGGCGATCTTAATCTCATCCGATTCAAGAAGGTCGTAGAAGCCATTGGTGCAGATGGTGCGCCGGTACTTACCGTTTCCAGAGATAATACCGAAATGATGTTTAAGCCAAGACTTTTCGGAAAACTACTCAAGAACGTACATGAACCAATTACTTCTTTGATCTCAAAGGCAAGTTCCGGGCTTATAAAACAAGACGCGAATATCCCTTCCTCATCTTCGCCTTGCGAAGAAGGCCGGGAAAGTCCATCTTCGAATAAAGAGGGAAAAACGCCTTTCAATTCAAACGATACAGGAACAAGTTTTATCGGATTCGCAATCAAAAACGAAAAATACAGAGACATACTTGGTGCAACCTTGCAGAGGATTGGTGAAGAGGCGTATGCCCGGGACGGTTTCCAATCCAATGAAGAGACCAATCCGTTTCGTTTGTCCATCGTAAATTATTTCATGTTGCACCCATTTGATACTCTCAAAATTGGACAGGTTATCGTCGATACGTTTGGTAACAAAGACCTCTGTACCCGGCTAGAGTGCGCGGCAGAACTGTTAGATGCCAGGCCGGATAAGCTTAGCATCACACCGGAAGCCAACTCTTCGTTTCCACATTTCGCAGGAGGCAGTGTGAAAGATTTTCATTTTACCTCCCCTCTGTTCCCTCCTTCGCAAGGAGGGGATGAAGGGGTGGTCAATAAATCCCCAAATGTTTTATCAGGCATTGAGCAAACACAAAAAATAGAGCCTGCCGATTCTTTGCAAGGGCAACTCCAGCGTATCATCGATAGCTTAGTACCCTCTGTTTCTCTTATACAAGAAGCATTTCATGACTTATCCCGGGAAGAGGTTGAATTCTTGTATCAAAATGCCCATAAAATCTGGCTGCCTGATGTGAAGGTAGGGACACAAGACCTTGCCAGGTTACTGGCACTCTCTCAAAAAGTGGATCTTGCAAGGTTGTTTGAGGCTGCATCGTTATTGTTGAGTAAGCTTGACCCGATATGTTGTGAACAAGGAATAGACGCTTTAAAAAAGACATACCTCAATGCGACCAAAATGAATATCTCACCATTTCACATACCAGCGAACAATATCGATGGGGCAAGGGGAAGGAAAACAGGTGATTTGGCGACAGACAGTCTCCCTTCTACTGGTGGGAGGGGATTAGGAGGAGGTACTGGAGCATTACAGGATTTTGCCGGTGATATTTTGTTTGTCCAGGACACAGTCATTGGGAAAATCGTTATGGGTGGGGCAGCTACATCGTATTATTATGCCGATGCAGCAGTAATTATCGACCTTGGAGGTAATGATTATTACTTTAATAATGCAGGCTCGTCCAGCAAGGATATCCCGGTCGCTATCTGCATCGATTTATCAGGGGATGATGTGTACAATACATCCGGCCCATTTTCTCAGGGTACCGGAAGGTTTGGAATCGGTCTCCTGGCAGATTTTAGGGGAAATGACAAATACGTGAGCCAGGATTTTTCTCAGGGGTCTTGCCTGTTTGGAATCGGAGTGTTAATGGATAATGACGGTAACGATTTTTACAGCGGTCACGTTGCAAATCAGGGAGTAGGTTTCTTTGGGGCAGGAATACTTAGTGATCTCAGTGGCAATGATGTTTATTTTAGCCGGCAATTCGCTCAGGGGGTGGGATTTACAAAAGGGTTTGGTGCATTAATAGATTCAGGTGGAAATGATTTCTACTTTGCCAGTGGAGAATATCCGGATTTTCGTGACCCGGAAAAATCATTTCAGTCCATGTCTCAGGGAATGGGGATGGGTATCAGGCCAGAAGAGTCTATTGTTGGGGCTTCAGGGGGAATTGGCATACTTATAGATCAAAAAGGCACCGATCAGTATCATGGGGACTATTTTTCACAGGGGAGTGGTTATTATTATTCCTTAGGATTGTTATGTGATCACGAGGGCAATGATAAATATTACGCAGGTCGCTATGCCCAGGGCGCTGGTATTCATTCAGCCATTGGTCTGTTGAAGGATGTATCTGGAGACGATACCTACGAATGCACTTTTGGTGTTTCGCAGGGGTGTGGACACGATACCGGCATCGGGTTTCTGGTGGATGATTGCGGAAATGATGCTTATCGGAGCAAGACCACTTCGCAAGGTGTTGGTCTGGAAAAGGGTATTGGGGTCCTGGCAGATTTTTACGGGAATGATACCTATGATGCAAACGATCCTAGCCAGGGCGTTTCATCCCCATCAAAAACCGAAGAAATTACCGGCATTGGGATAGTAATTGATAATCAAGGAGACCGCGATACCTTTCATGATCCCATTGCAGAAAATCTGTTATTATACCGACCCAGTGGGGGACTGGTGTTAAATAGATGAGACGATACACGATTTCGGATTGCAGAATTCGGATTTCGGGTTTAAAAACGCAAAAAGGAGAAAAGGATGGACCGCAATGATATGAAAAAGAGAACAAAAGAATTTGCCAAAAGTATCATTAAACTCTGCCGAATATTTCCAAATAACATGGAAGGAAGATTGATTGGTAATCAGATATTTCGTTCAGGAACTTCAGCCGCTGCTAATTACAGAGCCGCATGTCGGGCAAGGTCGACATCTGGCGTTATTTCAAAGTTATCCATTGTGGAAGAAGAGGCAGATGAAACCTTGTTTTGGCTTGAGTTAATAAACGAAATGGAAATTGTTGATAAAGCTTTACTTAATTCATTAATGGAGGAAAATGATGAAATAATAGCCATTATCGTTTCATCCATCAAAACTGCCAGGAATAATAAAAAGTGATTTAAACTCCGAAATCCGAATTCCGCAATCCGAAATCAACATAATGCAGATAAATTTTATCGAACGTAAAGGATACGTTCTTACCAGATCAACGCTAAAATGTCTCAGTCAGGTGGCATCGGTCAATCCCACCCTGGGATGCATTCATCAATGTGCCTATTGCTACGCAAGGGGTTACTCGATGTATCCGGGTGACGGCAAGGTGCTTATTTACGGGAATATGCCTGAAAAATTAAAACAAGAGTTATCCGCCCGCCGGAAGTTGCCAGCCTATGTATTTTTTAGTCCAACCTGTGATGTCCTGCAACCCATCCCTCAAGTGCTCAAGGTAACCTATGAGTTGTTGAAAGTTTTGCTTGAATATGGTATTGGTATAAATCTCCTTACCAAGGGCAGAATTCCCGCAAAATTCCTGCAGTTATTTAGCCAATATAAAAAAATGGTGCACGTTCAAATAGGCATTACCACATTAGACCGGGATATTCAAAAGAGAATGGAACCTTATGCCGCGACGCCACAAGAAAGAATACAGAATATTGAACGACTCTGTGCGATAGGTATTTTGCCCGAAATAAAATTAGACCCGTTGATCCCTGGTGCTACAGATACTGAATCGAACTTAACAGCCTTGTTTAGGATACTTCAGGGATTTGATGTGAATTCCACGGGTACCAATTATTTATTCCTGAGACCCCAGATAAAGAAAAACTTGTATAAAGCGTTGGGGAATACACCTCTCTTGCCAAAAATTATGGAGCATTACCAAAACAGCAAGTCCATGAATTTACTGGCAGAGCAATCCCGTGTACTTGCCCTGGATTTGGAATATAGAAAACAGTCGTATGAAAAGATTTCAAGATGGGCTAAGGATTTTGGGATTTATGCCTATGTATGCGGTTGTAAAAATCCGGATATTACCGAAGAACCGTTGTGTGGAATTAACTGGGGTCAGCATTTTGAAAAGATTTTGGGACAGAAGCACCTGTTTGAAGAGGGTGGTTAATTTAATCTTTAGAATTTTAATACTACTGGGTGGCATGGACAAACTCTGTTTGTCCGTGTTTTACTTGTTTGAATGGGGATTACAATACCTCAGATCAATATATTCTGATGAAAAAAACAGGTTTTTTACAAAAAGCACAGAAGAATTTGCTTGCAAAAGAGTTTTGAGAAATAGAGGATATCTGTACAGGAAATTTTAAAAGTATGAAGAGATTAAGCGGGCAGGTAAAACACCTATTTTATTCATTATGACCACTGAGACAAAAGAAAGTGATGAAGTTGCTGGATATCTCGAAACTCGTTACCCTGAGTTTAAAAATGCAGTTCTTGTTATTTATATCAACAAAAGCGGCGAAATAATCGAAAGCAAGGCCAAGAAAGATAGGGCAGAACTTGAAAAACTGAGAAAGGCTGCCGATGCTATTGATTGCGATAGTTCCCCATACAAGGTTGTCGTGTCTGTTCTCATGCTGAGAGAGGGCTGGGACGTGGATTGCGGAAGATGTTCCCGCACGATATTACACATGAGAAGATGCTGAACCAAGTTCAGCATGACAGGTTAGAAATCACAGAAGAACTTTGTGTTGTAGGGACTTAGGCATTTCTGGAGTTTGTGGAATCAATTAAAAGCGAGGGCGTTGAACTTGGTTACAGAAGCATGGGAGAAACGGCAAAAGGTAATTCCCCGATAGTAATTGAACCAGATAGGGAAAATCCAGGCAAAGATCTTGAGAAACTTGATATAAAGATTCCTGTGCTTACTCCCAGACTTTACAGAGAATATAAAAGACTTGAAGAAATAAACATAGATAAATTTCACTTTACACCCGTAGAACTGAAAACATTTTCCGAAGAAGAAAAGAAAGAGATTGTCTTTAAGGATATAGAAGGTCAGATGTCGCACATTACCGTATTTGAAGGGATGAGGAAGTTACTAACGTTGTCCTGCCATTTCATTCCATTGAGCATGTGGATGAACCAAGAGAAGAAAAAAGCAAGACAGGTCAGTTAAAGCTGTTATCTACCGATGATAGGGGCAGGCAACTCAAGGGGTGGACAAATAAGTTGATCTGGGGAGATAACAAGCTGGCGCTTTCATCGCTTATCAACGGCCCCTTAAGAGAAGAAATAGAAAGGGAAGGAGGCCTGAAACTCATTTATATAGACTCACCCTTTGCAGTCGGTGCCGATTTTTCATTTCAGATAAGGCTCAACGGTGATGAGGTAACAAAAAAGCCTTCCATCATTGAAGAAATTGCATACAGGGACACATGGGGTAAAGGCATCTCCTCTTACCTCTCCATGATGTATGAGAGACTGAAACTCATGCATGCTCTGCTGGCGGAGGATGGGAGCATTTATGTGCATTGCGACCGGCGGGTAGATGCCTATTTGAGGTTAATACTAGACGATGTGTTTGAAAAAGACAATTTTAAAAACGAAGTTATTTGGTGTTACAAGGAACGAGAAAGAGTTTTAAATACTTATAATCCTAAGCATGACATGCTTCTCTTCTATTCAAAATCTAATAGTATAGATAGACCTTTCAATTGGCAAGAGGCAACCGAAGAATATTCTGAAGTTACAAAAAAGAAATTTAAATACAAGGACGATAAAGGTTGGTATCAAATCAGAGGAAAAAATACAATGGGTAGTCCTATTCAAGCTGCCGATGGATTAACTCCTGAGGATGAACAAAATTATCCAGGACTGACCTATAGAGATTATATAGAAAATAGAGCAGGTGTAGCACCAAGAGATTGGTGGAATATTGATATCATCAACAAAGCCGCCGATGAAAGAACTGCATATATTACCCAAAAACCAGAAGCTTTACTTGAAAGAATTGTGAAAGTCTCTTCCAACGATGGCGATCTTGTGGCAGACTTTTTCTGCGGTTCAGGCACAACCCCTGCCGTAGCCGAAAAACTAGGCAGGAAGTGGATTGCCTGTGACCTCGGCAGATTTGCCATCCATACCACAAGAAAAAGACTGATCCAGGTACAACGTGAACTCAAAAGAGACGACAAACCCTATAGGGCGTTTGAGGTCTTAAATCTTGGGAAATACGAAAGAAAATATTTTATGGGTATCAATCTTGATTTGACGGAGGATGAACAGAGAAGACAGCTTGAATTAAAACATGAGGCATACATAAATCTGATCCTGGAAGGTTACAAGGCAAAAAGGGTAGAAGGCTTGAGGACGCTTTGCGGGGTGAAGGCACAGAGATTTGTCCATGTCGGTCCCCTGGATTTTCCCATTACCAGAAAAACCGTTGAGGAGATTTATGATGAATGCCGGGAGAAGGTAATCACGCAGGTTGATGTGTTGGGTTTTGAGTTTGAGATGGGATTGTTGCCGCGCATAGAAGATGAGATGAAAGATAAAGGAATAAACTTGAAACTCAAATATATTCCACGAGAAGTCTTTGATAAGCGGGCGGTGAAAAAGGGACAGGTAAAATTCTATGACGGTGCATACCTTGAGGTAAAACCCGAAGTAAAAGGCAAAAAGGTCAAGGTTCGACTGAAAGATTTTACGACCTAATACACGCAGGACGACCTTGATGAGATAGAGCAAAACCTCAAGAATGGCAGTAATAGAGTCGTTATAGAAAATGGCCAGATAATCAGGATAGAAAAAGACAAGAACGGTATCGTGAAAAGAGACATTTTAACGAAAGATTGGGTTGACTGGATAGATTACTGGGCGGTAGATTTCGATTATGCAAACAAGAAAGAGATTGTCAGAATAGGGAAAAATGGCGCATCAGAAGAGGCCTGGACAGGAAGTTATATTTTTGAAAATGAATGGCAATCCTTTAGAACCAAGAAAAATGCTGAGCTTGAATTCGAATCCTCGTGGCATGAATACAAAAAGGGTGGTAGATACAAAATAGCCATAAAGGTTGTTGATATTTTAGGACAAGATACAACTCAGGTGGTAGAAGTTAAGGTTGAATAAACCCGAGAAAACATTTTTGGCTGAAAGAAACGTTGATAGTGGCACTTTATATAAAGAGGTTGCAAAATTACTGGTTGACCGAAAGCCGTGTTTGGGGAGCAGTTGCCATTTGATGCACTCATGAAGGCACAAGAGGAGTCCGCAAGGTGCAGGATAATGTTCCTCGTTGGCACATCTGCCGTTGTCCAGCCCGCGGCATCCTTACCTTTTTTGGCAAAACAGAAGAGGGCTCAAATAATTGAAATAAATATTGAAAAAGCTTTTCCCGATGCAGATTATTTTATTATGGAAAAGGCAGGGACGTTCCTTCCCATGATCGTTGAAGAGATAAAAAAGATACTTATTCTGTAAAAAGCTGATTTTATATAATGAAGATTTTTGGAGAATGATGGAGGAAAGATTGTCATTGAAAAATCTGGAAGAGAATTTTAGAGAATTAACCTGGAATGATTTACAGAATTGGGTTGGCAGCCGTACCTTAAAAAGGGGGGAAGATTATTTCAAGCGTGGCCGGGTTACGAACTTGAGAATTGCACCGACGGGGATCCTTGCCAGGGTATCTGGCACCGATGAATATACAACCCTCGTTACGATACACGGGCAAGGCCAGCAGAAGGAAATCACATCTGATTGCACCTGTCCCTATGGCAGCGGTTGCAAACATGCCGTCGCCACGGTCCTGGCATTTTCCCAGGCTATTAAAGACAAGAGAAAAGTACCAACAGCCCAATCGACCGACCCGGACATCATGAAGATGAAAGGACTTGACGACGGTGAGTACGAAGAAGACGACTACGATGATCCCGGAGATACCCAAACTCGATCAAAAAAGTCTTCCGCTAAATCAACCCCGGACAACGATATCGCAGAGTTCCTTGACCAGCATGACAAGGAGTTCCTGAAAAAATTCGTGATAACGCTTGCAAACAGGTATCCGGAGGTTTACACAGAGCTTTTGGACAGCGCACGGTTAGCCGGTGGCAAGGTGGAAAAGCTTATTTCCAGCATACGCCAAGAGATAGATAACATTATATCAGAACCGGCATGGCGTAACCATTGGTCAGATGAGGGAAACCCGTCTGATTTTAGCAGGGTGAAGTCTATGATGTTGCATCTTTTTGACCAGGGTTATTACGATGCCGTCACTATTATTGCCGGGGAATTGCTGGATAAAGGTAATTCGTACGTTGAAACCTGCGATGATGAAGGTGATTCAGCTTTGCAAATTTCTGAATGCCTGGAGATCGGATTTAAAGCGGTTAAAAAGTGTGAATGGCCAAACGTGAGTAAGATTATGTTCATCATAGAAGCGGAACTGCAGGACGAATATGATCTGTGCGGTGGTGCATACGAAATCTTAGAATCAATACGTGACAAATCGGCATGGTCTGCAGCGGCTGACGATTTATCAGACAGGCTTGCTGATTTGCCATCCTCAAAGAATTCTAACAGCGAATTTAGCAGCAATTACCGGAGAGACCGCATTTCCAATTTTCTTATCTCTGCCTTAGAAAAATCGGGCAGGAATGAAGAGATACTTCCCTTATGCGAGGAAGAGGCAAAAATTACCGGCAGCTGGGTACGGTATGTTGAGAGGTTGATCGGGGCAAAAAAATATGATGAAGCCAGAAAAGCTGCTGAAGAGGGTATAAAGCAGGTTGGCCAAAAGTACCCGGGAATTGGGAATACCCTGAGGGAACATATTGCAAAACTTGCAGAAAAAAGCGGCGACTATGATTCAATCTTATTCCTAAGACAGGAAGAATTTTTAGAGTATCCTTGCCTGAAAAATTACAATAAACTCATAGAAGCGGCGGTCAACACGAAAAGCGAAACAACGATCAGGGACTGGGCACTACAGTTTTTAGAAACGGGAAACGTGCATACCCGAGGAGATCTAAAGTCCCCACAAAAAATCAAAGAAAGGTATTCCAAAAGTTTCCCTGCATATGATGTATTAATTGATATAGCGGACAAGGAGAAAGACGCTGATAAGGTATTGCATTGGTACAGACAGTCTTACGCTAAGGATCGTTGGTTTTCCGAGAAACATGTCCAGGTTGCCCATGCTATCGCAGGAAAGTACCCTGACGAGGCGCTAAAGATATGGTGCGCATTGGCAGAAAATCAAATTGCGTTAACAAAGCCATCAGCGTACGAAACAGCTGTGGGCTATCTGAAACAGGTGCGTGACATTTATCGAAAGACCCATCGGACGAAGGAGTGGGAATCTTATGTAGCCGTTTTAAGAGAAAGCAATAAAAAAAAGATACGATTTATACAAAGTTTACGTACCCTTACCGGCGAAAGGATTATATAGAATCCCTGTATAAAAACTTCCTTTTTTGTAAGTTTTTTACCTCCCTTTCATCGCAAGGAATGAAAATAGGTTAAAGAAAATCTCGATCGGGGTCAAGGGTCAAGTTTTTTGCTCCTTGCCTCTTGTTCCTTTTTATTTTGAAAGGGCATCGAAAGGTACTTTGTGTGGTGAGTATGTCATCACCGGAGATATATCCGGGACTGTTGAAGGAACATGTCGGCTTGTAATAGAAGTTGTGACTATCTCATCCTGTTTTAAATGATGAGATTAGAACGGTTGGGATTTACAAAAAATAATAGAGGATAAGCATGTATCAAAACTTAAAAATAGGGAACTTTTTGATTATATTTATCGGAATTACGTGCGTAATTGGCTGTAGAAATGCTGACGTTAGAAAAAATGATATTAAATCAATTGACAGTAAAAAAACCGACGCCAAAAACAGTAGCAAACAATCCGATCTTTATGATGAAACAGGCATTGCTTCATTCATTTCTGATGAATACGATGGCAAAATGACCGCGAGTGGTGTCCGTTATGATAAAAACAAATTGACAGCTGCTCATCCGTCGTTGTCCTTTGGAACAAAAATATTGATTACCAATTTGATGAATAAGAGAAAGGTTGAAGTAATTGTTATAGACCGTTTTTATCGCACGACGGACAGGATTGTGAATGTTTCACATAGGGCCGGTGTAGAATTAGATTTGATAGAGAGCGGGATTGCAAAAGTAGGCATAACGATCATTGAAAAAACCGGTCAGAATTTCAAGTAAAAGGGATTTGTTCTCTATCCAACTGAATAACTGTGGATAATTGGGAACACCACCCGCATTTTTCTTGGCGCGTTAACAGCTATCTGATATCATGTTCACACTACGGCGGGAATTGAAAGGGTAATTGTTCAGGATCTTTCCCATAACAAGAAAAACACCAGGTATACCATGGAATTCAAACACGATGTTCTCATAGTGGGAGCCGGGCTTGCCGGTTTGCGGGCGGCAGTAGAGGTGGCGGGAGTTGCGGATGTTGCCCTGATCAGTAAGGTGTTTTCCACCCGCTCTCATTCCGGTGCCGCCCAGGGAGGTATTGCCGGAGCGCTGGGCAATGAAGAGCCCGATTCATGGGAATGGCACATGTACGATACGGTCAAGGGGGGGGATTTTCTCACTGACCAGGATGCAGCTGAAGTTCTGACGCAAGATGCCCTCCGGGCTATTTACGAGCTTGAGCATATGGGTGTTCCTTTCAACAGGACCCCGGCTGGTACCATTGCCCAGCGGGCATTTGGCGGCCATACCCGCGATTTCGGCAAGGCGCCGGTTAAAAGGGCATGTCATGCAGCCGACCGTACTGGCAGGGTAATTATGGATACCTTGTACTTCGAATCACTCCGGAAGGGGATTAAGGTCTATGAAGAATTTTATCTGCTGGATCTGATTATGCAGGAAGACACGGTTGCAGGTCTCGTGGCATACGATCTTGCAACGGGCGCTGTTCACGTCTTTCATTCGCGGGTAGTCGTGTTAGCAACGGGTGGTTTCGGCAAGGTGTACAAAACCACCTCCAACTGTTTCGCGAATACCGGGGATGGAGTGTATCTTGCCTATAGGGCAGGGGTGCCTCTCGAGGATATGGAGTTTGTTCAATTTCATCCCACCGGTATTTATGGCATGGGTGTGCTCATTAGTGAGGCAGCCCGCGGCGAAGGGGGTATGCTTCGGAATGGGAAAGGGTACCGGTTTATGGAAAGGTATGCCCCAGGCTTAAAAGATCTTGCCCCACGGGACGTCATTAGTCGTGCAATTTATGACGAAATTCGTGAGGGCAGGGGAATTGATGGACGGGATTACGTCCACCTTGATCTTACCCATCTGGGGAAAGAACGCCTTGCGGCGAAACTCTCTGATATTTCCTCCTTTGTCCGGATCTATCTGGGAATCGATCTGGTCAGGGATCTCATCCCCGTACAGCCCACCTGCCACTATATGATGGGAGGGATTCCCACAAACCTGGATGGCCAGGTTCTTGATGAAAATCAACAAGTGATACAAGGCCTTTATGCAGCCGGTGAATGTGCCTGTGTATCGGTGCACGGCGCTAACCGGTTGGGCTGTAATTCGCTACTTGACCTTGTGGTGTTTGGGCGCAGGGCAGGGAAAAAGATACTCCAGGCACTGGATGGTCTTGCCTGGGTCTCGTTGCCCGATCAACCAGAAAGGGATACTCTTGCAAAGATCGATCGTTTGAAGAGGCGACAGGATGGAGAAAAGGCCGGGGTATTGAGGAATGAGATGCAAGAGGCCATGATGGCGTATTGCTCCGTATTCCGTAACAAGAAAGACCTGAATAAAGCCCTTGCAACTATCCGGTCTTTAATGGAACGATATGAGGGAGTTGCAATAGACAATCGCGGGCTTGGATTTAACACAGACCTTACGGAAGCCCTTGAATTGGAATCTTTACTCAACCTGTCATATATAATCCTGGTTTCTGCATTGGCAAGGGAAGAAAGCCGTGGCGCTCATTTCAGGGAAGATTATCCCGAAAGGGATGATCAAAACTGGCTCAAACATACCTTAATCCGGAAGACTATGGACGGTTATCGCCTCTTCTACAAGCCGGTGACTATTACACGATTTGAACCAAAACCGAGGGTGTATTGATGTGGAAATGAAATTCAGGATATACCGCTTTGATCCGGATGCAGATAAAGAACCTTATTACCAGAAGTATCAGATTTCTGCCAATCCTTCGGATCGTATACTGGATTGCCTCAACCGGATTAAATGGGAGCAGGATGGAACACTCAGTTACCGGATGTCCTGCGGCCATGGGGTGTGCGGTTCCGACGCCATGAAAATCAACGGTCGCTGCGCCCTGGCTTGCCAGAAGCTGGTAAAAGAGTATGAAGGGCAGGAGGTAGTTCTGGAACCACTCCCTTCTTATAAGGTGCTCAAAGACCTGGTTGTGGACCTGGAGCCATTCTTCGAGAAAGTAAAACTTGTTCGTCCTTATTTGATCTCTGAAACCATTCCTCCGGAAAAAGAGCGTTCGCAATCACCAGAGAACAGCAAACAGCTGGACACTGCTATCAGATGCATCTTGTGTGCCTGTTGCATGGGTGCCTGCCCGGTGGTTAACGAAAACGAGCGGTTTATAGGTCCTGCCCCTCTGGTATGGGCATTCAGGTACATTTTTGATTCGCGGGATGATAAGTATCGGGACCGGCTCAGGCAATTGGATTATCCTGATGGAGCATGGGCATGTGTCAACCACTATGAGTGCACACGCGTTTGTCCAAAAGAGATCCCGGTTACAAAATACATAAATACTATTAAACAGGAGATACAGAAAACAAAGGACAAAAGTAGTCCGGCATGATAGTACAAAACGTCTTATCAAAGACAGAAATATACTGCTTATGATACTTGCATTCCCATAGGGTATGTGTTACACTCTTTTCACTTGCAGCTCGTTTTTTACGAATCAGCGCCAAAATATAGGTTGCTATCCTGAGAAAGGGGCATTTCTTTTTTTTCTATGGCTGAATGATGATGTTTTTTATGAGCACTGTTCGTTCCCCTGCGCCCCGCTACTTTCCCACAAAATTGAACAAGTATCTGAAAGACATTGCACCTTATAGTATTCTGGCAGCAATATCGGTCGTCGTTTTTCTTAACACCCTGAGCAATACCTTTGTTTACGACGACTCTGCAACCGTCGTAAACAATAACCTGATTAAGAACTGGAAAAACCTCCACTCAATCTTTTCCTTTCATTATTTTATTCTCTCCGGAGAACTTAGCTATCGTCCCGTTGTTACGCTATCGTATTTTGCCGATTATTTCCTTTGGGGTTTAAATCCTGCTGGTTTTCATCTTACAAACATCCTCCTTCAAACAGCAAATACCGTATTGTTTTACGTCTTTGTGAAACAGGTTACGAAGGCAAATACAGCAGCCTTTATCTCTACGCTATTATTTGCCACTCATCCGATTCTCACCGAGACGGTAAACTCCATTAGTTATCGGGAAGACCTTCTTGCTGCACTCTTTTTCTTAATCGCCTTTGTCTTATTTCTGAAAATCGATGAAAAATCTTTAACCCGGGGTAAATTTTTTGCGTATTATGCAGGCTCCTTATTTGCCTGCTTCTTATCCCTCTTTTCAAAAGAGACGGCGGTTGCATTCCCTGTCCTGCTTGTGCTGTTTAACGTCTTTTCTGCAACTCCAGCCAGCCCCCTTCGTTCAATGATAAAAAGGGTGAAAGGTGTTTCCATCGGCTATTTTCTAGTCACCGGTTTTTATCTGTTTATCCGGTTTGTGTTGTTTCGGCATGTGTACATTCGATTGGATCAAACTCAGCAAGGCTTGTTTGTCATGCTTAAGGTTATTGCATCGTATATAAAGCTCTTGTTTTTTCCATTCAATCTTAATGCCGATTATGTGGTTCCGCCGGTAAATGCAGGAATACCAGCTTTTATAATCTCAGTGCTCCTCGTAATTACAACCGTCATCCTTCTGATACGATTATGTCAAAGTAATGAACAACATGGGTTTTTTCTCTCGTGGTTCTTTGTTACGCTCTTACCGGTATTAAACATAATTCCCATAGGAAATATTATGGCGGAACGATATCTCTATATTCCCATTATGGGTTTCTCCGGGGTTATCGGAATGCTTGTTCAAAATTATACTCTGAAAAAAAACTTAGCAACAATGTGCCTGGGAACCGTTATTGTTGTCTTCGGTATTACCAGTGTCCACCGGAACGGAATATGGCGGGATGAACTCACCTTATGGTGTTCAACCGTTAATCGTGAGCCTAACAGTGCCCGTGCTCATCACAATCTCGGTGTTGTGCATAGTTTAAAAGGCTTCTATGACTATGCCGAATTTGAATATAAAAAGACGCTGGAAATTAAGCCCAGGGATGCAGAGTCACACTATAACATGGGAAATGCCTACGAGAGGAAAGGTATGTTCGATGCTGCTATCAAAGAATATCAGGAGGCATTGCGGTACAATCCGGTTTATGCCGATGCCTATAATAATCTTGGTGGTATATATAAAAACAAACGTCATATCGACAGGGCTATCGAACTCTATAAAAAAGCAACCCAATGTAACCCGTTCAATCCCTACTATTACAATAATCTTGGACTTGCATACCGTGAAAATAAACTCTACAAAGAGGCTATTGCTGACTTGAGAAAGGCATTACAAATAAACTCCGGGATCTCCACCACACATAACAACCTGGGAAATACTTACAGGGAAATGGGGAACTTCGGGGAGGCATTGACTGAGTTCAAAACAGCGCTGAAGCTGGACCCTGCGAACGCTGATCTCCACAACAATCTGGGGATTATTTTTACAGATATGGAGCAGTTTGAGAAGGCCATACATGAATTTGATACCGCAATTCGACTCAATCCAAAATTGGCCAATGTGCATAATAACCTTGGCATTGTCTATGCGAAGAAGGGTTATCCCGATAAGGCTGTTAATGAACTGAATGAGGCAGTTGCACGGGGATTTGACAATGCGGATGTGCATAATAATTTAGCGGGGATATATTTGACGAAGGGATCAACAGATAACGCGATTGCTGAACTTCAGTTGGCCTTAAAATGTAATCCTGTAGATAGCAATGCCCACTGTAACCTGGGAAATGCTTATATGTCAAAAAATCTTGTGGATGAAGCCATTTCTGAGTTTAAAGAGGCAGTAAAATACAATCCCGCCGATGGAGAGATATACTATTATCTTGGAAATGCCTTTTACCGGAAAGGACAATACAGTGAATCGGTAGATTCTCTTCACCAATCGGTTCACTATCAGCCGAATAACCCGTTAGCACATAAACTACTCGGCGTTATTTATGCAAATTACTTAAACAACCCTTCCAGCGCATTATTCCACCTGAACGAAACACTCAGATTAGACTCTCGGCAATCCATGGCAAAAGAAATAACGGAATTCATCAGCAAGCTAAAAAATAAGTAGCCAATGGTTATCTGTGTTCTTTCATAAGATTTTCATGAACAGGGTTTCTTCGGTAAGTGGGTTCCCAATTCGGCGCTTAGAAACCAGAAATTATTTATTGACAATGAAAAAATTACATTTATAATATAACAACGATAAAGGCAAACTCCGAGTGATCGGGGGACGCAAAGGAAAGGGTCTTTAATAGGTTCATGCGGGGTTCACCTGAGATAATAAAAGAGACGCGTACCATAGAGGAAGCTTTAACTTTTAAAGATAGCCTTACTGCCGAAGATGTTCGGGAATGAATATTTTCACAGCAAGGCTTTTTTTATTTCTAAAAACTTTAAGTTAAGGCGGCATTCTATGCATAGAAAAATAGTATCCTTATTGTCGCGAAACTCGAAGATCTATTTTAGGAATAGAATCATGCACCAGGGCGAGAGGATGGTTCAATGCCTTTCGCTCATTATGATACTGGTTGCATCGGGCTTGTGTGTTTCTACACCCTTTTTTACCAGTGTAAAGATTGAAAGAACGAAAAGACCGGAAGGCCTTGGAAGTTCCTCCTATGTGCAAGATCTCGAAAAACTCTGTCGCATCAATACAAATGGAAGACCATGGGAGTATATCGTTATACATCACAGCGCCACGGCAAAAGGTAATGCCGCCCGATTTGACCATTACCACCGGAAAAACAGAAAATGGCAGCATGGCCTCGCTTACCATTTTGTGATTGGGAACGGATCTGTTTCAGGAGATGGTGAAATTGAGGTTGGTGAGCGCTGGAAAAAACAAATTCATGGCGCCCATACAGCGAATATGGATTGTAATCGTGTAGCAATCGGGGTTTGTCTGGTTGGTGATTTTGAAAACGGGGGAGCCCCAACCGAAAACCAACTCGATTCGCTCGTCAGACTTATCCAATATCTTTCCAGAAAATACAATATTGCTTCATCTAATATATTACAGCATAAAGAGGTGCATCAGAAATGTACCGCCTGTCCAGGTAAAAATTTCCCATTTGCAGAGATTAAGACAAGATTGCTGCAAATCGCATCAAAAGGAAGCAAGCATATCCAGGAATTATAATGGTAGGCTTTTGTTGTGTTCGTGTAAAAAGTTATTTTTGAGGAAGTTTTTGTTCTGTAGTTATTAGTAAGTCTCGTGTAACTCTTTTTGTTACGGCTACGCTGGGTTACTTTGTTTGTGTTTTTAATAGTTCTGTCTTTACCTCTTCAATAGACATACCATAAGGCCTTCCATGCTCTTGTAATTTTTTGTCATATTTGTAATTTCGGGCAGCCACAAGTCCTAAACCTCCTCCCTGGAAATACTCATATATCATAATGGTCTGTTCTTCGGTATCTACAAGATAAAATGGCTGTCTGTTACCTTGCTTCTCTCCCACAACACCAAAAACATGCCGTGCGTTCCCATCACCTTGCGCAACGACATAATTTGTCGTGTTTTTCAATACCAGCACTATGAGTAGTAAGACAATAATAACGAGTAAAAGGGTGTTCGTATTATAGAGTTTGTGCATGGTTGCATCTCCAGGGCTGATTCCACATTTTTAGTGATCTGTTTGAAGAAAAATTGCTAATTCTTTTTATAATGTAAATCTGTTCCTTTGGGTTTTTTATTTTATTTGCTCAAAAATTTTGCCTCCTGCTCTTCCCTAATTAGAATCGTGGGCTTTAAAAGAATGACCAGATTTGATTTTTGGTTATTCTTCTGATCGTGAGAAAATAATCTTTTTAATATGGGTATCTTGGATAGTACTGGGATGCCAGTCGTAATGGTATCTTTAGTGACAGAACCTAATCCACCAATCATCAGTGTGCCCTTGTCAGGAACACAGACCGTTACCGATACCTGAGAAACATTAACCTTGGGTAATTGAACAGTTTGTTCTGGAGGAATATTTGTGGTCCCAACACCTCCACCTATATCGGCGTCCGTGGATAGTCCGCTAAAAGTAAAAGATGTGATTTCCTCGACGGTAAATACAGAAGGAGTCACTTCCAAATAGATGTATTTCCTGTCTGCGCTTACTATTGGTCTTACATCAAAGGTGGTTCCTTCCGGTATTGTGCCAATGACAGGAGTAACCACACCTTCGGAGACAGATGTGCTTTGAATATAATTAATAGTTTGGACAACGGCAATATTTCCACGCTGGGTGTTGGAAAGTGTTATTCTGGGGGAAGTGAGTATTTCAGAGTCTTTGCTCTCCTGGACAGCGCGTATGAAACCTTTCAACATAGAGTCGCTTAAAATGGAATAGCTGACCTGAAGCCCTTCACCGGCAACGAGGTCGCTAATATCTGAATCTGCCCCTGTATCAATGGATGCATCTTCACTAAAGAATTCACTGAAATTGCTTCCAATATCTTCAAAGAATGTATCCGAGACAGAAATGAAACGAGCTTCAATATTTACCTGGAGATTTTGTGCTGACCGTAAAGAAGCCAATAAATTTTCAATTTGCTTATGGACATATTTCGTATTGACTACCACGAGGTCCCCAGGCTGCCCCATCCTCGCAATAATGCTCCCTTCGCCCTGTCCTGGTATATTAATATGCCGTTGTCCCCCCGTGGCGGAGGCTCCGATTACGCTGGTACGGAATGACCATGATGAAGGTTCAATGGTGGTAACTATCAGTTCGATGAGATCGAATACCCGTGCTGAAGGGTCTTTTGTTTTGACGGTTTCCTTTTTCCGCATGCTTAACTGGGTGGAGGCAGCCGCTGTAATATCAAATTCGAGAGGTTCCTTATCATCGAGATTGATCAATATGTCCCTTATATCATAGACACGCAGTTCCATTTTTTGCTTATACACATGAATGATGTCCCCTTCAATCACATATTCATATCCTTTCGGCAGGATGTACTTCAATGCAGTCCTTAGTGGGACATCCTTCAGCTTCAATGAAATCGAGGCATTTCCTGCTTCCGGATCAATGATCATATTGACATTTGTCTTCTCTCTTATAAAGATGATAACGTCTCTTAATGGCGTATCTAAAAACTCAAATGAAATGATCGTATTCAGGGCATCTTCAATGACCTTTGGAGGAGACTCAAGAACGGGATCCGGGATGAGTCGTAGTTGTTCTGTTTTTTTCTTGTTTTCTTCTACAATTTTATCCATCTCCGGAAGTGTACGTTTTAAAATATCTTTCCATTGTCCTCTTTCTGGAAATTGTAAGGTGTCCTGATGGGGAACGGACGCCTCTTTGAGGTATTCGTGGCTTTTTAACTTTTCTTGTATATGGGTGGCTTTTAGATTCTCCGTGATATACTCGTGTTTTCTCTCATTTATCTTTTCTTTCAGGTACAACGCCTCTTTGTTAGCAGGGTCCATGGCAAGTATGCGATTCGTTATCTCTACAGCATCATCATGTCGTCCCTCCTTCATAGCGGTATATACGTTTTGCAATAAGGATGCTGGATCTTCTTCCGTGACAGGTGGGGTTGTCATTTCCCTGGATACGCAGGTTTTAGCCTGCATCTCGGGTGAGGTCTTTTTCCCTTCCAGAAGCCGTCTTGACTCTTTTAGTAATGCAAGAGTCTCCGTATTATCCGGTTCTAACAGGATGGCCAGCTCAAGTGTGTCAATGGCCTTCGCGTAATCCTTTAGTTCAAAGTGCATTTTAGCGGCCTTAAGGTAATAATTATTTGAGGGAGGTGATTTTGTTTCTGAAGTATCTTTGCTTTGTGCCGGGGATTGATTTGGCGCAAGGAATGATAAACATATATGCAAGATAACAATTGAGATCAGGGTAAAGACACTTTTCATGTAAGCCCCTTTTTAAAAGGTATTGTTAATTGGTTGAAGCGGTATTTACTGATGAATAAATAGTAACAGTTTCCGTCCCCAAATTTGCTAATTCTCCTATCCACAAATCGTAGGACTCTCCCTTTTTATCTTTAAATACGATCTTTGAAGTTGAAATCATATGTTTTTCTTCTGCAAGAGATGTGCCTATAAATTCACCCTTTTCATTCCGAAGGAGTGCAGATTTCTTAAAAATCAGCGCTTTTTGTGCAGAGGGGATAATCTTTATTAACTTACAGTATGTATTAAAATCCACCGGTTCCCTGGCTATTATTTTTTTCCCACCAATTGTTTTTCCGCCTTCCACGATAAAACTTTCTGTCAACCAACTATCTTTATGCAACTTCCTGACTTGAATCAAGGCCAGATCCGCAGTCCCTCCTTTCAAAGTAAATTCTATACTGCCTGGAGTGGGGCACGCTGAATATGGAAGAGTTTGTAATTCTGGTTTTTTAAATAAATCTTTTGTTGTGATGCCTGAAATTGTTTCCCCTTTCGTGAATTTAACGAAGAGATGCGAATGCAGTAGACGGGTAGCAGGTGGCGGGGTTGTAAAACGTGATTCCAACTGTGCGGCCTCTTCTCGCTCCTTATTCAGAGCAGGAGGCACACTTGTCTTGAGTTTTCGTTCAATTACGTTTGATAGTGAAGCCAATTTTGTATCGGTTTCGTGTGCCCTTAAATGTAACACAATAAAGATATGAAGCAGTGCATAGACAAGATAACCTGCAGTAATGCCAAGGACAAATTTTTCCACGTGCCTGAAGGTAAAATTTTTAATATTCATGGTTAAATTCTGACATTAATATTAATTCATGTCTTGTAATCGATAACATATGCATCGATGGTAACATCAATAACCGGATTGGATGCATGGTTGTCTTCATTTCCCATCAATGTGCCAGGATTTAATACTTTATCAGTACTCAAAATCGTGATACCCTCAATAACAAACGGAATATCCGATTTTAAAATATCACGCAGTAAGAATTGGATACAATCCGCCGGCAGTTCAACCTTGATGGTAATGGGTATAACGGTATAAAGCTGCGCAAAAGAAGGATCGTATGAAGGAGATGATTCCCGGAATGTAATTTTTTCAAGTTTTGTAATTCCGGTTTTGTTCAGGGTAGCATTGACAATTGCCTCCAGAATCCAGAATCTTTTTTGTGCAGGCAGGATAGTATCCCATGACGGAATGTCTTGCCCCCAATTTTGAAATGGCAAGGCGTCCTCAGTTACAGCAATCGTATTTGTCGCTAATTTTGTTAACAATGCAGAAACCCTTTTAACATATTCGTTCTTCCAGAGCGCTTCATCTTCGATTTTAATCAGCCCTTTTTTTGCATCTTCTCTTGAAAAAATTGCTTCCAGCCGGTCATCTTTTTCTTTCAGAAATGACCTGCATTTCTCAATTTCTTTATTGTAAAGCTCTGACTCTTGTTTTGCCGATTCAATCCATGCGTCATTATAGAGGTCCTTTTTTATCGCGTATTTCTCCAGCGCCATTGATAAATCTTCATTGTCTTTATAAGCACTGGCATACTGATGTGACAGCGGAAATATACGCACAAACAAGAGGACCAACAGAATAAAAAAAGCAATACCTGCGGAGATCCAAAAACCAAATACTCCCGTGAAAATTCCAGGAAAGATTTTCCTGAGCCGCAGGAAGTTTATATCTCGACCGATGTTCATATCTTCTACACCTTCATTTTCAGTCACGATTTTTTAAATGGTGTTGAAGTTCCATTGATGAACGACACTGAATTTTCCTCCCATTGAATTTCCTCTTTCGACTTTACAATCCATCGTATCTCAAAACTAATATAACTATCCCCGCCCTCTTTATGGTTCACTTGCCGGGACGAACCCGGAACAATTTCTGCATTTTTGAATGCCGGGATTCTGTGATCAAAAAGGGTTATATTTTGAATAGGTTTCAGGATGTGTTCTTCTATAAAGCGCATACTTGGTTCTTTGCTTTCTCCTTTGATTCCCATCAGGAGCAATTTTTTCGAAGCGCCAGGTTTTGCAGGGGTAGCAGGTTTTTTCGCCTGAGAAGACCCGGATGGCATTTGTTTTGTCGTGCCATCAGTTTTCATGGTATCTGCATCTATCCATGAAGACTGGATGCTGGTTATAGATGCATTGTCGGGTATCAGGGATAGTAGTTTATCCAGTACTTCCATCCAGGTGAACCGGGAAGAATCGATGGAGGAAATCAGGTCAAGTTCAGATTTTTTTGCCTGTGCAAGTGTCTCAGCATTTTTGTATTTCCTTTCAAATTCCTTGTTGTCTTGCAGCACTTTTTGATAACGGCTGGAGGAATTACGGAGGTGCGAGATCTGAATGTGGAGTTCTGCATATTGAATGAGCAGTGACAGTGCTAAACAACCGAGAGTGGCTATGGCATAAGGTTTTTTCTTTGAGATCTCCGCAGATTTGATGAGTTCCTGTGGTAATAAATTTATTTTTATTCTGCCTGATCCGACGCCCTGCAGTGCGAGACCGAAAGCAGCGCCCAGATGCAATACATTCTCGCTGAAATAAGCAGGACTAATATTACTGGATAGTCCGAAATTGTTTAGGGCCTTAAAGACTTTCACCTCGTAGGTAAAATTGTCGGTAATACATTTCACGTTGAGTGGGTCTTTAAATTTATTTCCCATGAGGAAAAGGGTCTTAAAATGAACCGTCTCCTTCGTTAATGACTTGTAATATTCCATCGATCTCTGGATTTCTTTTACGAGATCGGTATCTACCGTGGAAATTGGTATGCTTCTGAGCCAAAAATAGAGGCTGTCAACAATGATGAGGTCTGTATTTTCCGTTTCCGAGTTTATGATAATGGCTAACCCATCGATTTGCTGATCAAAAGAAATGAAGTTGGAAATGGCCAGAGGTGATGCCTGTATTGCAGTTAGCCTGGACCTAAGGGGTGAGATATTGGTCAATAAATGGTCGAGCGTTGCCCGCTTAGACGCAAAGAGCCCAATCTCTACACTCTCTGCACCGGGGACTTGTTCCGTGAATTGCTGATAGTCCCATACAATGTCTTTGAGATCAAAGGGAATTTGTTGCTTTGCCTCATAACTGACAATATTTCTTAACCGCTTCTTGTCTACCGGTGGGATTGTGGTAAACCTGGATAATACGAATTGGCCTGGAATAGACAGTATTACATTGTCGGTCTTGGCGATATGATGTTTTGTCAGAAAGGTTTGAATGGCCTCTTGAATAGCTGGTGATTGTAAGAAATTTCCGTCGGATGGAATCGCAGAATATTCAATGATATCCATATCTTCAACCAATAATCTATCCGGTGTCTGTTTAATCTTTACCGCCTTTAAAGCACGACCACCAATATCCAGTCCCCATGCAGTTTTTGTCCTATGGCGTGTTAAAGCATCGCTTAATTTCCGGATGCCAAAATTGCGTATTTCAGTCGGAATGTGCAAATGATGGAATTTCATTTACATCGTTTCTTTCGATAAGGGTTTGTTTTGTGTAAAACATGCAAGGACTTCTTCAGAAAGTCTCATGGCATCGCTGGCTGGGTTGGCATGAATCCAGTGGATATTCGGGAAGCTTCTAAACCACGTCATCTGCCTTTTTGCAAACCGACGTGTTCTTTGTTTAATTTCGCTAGAAACCTCTGAAAGTGTATACTTCCCTTTGAGAAAATCGATAATTTCTTTGTATCCAAGCGCCTGGGAGGCCTGCTTGCTTAAACCCAAGGGATTGCTTAATAATGATCGTACCTCGTTCACAAGACCACGCTCAAACATGCGGTCAACGCGTGTTTCTATGCGCTTATATAAAATATCCCGGTTGTATTCAATCGCAACCAGGATACAGTCATATTTTGGATTTTTATGACCAAATTGGGTCTGAAAAGAAGAGATGCGCTGTCCCGTCGTTCTAAAGACCTCAAGCGCGCGGATGACCCTTTTCTGGTCATTGAAATGTAATTTGTCGGCCGTTTCGGGATCAATGTCAGCAAGCATCTTGTGCAGGTAGTTAGGGCCTTTTTCCATAGCAACAGCCTTTAGGGAATTGCGATATTCCCAGTCTGCAGGGGGACCTTCAAACAAACCATCCATAATAGCCTTTAAATAAAGGGCAGTCCCGCCTACAACGATGAATTGCTTGCCTTGCTGATAAAGACTTTGTGCAATAACTTCAAAATCCTTCACATACTGGCCTACACTATACTCTTCCCAGGGTTCTACGATATCTATGAAATGATGTGGAGTCTTGTTTCTTGCGGCAAGGGAAGGTTTTTCTGTCCCGATATCCATGCCCCGATATACGAGCATAGAATCAGCCGAAACTATTTCTGCATTGATGCTTTCGGCAATCTTTAAAGCGATGTCCGTCTTCCCACTTGCCGTGGGCCCGGTGAGTATCCAGATAGGAAAAGACATAGGGTATATTTGATATAATCGGTAAAATTACTGCGTTTGCATCATGAATACTGAGGGCGGCTATGCCGCACCCAAACGAAACGTTGCGAGTGATAAGTTTACCGCGTTAAGATTCAAGGCAATAACTTTTAACTCATAATTCTATCAAAAAACATGCCAAAAAATAAGTTGTTGCAAAATAAACATTTATGTGCTGAAGGCTCACGAAAGGGCATGGAAATGTTTATTTTTTAGACGTTTGGCCTTGTTTTTCGTGCCAATACTATAAAAATCTATTAGATCTATTGCATAATGAGTAATTATACAATGCCATTGTACCTATAATGTACCCCAAAAACTGGACAGTATGTTAAGATAGAAAATCATGCCTGGCTAAAGGCAGGCATGGAAGAGAAAAAGGTTTGGAAAGGGGGTATAAAATAAGAGGTGGAGAGGAAGCAATATAATGGGGAATTTAAGGCGAGAGTAGCGATAGAAGCGATAAAGGGGGAGAAGACTGCAAACGAGCTAGCAGGGCAATATGGGGTACACCCAACGCAGATAGCACAGTGGAAGAAGCAGGTAATAGAAGAGATACCGAGGATATTTTCGCTGAAGAAGGTGCAAGATGCCAGAAAGGAGGATGAATTGCGTGCGTCGTTGTACCAGCAGATAGGGCAATTGAAGGTTGAACTGGATTGGCTGAAAAAAAAAGTTGGGATCAACGGTTGAGGAAAGGAAGAGGTTAATAGAGCCAGAAAATGAGGAGATAAGTGTAAGTCGGCAGTGTGAGTTACTGGGGATATCCCGTTCAGTCTTTTATTATAAGGCGATTGGTGAGAGTGCATATAATCTTCAATTGATGAACCTGATAGATGAGTATTATACGGGGTATCCGTTTTATGGGGTAAGGCGGTTGACGGCATGGTTAAGAAAGGAAGGGCATGAGGTAAACCCTAAGAGGGTAAAACGGTTAATGAGGAAGATGGGATTATATGCGATCTATCCGAAGCCTTGGCTAAGTAAAGGAGGTGAAGGACACAAGAAATACCCATATTTACTCAGAGGATTGAGTATAGAGTATCCAGATCACGTGTGGTGTGCGGATATAACGTACATACGGCTCAATCAGGGGTATGTATATCTCATGGCAATAATGGACTGGTATAGTCGGTATGTGCTGTCGTGGGAGACATCAATAACCCTGGATGTGGGATTTTGTCTGGAAGCATTAGACAGGGCAATAAGGAAGGGATGCCCTGAGATATTTAACACGGACCAGGGATCGCAGTTTACGAGCAATGCGTTTACTGGGAAATTAGAGGGAGCCGGGGTAAAGATCAGCATGGATGGAAGGGGACGAGTGTTTGATAACATTTTTATAGAGCGTTTGTGGAGGTCGATAAAATACGAGGAGGTGTATTTAAAAGACTATAAGACGGTAAGAGAGGCAGTGGATGGTTTAAGGAGGTATTTTGATTTTTATAACAACGAGAGATTACATCAGTCGCTTGAATACAGAGCGCCAGCAACGCTGTATTGTAGTAACAAAAAGGCACGGAAAGGAGAGATGGTAAATACTCTTGAACTGACCGGGTAAAAATGGCAAGAAAGCAAGAACGGAGAAATGCACAGCGGATGAGCAGAAAAACTCCATTCCGCTCCGCTCCATTCCGTTTTCCTGCTCATCAAATAATTAAAAGATACTTCGCATAAACAATACTAAAATTCTATCTTATTTTTATTAAATAATTGTCTAGACAATGGGGTACACCTTAACCTAAGCAAAGTAAACGTATCCGTGAAAAACCAGCTTTGTGTCTCATTTATCAAAGGTAGTGCAGGTTATTCCGTTATTATCCAGATTAAACGTTATAGCCCCTTCCTGGTGCGTCTGTAAAACTATGATATTATGCCTTCTCAAGATATCGAGTGTTTTAGGAGAGGTTATGCCGTCACATGAATTGATAAAGGCGTACGTAGGTTGCGCTGTATTTATCAACCTTTCTATATTGTTTATGAATGAACCATGGTGAGGCATTTGAATGATATCAGTCCTGATTCCTGAAGATTTTGATAAGATCGATTCGATTCCTCGTTCTTCGATGTCTGAGCAGAGAACTATGGAGTACCCAAGATATTCAATTTTTATAACACAAGAATTGTCATTTATTGTGGTAACGTCAGAAACAAATGGCAGGGGATGCAATATTTTTATCACGGCAGGTTCAAACCCCTTTAGGGCTTCGCCATGAGAAAGGGTTGCTGTACGGATGTTTTTTTTGCTGAGAAAAGCAAGTATTCTTTGCCCCTCTTCGGATGAAAACAGGTGCGGCTGTGAATAGACAGATTTTACCCGGAATCTTTCGATGATAGATGGCAAACCGCTAAAGTGATCTTGATGTTCGTGGGAGAGGATCACCAGATCAATTTTTTTTATATGCTGACCCCACAAAAAGGGAGCCACAATATTTTTCCCTATATCGTAATTCTGCCACGAACCCACATCATACAGAAGATTTTTTCCGTTGGGAAATTGAATAACGATAGCGCTTCCATGCCCCACGTCTAAACACGTGATTTTCAAAGAGTGATTTGTGAATTTAAACAGGTCAGAGAAAATGAAAATATTAGCGCTCAGCAAGCCAAATAGTGCAATTTTCGCAAGATCTATTGATAAAAAGTTACGAGAGAGAAGCAAAACGATGAACAGGTAATATAGAAGAATCTCTGTTTGCGAAGGCCCGCTGACATAGAAATACGAATACGGTAAGGACGCAAGATTTGAAACCAGAGATTCTAATAACATATCTGTATTTGATGCCAGCCAGGCTGAAGCAGATGCCAGAGGAGGGCATATCGTTCCCAGCGTTAATAACACGATACCACAAACTATGATAATCCAGAATAATGGGAATACAATAATATTGGTAATGGGGATGAAGGGTGTGAAAAGATGGAAGTAATGGGCCGTAAGAGGCAAGGTTGCCAGCCAGGCGGCAAGGGAAATGCAGAAGGATTTCCGCAGATATTTTTTCAGGAAAAATAATCGTCCCCGTTCGGCCTTTACCTGTAACGTTTCTATGAATAAGGCTGTTTTAAATAAGGCGCCTTCTATTTTTAACGACCCATAGACAATGCCCATCGTTGCCAGCACTGATAGCTGAAACCCAATATTGAAAAGATCGGATGGGTTTCTGATGAGGATAAAAAACATGGCTGCAAAGATACCACTGGTAATGTCCCATTGCCTGCGCACTAAAAAACTGCAGAAGAAAACAACAGCCATCATACCGGCACGAAGCACAGGTGGATTCAGTCCTGTTAAAATGGTGTATAGGGTAACAATGAGCAGAATAATAAGCGTTGACAAAGTTTGGTTTATTCCTAAGAATCGCAGCGGTAACAGTACGGTAAAGACTACGATTCCTACGTTAAAACCACTAATAGCGATGAAGTGGATGATGCCCGTTTTCATAAAATTATCAATCGTTTCGTTCGGGAGGTTTGCCCTGTCGCCCAATAACATGCTGCTGATCAATGGCGCGCTGTTACGAAAGGTATAGGTGTAGATGGTGTTATTTAAAGAATTATTGAGTGCATAGATAAAACTGTAGAACCAGTTATTGCCGTATGATCCTCTGACCTGTATATTATCCGTATTTACAACCGTCATCAAACCACGAACCGACGGCATTTGACGTTGCAAGTAACTTTTGTAGTCAAATTCGTATGGATTGCCGGGAGGTTTTGGTAGGAATGCATACCCGAAAAGTGTCACTCTTTGCCCATAAACGAACTTGTTTACAACAGGCAACGTATTGTTCGTCTTAAAAATTTCCTCTTTTGACGGATATATATTTACTTTCACAATGCCTGATATATTTTTCCATCCTGATGCCGTTTCTATCTCTTCTGCGCGGATTATAAAAGATATTTTGTAATGAGATTTCCTTGAAATTTGCCCTGATTTGCCCTGAAGTAATTGTTTATTCACTGTGTTTTCATCCAGGAGAACAGGCTGATTTATAATTACCCCCGTGATGCGTTGTAAGGATTTGTGGGTGGTTAGAACACGCTCAATATGGTTAGTGGGAAGAAAATCGGTCCTGGAATCGTAATATGCTATTGATATCACAACAAAAAAGACAGACAGGCACGGTAGGAAAAATATGCTGAATTTGTATGAATATACAAATAGAAAGCAGGACACCCATAATAGAAAACCAGTCCCAAGGGTAAGATAAATGGGAATCTTTGTGCGTGACCCCACGCAGATACCGAATATAAGCAAAAGGGTGATAAAAACGGCAGGTCGTTGCATAATTCATCGTTTGTACATATTTGTAATACCCATAGTGTTTTTTGTGCATCAAGCGGCCAAAAATTTCCCATTAGCACTGGAGACAAAATCTTAGCGAACCTTGTTCCAGTGTGTTGAGTTTTGACTTTACATCCATCAAGTGGATTTTTTCGGCTTAGATTCCTTAAATATTGTAATACATCGTCAGAAATATTATAATTTGTTGCATTACGATTACGGAAAAATAAGAGAACCTTATCATAATTTTACTATAGACTCAACTCTTAATCTTTTCAGAAAGGTCGTAAAATATGGGGAGTTTGGAAGGGGTGCGTGTTATGATAACCTCTGGGCCAACCAGAGGTTATATAGATGCCGTACGATACATCAGTAATAAATCGACAGGGAAGTTAGGGACTGTGATTGCGACTGAACTGCTGAAAAGTGGCGCTTCTGTAACGTTTGTTTATGGGATGGGCAGTAGTATTCCAGATGTCGCTTTATTAGATAAAGGTTGTGCCGGTAGATTGATACTTATTGAAGTTGAAACGATAGACGACTTATTAACCACGGTCCAAGAAAAACTGAAAGGCAATTTATTCGATGCCATTATACATGCTATGGCAGTGCTTGATTATGTCCCGGAAACACAGAGTAGCGACAAGACACCTTCGGATAAAGATAAACTGGTCGTGACCTTTGTAAAGACACCCAAAATTATAAAATTGATGAGGAATTTGTGGCCACATGCCTTTTTCATCAGTTTTAAATTAGAGGTGGGATTATCACAAGATGCGCTTATTGAAAGGGCGTACGCATCCCTGTTAGAAAACAGTGCGGACTTAGTCGTGGCCAACAATCAGGATGAAATTGCAGGAGAGAAGCACCGGGCTTATTTGATCAATTTACATAAGAAAATTGAATTTAGGTGTGAAACCAAGCAAGATATAGCGGAAAATCTGGCGAATAGAATATCAAAACAACATGATAAATATTGATTTATTACCGGATAAAAGGTAGACTTGTATTGTTTTTAGAGTCTGTGTTTGCCTGCAAAAACACAGAAAAATAAGTCTTTTGAGGCTGAAGAGATATGTCTTGATTTAAACATAACAGAACATTCCTTTCCATATTCAGGAAAAAATCAAATTTTTTCCACCATATTTTAACTTTGTTCTGGTAATAAATACCTCATGAAGAGTCTTTATCGGGCTGATTTACATGTCCACTCAAGCTTTTCCGATAAGCCATCCTTTTGGGCAATAAGGAAATTAAATTGCCCAGAAAGTTATACATCCCCTGAATTCATATACAATACGGCAAAAAAGGTGGGGATGGATTACGTCACCATAACAGATCACGATACCATTAACGGCGCTCTTGAGATAGCCCACCTGCCAGGGGTATTTATCAGTGTTGAGGTCAACACCTATTTCCCCGAAAATGGCTGTAAGATACATGTTATTGCGCTTGATATATCAGAAGATGTATTTAAAGAAATAATGGGCTTAAGAAAAAATGTTTACGAGTTGGTGAGATACCTTCGTAAGACCGGCGTAGTCCATTTCGTTGCGCATCCTTTGTTTGACCTGAATGGAAGGCTTACGATAGAAACGATAGAGAAGATGTTGTTGTTGTTTGATGTATTTGAAGTAAGGAATGGTATAAGGGCTGAACGATTCAATAAATTAATAGAAGACATAATATCTTCGTTAACCAAAGAGAAGTTAGATGTCCTCTCAGACAAGCATAATATAACTCCTTATGGAGTTGCGGCATGGAAAAAGGCAATAGTGGGTGGCTCAGACGATCACAGCGGTTTTTTTATTGCCAGGTCATATACTGCGTCTCCGGATGGAAGGACATCAAAAGACTTCATATCCTCCATAAGGGAGCGTAAGACGTGGGCGGAAGGGAATGATGGAGACCCATTGACCCTTGCCCACAATATATACGGAATCGGGTATAGATTCTATAGAGAGCGCATACATTCCGGCAAAAACAGCTCAACGCCTTTTGTCAACTTTCTTTTGAACAGATTCTTTAAAACAAAACCGGAAAAAATCTCTTTGGGTGAAAAAATTAAGTTTTTCATCAGAAAAAACATGCCCGAGACTAATAACAATTACCATGGCAAAACCTTTGAGGAAATACTGGACAGGGAAGCCAAAAGACTGATTAACGATCAGAAACTTCTTGAGAGGTTTAATGCCAAAGATAGAAACAGAAGTATATTTGCAATAATAAGTTATCTTGCTAACAGGATGATTTATATTTATACGAATCAGCTTATGAAGACGTCTTTCGGTAATGGTATTTTCCAGACAGTTCAGTCACTGGGCACCCTGGGCATTATCCATTTTCTTACTTCACCGTATTATATAACCCATTACTATCAGCATAGGAGCAAAAGACTGATGAAACAATTAAGAAAAAGCTTCATGTTGCCAGATGGGGATGGCCACAGAGGGAAAATTGTCCTGTTTACAGACACCATCAATGAAATAAACGGCGTTACGGTGGCAATAAAAAAAATGATAGAGACTGCAAAGACCACAGGGATCAACTTAACAGTTATTACCTGCTGCAATGAAGAAACATCATTAGAAAACGGGATAAAGAATTTTAAATCCATAGGAGACATTTCATTGCCTGAATATCCTGAATTAAAATTGCATTTTCCGCCGGTACTCGATGTAATTGATTATATTGAGAGAGAGGATTTTACGGCAATTCATATAAGCACACCTGGCAACCTTGGCCTTTTAGCCCTTGCTATTGCAAAACTAATGGACATACCGGTACGTGCCACTTATCACACAGATTTTCCGCAATTTGTAATAAATCTAACCAATGATGTATTCCTTGAGAAAGTAGCATGGAATTATATGATCTGGTTTTACAATCAGATGGAAGAGGTATTGGTTCCATCAAAAAGCACACAGGACCAAATTATTGAAAAAGGGCTTTCCCCCGAAAAGATAAGGCCTCTGCCGAAATGGGTCGATATTGAAATCTTTTCTCCTCAAAAGAGGGATTCTTGTATATGGAAAAAATATAATATGGATGGAGAGGTGAAATTCCTTTATGTAGGGCGGCTCTCAAGGGAAAAGAACCTTGGCCTTTTAGCCGATGCCTTTATCAATGTAATAAAGGCAGGTTTCCGCAGCTATCTGATTATCGTGGGGGATGGACCTTACAGGAGTAATCTTGAAAACAAATTAGAGGGATATCCAGTTTTGTTTACCGGCTTTCTTGTAGGCGAGGAACTTTCCGCAATATATGCCTCATCGGATGTTTTCGTTTTTCCCAGTGCCACCGATACATTCGGCAATGTTGTGCTTGAGGCGCAGGCATCAGGGCTTCCTGTCATTGTATCTGATGAAGGCGGACCAAAGGAATTAATGATCCATAATGAGACAGGTTACGTTGTCAAGGCAAATGACCGATCGGCATTGGTAAATACCCTGGTATCTTTAATAAAGGATAGAGAAAAAATCAAAATCATGGGAGAAAGGGCAAGACAATTTGTGGAGGCAAATACTAAAAGCCCGGAAGATATGTGCCTTACTACATTAATTCTTTAAACAGGAACAGTATGTCCGAATGTACTGTATGCAACATTTGTGCGCATCCGGGGAAATTTGAGAATGCTTTAGAAGGAAAGGAAATCTATTCCAATGTGCGAGAATTTAAGCATGAAAAGTTCACTGTATGGCGTTGCCTGAACTGCGGCTCCTTGCATTCCAAAGAGGCGGTAGATCTCAATTATTACTACAAACACTACCCAGTAAAGAACCACACCATGAATTATGCGACCCGCAAGTCTTATCGCAATCGACTTCGGTTGTTACGGAAACACGGATTTAAAAAAGGGCACACGATTCTTGATTTTGGCTGTGGCCAAGGTCTGTTTGTTTCGTTTTTGCTTCAGTGCGGATACAATGCTTCTGGTTATGACTCCTATGTTGAAGAGTATTCTGACAGAAAGGTAGTAAACAATGTTTATGATGCTGTTACCTCATACGATGTAATAGAGCATGACAACCAACCGGTTGAATTTTTTGAGCAACTTGTCCGTTGTTTAAAGCAGGGCGGGTTGCTGGCAATCGGAACCCCCAGCGCCGATAAAATTGATTTGTCCAATCCAAAGAAATTTTCTATGGAACTACATCAACCCTATCACCGTCATATACTTTCGGAGGAAGCCTTATTAAAACTTGGAGTACATGCAGGCTTGGATATCGTAAAGATTTACCATCGCTTTTATTTTGACACGTTATATCCAATGGTGAATACCCGGTTTCTTAAGGCCTATGTTCGTTGTGCCGGCAATTTTATTGACGTCATCTTCGAGGCGCCTCGTTTGGGGCTTTTGTTCACTTCGCCGCAACTGCTATTTTATGCCCTTGCTGGTTATCTCTTTCCGCCGCCGGGAAATATCACCGTTTTTTTCCGCAAGGGGCGCTCCTGACAAATCGCTGAAGACCTCTGTTAGAACTGGTAGCTTAATCCAACAAAAAACGTCCTTTCCGGCCTTGGGAAATCATCTGGAATGGAAATCGGGCCTGGATCACTGTAATCTTTGTCGAGCAGATTAAATACCGTACCTTGTACTTCCATAGTTTTAAAGAATCCTTTTCCAATAACAGAAAGGTTGAGCAGTGCATAAGCGGGTAGGTCGCTCCTTGGATCGTCTCCTTCCCTGGAACGCCTCCCACTGACGAAGGTGCTCAGGTTCGTGTTTATATATTTCCAGTAGTGTACATTTACGCCGAAGTTACCTTTGTGTTTCGCAACGAATGGCAGGTCGTTTCCGTCATTGTCTTCTGAATGCTGGAAAGAATAATTCATGAAGACGTAGTTGTCTTTGATAATATTCACCTTGGTCTCCGCCTCGATACCTTGGACTCGTGCATTTCCAAAATTTTCATACTGTCGGATATTTTGATTTGATTCCATGTCACGGAGGACAATAAGGTCCTCAATGTCATTATAGAAATAATTCATACTGCTCGTAACATGTTTGTTAAACTGGTAACTTAATCCAATCTCATAGGTTTTAATTTTTTCGGGATCTAAATCCCCATTTCCCTGAATGGCAGGGTTATTGTCGGTAAACAGCTCAACGAAGTTGGGGGCACGGAATGCCTCTCCGTAAAGCAGTTTTAGGGCCGCATCTTTCATGAACGCCCATGCTAAGCCTGCCCGTGGGCTGGTCTGGCCGCCAAAATCGCTGTATTGGTCGTGTCGTACCCCTAATGTCAGGTTTAAAGTATCAGTAATGTCCCAAGTGTCTTGCATATAAACTGCCCATATCCTTCGTGTGGTTTCTTTAATGAAGTCGGGAGATTCTGAAAAATCTTTTGGAGCCAGCGTTACTGTATCAAAGTTACTTGAAAAATGGACATTGGTTTGATTTATTAAGCGATATTCGAAACCCCATGTAAGCACATTTCCATCAAACAGTTCATAATCAAAGGGAATTTCTGTACCGACTATCTTTTGAGTCGCTATGCCGTTACCAATAAGTCCGTCAGGATACGTTACAAAATCAGGTATGCCGTCTCCGTTTACGTCCCCCAAAGGTACCGTTGCTCCCTCTGGCAATGATTCAACGTAATAATTATTGTCGAATTGATCGTAATAGACCCTTGGCTTGAGAGTAAATTTTTCATGAAAAGTTTTTTTATACCCGGTTTCGACAAAGACATAGTTACTTTCCAAATCAGTTTCGTCATTTAATGCGAATTGAGGACCAATAAAAGGGCCCTGGTTTTTGTTAATGTACAACCCCTCAACGTAGATATCTTTGTAAGTTACCCGAAGGTTCAGGTCATATTCCTGTCTTCCGTCTTGTATCTTTCCCGGTGCCTGTGAAAAAGGGGCGGGAGAAAGGGAGTCTTCTTCTACAATACCATCAAAGCCGGTGGTCTGCCTGTAGTGGGCCATTCCAGAGATGTTGACCTTCCCGTACGTCCTGCCAAAGACGATGTTTTCTTCATAGGTATCAAAACTCCCGTAACCACTGCTCACCCTTACGCCGTCAACGTCCTTTGCATCTTTCGTAATGATATTGATAGTTGCCGAAAACGCATTTTCACCGTATACGGCAGAACCTGGTCCCCTGATGATTTCTATCTTTTTTATATTTTCCACGGGAAAATCATCAAAGAGAATAAAAGCTGCACCGCCAAAAGGGCTATTCACAAAATGACCATTGATCATTATCCTTACATGCTCTGAACCTGTAAGGCCACGTACGGTGGGAAATACGCCCCCGAAATCGCCACTCTTCAGGATTTCAAATCCTGGTGCGACCCTCAGGAGTTCAACGAAGGTACGGTACCCCAAATTCTTAATCTCTTCCGCCGTGATCACCGTAACAATGCTCGGCGCCTTGCCAACGGGAGTTTCATGCCTTGTAGCAATGGCTACTTCTTCATCAAACCCAAACCAGATAGCCTCTGTTGAGATTTCTTCTTCCAATGCAACTTTCATGTCGCGTGTATGCTTTTCTTTGCTGCGGAATGTGGTTGCTATGGGCGGGGTTGTTTCTGTATCCTCAGCATGAATTTCGGATGAATGAAAAGCGATATCTATGAATAAAATGCTTAAGGACAGGAAGACTGGAAATAAGAACTTGCCACGTATTATCCTTTTGGCCATAAAAGATGCCTCGTTGGCTTGAATCGTAATGTGTTAAACGCTACTACCTATCATAAACCTAGCGGTATTGTTAGGAAATTTCATTCTATTTATGCGGTTTTTAGGGTAGCGTGGGCAAACGGAATTTGTCCATGCTTACGTTAAACAATTTTTTCGTGTTGTTTCTAAAGTATATAAGGGACTTTGTCAAGAGAAATTTTTTGCCCGGTTTTTTACGTTGGGGTAGCGCTTTTCTCTAAGACATGAACCTCTCGCGCATATTACCCAATGAAGTAAAATAAAAAGATCTTTTACTTTGCGCCCTTGCTTACTCAGGGTTTTGCCTGTATTGTGCAAACGTATTGAGTTGGAAAACAATGTAATTGGTTCGCAATACAAATGCCGCATGCAGACAGGGGAAGAAATTTAAGGAAATGTCCATAAGTATTTGAATTTTAAGCGCTTCTGGACAAATAAAGAGGATATAAGCAACAATGCATTTGTTCAAATGAAAGTGCAAAAAGTGTGACATGCTACAGAAGTGTGCCGTCACACATATGTGTCATGACACATTATTGCTTGTAACATGCCTGTAACCAAAAGGGGTTGTTCGGCCAACTACAAAAAGTTTTTACAAAATAACAATACGTTAAATTTCCCCTGTTTCTGATAATTTCCGGTATCTGTTAAATCTGAAAGCTGAATTTGATAAACACGTCCTTGTGTTGTACAATAAAGGGCATATCATTTGCCCTTTGGTATCTTAAAGACATGCATTTAAAATAAAACCGAAGGATGTGATAGTTGTCATATCAAAAAACAATTTTGCGAACCTCTTTGCCATGAAATGTCATACGTGTACACAATCTCAAGGAGTGCTGCAAGATGAGCCTGTTTCCCTCGCTTAAGAGAAAATTACTCACATTAACGCTCTGTATCTCACTCATACCTATTGCTGTAATCACAACAATCTGCTACTTTCATGCCAGGGGCGCCCTAAAGTATCAGATTCTTGAGCAGTTGAAGGCAGTTGCAGAGTCAAAGAGGCTTCACGTCCGGTCGTCTATGGAAACAAGAAAAGTACGAACCATAGATTTCAGTTCCGATGGGTTTATCAGGGATAGGCTTGAAAGGGTTATTCGTGGCAATGTGGTTAAACAGGACGCAGTAATTGGCTTGAATAAATACTTATTAAAGAAAAAGCTGCCGCTGGACAGTTATCTTATAGCAATAGCCATTGCAGACAGGCACGGCAAGGTTGTCTCGTCTACCAATGAGAAGTTGATTGGCAACGATATTTCGGACCAGGATGTGTTTGTGCAAGGGATAAGTGCGGGGCATGGTAAGGCTTATATTACACCACGCTACTTCCCTTACTTTGGCACAACCTGTATCTTAAGCTCTGCGCCAATTATCTCCGGGCAGGATGTCAATCCCCCGGGGATTATTATCAATGCCCATAGCCTTCCATTTCTGAATGAAATTACAACCAGTCGTGTCGGAATGGGAGAGACCGGCGAGGTATATCTCGTGAACAGAGATAAGATAATGGTCACTGAGTCAAGGTTTATAAACGGCGCATCTCTCAAACAGCTAGTGGATACGGAGCCGGTTCGCAAGGTCATCGAGGATAATAAGGAAATCGTTGGTATTTATCCGGACTACCGAGGCGTGCCTGTTGTTGGCGCCGCGTTGAATATACCTGAATATGGCTGGATACTTTTGTCAGAGATAGACAAGAAGGAGGCGTTTAAGCCGTTAAAGACGTTGAGCATTGTAGTATTGATTTTTGGCATAGTTGGCGTTGTTGCAGTTACCTCCATGGGAATCATCTTTGCCGTTTCAATGTCAACGACTATCAAAGACATAACAGATGCTGCGGCGAAACTTGCGGGGGGAGACCTCGACTATAGAGTAAAGGTGACCCGCGAGGATGAGATTGGCGCCCTGATGAATGGTTTTAACGCTATGGCGGATAAACTTTCTCTGGAAATTAAAGAGCACAAACGGGCTGAGGCGGCGCTGCGGAAGAGCAAAGAACAGGCACAGACAATTCTGGACAACACCCCGGCTGTCGTCTATCTCAAAGATACTGATGGCCGCTACCTGCTGATAAATCATCAATACGAAAGACTCTTCCATGTAACGAAGGATCAGGTTATCGGTAAAACCGACTATGATATTTTCCCAAAGGCGTTTGCGGATGCCTTTCGAATGAATGACTTCAAGGTACTCGAAACGAAAAATTCCTTGGTGATTGAAGAGATTGCCCCCCACGACGATGGAATGCACACCTATATTTCCTTAAAATTTCCCCTGTACGACTCCGTTGAAGGTCTTTATGGGGTATGTGGCATATCTACAGACATCACCGATCGTACACGAAAAATCGAAAAAAAATCAAATACCTCAACGCGGCGACAAGCGGATATATGACTGTTTTTTTCTTAAATTTTGCTGAAGGATTTTTCCGATTGGGTCAATGGTCTTACGTTGCAGGTGAGAGCCAGTTGTGAATCGCGTGCAAAAGATTTAGGAATTTCAAATAAAAATTTCCTCCTCCTTAATCCCCTCACTGAGGGGGACAAACAACTGTTCCCCGCTGGCGGGGGCGAAGGGGGTGGACTCCAGTCGGGAAAATTTGTATTTATAAGTAGCCGAAGACCTAATTTAATGTTCACTATAGCAAAGATAAAAGGGAGAAACGGTTATTTCTTTATCAAGTCAAGTTCTGAAATTAGCGGAAATATATTCGAGTCCTTTATATAATTCGGGTCGTATTGCAGCATTTGGAGGAAGTGTTCTCTGGCTTTTTGCTTATCCCCTTTTGTAAAGTAGACCACGCCGATATTCTTGTGAGCGCTGGCGTTTTTCGGATCATACTTTATGGCCATCAGAAACTCCTGCTGCGCTTTATCGAATAATCCCTTTTGGCAATAGACTGCCCCAAGGTTGTTGTGGGCATTGGCATGATTGGGGTGCAATTCCAGGGCCGCTTCGAGTTCAGATATAGCCTTGTCTAAATCGCCTTTTTCGGTATACACATATCCCAGATTGCTGTGTACTTCTGCATAATTATTATAGACTGCCAATGCCTTTTTATACTGAGCTATGGCTTCGTCTAACATGCCTTTTTTAATATACGCACTGCCGAGGTTGTTAAAGACCTGGGGATTATGCATGCCCATACTGACCGCTTTCTGAAAATACGTGATGCCGTTATCCAGCAAGCCTTTTTTAATACAGGCATTTCCGAGATTATAGTAAGCCTGGGGAAATACAGGTTTATATTTTATTGCCTCAACATACTCGGCAATTGCCTTGTCGATGAGTTCCTTGTCTATGTACATCGTTCCCAGGCTATTATGCCCTTCGGGATAATTCTTTTTTAAACGAACGGCTTCTTCTAGTTCGCTAATGGCCCTATCCAATTTTCCTTGCTTGTAAAAATAATTTCCCAGGTTATTATGCGCATCATAATTTTGGGGCTGTTTTCTCAGAATAGCTGTCCAAAAGGTATACTCGTTCTGCCAGACTTTATTTCTCAAGATGGTTTTTGTTGTAAAAAAAATGCATACGAGTGATAGAAAAAGCAGAGTGAAGAATTTGTTCAATGCAGTTTTGCCCTGGAGAAACCTCTTTTTTACAACAAATTTTTTTGACTTTTCTTCAAAAACATCCCTTAGTTTCCCCAGTTTATAGGGGGATTGAGGGTGATTGCCAGATAATTTGGTTGTTAGCTTGCCTAACAAAAGTCCACTCATGACAACACAAAATCCAGCAACCGGAAAATAAAGATACCGTTCTGCCATGATATGACCAATGGGGATAATATTTAAAACGGGCAGTAACGCAACAAAGAAACAAAGCATAAACAGGCCATATATACCCTTTACGGTTTTGAAAATAATGATACCCACGGCAACAAGGAGAAAAACACTGGTAATGAAGGAGAAATTGAAGACGGATAAGACCGGGGAAATCGTATAATCAGCGCTCAGACGGAACGGGAAGAACATAAGCTTTACATAGGCAGCCAGTATCTTGGTCATCGTCATAAAATTTATCGCAATGCTTCCCTTTACATAACCAGGGGATATTTCTAACGGGTTTTTTAAGATGACAAAGCGAATCAATACATAAAAAAGACTTACCAGGATGTATCCAGAATAATAGGTTAAAAAATCTTTAATCTGACTTGATTTTGTAGGTCTAATGGCCTTATCGTTGTTTGGTTTTACGAGAGAAACCGGATTTACTATTCCCTCCCCAATTGAGGGAGTGAAAACTGGGTTTTTCCGTTTACAGAAAAACCAGAAGAAGAGGATAAATAACGGCGTAACGATAGCCGTCTCTTTGGAAAACAGTCCTATCAGGTAGGTTGTGAGAGCCAGCACATAATAAATCCTCCTGTGCCACTGAGATGCAAGGCGGTGTGGTTGTCTGTTGCTTGTCCCTCTTTTTCCTTGCTGAGAAAGCGGGAGAGGCGGTGTGGCCGGGTATGCAATAAGATATCTCCGTCCGGATTTCATCAGACAAAGGCACGACAACAGAGAAAACAGGGCAACGAAGATATCTTCCCGGTAGCTAATGGCATTTACGGCCTCCGTCACGCAGGGGTGGATTGAAAAGAGAACGGACGAGAGCAATGCAACGGAGCGTATTCTTATAAGCCATAGTAAGAGAGAGTACAGGATGACGCCAGTTATTGCATGGAGAATGACATTGGTCAGATGATATCCGAAGGGTTTGATGCCCCAGACTGCGTAATCAAGAAAATAGCTGAGGGTAACAACAGGGCGATAGCTTAATTCATTGGAAAGGTGAAAATAATCTCTGCTGAAAATTTTGGGAGTATTATGGAGTGATCGTATAAAATAATTATCTTCGATCACACCGATGTCGTCGTAAACAAACCCACTATGGAGTGAATTTAGAAAAACACATACGGGTATAAGTACCAGGAGGATATAGGGGACTTTGGGATTTTGTATTGCCACGGAAGAAGGTTTTAAATTTTCTTAAGAAACTAAGGTTCTTCGAGACTATAACTACGGTGTTTGACGACCTTAGCTTTGACAATGTAGACAACTTCTTCGGCAATGTTGGTGGAGTGGTCGGCAATTCTTTCCAGATGGCGGGAAATGAGAAGCAGGTGAACGGCGCGTGTTATATTTGCCGGGTCTTGCATCATATAGGTCAACAGTTCCCTGAATATCTGGTCATTCAGGGAATCAACCGTGGAATCCCGTTCGTATACCGAACGGGCTAGTGCAGTATCCTTGTTTACAAATGCATCAATGCTGTCTTTTACCATGGTTTGAGTAATTGCCGCCATCCTTGGGATATCGATGAGTGGTTTTAGTTGTGGTTCCTGGTTGAGCGGGATTACTCGTTCTGCAATGTTCACGGCAAGGTCACCCATGCGTTCGAGGTTGTTGGTAATTTTGATTGCCGATGTGATAAACCGGAGGTCAATAGCCATGGGCTGTCGTAATGCCAATAAATCCACACATTGTTTATCAATCTCCAATTCTAAGGAATCTACCTGTTCATCACTTTTCACAACAAGCCGGGCCAGCTCGCTGTTCCTCTCGATAAGGGATTTTACCGCATTGGCGATGGCGGTCTCTACCATAGAAGCCATCTGGATAAGATTCTTTCGGAGCGCTCCTAATTGTTGATCAAAATGCCTTTCCATGTAGTATCACACCATAAAAATATTTTTTAAACAAGTTTTTTGCCTCCCCATATCCCCTCCTTGCGAAGGGGAAAGAGGGGTGGTCTATTTGGTTGCAGCTAGGTGGCACTAGGTTATTACCCAAATCTCCCCGTAATATATTCTTCTGTAACCTGTTTTTCAGGATTTGTAAAGATCTCTGTGGTTATATTATACTCTATTAACTGCCCATGCAATAAAAATCCCGTATAATCAGAAATACGCGCCGCCTGTTGCATATTATGGGTGACAATCACGATTGTATAGTATTTTTTTAAATCTTCAATGAGTTCTTCTATTCTGGCTGTTGCCGTGGGATCCAGTGCGGAACACGGCTCATCCATTAACAGGACTTCAGGGTCAACTGCCAGCGCCCGTGCAATGCAAAGCCGTTGCTGCTGTCCGCCGGAAAGTCCCATTGCGCTCTGGTCCAGCCGATCCTTAACTTCATTCCATAGGGCGGATTTGGTCAAACTATCCTCCATAATTTCATCTAATCGTTTCCTGTCTTTAATTCCGGATAGTCGGGGTCCAAAGGCCACATTATCGTAAATGGTTTTGGGAAATGGATTCGGTCTTTGGAATACCATGCCAACGCGCCGTCTGAGGTCGACCAGGTCGATATCGCGGTCATATACATTTTTGTTATCCAGCAATACCTTTCCCTTCACCTGTACTTCATTGGTGATTTCGGAGATACGATTGATCGACTTGATCAGGGTCGATTTCCCGCAACCGGAAGGTCCTATGATTGCCGTAACATTGCATTCAAAAAAATCCATTGAAACATCGTTTATGACTTTGCGATCCCCATAAGAAAAGGTAAGTTCCTCAAGCTTTACCTTTGCCTTTTGTTGTCCTTTTATGCTGTGTTCAACTTCCATGAGAAAAGACCCTCGGATTTAAATCAGGCATTTGTCGATTTATTATGCCACCAAAAGATAAACTACAAAGAAAAATTTCACAAAAATAAAATCTTATACCGTATAATTATTAAGAAATTGTTAAGATTGTGTTAAGATTTCGTAAAGACCTTAAATAAGATCACGTCGGAAGACTTGGCGCCGATTACCACATCATCTCCGACCGTTAAGTTCAGCCGGTGTATTTCTTCCGTATCAATAAGAGTCTTAAAATACTGGCCCTCATGCATAACGGTAACGGCGGCCATAATGGAGTCGGATTCTAGATCCACCACCTTTCCTACGATCTGAATACGCGTGCTTAGTCTCTTTCCCATAAATATCTCTTCCGGTGTCCCCCGCTTCACTACCTTGCCGGACTCCAGCACGATCACATAATCAGCCAGTTTGTACACCTCCGTCACATCATGGGTTACATAGAGCGTGGTTATGCGAAGCTGTTTTAGGATCCGTTTTAAATCCTCCTGTAATTGCCTGCGTGTTTCCCAATCCAGCGCTGAAAGCGGTTCATCCAGGAGCAAGATATCTGGTTTCCTGGCCAGGGCACGGATCAGGGCAACCCTTTGCTTTTGCCCCCCGGATAATTGAGCGGGATAGTGACGTTCGTAGCCGGATAACCCTACCAGGGATAAAAGGTCTTTTGCCTCTTTCAATCTCTCTTTTTCTTTTATCCCATACGCTACGTTTCTTTCCACCGTTAAATGGGGAAATAAGGCAAAGTCCTGGAATACAAATCCCACGGAACGTTGCTGAGGGAGGATATCAATCGCTTTTGACTCATCATACCACACTTCTTCTCCCTTATGGATCATCCCTCCGTCAGCCCTTTCCAAACCGGAAATCAGGCGCAATATACTCGACTTTCCCGCCCCTGAAGGACCAAATAAGGCTGTTACTTTTTCATGAGGAATCTCAATATTTACATTCAGTCCGAATTCTCTCCATGTTTTTTTAATACAGACCTTTATCAAGACAAAAGACCCCCACATTCCCATTAGAACATGCGCATAAAAAAACGCCTATTTATAAAATAAACTACCGTGAGTACGACAAATGAAAATGCCAGTAAAATGGCCGCATAAATATTCGCAGTTCCGTAATTCAACGCCTGCACCTCGTCATAGATAGCTACTGAGGCAACCTTTGTGATTCCTGGAATATTTCCGCCAATCATCAGGACAACTCCAAATTCACCCACGCAGTGCGCAAAGGAGAGTATGCAGCCCGTTATAATGCCTTGCCGAGAGAGTGGAAAAATAACGAAAAGGAAGGTATATAATTTAGACCTGCCAAGGCTCCATGATGCCTCGAGCAATCTTTTATCTACCCCCGTAAAAGCAGACTGAAAGGGTCGTATAGCAAAGGGCAGGTTATAGATGAATGAACCCACAACAAGTCCTTGAAAGGAGAAGGCCAGTGTCTTGTTAAAAATACCCTCGTACCAACGCCCAACAAAACTGTTTCCCCCAATGGCCATGAGGAGGTAAAAGCCCAAAACGGTCGGTGGAAGAACAAGGGGCAAGGCTACCACAGACTCAACGAAGAACTTCCCGCGAAACCTTGAAAAAGCAAGCCAGTTGGCGAAAGGGATGCCCAAGATAAATAATAAGAGTGTTGTAATGGTAGAAAGCTTTAAGGTTAAGAGAAAAGGTGCCGCAAAATCCATGGAAAGATAGTCCTGTAGTTTAAAAGTATTTAGCCTATTTACGTCTGTACATACGGGTATTTTACATAATAACGACTAGTATGCAAGGAGTTAACATAATTTAACGTGTATGATTTCTCTCTAATTGGTACGACCTCTTGTTTTCTTCTGGTTAGTCTACCATGATCATCACGTTGGAAGCTTTGATAACGGCGTAAACCTCCTTGCCTTTTGCCAGTTTCAGTGTTTCTGCCGAGTGTTTGGTAATTACCGATATAATTTCAGCCCCGCCCGGCAATTCTATATCCACTTCCGTGTCCACCATGCCATGCTTCACCTCTTTGACTTTACCTTTCAAAATATTACGAGCACTGATCTTCATGCCTTTCTCCTTTCCTCCAGAGACGGTTCCAGATCACCAATCTCTATGATAAAATCAGGATATCTGGGTCCTCAGGGGAAACCGTTCCCCATTTATAAGCAAGTTAACAATATTTTACCTTGAAATATTGTTACTCTATTTTGGGAGTACAAAACCATACTCTGAAAGTATTTTTCTTCCCTTTTTTCCTTGCACAAACTTCAAAAAAGTCTTTATGTCTGATTTATCTTTACCCCTTTGCAATACTGTACAAACCTGTTCCAGCTTATTATATGATTCATCGGGAATGATCCAATAATTTCCGTCATTCACCATCTTGGGTGAAATTGCCAGAGACAGGGCAATAATCCCCGCATCAGCCGCTCCCGTTTGAACAAACTGTGCCGTTTGTGAAATGTTTTCGCCAAAGACCAGTTTGTTCTGAACCATATCCCATAATTGATAATATCGAAGCGCCTCCTTGGCTGCGCGACCATACGGTGCGTGCTTTGGGTTTGCAATGGTCAGTTTTTTTACTTCAGGCTTCAAAACGATATTGAGCCCTTTTTGGGGATTTAAGGCAGGCCTTTTAGGAATCCAGAGCACAATCTTCCCGATAGCATAAAGGTATCGCTGGCCTTTTACGGCGAGCCCTTCTTCTTCAAGACGAGTTGGATAGGTAGCATCCGCAGAGAAGAATAGGTCAAAAGGGGCACCCTGTTTAATCTGTGCATAAAAATTACCAGAGGAGCCATACGATACATCAACGTGAATGTCAGGATTTGCCTGCTCAAAGATATGACAAATATCATCCATGGCAAACTTTAAATCAGATGCGGCTGCAATAAGGATTTTTTCATCTGCGCGGACGGTATTGTGAAAAGCTATGAATAAAAATAGTAACCAGGTTGCACATGCTATCGATAGAAAACCCGCAACCCGTCTTTTCGGTATTTCCAAACGCATTATGTCCTCCTTTAAAAGATCATTTGATATTGTAATCTGAATCTGTTTTCGTCTTTATCTTCTACTGCGGTCTCTGTTACGAAGTGTCCTACGTCAGCCTGTACCTGTTGGCGATGTCCGCGCATGTAATAATTGATGCCAACCGTATACTCCGTCTGAACATCATCCCGTACATCCTCATTAGGATCAAGCATGGAGTAACGGGCAGCAACTTCCAGTTTTTTGGGCAGCACAAAATACCCTGCCTGGGTATAGAAACCGTCAGAAGTTATTGAATCGCCGTCACCTTCCGGGTCATTCTCCCGTATATAATATTCACTATCCCAGGTAAATCCCCTGTATCTCACACCCAGGTCAACATTGCCGATTGCAGAATCGGTGTCTTCCAGCTTTTTATCCCTCTCCTTTGCATTATAAACGAATGATGCGCCAATGACGGCCTTTAAATTTTCTTCGTATTTCAGGTCAGTTTCATCCCAGCCCGTTGCTAAGTTGTAAGAATTATACCATCCAAAGGGATAATACCGTGCAGTAAGCACATACATGAGTTCGTTGTCGACGTTTTCATCCCTACCAAACGCCTTTGAGGGATTTTGACCGGCGCCGCGGAAAACGGCTGCGTGGTATTCCGTATGGGCATTAAATGGTCGTCCAAAGATGTCCAGGCCGTAATCGCGGTCCTGTTTAAATGCATCGCTGGCAATGGATCTGTCCTGAAGCAGGAGCTTAAAACCTGATGAATTCCATTGACGGTTAGCCGGAACCTTAAAATATCCGGTCTTTACACTGAACGCTTCCTCGGCTGCCGCTGGCGTCCACCAGATATAATAATCCCTCAGATTTGCCTCAAAGCTGTCTGCGTCAAGTTCCACGTTATAATACAGATCCTTGCTATAGATATTGCCGCCAAAGCAAAGCCTCGCCCTGCGCACATCGATATCGGTTATATCAGCTTCGTCAAAATCCTCATCCTTGTCCTTGTAGGTAAAGCGTGTCTGGAATCTGAAACCCACATTTAGGGAATATTTTCCATCTTGTGTTTGAAAACCTATGGAGGCCTTTTCCTTGTCGGGCAGATAGTAGCCGTTAACAGGTTCATTTTTGCCAGGTAAACCTAATCCCAGTTTTTCCCGCGCCTCGTCTGATGCAAGGTAGTTTTCCACTTCTTGTTGTACCTCTTGTTTCATTTCCTGCTTTACCTCTTCTTTGATCTCTTCTTTTGTAGCTGCTACAGGTTTTTCACTTATAGCCTCGAGACGGTTTTTCAATTCTTTTATTTGCTCTTGCTGGCTTAATGCCAATGCCTCCATCTGTTTCATCATTTTCTGCTGAACGAAAAATGCCTCTTCCATCTGTTGTAATTGTCTTTTCAGGTCATCTATTCCACCTTCAAACACTTCCTTGCTCTGAACAACATCCTGGGCAATTGCATTCTGTGCTTTGCCAGCAGAACATAGAGCACAAAATACCATAGCCAGCGATAAACCATATTGAAACCATCTATTTCGCATGTATCCTCCTTTTCGTTATTGTTATATCATTTGTGACATAACGCATATATAAAAATGGGCATCAGATTCTACCGTAGCCAGCCCTATAAGGTATTTCAAATAATATACCCGAAAACAACGTATTCCCGACTGTACACCTCCTTTTAATCTCTTCATGCTAAATTTCCTTTGATAATATCAATTCCGTTGATTTTACAATGGCCGTTACTTCATTTCCTTCCTGAAGGTTCATTTCTTTAAGAGAGGTATTGGTAATGATGGCATGGAGCATATCACCCTGAGATTCCAGATAAATCTTTGACAATACGTCCCCCTGAACGATCTCCCTGACAACCCCTTTAGTCCTATTCCTTGCACTCAGCATCCCCGAAAAGGATTTTGCAAGCATGATATCCGTACCCTTGATGAGCACAGATATAGCATCACCCACCGATAGATGCATATCTTCACATGATGCCCTTGTGATGATGACGCTCAGAGGTATGTCCTTCCATAAGATTTGCACATGGGCATGGATCTGTCCTTGTGTTATGCTGACAATTGTTCCGCAAAGTCTATTCGCCATCCACCACTACCAGAGAATTTCAATATCAGTTCATCCCCTCTTTCCAGCGGTGGGGAAAAACGTTTCCTCCGTCTGTCCCCTCCGTGAGGGGGTAAAAGGGGGAGGTGGATGAATTGATACGAATTTTACAATAAAATACAGACACGAAAAACGGCAAGTTTTATGAGGATTTCTTGCTTCCAAACATATGTTTGAATTCCTTTTCCATCAATGAGGTCATCCGATCTGTGAACTTTTGGTATTTCAGGAGCAGTACCTTTGCATCCGGTGTCAGGGTTGCCCCCCCTCCACCCTTCCCCCCGGTAGTAACCTCCAGTAATTTTATCCCAAGTGCCTTTTCTGTTGCCTTGATCTTTCCCCAGGCAGCCCGATACGACATGCCCAGTTCCTTTGCCGCAGCATTCAAAGAACCCAGACGGTCTACAGCTTCCAGCAACATCCTGCGCCCCTCAGCAAAGGCCACGCCGCCATTTTTTTCAAACCATATCTTAAATTTTACGTTCATATTTGCAATGCATTATGTCGAAATAGATACAACGATGTCAAGGAAAAATTTGTTTAAATGGGGAAAGCCATGCGTATTTCCTCCCTAAAAAGGGGATGCAGGGATGTGTTCTCACTGAAAAACTTCGTTCAGAGAAATAGTTACGTTTTTCCTTCAGACTCCGGTCTTCTGACTAATGACCAGGAGTTGCCGGAAAACCGGGATGAAATCGATAGATATAATACGGCGGCTCATCTTAATCTGCTTTGCGGATTTCATCATAACATCTTGAAGGGCGCTATCGGTAAAGTAGAGAACTCCACCGGGCACGAAACTAAAACCATCAGGGCAGTGAAATTTTCTAGGATCCTTAAATAATGTCTGGAGTTTGCCTCCTTGGTCAATCCTATGGATGGCAGCATTCTCCATATCGGTAATATAGATATTTCCTGCATCATCGGTGGTAAGGCCGTCACTCATTGTTATGTCGGCAAGCTTACCATAAACAGTTTGACATTATTTTGGTATTAGATAAAATTGTTACTTGACATTTTTTATCGATCATACTATTGTTTTACAGGAGATTTATCGACGGAATCAGTAAAAGTTTCCCCAAAATATCAGGTAGTTATCCCACAATCAATCCGTGAAGCATTGAAAATCCATCCGGGAGAAAAATTCCATATTTTGCAATATGAGAGCCGGATAGAATTTATTCCTGAAAAAGAGATGAAATCAATGCGTGGCTTTCTCAAAGGAATTGATACAACAGTAAAATGGGATAACGATCGGATATGAATCTTGTCGATTCCTGTGGATGGCTCGAATACTTTGCTGATGGCCCTAATGCAGACTTCTTTACCCCTCCAATTGAAGACACAAAGAATCTTATCGTTCCTACCATATGCATTTATGAAGTATTTAAGCGAGTCTACCAGCAACGTGGTGAAGGCGCAGCATTACAAGCTATTGCATTAATGCATCAGGGTAAAATTATATCATTAGATGACACCTCTGCTCTTCATGCTGCCAAATGTAGTATAGACCATAACCTTCCAATGGCTGATAGTACTATACTTGCAATTTCTCGATTGAAAAAAGCCACCATATGAACTCAGGATGCGAATTTTAACGGTATCAGGGGCGTCAAATATATCGAGGCACAAAGGAAAAGAAAAAGTAACTAATCCGGCGCTCAACGCGGACGAACAAAAAGTGTGAGCGGTATTTTTGTCTTGATTTATTCCAGTGAGAAGGGTATTTTTACCGGACAAAGGGGAGAAGTACGCCTTTTTCGAGCATACGATTTTAAAGAATATCAGAGTTCTCAAAATATTTCCGTGAAAACATGATGTCCTATGGAGTTTTATTGAAAAACCATAGAATGTGGAGTTGTACAAAAAAATATAGGAGAAATAACATGGAAAGGAAAAAATATGTATATTGGCAAGATGGTGATACGTGGCTGGGTTACCTTGAAGAATATCCAGATTATCAGACTCAAGGAGAATCACTTGAAGAATTAAAAGAGAATTTAAAAGATATTTATCAAGAATTAACTAGCGGTAACATTCCATGCATACGTAAGGTTGCTGAGCTTGAAGTTGCATGAAAAGAAGAGATTTAATAAAGCAAATTGAAAAGATGGGGTGTATTTTAATCCGTCACGGTGGAAAACACGATTGGTACCAGAATCCTACAACAAAAGTGTCGCAGCCTGTACCAAGACACAACGAAATTAAAGAATATTTAGCCAAACATATAATAAAAATGCTTGAAAACTAAGCGCCGAATAAGGTACTCCACCTGACAGCTATTCCGCGCAAGGCCTTTAAGAATAGAATAGATGACGTAATTTTCTGTGTCACTTCAAGAAGTAGTGCAAGTTTTGTAGGTTGGGTGAAGCAAGGCGCACCCAACAAACCATTGTGCCGATGGGTTCACTTCGTTTAACCCATCCTACTCGAATACTCGCCTTAACGGGGTTGGCCCAAGGTTATATCCTTGTTGTGGAAAGAACCGGATAGTGCGGGTGGAAACATTACTCCTCCGCACTCATTCACCGCCTAGAAAGGGGTAATTTTGTCTTGATTTATTCCAGTGAGAAGAGTATTTTTACCGGACAAAGGGGAGAAGTGCGCCCTCTTCGAAAGGATGACTTTAAAGAATACCAGAGTTCCCAAAATATCTCTGTGAAAATATGTTATCCTCTGAAGTTGTTGTATTGAAAACCATCGAATGTGGAGTTGTATAAAAACGTATTTCTGACTGCAGCCGTGTGATTGAATCCCCAAGGGTTGGGAACGGCGGCTTCGTTCAACTATATTTTATCGGTAATTAAGCTTGTGAAGAGGAATCATAAGATTATTACTTTGCATAGCAGATTCTGATAAAATAGGTACGGTTTTATTCCACTGTTCAACTACGGATAATATACTTAATGTTGGCAAGAGCTGAATGACCATCCACTTGAGCGAGATCCCTTGGGAGGCGGTCGCGGCAATCGCAACCTTTTTAGCGGTCGTCGCTGCGCTGGTTCCAATCTGGCGTGCGCACGGCGACGAAAGGCGCACGCCAAAAGCCTCAGAATTCGTCTGTGATCGAAGCTCATCCTCTTGCGGCCAAGCCTGGGCCGGGTTGTGCAGGGAGGCCATATCAATTACCCGGCAGCGGTCCTAAAGAAGGAGGAATTCCGCGAGGCGGTTCGCTCGATTGGCGCCATGATGCAGGAGTCATCCGTTCTGGAGCCGGAGGATCAGGATCGGCTCGGCATGGCATTCGCGAACCTAGAAATGACCGCAGGGCTCTACGACACCCCTGAGCTGACCGTGGACAGCACCAAGGACGTACTGGCATTGATCGACAAGGCGGTTTCAGTCATGGAGAAGTGTGGCCTATTGCACGGCCCCGTCCAGGCGCCCTGGGAAAACGGTGGGAAGGAACAAAGTAGCCGTGCAGGCTAATCTTGCGTTCGAGCGGATCGCCGGCCCGCCTCCGCTTGCCGCTCAAGCGCGGCGTTAGACACTAGAGAATATGGGTGCGAATGCTTTTGATTGCTCTATGAGAGAGTTAGTTATGGCCAATTCAACTGCTTTGATTCCACCGCAATAAAAAACCAAAAGCTATTCGATAATCAACAGAACAATCTCTTGATAAACATGGTGCCATAGCATCCCCTCGGCAGGAAAAACTTCAGGGTTAACTTTTTCTTGCCCTGGTAAATCTCATCCTCCGCATAATCAACAACAAGATCTTCAGGAGTGACTATTGCCTTCCTTTCGATACCCTTGAAAAAGGCCTGTCTTAATTTTCTTATATTAAACATGGGGGATTTTAAGTTGTTTTCTTTCAAAACCTCTGAAAAAAGGTTTTTTGTAAAATCGTCGGGCATCCTGATATTGGAAGCGGGCATGGGAATGACTAACGTGCTTAAATACGCTTTGTTTTTATCGTCTAATTGCGTGTAAAATAAATAATCCCCTGCAATTCCCTTAGAAATTTTTAAATCAGGCCTTCGGCAGCTAATTTCCCCTCCCTTGATGGGACTTCGTCGTGAGCGCTCAGTCGAACGAGGGGAGAGGGGAGGGTGATTCTTTTTTTCTCTCCACTCAACCTCCCCCATTCCTTTGGCTTTGCTCAGGACAGGCAAGGGGGAGGAATTGATCGTTTTGGAAGTCCCGAACATGAAACTATCGTTGCTGACTAATCGAATAATTTTCCGTAAAAATTCATTCCAAATGTGCGATTGATATGCAGAAAAAAAGAGGACCATTTTTTCATGGGATATCCTTTGAAGAATGGGAATAAATCCCTTCGGATGCTTCTCCAGGTATCTGAACGTTTCCTTTTCAAACTTGCTCGTGGCTCCTTTTAGACACACTTGCCAGTTACCCCAGTTTTCATAAAAGAATTTTCTGTGTTCCTTTTCTTCTTTACTGTCCTCCGGATGGATACTGGAAAAATATATCTTTAATGCCCCGTTATAGTGTTTCTTAAGAATTTTTTCGGCGATAAATCCCTGCCTGGCATCAAAACTGCCAAATCGCTGATCATCAAAATAGTTAGGGTAACCGTCCCGTTTTACACGGTCAATCTCATGTAATGCTGACGTTAAATCATTTTCTGCAAGATTCCTGACAACAATTTGAAATCTGTTCCCCGTTATGAGGTCGGGTCCCATAGGCCTGTCCATATAACCCACAAAGCTCAGGGAATAGTTTTCTTCGTCTACCTTTTGCGGGACGGGATATTCATGCAGTGATATTGAATTTGATAGTACTTCTTTGTCGTTTGTATGAAACCGTGAATTCGGGGGCTTAATCCGGGATTTTTTTCTCCTCTCTCTATCCTCCCCTTGCGAAGGGGAGGATAAAGGAGGGGTTGTTTTTTATCGCCCTGCCGTGCGATTGTTATATATTGCGATGTAAAGGCATATTTATCCTTTTTGCCGCCATAGGAAAAATACGAGTGCGGTATGCTGAATTTTCTGGAAAGCATCTTTAAGATGTCAACAGTGTTCCACCCCCTCTTTCTGAGGAGATAGACACGGAAATTTCCGTCTTTTTGTAATGGAAGGTCTGCGACCTCTTCCACAATAAAATCTTCTGGTTTAACCTTTACTTTAATCATGTATTATTTCTTCTTATTTTGCTATTGATCAACAAAATCAACCACGTGGATATCACGAACGGTGCGGTCAGAGTAATTATACCAAGATTCATAATTCCATAGGTTATGAAAACAGAAACAATACTGGATACTGTTGCCAGAATTATATGATGCCACTTTTTATCTGAAAATGCCATGCCGCATAAAACTCCATTAAAACCAAACAACCCTACGTTTATCATAGTGAGGGGAAGTGAAAACAGAAAAGCTATAATAGCCCCAATCAAAGACCCCAGGAGTACATAGAACGCAGATATCCTTGAACTTACCAATATTCCAATAAATACTATGATACCAGAAATCATATTTTCCTGAAACATTACCTGCCCAATACCCTTACTCACAGCGGTAATAATTTTTAGGTTACTTGCATCTGATAATGATGCTGCTTGTAAAGGAACAATCCTGAATGTTACGAGAAAGAACATTACGATCCAGGTTGAGACAATGAACGGTGCGGTATAAGGAGGCAATTTCCACGTGCTCATTACCTTTCTGATGATTGATGATAGGATAGAACCGAAAACTAAGGCAATAGCAGATGAGATGTTGAGTCCGAAGAAACAAACAATCGCCAAACCCACCAGGGCGCCGTTATACCCGTAGAGACCTTGTTCAATATCACTTTTGTTATATTTAAGGAATAGTGCCGTGAACGTACCAACGAAAACACCTATGATAGCACCAATACCCATGGTCCAGGAGTTACAAAAAATCCCTGCCAAAAACAAGATGCCCGTTGTTACATTATTGAGTAAAAATACCTGACTAATTCCCCGGAAAAGGATTTCTGCAAAATTTTTAACATTTATTAAAATCTGTGTCATCTGTGCAATCTGTGGTTTTCGAGAGATTTTCATAGGTCTGAGGCAATACGGTATCAGCCATATATTACTTCACCATCTTTGACATAATCCACAACCGATGATTCTTTTTTTTCCCATTCTTCCAGGGTCATAGCGACAGCTTCTATTGGCTCAAAGACCTTATAAATGGCATCAGAGAGGATGTCTATTCTCTCCCAATAATCCTTGCCTGAAAAGTCCTCGGATATAACAACCACATCGATATCGCTTCCTTCCTTGTATGTACCCGTGGCATAAGAACCAAATAGTATCATTTTTGCTATTCTTATATCTTTGGATTCTAAGGCTTTTCTAAAACGAGACAAAATCTCTAAAACTGCGTTTTTATCCATTCCAACGCCTTCCTTGCTCCTTAAAAGTATATCCTTTACAATAGGCCGTGTAAAATCCTTTTGTAGCTTGTCTAATTCCTCAGGGTATCTCGTAACGATACTGGCTTCGTTAAGTTTTACAAGAAATCTTCCAACAGGTTCTGAAGGTTTAATACCAATTTTGTTTAGCAGGTAAACAAGATTATGAACCTTTGGCGGTATTTCTTTCAATCTTTGAAGGTAAAGTCCTTTTAAGGCCTTTTCAATGGATAAATGACACATAAAGACGGCATAAATATACCTATTGCTGTCAAAATTTCTCTGCCGTGTCCATATCATAATCAGCTTGTTTCAGCCATTCTTGAGGATTTTTAGTCATTTTCTTCTTCTACTATTTCGTGTTATCGGGATTTCCCTTATCAAATTTCATTCAAGCGTTTTTTGTTGCCGCCTTGAACGACGAATTATCGTTGGGATAGAATTGGACGTTGGCCTGCCAAATTGTTCAAATGTCAGTTTTTCTTTAAACTATTTACCAATCGTTCTTTTACCCCGATAAGCGTTAAGCCAACAACCTCTCCTATATCTTCTCTATACCTTACAATAGCCCCTTCTCCAATATCAACTCCGACTGCTTTTTGAGGCTCACCAATACTGATATAGAGGACATCGGCCTCCTCATCATAATCCCAGCTGAGGTTTTCTTTTTTATCAAGTATTTTTATGGCTTCCATAGAATTTTTCTCCTCTCCGAAGGTTTAGGGGTGTAATAGCCTGTTATTATAAAACCATCTGTATCCGTGACTTCCTTGTATACTACAACCAGATACTTGGTAGTAAGAGGACTTTTCTCATAGAATCTCATCGCGATTAGTTCACCAAAATCACCTTGCTGTATAAGATGTGGCTCGGTTACGGTTTCCAGCACACGTTCCTTCTGGTTGTCCATTTCGGGATGCCTCATAATTATATGCTTCCACCTTTCCGTTGTTAGCCTTATGGGTACATTGTTTTTTGACGTAACAATTATCATCGATTTTGCTTATCCCACGAATATGATTTGGTATTCCAATAAATTTCTTTAATTGTTATAAAATATGCGCCTGCCCTGGAATAATCATGTTCCTTCAATCGGATTGACCGTCGGTGGTGTTTGTCCGGGTCGTAGGTCATTTTTTTCCCCCGATTGTACCGTTATGCCGATGTAGGGACACGGTGCACCGTGTCCCTACGGTGTGGATAAATGACACATAAAGACTGTGTAAAAATATCGGTTATTGTCGAACATTATTTCTGCTGTTTTAATATCATAATCAGCCTGTTTCAGCCACTCTTGATGACATTCACCTATAAGTCTTTCTCCTTTTGCTCATTAAGCCCCATTACCTGTATGTGTGTTGAAGACGCAGAAAGGCGTGTTTAATAAGGTGCTTTAATGATATCTATTTTAATAATCAATATACTATGTCGTCGAATATTACAGGTATCCGCTTTTTGAATTGATCCAGTAAAGGGCAGGCTACTTCTCTTATTTGTGGATGAGCAGCATTCGATGTTCTGAGTTTAAAGAAATGTCGCCATTCTCGCAAATTCATTGTGACAACTATTTCTGTCTTTAAGGAATTAGGCAAAACATTTCTTGCCTCTTGGGGGGTAGCACCCAAATTAATAAGTTCAAGATAGGCTTTTTCAGCTTCCTTCATTGCCTTTTCCCATACTTCATATTTCTTTTTATCTGCTTCACTAGCAGAATTCCAAAAACACGGATTAATTACAGTAATTTCTCCACCAAATTTGCCTGCTGAATAATTACAATACCGAGTGGACTCCTGGGTGTAACTTGCCATTCTATGACGGACAATCTCGTGGGTTATACCTCTATCACATATTATACGTACCGTTATATTATAATGTTCGATTACCGATTCATGGTTCATATCCAAAATTTTTTTAACAAACTTCCTTGCAGAATCAGGGGTAATCTTATCTTCTGTTTTATAAGCTGTCCTGCCAGCCTTTTCGATATTCTTTAAAATTATTTCTCCATCAACATCACTTTCGATAATAAATGATGGTTTTATACTTTTCATGTTACTCCTTTTTAGAATCAATTTCAGTTGGAAGTATCCAGGTCTTTCCTATGCCTTCTGAATAAAAGAGATCATTATGCCTTAATGGTGCATTGTAAATCAGTGAAGTATTTGTGGGATTTGTTGCCCAATAAAGATACAGTCCAAATATTTGAGGTTTTGTTCCCATAGGAGAAATCAGACAATTGTATTTTGAACAACTTTCAGAAAGAATAGTTTTTAGTTGCTTAGCTACTAAAACAGGATTTTTCGAATTAATGTATTGAATATTGGAATCTCCAACTATATTTATAATTTCTTTATTCATCTCTTCCGTCCTTCCTCCCATTTTGAATGATATGCGGGCTTTGGAATTAAAAGAAGGCATTCCGTTGGGTCTATATTTTCTAATAATGCCATTGCTCGACTTCCTTCGTAACCCAAAAAAATGACTAATAAACAATCTTTTGCAAAATCATAGTTCCCAGAAAAAAGTGGAATAGGAAAGATTTGTTTTATACCAAAAGAAAGAGGTTGAAAGAGATCGATAATATATTCTTTGGGTTCTGTATATAAAAACCTGCACTTATGGAAAAGACCTTTTTTGTCCAACATATTGAGCAAAATAAGAATATGCCATTTTATTAAAGTACTAACATCAATCGTAATTCTGGGAGATTCAGAATTACAAATTTGTTTCTCGATTTTTTGAATAATTTCATTCATCATCGGCATGGTAGATTCTTCATCGATTAAAAGTTCTTCGATTGGGCCAACTTTATTTAATATATCATGCATTTCTTTAAGATTTTCTTCTCTTTTCTTATTTTTATGAGAATATTTTAAAATGAGCACTTGCTTTGCTTTATAGTTTTTATCTAATTTTTTAAGAGTACCTAAGCATCTTATTTCCGGACTTCCGGATGATATAAATATGTTGTCAGCTACATTGTTTACAATCGTTGTTATTGTTTGAATTTCTAAAAGTTCTTTACTCAAGAGTCATCCCCTTAAACATTGGGTAAGTTGTTTCACTTGTTCTTTGTCTTTGCTGAAGTATTTTCTTTGTTTCTGCACGGCTATCGGAATCTAAAAGGTACGATAATTCTTTGACGGTAAAATTGCATCTTCCCCATCTTGCTCTATAACTAATTTCTAAAGCTGGTGAATAAATTCTATTTAAAACATAATCTTTAGTTCGTATTGTAGTCGTATGTTTTGGACGATAAGAACTCGTTTCTTCCCTTTTATAAAGAATAGATTCTCTTACTGAATGGATTAGAAAATTGTTAAGAAGGCGACTTTCATCCGTATTTAAATTCTGAGGATCTTTTATACTAATGCTTAAAGTCTCAGGTTCGCTTGAGTGGAATAACAATCTTTCTCTAAATATATCACCAATATCGGTTACAAACTGGTACATCATTTCACCATTGATACCACCGTATGCCTCTATATTTTTATGAATTTTTTCCAAATAGCCTTTAGAAACAATATGGGCTGCCCAGTTTTGATCTTCTACCGAAATCTTTTCTCCCTTTTTCACATTTGTACCTTGTCCTTCAGCTCGATAAAATGCCATACCAACTAAATTTAAGAAGATTCTGATTATTCCTGATGACAGATAAGTATATGTATCAAAACCAGCATAAATTTTTCTTCTTGATTTTCTTCCCTCAACTTTTCCCTTTTCTCTTAGAAGTCTGAAAATTGCAGCGACTTCTAATTTATTACGATATTCGCTCATTTTATCTTCTTGAAATTTATCGCCTTTAATTTTTTTTATAAATTCGTCTATTATGGTTTGAGGTATTTCTGGTTCAGAAAGATTTTCTCAGCATTGTCCGGTTAAGTTTTTGCGTGGTCATAATTTTTAGCATGTTCTTTGAAATTGTAGTTACCAAAAGGAGAAAAGTTTAAGTTTCTGGCTTCATTATTTATTTTGATTCTCAACTCTCTGACTCTTTTGATAGAAACTTTTTCTTTGAAATTATTGTGACAGTAAATAGCAAGTAGAAGATAGGTAATTAACCCTGCAAGTATTTGAACCATTAATCCGTGCTGTGATCGTGCGATAAGATGATAGACCTTGAGGTGGCGCTTCCACCAACCAAAGAATATTTCAATATTCCAGCGAAGCTTGTAAAGAGAAGCGATATCTTCAGCAGTAAGGTCATGGCGGTCAGTTGCAACCCAATACTCTTTAGCGTCTATCCAATACCCGATAAGGCGAACAGGTTTTTCTGTCTGATTCACCTGGGGTGTTCCAAGCAGGACAAGGGCATCATAAAAGACTATGCTCCCTGGCTTGAGAGGATTGGTTTTTATAACGGATTTATTTGTATTCTCTTTGATACGGCAGACAAAATGCTTTCCTTCTGTCTGCCATAGGTCAAAGTCTTTATGGCACTGATAATAACGGTCCATGATTCCCGTCTGACCAGGGGAGAGTATTTTGTTTACGAAAGGGCGTTCGTCACCTTTACCATCGGTAAGGTAAATTTTTGATGGAATAGAATGGTTAAGATTAAAACCAAGGTGGGCTTTTGCTTTTTTTGCCCCCTTTCGGTAATCTGCCCAATGCATGGAAAGGACTGCGTCAATGAATGAACCATCAATACTGACGAGTTCCCCCAGATGTTCATATTCCTGGGGGAGCACCTTTGTGGCATCGGCTTGAAGTTTCGTGAAAATAAAGAGGAGTTGCTCGATGCCTCTGTGGTTGATGGCCTCGAAAAAGCTGCTCTTTTTGATACCGTCGGGAGGCGCTATTTCGGTTCTGGCAAAATCATCCTCTTGGAGTTCCTGAAGGAGATCTCTGCCTGAGGAATGTTCTTGGAGATGGTAATAAATAAGTGCTTTGAGTTGTTGTTCGAAATTCATCTGCAACGGCCTGTTTCCTTTTGATTCAAGAGGTGGCACCGAATGAAAAATATTCTGTACAGGACTAAACAGTTCATGAAACGTGGGAATTTTTTGCTGTTTGCAAAACGGATCAATGGTATATGGCATTTTTATAACTCCTTTATAGTTAAAGTGTTATAAAAATTTTGCCATCATTGACTATTTCAAAAAGTCAAGCAAAAAATACCTCTTTCTAAAAAAATTTATTGTCTTTTGTTTTACGCAAATTTCTAACCGGACAATGCTGAACTTTAATGCAGTTTTTTTACCGGAGTATTTTTTTTTTAATTCTTGAAATTTTTTTGCTACTTTATCAGACATTTTATCCTACTTTTTTACGTCTTTTGAAACAATACATTCAATAGTCTAAAACACCTTTCCTAAGTTCGGCAAAGGTATTCTCACGTATACCACTCACAAATCTTGATAATGGAATTGATTTCTTTTCTCGATAAGTGCTTTTTGATTAACCATAAATTTCAATTTATTTATTTGCGGATTCTTTTTTAGTAAGAGTTATAATTGCATCAAGTAATACCCGTCCCTAAAAGACAATTAATTTAAGCTGGTCAATTTATAGCTCATATTCTTTTTCTTTGCAATGTATTTTCAATTTAGTGGATTCGCGTACTCTTAATACACCCTACCCCAAAAAATAATATGTGACGTGTAGGGTGGATTAAGGCCGATAGGTCGAATCCACCTTTTTATAATGATGTCCGTGTAATAAATAGGTGCTACCTGCTGCTACGTATTTTCTTTTCTGATAGATTTTGTTTTACGGTGGGTAGTAATAAGAGGACTCTCATCTATTCCCCTTGATGCCTCATAGAGACATCTCCCCTGAGACTTCCCAAATTTCTCAGAAAGTTTATCCAGAGGTATTGCAGCAAGGTCTCCGATGGTTTCTACACCCATCTCCTTTAAAGATTGCTCAGTCTTCGGTCCTACCCCTAAAAGCCTTCCTACCGGTAATGGCCAGATACGACTTTCTATATCGGCTTTGGTAATGATCGTGATTCCATCCGGTTTTTGCATATCGGAGGCCATCTTTGCAAGGAGTTTGTTGGGGGCTATTCCAATGGAACAGGTAAGACTTGTCTCATCTATAATTATCTTCTTGATCTCCTTTGCAATCTCCTCCGCCGGTTTGTCTATGCGCGATATATCAAGAAATGCCTCATCAATGCCCGCATCTTCCATGATGGGACAGAATTTTCCCAGAATATCTTTTATTCTTTCAGAGACCCTTGCATATTCCTTATGATCTGCGGGGAGGAAGATGGCATGGGGACATAACTCGCGTGCCGTCTTTAATGGCATCTTAAAATAGATCCCAAATTTTCTGGCCTCATAGGATGCAGTTGATACCAAATCCATCTTTGTGGGGTCTCCGCTGTCACCGATTACCAAGGGCTTGCCCCTCAGTTCCGGGTGTCTCTGCTGCTCAACTGCTGCAAAAAACGCATCCATATCTACGTGAAGTATGCGTCTCATAAATAATTCGTAATAATTTAGCTTTTTGAAAAACATCTTTCAACTGCGTAAATCGCAGAAAATCTATTAGCATAATTGCCACATTACAACAATATAGTATAGCGTTTCATAAAAAGGTAAACACAGAAAAAAATGTCATTGCAAGGAGCAGTTGTATAAAAAGGCTTGAGATTGCTTCGCTATCGCTCGCAATGACAAAAGGGTGTATGACTTTTCATGAAACGATAGAGAGAGTATTGCCCCGTAAAAACCTCTTTTATTAGGAAGTTTTTTACCTCCCCTTCATCGTTCGACTGATTCCTCGACTCCGCATTTTATATAATTCTTGACTCTCCTGAATAAAGTATTCAATAATAGTAGTAATAATTCGTATTATTGGCGTTGTACTTTTTCTGATGTGTGAGGTTAATGCCGGGCATGATTGTTAGGCGGATAGTGAAAATTGTTTAATATGATGATCTATGAGTATTAAAATGGCTATTTTGTCCTCTCTGAGGAGAGACACGCTCAAGCGCATCATTCATGCTTTTCAGATAAGAGGCATCGACATTCAGAATAAGAAAAAAATGTGCGAGGCCTTATGCGATCTGCCTGGTGTGTCGGCGAAAATTATTCTCCCCTATCTGAGCGATGCTAAAGTTCAGGCAATTTGTAAGAGCTGTGGTATATCAGGCAAGGGTTGTCGTGAGGAACTCATGGAACTGTTGCTGCAAGAAGAGAGCCGAGGTGCTGGGAATTCTTTTCGGGATAACGTATTTAGTGATAAAGGGATTCCATTAAAGAATCGCCTGCATCCGGCCCGGCCGGAATCGGTTTCTTTGGTACAACCAAAATTAGCAAATAGTCCGGATGCCAATAACTGCTTTGTTGCGATTGATTTTGAGACCGCAGATTATGGCCCTGACAGCGCCTGTTCGGTCGCATTAGTCAGGGTGTTGAACAACCGGATCATTGATAAGGTGCACTTCCTCATCCGCCCGCCACGCCGTACGTTTGTGTTTACGTATCTCCACGGAATTTCATGGAAACACGTTGCCAATGAGCCTACATTCGGTGAACTGTGGCCGCATATAACTGAGAAACTTGCAGGCGCCGAATTTATTGCGGCACATAATGCAGCCTTCGATCGTTCAGTCTTCATGGCATGCTGCCAGACCGCTGCCCTGCCGCCACCGGTACTGCCGTTTCAATGCACGGTACGGCTTGCCCGCAAGACATGGAATCTCCGCCATGCAAATTTGCCCAGCGTTTGCACTTATCTTGGCATTCCCCTGAAGCACCATGATGCGGTATCTGATGCTGAGGCTTGTGCCGGGATTGTAATTGCGTCAAGATTGCACATGAATTCCTGACAGCCCTTCAAATCCTGAGATAATAGTGTGATGCCTCCGCCAGCCTGTAAGAAAATAGCAATGTGTTTGTTTCTGTTTTTTGACATTTACTTTTATTGAAATTTTGATAGTCTTAATAAATGGAATGAGGTTGTTTGGTTAGTCGCTGAATAAAAATATTTTGACATTATTTTTCTCAATTCTCCCTTTCTTCTTTTATTTTTGCTTCCGACTTATTCGGGTCAGGATAAAACGCAAATATATGGATAACAATAGTAATGCAATAACTCAGATCTTGAATTATGCGCTGGACTATACCAGCAAGGGGATTATGATACAGGATACGAACAGGAAGGTGGTGTTTTTTAATCGTGCCTGTGAGGAGATCACAAAATGGCGGAAAGAGGAGATCGTTGGCAAGGATTGCGGTGATATTTTTCAATGTCATACCTCGACAGGTATGTGTCTGACGGAGAAATATTGTCCAGGCATGGAGATTTTCAAGGGCAGGCTTTCTCAAGCTTCCAGAGAGCTGTTGATCCGGCGGGGCGACGGCAGTGAATCCTGGGTGGAGACGAGCGCTGCGGCTATCGCTGATAGCGAAGGGAAGGTGACCCATATTGTTACCGTTATAGAGGATATTGGTGAACGGAAAAGGTTCTCTGATGAAGTCCTCAGGTCAAAAACCTTGTCTACCCTGGGCGCATTTACTGCAGAATTGGCGCACGAAATCAAAAATCCTTTAAATGCCATGCACATCCAGATGATGGTGCTGGAGCGGGAAATACGGGATATTCCAAAAATACATGAAAAATCAAAAAAGGAATTGCTTGAGACGGTTTCTGTGGTTCAAAAGGAACTTACCCGTTTGAGTGGATTTGTCGAAGAGTGCCTGCATTTTTCAAAGACAGGGGAACTCAACAAACGGTATGTCGATATTCATGGGGTACTCGACGAAATTGTTTCTTTGCTCTTGCCTCAGGCGCAATTGAGCGGTATTCAGGTGGAATTAGCAGTTGCTTCTGAACTGCCAAAAATAAATGTGGACAGGGATAAGATCAAGCAAGCAATCCTGAATGTCATGATTAACGGCGTCGAGGCAATGCCTGACGGCGGGAAGCTGCTGGTAAGTGCGAAACAGGTGGAACATGAGATACGGATTTCCTGTCAGGATACCGGTCCGGGCATTCCGGATGAGGTGAAAGACAAAATATTTGATCTGTTTTATACCACCAAGGACGGGGGCACCGGGATAGGGCTTTCTTTTGCCCAGAATGTTGTTCAGGCCCATGGAGGAGCGATACGGCTGGAACCATCGAAAAAAGGCAGCAAATTTGTGATTGCGATTCCAATAAACTAGTTTATCTTTGATTTTTGAGATTCAAGGTATTTGCGATTTTTATGACAAAGCCACGGTTGTTACTTATAGATGATGACAAAAATGCGCTGAACGGATTGGTGAAGATATTGACGCATGATGGGTATTCCGTTTCAGGTGTCCTATCGGGTTATGAGGCATTAAATCTTCTCTCCCGGAAAAATTTTGATATCATCATCACGGATATGAAGCTGCCGGGGATGGGGGGATTATCGCTGATCCATGAGATACGAAAGAAAGAAGTGTCGGCTGCAATTGTGGTTATTACCGCTTACAGTTCCGTAAAAACGGCTGTGGAAGCGATAAAATGCGGTGCCGATGACTATCTGACCAAACCAATCAATCTGGAAGAATTACATGTAGTCTTGGAAAAATTATGGGAGAGACAGCAGCTGATTGCCCAAAACCACATATTAAGGGAGAAGCTCAAAGATAAGTATAAATCTTTCGAACTTGTTGGAAGTACGCTGCAGATGCAGCAAATATTTCATATGATAGAGGATGTTGCCCCCAGCACGGCTTCGATCCTGATTTTAGGTGAAACGGGGACGGGGAAAGAACTCATTGCCAATGCTATTTATTCCCGAAGCGAAAGGGCGAGCATGCCTTTTGTCGCCTTACATTGTGCTGCATTGTCAGAAGGCGTGCTGGAAAGCGAGCTTTTTGGCCATGAAAAAGGAGCATTTACCGGCGCCGTTCAGTCCAGAAAAGGACGGTTTGAGATGGCAGACGGAGGCACACTTTTCCTGGACGAGGTGGGTGAAATGAGTTTAAAGGTACAGGTGAAACTCCTTCGCGTTCTGGAGAAGGGTGAGTTTGAGCGAGTTGGTGGTGAAAAAACCCTGAAGGTTGATGTGCGGCTGATTGCTGCGACGAACCGGGATCTTGAAAAAGAGGTCTCAGAGGGAAGATTTCGCGAAGACCTGTTTTATCGGTTAAATGTTATTACTATCCATTTGCCGTCACTGAGGGAGAGAAGAGACGATATCCCCATCCTTTCCAATTTCTTTGTTATTAAATATGCCAAAAAGTATAAAAAAGAAATCGACGGTTTTGCCCCTGAGGCAATGGAGGCGCTTTGTGCGTATCACTGGCCCGGGAATGTAAGGGAACTGGAAAACGTTGTAGAAAGGGCTATTGTGTTGTGTAAAAAAAATATGATCTCTGTAGATCATTTACCGAAAAATATTATTCCGGTCAAGGAAGATGTTTCAACTATCAAAATTCCTTTAGGAACCTCGTTAAAAGAAGCTGAAAAGGAAATTATCCAGAAGACACTTCAGATGGCGCAGGGAAGCAAGAGAGAAGCCGCCAAAATACTGGGCATATCGAGCAGAAAAATCGAATACAAAGTAAAAGAGTGGAGTTAGAAACGAAATTTTTTCAAATCATTTTTATCCCCATATCCAGATTCCCGCAAAATTTTCACATAACGCATATTTTTCATTAAATCATTTCTTTCACTTAATCACACAGACGAATAATACGGATAGGTCAAGTGCCTTTTAAAAAAGGTGTTTATGACTTTTGTTTGGCTGGAAATTCCGGTTGGCATCTCTTTTGTTGTTGAAGATATGCGACATCAATGTCAGTCGTAAAGATACATGCATTGAAGTTCTTTGTATTGTGTGTTTTTCCTTTGGAGGTATACAGTTAAATGTTTTCATTGGAGGGGAGGTGCAGATGTAGCTCAGTGTATATTTTGTGTGTTGAGCGTCATGTCGATCAACGCATTGTTGTTACGTTGTACGTGCAGATAAACACAGTAATCTTAAGTAAACATTTTTCGGTTTTTAGAGGAGGTTAAAATAATATGTCAATCATGTCAAATGCTTATATGAAAATGTTTCCGATGGAAGCGGAGAAGAAGGTTTCGGCTGGCAAGCGCAATCCCGTTTTGGATGTCCCTGAATTTAACAAGGCATGGAACCTTTACCGGGATACGAGCCTGGACATCATGAAGCGTTACGAATATATGGCCCAGTGTGTTAATTTTACGGATAAGGATACTGCGGCTATTAAGGAATCAAAAGATATCATAGTCGCAAATCTGAAGGCGATTCTTGACCACATTTATTATGAAAAGCTGATAAATGATCCGTGGTTATCCAGATGGTTCAGGGATGAAAATGGGAAGATAGCCAAGGAATACGTCGACATCCGGAGGGCGAGGCAGCAAAGATTTTTGGTTAAGATACTGGAATGCAAATGGGATGAAGAGTTCTGGAATTTTGTCCGTTGGGTTGGCGCAGTGCATGTGCCCATCTTTGGTTTTGAAGACCTGTATATACCGATAAGGCTGAATCTTGCCCTGTGGGGGTATATACATCAGTATTTGTTTAATCTCTTTGCCAACGAATTAAAAAATGATCCGGAGAAGTTGCGCAGGATCACAACTGCCTGGACAAAGCTTTTTTGGATAATTATAGATGTTTATCACATCGATTATTTTGGGCCATGGATGTAACGATGCAGGGCTCAGAGGTGAGTTTCCAGTTTCATGAAGGAGGTTTTGGGTATGAAGATGAAAACAGTCTGGTTTGAGGGCGATTGTATTAAGTGTTCAATGTGTGTTGAGGAGGCATCCGGGGCATTTGATTTTGTGAAAGAACTTGGGCCTCAGGTGAAATCCGGTGTCGATGTTGCCCTCCATGCTGAGGATATAAAACGAGCTGCTGATATCTGCCCGACCCAGTGCATAAAATATCATGTATTGCTTTCTTAAATGGTAAGAAAGTAAACGGTCATGCCACAAGTCACAGAGTTTGTTTTTGTGACTTGTGGCAAAAATTTGAATTTTGAATCAATTGTTATCCTGGTCCGAACGAGTTTGAATGGCAAAATAAAAATTGCAGTGAAAAATATTTCTTCGCTGGTTCAATCGCCTCTGATAGAACCGGAACATGTGGTGTCATTCCATCCTCACGGCGCGTTTTCAGGCTTTAGGGCGCCGTTCAAATATATGGTTCAATCTACAAATTGAATCAGCTATGAGATGTATAATTGGTATACTTTCCTCCTTCTTCCTCCCTGCCTTCAAATGTATTCTCTACAGCTAATGAAGATCCAATAGAATTTCCTCCTGAAAATTAGCTATCAGTAAATTTTCCTTGCTCATGAATTCATCGAAATTGTATCAACGGGAATCGAAAAATTTTCAAGCAATTTTCTTGTAAAATCCATATTCCCGTAAATTTTTCGTTAGCAATGCCCTTTTTCTTACGAACCAACCAATTTCTGTGATGGGGAAATTGAGAAAGTCAGTTTTTCTAACAATTGAATTTATAGATAGATACACCAATTATGGTAATCGTTAAATACCTGATTGGTATGCGACTTGTTATCTACGTAATAACAAGTAATTTTTCTAGTCCCTCTTATTTATTCTCAGTTATGGTAAAACCTCGATTATTACTGATAGATGACAACAAAAATACATTGGATGGGCTGGTAAAGATTCTGAAGGGTGATGGTTATCTTGTTTCCGGCGCTTTATCCGGTCATGATGCATTAAAACTGCTCTCCGAAAAAAGTTTTGATATCATTGTTACAGACATGAATATGTCCGGAATGAATGGATTGGCGCTGATCCATGAAGTGAGAAAGAGGAATACATCAATAGCGATTGTGGTTGTTACCGGGAGTAAATCGATAAAAACCGCTGTAGAAGCTATGAAGTATGGCGCTGACGACTACCTCACGAAACCGGTAAACGTAAATGAGTTAATCCTGGCATTGAAAAAAATATGGGACAAAAGACAGTTAACAATACAAACCCAATTATTAAAGGAGGAATAAAGGATGATCGAAAAGAAAATGATGCCATTTTTTCAGGATTGATGGAGGTATTCCCATTGGTCATTAAGACAGGAAATTTGAATTGTGCAATAGTAATGGTATATTTTGTTTCACGTAATTTTTGAAGAAAGGGAATGTCATGAAAGCGTCAAAGTTATTGGGGTGGACGACTGCAATAATGCTGGCAGGTATTGCAACCTATACTGTTATGCCGGATGTATCTGGTGAAGAGGCAAAACAAGCCGAGGCCTGGGGTCTCAGCCAGGAGGAACAGGAATTAATCAATGTGACAAATGGAGATCTCATTGGGGATCGCGCCAAAGATGGGGCATGGGAATTCCACCTGTACACCACCGATGGATATATAGAGATGGCCAATGGCGAATTGGTGTGGGTGATGGGTTATACTCACGCCAGGGGAAGCTTCAAGGACGTGGGAGAAGTAAAAACAAAAGAAGAGGTGGAACGACTGTTAGAGCCCGTTAAAGTACCCAGTGACACACTTCACCTTTTTGTCGGAGAAAAGGCACGGATTACGTTACATAATACGGGTATACACTCCTGCGATGAACACTCAGGGATTAACCACGTGGCGCATACTATTCACTTTCACGGCCTGGATTTGACACCAGCGGTTGACGGTGTGCCTTCGCTGCCGGTTGACCCTGTGCTGGAACATAAAGCTTTTACCTACGAATTGACTCCACAATACGAAGGCTCTTTTTTGGGTCATTGCCATGTGGACAGTTTTAATCATATCCTGGCCGGTATGTATTTCCCAATTATTATCCATCAGGACAAGACAAAGACGGCGTATGGGTACAAGTATGACCGTGATTACACGTTATTTTTTAGCGAGCTGTCTTCAACGGCAAATGAACAGTTGCAGGAGACAGGCATTGTTCACGGACTCCAGGACTGGAAGGCCGATTATTTCCTGATTAATGGCAGGACTTTTACCGATAACCTCTATCATCCCCGTTCAATAATAAACGATCCCCGTTCGAGGATTGTTGCATACGAGGACGAGACAGTCCTGTTGCGTCTCATGGCTATTGGCGCAGATCATGTGTTTGCTCCTCATCCGCATGGATACCATATGGAAGTAATCGCATTGGATGGAAGGAAATTGAAGAGTTCGTATGAAAAAGATACCCTCTGTCTTGCAAGTGGGGAACGAGTTGATGTGCTGGTGAAAATACCTCACTTTGCCAGCCAGAGGAAATGCATGTCTTGCAATTTAGGCGCGGGGATTACCATCATGCATGACCATAATCTTCGAGGCATGGTTTCAACCGGCAAGTATCCTATGGGTGCATTGACGATATTTGATGTGCGGTCAAAAACAAAGGTTGCAAAGCCTGAAGAACCTCTCATCAAGGAGGGTAAACCGTATAATCCTCTGGAACACTGAGTTTTATTATTACGATCTTTCCTCTGAACCTCCCCTGACCTCCCGTGGGGTCTTTCGTCCTGCGGGAGGTTTTTTTTATTGTGGATGTATGTTGTTTTGGCTTTTTACGCGATCACTTTGTAAAACCCGCATTTTTAGAATTATGAATTCATCAAAATTATGGGATATTATTTTCGGAGAAGAGGAACAAATCGGACGGGAATAATGGACTCTTTTACAACCTTTGAGGATGCATCCTTGGTGATCAACATGAGGTCCTGAACTGCGTAAACACCACCTACAGGAATAACCATCCGACCACCGGCTTTCAGCTGGTCAATAAGGGGCTGGGGTATATGTTCTGCAGCCGCGGTGACGATAATCGCATCAAAAGGTGCATGTTCCGCCCATCCCTTATAACCATCGCCAATCATGACTTCTATATTTGCATATCCCAATTGTTTTAACCGTTGCCTGGCTTCTTCTCCCAAATCTTTTATAATTTCAATGGAGTAGACCTGTTTCACCAGCCTGGCAAGGACGGCTGCCTGATATCCCGAACCAGTTCCCACCTCTAATATAACATCGTTATTTCCTGTCTGTAACAATTCCGTCATAAAGGCCACGATATAAGGCTGGGAGATGGTCTGTCCGTAACCAATGGGTACAGGTTGATCGTAGTAACTATACGAACGGGCTTCTTCAGGGATAAACAAATGGCGGGGTACAGACTCCATGGCTTCTAATACCCTTTTATCTCTTACCCCCCGGTATGCGATTTGTTCTTCTACCATGCGCTTCCGCTGCCGTGTAAACGTATCTTCATCCACGACGGAGTGCATGCCGCCCATGGCAAAGATCATGTTTTTGTCTGGTATGAAACGGGCGGCACAAGAAATTGCAATAATTGTGAATAGAGTAATAAACACGATATGCACGATCTTCACAGAATTTCTTTCTTCCGACCTCTGAAAAAATTTTTTTGAGAAGGTTTTTACTATTCCCTTATCCCATAGAGTTAAGTTAAGGAATCAGTAATCACGGTTAATCTCTTCTTTGTATTGAATCCTCCATGTCCCCCGCTGGCGGGGGACAATGGATTGCAATATCTCCAGCAGTTTTCATATCCTTGTGAGTCATAAGCAGGCACGGACAAACACGGCTTGTCCATGCACCTCAAATCGCTTAACTTAACACCTATGTCCTTTATCCCCTCCCTGCGAAGGGGAGGGAATAAGGATGGTTAATTGAGTTGTGGCTGTGCAGTACGATAGTATTGCTCTGAAAAAACTCCTTTTTCCCGAAAATTTTCATGAACCATAAGGGACAAAAAAAGTTTGAATCAGGAGGTACGATTTTAGATTTGAGATTTAAATCGTACATCTTTGCGCCAACTTATTCCAGGCATGGTTCATGATATAACGATGATAGACACATTCCTCCTTTCAACTACCTCGCCAACGATATTTGCAGTCATAACGCCTCTTTTCTGGAGTTTTGCACAGAGCGCCTCCGCCTTTTCTCTTGGAAGCGAGATAAGCAGCCCGCCTGAGGTCTGCGCATCAAATAGAATGTCAATCAACGCTTCCGGCACCGTGGAATCTATGGTAATGGCGCCCTTCAAATATTTTTTACTGAGCTTTGATACCCCCGGTATCAATCCCATCTTGACATAGCGTTCGCAACCTTCAAATACTGGTATGCGTTCAGCGAAGAAGGACAGTGTCGCCTTGCTGGCCTCTGCCATCTCATATGCGTGACCCAGAAGGCCAAATCCGGTGATATCCGTACAGGCGCTGACTCCTACCTCCAGCATCGTTTCAGAAGCCGTTTTGTTTAACTGGCACATGCTTCTGGTAACAAGGTTTATATCTTCCTCAAAAACCTTACTGGCCTTGATCGCCGAGATAATCAATCCTGTGCCAAGAGGCTTTGTCAATACCAGCACATCACCTGCCCTGGCGCCTGCATTGGTTACGATCCTATCGGGGTGAATGGTTCCTGTAACGGATAATCCATATTTGATCTCATTATCCTGGAGGGTGTGGCCTCCAACAATCGTTGCGCCTGCCTCATTGACCTTGTCAGCTCCGCCCTTGAGTATTTCCACCAAAATATCTTTATCCAGAAATTTTAAGGGATAACAGAGGATATTCATGGCCGTAAGGGGCTTGCCACCCATGGCATAAATATCACTTAAGGCATTGGCAGCGGCTATTTGTCCATAATCATACGGATTGTTTACCACCGGTGTAAAAAAATCCAGGGTCTCTACCAGCGCCAGCTCTTCGTTAATCTTATAAATGCCGGCATCGGCGAAGGTCTTTGGGCCAACCAATACCCGATCATTTGGGTAATCGGGTAAATGTTTGACCACGTACGCCATGTCTTCGACAGGGATCTTGCCTGCTCACCCACCGCAGGTGGCATAATCAATCAATCGCTTTTTCCCCCAAACCACAGAGATCACCCCCCTCTCTTAAAAATGGCAAATACCAATATATAGGTTTTTATGAAATTTTACCTATTGTTTACTGAAACCACGAAGTAGATTCCTCTTTGGGATTGAATTTGGCATGGCATTCGTCGCAACTGTTTACTACCTTAAAAAAGGCAGCCGTGACCTTGTCTTTGTTCTTTTCCTGGCAGGCGCTGATTAACTCCAGTGCGCTCATGTGGAATTTGACATCAAGGTTGACAAACTCTTTCGGCAGGTCTTTTTTGTTAGCTTCTGTGAAGGCCACAGGGCTTGCATTTTTGAGTTTTTTTGTATCCTTTTTAATAGCCTCCCAGTCCTGCTGATGAATCGATGATGACAAATGTTTTAACAACACCTTGATGTCTTTCATGTGCACGATGAAACCTTGCTCATTCTTGATAAAACCAAGTTCTTCGCGTGGTCCTGATTCAGTTTGCTTTTTTTCGGGAGAAACACGGTTTTCCTCTGACACTTTCGTTTCTTCTTTGCCACAACCAAACATGTTCATACTTACGATTGCAATTGTTACAATAATGAATTTCTTCATATGAAAACACCCAAAACCTTATGAAAAAAACCAAAAAGTAATAATTTACGAAAACAGATATACTTTTGCATACTAAATACTTTTCTCCGAAAAATCAACAGAAAGAATATCTTCACGGTAGTATTCCCAGGAATTTTCCAATTTTTTTAAAGCGTTCAATTGCCCATGTAAGATCTTCCCTGGTGTGTGTGGCTGAAAGCATCACGCGAATACGGGCGTGGTCTAGGGGCACTGTAGGATAACCAATAGCCTGAGCAAAGATGCCATCTTCAAATAACCGTTGGCTAAAATCTTTTGCTATTTTAGCGTCCCCTATCATAACTGGGGTAATAGGTGTTTTTGTGTTTCCGAGGTTAAACCCTGCCTGCCTCATCTTTTCCTGGAAAAAAGCGGTATTTTCCCAGAGCTGCCGGACCAGTGAGTCTGAAGCGGTTAAAGTATCTACTGCCGCAATGCAAGCTGCCACGTCGGGCGCAGTAACAGCGCTGGAAAAAAGGAAGGGACGACCCTTTTGTGCCAGAAAATCCGTCAATTTTTTGCTTCCTGCAATGTATCCCCCCACCACGCCGAATGCCTTTGACATTGTGCCCACCTCGATATCAACTCTGCCGTGCAAATTAAAGTGGTCGGCAATGCCCCTGCCGCCTCTTCCCAGCACCCCTTCGCCGTGTGCGTCATCCACCATAGTAATGGCCCCGAAATTTTCAGCAATATCCACGATTTCAGGTAATGGTGCAATATCCCCCTCCATACTGAAAACCCCATCTGTGATAACAAGGAATCGCCCGGTTCTCTTTTCGTTATGAGATACTTTTCTCTCCCCCCCTTGCGAAGGGGGGGATTGAGGGGGTGTATTTTCAGCCTCCTTTGTGAGTCTCTGGTTCATGCGGATTTCATCGGAAATCTTTGACTGAAGATCTTGGGGGTTACAGTGTTCATATCGGACAATCCTGGCCTTAGAAAGGCGACATCCATCAATGATACTTGCATGGTTGAGTTCGTCAGAAAAGACAACGTCGCCTTCCCCAACGATTGCAGGGATAACCGCCAGGTTTGCGCAGAACCCGGATTGAAAGGATACCGTGCTTTCGGTGCCCTTAAAGAAGGCAAGTTTCCGTTCCAGCTCTTTATGGAGGGTCGTCGTCCCCGCAATAGTCCTCACCGCAGCAGGTCCTACGCCATAATCCTCAATTGCTTTTTGCGCGGCTGATTTTAACTGAGGATTATTGGCAAAACCCAGGTAATTATTTGAACAGAGATTAAATACCTTCTTCCCGTCAACAGTAATCCATGATCCCTGAGGCCCTTCAATTGTACGGATGTGAACCAACAATCCCGTTTCTCTTAACTTGCCGAGTTCTTCGGTAATAAAATGAAGTTTGTCCATGATAATATTCCTTAAACAGTTAAAATAACCTTCCCGCACTTCCCATCCTTCATGAGTTTCATGCCCTTTTCATAGTCTTTCAAGGAAAACTGATGGGTAATAATCGGGCTTGGGTCGACGAGTTCTGAGGATAAGAAGCGCGAGGTCTTGTACCAGGTAGAAAATACTTTCCGCCCCGTTATTCCATAAATACGGATCTTTTTGAAAATAACTTCCTTGTTCAGGTCGATGTTAACGCGCCTTTCATAAATACCTAAGATTGAGATTCTCCCCCCAGGGGTAATGACTTTCAGACCTTGATTGAGTGCCTGGTTATTGCCAGAAAATTCAAGGACAACGTCCACACCGTTATTTTTTGTTGCCTCAAGGGCAATTTGGGTCACATCCTGCTTTCTTGGATTGATAACGATATGTGCCCCCATCTTTTTGCCGATAGCCAGACGGTAATTGTTTGGGTCAGAAATGATAATCAATGAAGCGCCACATGCCCTGGCAATACCGGCAGCGAAGAGCCCGATCGGTCCCGCGCCGAGGATTAAGACCGTCTTTGCCGATATATCCTCGGCCAGAACGGTATCGACGGCATTTCCAAAGGGTTCCTGGATGGTTGCCCATTCATCGGGGATTTTTTCATCGTTTTTCCACAAGACGTGCTCTGGTAGAACGAGGAACTCGGCAAAGGTACCATCATGATCAACACCCAACAATTTGAAATTCCTGCAAACCTCCGAATATCCGTTTGCACATTGGTAACAATACCCACAGGTGAGATGGCTTTCGGCAGAAACCCGGTCCCCGACCTTTACCCGCGTTACTTCCTCCCCCATCTTTAAAACATTCCCCACGAATTCATGTCCTATAATGCGCGGCGGTGTGAAGCGGTGTTGTGCCCAGCGCGTCCAGTCGTAGATATGCACATCCGTGCCGCAGATCGAGGCAATCCTGACCTTGATAATCACGTCTCCTGGCCCCATCTTTGGGGTGGGCACTTCAACAAATTCCATACCTTTTGTACGTTTTGTTTTGACAACGGCCTTCATCTGTGAAAATCTCTTTCTGTCTGAGTTTTCATTTTGAGAAAAATTGTTGTATCGGTTTCATTCGTATAATAACGAGCAAAGATTTCTGCTTGTAATTTTACCTCATTATCCATGATGGGCGCTAGTATCTTTGCGACTGAACGTTTTATGTAGCCAAGTCTGCCAAAACTTTCTGTTTCAGCAGCTATTGCATTTTCATCATGTTGATTATTTGGTTCACGAATAAGTGTAACCATTTTATCATTAAGATATTCATCAAGTCTTAAATATTTTGCCCATTCTATAAATCGCATCCCCACAATATTAGTGATTATATTGCCTTTGTGTAACATGTCCATAAATTTTGGAATACAAACATTCGCTTTTAACCATGCAAGCAAGTCTCTATTACATTCGAGCCCGAATCCAAAGCCAGAGTAATTTCCTTCACAGAACAGTTCGTATTCCACTATCGCCCATTCCATACTATTATCCGTAATTATGTTTGATAAATCTTCTTTTTTTGAGATGAGAAATACCTTATCTTTTTGCCATATTTTCTGTATTGTTTTAAGGAATAGGTAAATATCTTTTATCCTTGCGGCATCAAGAACTCGCTGGAATTCGCTGGCAGGGTCAAATTCAAACACCTTCACTTGCGAAATTGCAAGTGTTTTCACCTTTTTATCGTTAACAGAAACTTCTTCAATGAGAAACTCTCGAAGGACATCAATTTTAAAGACAAGCGACATTTCCTTGATTTTATCGGGGTTTTCCAGCAGACCCAGATCTTTGATCATTTCCTTATTGCTATGAAACCCTGGAAGGTAAATGGTCTGTGGCTTTTCTTTAAGGTCTATGAGTTTATCTTTTTTTTCATCACGTTTGTATTGATTGTTGTAAAGGTAACAAGCCTTATGAACAGCATATCCAAGTATCTCTTTTACCGAAGCGCTCACGCCAATTTTTCTCAGCCGGTTTTTCACATACAACGTCCTATCGAGAATTCTTTTGATAACTTCGTCCTTGTCATCGTTTAAAATGGCAAGAAAAAGTAAAGAAACTGGTTGAGTATTTTTAGAATAATTTATGATTTCATCCCCTGTTTGAAATTCTTTGCCTCTGAGAAATGCCCAGGCTTTACTTTCTTCAGCAAATAGTTCTCTCCAATAAACTTTTTCAATTTTATTTTTCCCGTAAGCGCGCGGCGCAGCCATATCTTCATCTTTTCTGCATCTGTAGCAAACATTAGGTCTGATGAAGACTTCCTTAAAAACACGATAGGGGATAAAATCCGACAACGCAGAAGGCCGAACGCTGATATATTGATTCACCGGCCATGAATTTGGATTCCTAAAGAAACACGTGCAACCAACATATGCACCACAGCATCTGCAATTATACAGTGGAGCAAACCCATTACTATCTGTTATTAATTCAAGATGCAAATGGCTACATATCTTAACATTCTCAAGCCATTTCCAAAAACTGTCTTGTGCTTTCACAATAAATTCCACGTCATTGATGCTTTCAGCCTTGAGAAGCCAATACCGTATTTGTTCATCCTTAATTTTGCCTAAAGCATCAGACCTGGCATTGCAATAATTTTCCTGAGATCTTTTGTTGCAACGTCTTATATCCTTTTTTTCATTTCTGCATCTGTTTAATTTCTTCTTAAAAAAAAGAAATGATATTGACTTGAAAAGGTTTACCGGTAAATCTCTGTTTTTTTCGAATTCCTTTTGCAGGGTAAGTATGTTTTCTTGAATTTGGTGAAGCGGTAACCAGGTAGAATCACGAATATCCCACAGGCTGGGTGGTTGAACATAACTCAAACATTCCTGGTCAGAGGCACCGTAAAGGATAAAGTTTAACTGCGCCTGTCTTAGTGAAGGTGAATTTGGGCCACCTTCGAGGTCTGGGTCTTCATATTGTGAGGGATCATCTTCCCAGTAACATATTGGGCACAGGTCATAATTACCTGACTCTGCCAACGTTTTGTATCCACAGCATGGGCAGGTACACTTTACTTCAATTCTAAAACCCCCGATAATTCCCCCGGCAATTAATTTGCTTAAGTCGTCTTCGTCATCATCAGTCCAATACTCATTATCATATTCTGTCGTAAGAAAGTGACGGAACTTATAACTAAATTCTGCTCTAAATTCCCCTTTGTTGAAAAGACCTTCCAGATAAATTTTGTTGTCCTTGTTATAGGTATTTTCAATAATCAAGTAAAACTGTTCCTTGTTATCCACAGGATAAGCTTTCAATTTGAAAATGTCAGATTCATCGTCAATATCGATCTGACAGGGCAATTTACCCTGGTTAATATTTTCGATCCATGTAACTAAGCTTTTGTAAGGTGAATATACCGACGAGGTGTTTATCGTTATTTCATCATTATCCCATTTTAAAGCCATGTCTATCCAGCCATACATATACCCAAATCTTCCATGCAAATGGTAGCCTTTTTTGGGTAAACGATATTTGTATATGGGCAATATCCTTCTTTGAAATATCAACCTTTATATTTTGAGGATATGAAACATACCTGTAAGGATTTTTCTCCATGAGCGAGTATTCCGTTAACGAAGAATTGTGAAACAACTTATCCTTCAATTACTACTGTTTTAAGGCAGGAGAGAAGTATTTGGCTGTGTTTTGTACAACCCTTTATGTTTCTATCTTTTATGCAGGTAAACTTGAGCCCGTTTAAGAAAGAGGAACGCAACCCAACTTTCTGCCTACTTTTACGACCATACCTCATCCAAAGCAGATATAAATAAACCGTTCAACTGATCTGTTGAGCGTTGATCTGTATCATCTGTAAATTGTTTGCCTTCAAATCGTTCAATTTCCCTGTCTATAAAATTACTTATTACCGGAATACGAGGTCCGTAATCTAATTCTTCACCCTGCTCTTTAGATTTTATCAGTTTTTCGATCTCCTGTTTCAATTCCCCCGAGTTAAAGAGTTGATTGACCATTACCCTAAACTCCGTTGGTACAACACCCCACCCTCTTTCAAGCCAGTTGATAGCCAATATGGGGCGAAGCACGTAAAAATACTTTTTTATCCAAACCTGTTCTCCTCTCAGATATTCACGATAGTTGCCGCGCGCCATATGCAAGTAATGATACATGCATGTTTTTGGGGAATAATAGGTCTCTACCAATTGACTCATCTGTGTGACAGTTGAATACTTTTCCCAATAAACGATTGGCGAACCCAGCCATTCTATAAGCGGCGGATTCGATTTGCGAAACAGCCTCAAAGCCTTGCGTAAATCCCAACCACTCAAATCTATCTGGTCATTGATCGGTCGTTCAATAACATCCCGTTTCTGTTCCAGGTCAATGGACAAGTACCAATTTTTGGGATGAAGGTATAAAAAGCGCACATCAAAATCACTATTGGTTGAAGGAAAACCCCAAGCCCGGCTTCCCGATTCACAAGCGTACAGTATTTTTACACATTCTTCGTTTTCAACATTGTTTAATCTGGTTATTATTTCTTCTTTCATATCCCGGCTTGAACCTACCGATCTTTAATTCTACTGCTACAAGACACCTCAGGAGTCTATGATAAAATAACAAATCCACTTTATAATCCTCATTGCCAACAGTCAGCTTTTGTTCTTCTCCTACAAAGGTAAAATACTTACCAAATTCGAGAAAGAATTGTTTTAAATTCCCTAGAATAGCTTTCCGTAAATCTTTCTCAACGAAATCGTCTTTTAATCCAAGAAAGTCAAAAACATATTCATCTTTAAAGTGTGCCAGAAAACCCTTTTCTTTTGTATGAGGTATTAACTTATCTGCCTTTTTGGAAAGCATAAACCTCTCGTAGAGCGATGAGTTTATCTGCCTTTCAAGTTCTCGGCGTGACCATCTCTCTTTTAGACAGGTTTTAAGATAAAATTCTTTCTCTTCTATGCTCTGAGTCTGAAACAATATTAAAAGATTATGTGTCCATGATAATTCTGTCACCAGTGGTGACAGTTTTGGATAGCCTTTATATGTTTCGTATAATTTTTTCATTCTCCAGAGGTTTTCCTTAGAAAACCCCTTCATATCAGGAAATGCTTTTTGTAAATCCTTTGCCAGTGTCTCCACAATACCTTCGCCCCACTTAGAGACCTCTATCTTCTCATGCATGCCCCTTCCTATGAGAAGATACAATTCCGTTAATTGTTTGTTAACAGCCTGGTAGGCCTTCTGTCTTGCAAAAGAAATTTCTCTTTTTAACCTGCCCAGGAATGCACTGTATTCGTTCTTTTTTATCATACAGTTTTAATATCTTGTTTGAGTATTTTGTTTATCTTCATACGAACTTCAATATTCAAAATATACTCATGAAGCAATCTATACAAATCGAAACCGGTTGCAGAGGCAGCAGACATATTGTTAATCAAGACTAATGCAACAATACCTTCATCGATGCCTTGTCCCGTTAACTTTTCATGATATTTTTCATGAGAAATGCGCTCTTTTGTAAATACAGGAAAATCTGGCTCACAATTGTGAAATTCTTTCAAAGCCTCGTATAGTAAGTCTCTGGCTTTTTTTCTTTTTGGCTTTGCTTAGTTAATGTCATAACATTACCTTTCATAAAGAGATTAAGGACAATAAATGTCAAAAATAGTGTCAGGAATTAAAACTGACGGATAAATCAAATTGTTGGGTCAAGTTGCAAACCTGAACCCGCTTTGTGTTTCAAGGTTTATTACTGATTACATCTTCATTAATTTTGCTTATAATAACTTTTACTTCTGACAAACAGATGTAAGCTTCAGATTTCCATTTTTCTATTGGCCAACGTGGTAAGCAATCAATATAAGGATCGCCCAGCAGTACAACATCAAGAAAATTAAGTTCAGAGAGTACATTAGAAATTTTTAACCATAGAGTTTCTGGAGCATATTCACGAAACTGCATCCTCATAGAACCCCAATTGCTGAAATCGGATGAATAACCATGAGCTAATAACCATGCCTCCATTGCCCACATCAGAGCAGAACCCATTTCATTACATACCCAGTTAATCATACTACCAGAATTCAAGCCATAGTTGGCATAATCAATACAGCTATTAGCTGTTTGTAACTTTTGTAAGGCTTTTTTATAAGATGATTCGCAGTTGTTTGGGTTTTTCATAAATTTCCCTTTTCAACAATCACGATTTCATCTTCCGTCAATCCATATGATTCATACACCAACTGGTCAATCAGACGGTCGGTGACGTCTATCTGGCGCTGGATGACAGTTTTGTCATGATTCGTCTTTGACGATACAAGTTGTTTGTGCAGTTCAAGCATCTGTCTAACAAGAGCAACCATATGGCCATGGTACGACTTGTCCGATGGGTTGGATGAGTTGATTGTATGAATGGGAATTTGTGAAAAATACATGGGTTTATATTCAAAATAACCTCCCTGTTTGGTAGAGGAAATCGAATGCATGACGAAATCGGCCACCCTTGAATTCAATATTCCAAGCAGGTATAAATCGTCCGTGGCAATAATAGATGTTTTGTCATTCGAATAAAAACCTGAATTATCTACGGTATATGAGGCGCTTTGCACAATAGTTGGAATAATTATCTTTGGTTTTTCAAATTCCGCATAGTAATCGCAGGCCCTTAGTTCCCACCAGTATTCGCCTTTATCATAACGCTTTTCGGCCTTTTCTTTGAATGGCAACAAATGAGTTGCTATTGATGGGTAATTTTGTTTAAACCACTTCCATGCATCTGCAAAACTGGAAGACTTTTGGCCAGTCCAACCTTTCGGGATAAGAATCAGGTAGCGCCCTTCGTCTTCTATACAATACCTCTTTACGTCTCGCCCAATTAGGAATGGCTTTATAATCTCTCTGCTTTTGGGGTCTTCAGAAATGAGCCTATTTCTTGTTTCTGCATCTATCACAAATGCCTCATTGAGTCCTGTTAAAACACCTCGATAGATTTTACCTTTTACATATTCTTTCAAAGGAATTCCGGCCTTTTTCAGCTTGTTAAGCAACGCAGCGCTTCGTTCATCTGCAAGCGACCAGCCCGTGTCATCAAGGATGGATAGTTTTACAGAATGGCGGTTTTCTTTTACATAGTCCTCCAGACTTTCAAATTCAAGTGTCTTTACCTTGACTGCGGTAAAGGCAGATGAAGGTTTACCTTTCCCGATGACAAGAATGCATGGATACGTCGTAGCTTGCTGGAATACCGGCAAGTCCCCAAAATCGACAATTTGTTCAATACATTGTCGTTTTAACCACTTTCTGAGTGGCTCACCATAATTAGCCCGCATCCACTTGTTTGCAACTATGTAGCCGAAAATCCCTTTATCCCTGAGCAACGAAACACCTTTCTCAATAAAGTACGCATAGAGATCGGCCATCCCATGGTACACAGTGTATTTACACCGGAGATATTCTTTCAGGTCGCCTAAGCCTTCCTGCCTTACGTATGGTGGATTCCCAATTACTACATCAAACCCACCATTCTCCATGATCTCAGGGAACTCGGTCTCCCAGTCGAATGGATTGATCCGGTAGCGTTCCTCGTCTGAGGCCTCCCCCTGTATCCCCCTCCGTGAGGGGGACAAAGGAGGAGGGGATGTGTTATAAAAATCTGTGCCTATGAGCGAGTTGCCACACTTGATGTTGTTGCCGAGATCAGGCAGGGCACGTTCGTGGAAGAGTTTGAGTTGTCTTACAATAGTTTGCTCGGACTCGCCTTCCAGCACCTTCAAAAGGAGGGACAGCTTGGTTACCTCTACGGCCTGTAGGTCGATGTCCACACCATAGATGTTGTTGAGCAGGATGCGCTTGCGCTCGGCGGTGGTTAGACGCCAGTCACCACCCATGCCCTGGTATAATGTTGGAGAGCGTCCGGTTGACCATTTCTCAGGGCCATCAGCTACGTACCAGTCACAATGCCAGTCAAGCAGATATTTATAAGCACCCAGGAGAAAAGAGCCGGAGCCGCAGGCAGGGTCGAGGATTTTTAGGTTGGATACCTGTTTTGGATTTTTGAACACACCCCTAGCCCCTCTCAAGAGGGGAATAGAAAATCCCCTCCCGGGAGGGGATTTAGGGGTGGGTAAATCCCCTCGTGTTTTCCCGTAAGCGGGCGAGACAACCCCACCCTGACCCTTCCCGCAAACAGGGAGGGAAATATTTTTCCCCCTGTTTTCTGGGGAAGTAAAGGGGGGAACAAGGCGGCCAACGGTATTCTTTACGATGTAATCAACGATATAGATCGGTGTGTAGTAAACTCCTCCTGCCTTCTTGACCTCAGGCTTGTCCTCCACCACCGCGCGATGACCAGCCGTAAGGCGGATTACCTTGCCCAGGAATTGCTCGTAGACCTGACCAAGAATGTCGGCAGAGAGGACGGAGAATTCGTACGGGCTATCGGGATAGTACAGATTTTTGATGATATCCTTGAGTACGCCGTCGTCAATGGTCAAGCTCGGCGTGAGGGTATCAGGAAATTCAGAACGTCCCTTTTCCTTTTGGAAATGAAACAAACCGGAGTTGTAACGTTCATCGGCACGGTGGAATATTTCGCAGAGGCGTGCATATACACGGTCGCCGTTCTGCAAGGCCATGAGGCGACCATACCTTTCAATGCCTCGATCCTCGCAGATGCGCAGGAAGATGATGCGGTCAATGATGCGCTGAATGGCAAAGTTCAGGTCATGCTGGGTCAAGTCTGGATTGCGCAGCGCCAGGTTGCGGGCAAGCACGTCACGCCAGGATTCGATTTCTTTTAGAAATGCAGTATCAACCTCAGCGGTGCCTTTTTTGGCCTTGCCCGTTTCGGCATATTTATCAAAAGCGCCCTTGAGTACCGCATCGCGTGAGAAGATGGATGCGATCTCATCCCAGCGCTGTGCATACTCGGTGTAGTTCAGGTAGAGGATGCGGGCAGTAGAAGGTTTGTCAGTCTTGTCCGGTTTTACCCGGCAGTCGTATACGACGAACTCCTCAAAATCAGTAAGGATACTGAGCGGGAGCTTGGCAGACCATGCGTATCGGCGCAATTGAAATGCGGGGTCGACATCCTCTTTGAGATTGACCGCGGGCTTCTTTGTCTCCACAAAAAACTTGCGGACGCCACCGGTGCGGAAGCAATAATCCGGGGCCTTGGTCATACCGCCGACCTTGATGGAGTCCTCGTGTATTACGTCTTTGTAAGCCTCGGCGTAACCCTTCTCGTTGTTCACGTCCCAGCCCAGTATCTTAAAAAACGGATCGACAAATTCACGCCGAAGCTGGGTTTCGTTGTATGTACCGGAGCGATATGCCTCGCGATTGTTGTCGAATCGTCCGATCAGCCCAAGAATTTCCTGAGGAACAGTCATCTTTTTCTTAGTGTGTTCAATTTAATTTACTATCTTTCAAATAAATTCAGATACTCCGACAAGGAAAATAATCGGTTGCGGGCAAATCCAGTAATTTCCTGGAAAAGACCCAATCGTTGAAAATCTTTTACAAGCGCATTGGCAGAAGGGAATGTTATTTTAAGCTTTTCAGCAATTTGATTAGCATTCACTATTGGTTTGGAAAATAAGAGTTTTAACAACTCCTGTGCTATTTTTGCCCGTCTTCCAAGGGTTAATATCTTCGCTTCGTAATTCTGACGGAGTGTAATAATTCTTTCAAATGTCAGCGTTCCATTTTTTGCGGTTTCTATAATTCCGGACAAAAAAAATCTGATCCATTGTTCAATGTTATTCGATGATCGAACCAGTGTCAGTGAATCATAGTAAGCACCTTTGTTCCGTTCGAAAAAATCAGAAAGATATAATGTGGGCCTGCGCAAAATTCCCCGCTCGACAAGTTGCAGGGTAATAAGCAGTCTCCCGATTCTCCCATTACCGTCTAAAAAGGGATGGATAGTTTCAATTTGATAATGGCTCATTGCGATGTTAATCAGATGAGGAATGTTCAATTCCTGATTATGCCAGAATTTTTCCAGGTCACTTAACAATCCAGGAAGCTCATTTTGATGAGGGGGGATAAAGAAGGCATCCTGTAAACTTGATCCACCGATCCAATTCTGACTGGTTCTTATTTCACCCGGATTTTTATGTTTTCCTCGCACGCCTGAAAGCAGTATATTATGAGTCTCTTTCAAAAGTCGCATAGAGAGCGGTAACTTCTCAAGTTCGGCAATAGCATAGTTCATTGCCTTGATATAGTTTTGCACTTCTTCCCAATCATTGCGTCTTTCAGGGTCAATTTCTTCTTCCGGTAACAGCGCCTCGTCGATTCCTGTTCGAGTACCTTCAATACGGCTTGAAGTAGTGGCTTCCTTAACCACATGCATTTGAATAAAAAAATTTACATCCGGCACAAGGAGTGAATAGACATTAAGTTCGCCTAACAACCGTCCCGCCTCCTCCAAAAGAATAGTAATTTTTGCATCACGCCATTCAAAAGGTTTATTGATAAGTGAAGGGCTAAAACTTTTATCATGGTATTTCTGTTTGTAAGTACCGGACAAAAATGTGTTTTCTTTCATATTTAATGGTTGATAAAAACTTTTAATAACAAAATTCATATTAAAAATATATCAAATATTTTTTAATATGCCAATATCTATTAAATATTACAGCGCTATTATTTAATAGATGTTTTGTTAATATCGAGAAGATTGCAGCACTTTTAGAAAATTGCCCTTGCGCGGTTACACCCCAACCGGTTTTAAAGGCATCTCTCAATCGTGCATATCTGATTTGAAGTGAGATCCTGACCACGGGAATCACCCGATAGAGAAATGCACAAAAGGTAAGGGAAATGACCCCGAGAAAAGTTTTTGATTAAATTCCGCAGATAATATCTGCGGTTTTTCTCTTGCTATCTGGTTTTTTTGTATCTCCCTCTGATTCCTCAAATTTGCCAGACACTGTCTGGCAAATCTTATCTGGTGGATAAACCCGGTAGAATTGTCGCATTTGCTGAAGATTTTGTCGGGAAAAACCACGACCAAACCTCTTTATCAAATTGAATTTTTTATAATTTTTGTACCAGTACGGCCATCCAGGGCATCTTTGACCTTATCAATGGACGTGATGATTGCCAGCTCACCGCCCCAGGTTAAAAAATTCATGGCCGCCTGAATCTTTGGTCCCATGCTTCCCGGCGGGAAATGGCCCTCCTGGAAATATCTTTGGGCTTCATTTACTGTTAACCTGCTTAATGCCTGCTCATTCGATTGCTTGAAGTTTAAAAAGGCGTGTTCTACTCCGGTAAGCATCATGAGACAATCAGCTTTCGTATCCCGTGCCAGGACACTGGAGGCAAGGTCTTTATCAATAACAACGTCAACCCCCTCTAAATCTCCGTCTTCTTTCAGAATAACAGGGATACCACCTCCACCAGCGGCTATGACAATTTCGCCAGCCCCTAATAGGGTTTTTATAGCCCTTTCTTCCACAATTTTCAACGGGTTTGGTGAAGGAACCACCCGACGGTATCCCCTGTGGCTGTCTTCAACAATGTGCCAGCCTTTCTCCCGGCGAAAGTTCTCTGCTTCTTCTTTCGTAAAAAAGGGTCCAATGGGTTTGGTGGGATTTGAAAATGCCTTGTCATCTTTATCGACTATGACCTGCGTCAAAACGGTGACGACACATCTGTCGATTTTTTCTTTTCGTAATCGATTTGTTAAGGATTGTTGAATCATATACCCTATCGCGCCTTCGGTGTCTGCCACACAGACGCCCAGGGAAATCTCGGGTACCTGATTCCGGCTGGCCTCTACCATGAGTAACAGATTACCTACCTGGGGTCCATTTCCATGGGTAATGACCACCTCAAAGCCCTGCTTTAAGCAATAGATAATGCCATCCAGACTCTTCTGGACATTCTCAAATTGCTCTGCAATCGTGCCCTGTTGTCCCTCCCTGATAAGGGCATTTCCTCCTAAGGCAATGACGACAGCTTTGGTTTTCTTCATCGTAGCCTTGTTTCAAGGAGTTCTTTGAGTGTAGGTGTGCTTATTTCCTGTAAATTATACCGAACACGGTCGGTGGGTTTGTCAATGGATATGAGCTTTCTCAGGTCGATAGGGGTGCCGATAATTACCGTGTCGCAGGGAACTCGGTGTATCGTTTCGCTCAACTCTTCCATCTGCGAATGACCATAACCCATAGCCGGTAAGAGGCCGCCGATGTGTGGATGTTTCTCAAAGGTTTCGGCAATCGACCCTATGGCATAAGGTCTTGGGTCGATGATCTCTTTTGCTCCATAACGTTCTGCTGCAAGGGTTCCGGCGCCAAAAGCCATACCTCCATGTGTCAGGGTTGGGCCATCCTCGATGATTAATACACGCTTGCCTTGTATGCGATCAGGGTTTTCAACCGTTACAGGCAATGCAGCATCTACGATAATAGCATTGGGATTTGACTGTTTTGCATGCCCTTTAACAAGGCTTATATTTTCTGGCTTTGCAGTATCTTCCTTGCTGATGACGACAATATCTGCCAGGAGAAGATTGGTTTCTCCTGGATAGTAGCTAATCTCATGTCCAGGCCTGTGCGGGTCTGCAAGGGTAATATGAATATCGGGTACATAGAAAGGGGTGTCATTATTGCCACCATCCCATACGATAATATCCGCCTCCTTTTCAGCCTCCGTAAGAATTGCTGCATAATCCACACCTGCATACACGATCGTGTGTTGTTCCAGATGAGGCTCATATTCTTCGATTTCTTCAATGGTACAATCGTGTTTTTTCAAGTCATCATATGAAGCGAATCGTTGCAGGCGCTGTCGGGAAAGGTCACCATAAGGCATCGGATGTCTTATAACAACAACCTTTTTCCTCATTCCTTTTAGAATCTCGCAGACCCTTCGTGAAGCGGGACTCTTGCCACTGCCGGTTCTGACTGCGCAGACAGCAATGACTGTCCTTTTGCTTTTTATCATGGTTTGTTTTGGACTAAGGAGGGTAAATTGCGCGCCTGCTGCATTTACAAGGCTGGCCTTGTGCATAACGTACTCGTGCGATACGTCGCTATAAGAGAATACCACCTCATCAATCGCATGGAGTTTGATGAGGGATGCCAGGTTTTCTTCAGGTTCAATGGGAATTCCGCCGGGGTATAACTTGCCTGCCAGAGAAGGAGGGTATTGCCTTTGTGCAATATTCGGTATCTGTGCTGCTGTAAATAAAATTACTTCATATTCGGGATTATCACGGAAGTGGACATTGAAATTATGGAAATCTCTCCCGGCAGCCCCCATAATGATGATTCTTTTTCTGTTTGTCATAAGGTATCCTGTTGCTGTTTTTGTAAGGTGCTTTTTACCGCGTGCCATACCTTATCCGCAATGAACTGTGTGGATAACAACATACCGTTTCCTGTGCAATCAATAGTTATCCAGTCCTTTTTTCCTTTGGCAATTTCCAGAAAAGTTTGTTGTGCGTATCGTAAGTGATTGATGTCCTCTTCGTGGATATCCTTCTTTTCGCCTGACAGATAAGAGCGTTGTTCTTTTTTTTCTATAAGATGATAAGCGATCTCGGCTGGCACGTATAACAGGATGTTTAAGTTTGATCGCGGAACGGCGAATACCTGGTGTTCCAATTTGTCCAGCCACTGGAAAAAACTTTCTTTCTCCGCAGGGTTACTGATTTTACCGCCCTGGTGGGCCATGTTGTCGCACACATAGCGGTTTGATACGATAATCTTGCCTTCACCAAGCCAGTTGTTTATCTGTTCCTTGCACTCCCAGCGGTCTCCCGCGTAGAGAAGTGAGGCCAGATAAGGACTCACGGAGTCTGCGCTACCGAATTTACCCTTGAGGTATTTTGCGACCATGTCAGCAAAGAAAGTTTTTCCATACTGAGGGAAGTCAGTGATAACGGCGGGGTATCCCTCTTTTAGCAAGCGCTCGTACAAAAGTTTTGTCTGTACCGTCTTACCGCTGCCATCGATACCTGTAATGACCATAAGCTTTCCCTGCATTCAATTTACTCCAGTTAGTTTAAAAGATTATTCAGCGTATTTTCAAACACTACTGCTGTAAGCAAACAAAATCAGGCAATTCACCCTTTAATGCCCGTTTCGTCAACAGGGGGCAAATCTGAGCCGGCTAGTTCCGCATTGACTTTTTCCTCAAAGGTTTCCTACTGCAAAGCCATAACGAAATCGACCTTATTTTATGGAAAACTGAAGGTTGAATCAATCTTTTAATTTGAAATATTCCGGGCTGCACGGTAAGATTATTACGATTGTTTTAACGTTTTCATTATCAAATTTTTAGTTACTTTTAAAAAAATTCTTATGAATAATTCATCTTCGAACAATCTCGTGAATCGTGTGAAAAACTACATGCAAAATGAGGAAAAGGAAATTGTCGACCTTACCTGCAAATTAATAAACGCAAGGACCGAGAATCCCCCCGGCGATGAAATCCTTGCGGTACGTATTGTTGAGGACTTCTTTCAATCATTGCGGATTCCATATAAAATTTTTGAGAAGGTAAAGAACAGGGCAAATATCGTTGGATACATAGGCAAAGGCTCTCCTGCATTGCTGGTTGCATGCCATTTAGACGTTGTACCGGCGGGTGACGACTGGAAACGGAACCCCTTTGATGCGTGGATAGAAAATGGACGCATCTACGGAAGGGGTGCCTCTGACAATAAGGGACAAATGGCATCCATGATGGCCGTTGCAAGATTTCTCAAAGAGAATGAATCCAGATTAAAAGGGCAATTCATATTAGCAGGTGTTGCCGATGAGGAACGGGGTTCCACCCTTGGCTTGGAATATTTAGTGAATGAATGCGGCATCAAAGCCGATTACGCTATTATTCCTGACGTTGCGCATAATATGCAGTTAATCGATGTAACAGAAAAAGGAGCATTATTTTTAGAAATCACGTCACATGGCAAACAGGCACACGGCTCCCGGCCGGAAACAGGGATAAATGCCATATGGAATATGATACCCTTGCTGGAACGTATAAAACAATTAAAGTTCCAAAAAACATCACATCCGCTCCATACCCCACCTACTTTTAATCTTGGATCAATCCAGAGTGGAACAGCCCCGAATATAGTACCTGCCCTCTGCAAGGCACAGATTGACATTCGCTATTTGCCGGATGATTCAGCCGATAACATTGTCAACAATATAAAAAATATTATTAAAGAAGTAGAGGCCCAGTATTCCGCAAAATTTGACTTAAGAGTCATCTCAAACCAGATACCCACTGTCGTCCCTATCGACAATCCTTTGGTGGGGTTAATTTCAAAGCACACTTTAGCAGTATTGGGAACCAGGCCACAACCGAAAGGAATGTCTGGCGCGACGGTAACAAAGCAACTCATTCAAAAGGGTATAATAGCCGTTGGGTTTGGCCCGGGCGATGAGACCGAGGCACATGCAACAAACGAATCCATCAATATTAAGGAACTGGTTGATTTTGCTCAAATTATGTCATTGATTGCCCTTGATATATTATCGTAACTATTTTAATTTCATGAAATATTCACGCCACCCACTCTGCACAACAAGGTATGGGATTTTATCACCATCTCCTTACCTCTCCCATCAAGGGAGAGGAATAATGAGGGGAAGCCCCGTCTCCCCTTGCGGAAGAGGGTTAGGGTAAGGGGTATTTTAGATGAAAACATACGTAATGATCCCGACTTATAATGAACGGGAAAACATAGGAAAATTAATCCAGGAAATAGTAAATCTCAAAATTCAAGACCTTCATATTGTCGTTGTGGATGACAACTCACCTGACGGCACATCTGAGGTGGTAACAAATCTGTCAAAAAAACATCCTGAGGTGGAACTGCTTCTCAGGGCAACCGAAAGAGGACGGGGCTCGGCTGGTATCGCCGGTTTCAAATATGCCCTGGAACACGGGGCCGACTCTGTAATCGAAATGGATGCAGATTTCTCTCATCACCCCAAATACATTCCTCACTTATTAGAAGCGCTCCATGATGCCGATATGGTCATTGGTTCCCGGTTTATAAGCGGCGGGAAAGATGTCAACAGGGGTATCATACGCAAGGCAATCACAATCCTGGCGGGTATCTATGTAAGAGTTCTGTTAGGATTAAAGATCAAAGACGTTTCTTCAGGTTACCGATGCTTTAAACGAAAGGTACTGGAGGCAATAGAGCTGGACTCCGTGGTCTCAACCGGCCCGTCCATCGTATCTGAGGTATTTTACCGGGCACACTTGAAGGGCTTTTCGATCAAGGAAATCCCCATTGAATTTGAAGATCGTACACACGGTCAAACAAAACTCAATTACAAAATCCTTGTAAAAACCCTCCTCATGGTCTTAAAATTCAAACGATTGAATAAAAAGGGATTGTTGTTTAAACCATCCATAGGAAACTAATCTGCAGATTAAACACAACTCTTTGTTTTCTTAAACGTAAGACCGGCATCCTGCCTCTGCGTCTAATTCTTTACCCATGTTTTAGGAGATGAACAGTTTTTGTTAATTTCTCCTGCATGGACAAAGAAATTATTCGCTTTGATACTCATAACTCTTTACCAATGTATCAAAACTCATATTTACCATTACCGCATTATGCGGAATTGGTTAGACGCAGGTCTTAGCCACTTAATCACTGCTCTGTCCTGCTCTAAAATGACCGAAAAATCTTTTTCTGTCTTGAAATCAAATTTATACAGATTGTGGTATGCCTTTCTGAAACCACTGAATACCTTATTGGGAATGGCATTGGTTGGAGTGATTGTCTCGGTAAAATGATGAATGCTGTCTTTCGTGTATTTTGAAAAATTATGTTCTTCTATTCTTGTAAAAGGCCTTACCAGGGGTTTTTCATAACTTGGCGCTTCAAAGTAAAAATGTTGCATTAACTGTGCATAGATATATCCTCCAATCTCTTTTTTATTATATTGAACGACATTCATCAATTTATCGTCATCAAGGTGCATCCTGAATTTCTCAATTGCCTGACCAGTTAATCTAAAAAGCAAATCAGACTGTTCATCATAATCTATTTTAGGGTAATTCATGAGTTCATTCACAACGATATTTTCCGGACTGTCATGTATACCCCTGCCCTTCCCGCTTATAATATCAACACTATTTTCCTGCTCACGAAGCTTTTTTACCAAAATTTCTTCCGATACCGGTTGGTAATTAAGACTCCTCGTATCAAGGTCAAAATCCTTGAAGCCCGACCTTACTTCATTGCTTTGCTGAATAGTAATTCTTGGAATTTCTATAATGTTCTGCACAAAATCATGTACCACCGTTTCATAAGCTGCCTCAACTTCTTTTATCATTTCTGCGGCAAATAAATTTTTCTGTGGTGAACTGAAGATATTTTGCTTAATCTTTTCTACCGCTATTCGTTTGATTTCTGACTTTGTCAATTCATTAACGTTAGTTACCGCATTATTGAGTTCTGGAAGCGTAGAAAGAATGGTCTTTCTGAGTTCTAAATTAATCTGTGCTTTTTGCTGGCTTTCAGGTTCGGCAATAAGCTTAATCTTTTTTTGCTCTTCCTCAAATTTTTGTTCAATGTTTGAAATGGAAGTGATTACCTCTTTTTGCCCAATAATTTCCTGTGGATCAATTTCTATAATATTTTGCCTTTTGATAATAGAATCGGGTTGATTGGCCGCGTCAATTATTTCCTGAAATTTATCATGGGCGACAATCGTAAGTTTATCCACTTTATCAATACCCGTTCTTTTCCCATACGGCAAGCGTAAACCCCTGCCAATAGTCTGTTCTCTCAAGGTCATGGACGTAGCCGTTCTTAAGGGAATAATCGTATAGAGATTAGTTACGTCCCAGCCTTCTTTCAGCATATTGACATGAATAACAATTTCGATTTTATTTTCTGGCTTTTCCAAAGAAATCAGCTGTGCAATATTTTCTTCTTTTTCCGTACCCGTCTGGCTGGAGTGGATTTCCATTACCTTATCGGCGTAATACCCTTCAAAGAATGCGTCTGAAATGATCAAATGCTTTAATTTACCGGCATGGGTCGTATCCTGGGCAACAACCAGCACAAAAGGCTTTACAGGTTTTACTTTATTATCACGTGCATAAATATCCAAGGCCACTTTCGTGTCTTCGTGGATACGAATGCCGTCTTCCAGTTTTATCCTGTCCAGTTCATCATTGGAATATTGGGAAGGGTAAAAGTCTTTGCGGGTAGCCACTGCTGGCTCTTTCACAAAACCGTCTTGGATAGCCTTTGCTAATGAATATTCAAACACGACATTTTTAAACTTAATAGCACCTCCGCTTCGTTCTACTTGTGGGGTTGCGGTAAGTTCTAATCCTAAAATGGGGTTTAATTCATTAATAACCTGCATTCCCCTATCTGCCCTATAGTGATGTGATTCGTCCATCAGCAAAACCAGATCATCAAGGCTGGAAAGGTAATTGAAATAAGAATCTCCTAAATATTCTGAAAGCCTTTTTACTCGTGGAAGCTTACCGCCCTTTGTTTCGGCATTTATTTTCGAGATGTTAAAGATATTGATATGGATATCGGATACAAACATTTTTTTCTGACGTAGTACATTATAACTATAATTATCACCGGTAATAATACGAGGCTGGTTATGAACAAACTCTTCAATGCCCTGAAATACGTATTTTGGGCAATTCGGATTGGAAAAATCCTCAATAAGCTTATTATAAATGGTAATATTCGGCGCTAACACGAAATAGTGCTTTATCCCCTTTGAAAGATACGAATAGGCAACAAACGCCCCCATCAGTCGGGTCTTGCCAACCCCTGTGGCCAGCGAAAAACAGATTGACGGGAAATTTCTCTCAAAGTCAACGCAGGTAGGATAGGCGCTTTTAACTTTCTCCAATTCTTGTTGAAGGAAAGAACCCACCCCTGAATCCCCTCCCAAGAGGGGACTTTTATGCTCCCCTCTCGAGAGGGGATTGGGGGTGTGTTTTTTTAACGTTAGTTTGTCCGTCAGCTCTGCCAGTATATTCAGGCTGTCAGCCTGTGGCGGACGAAGGCTTAAGCGATTTTTAATTGCAATGGCTACGCGGTTCATTTTTTGTCCTTGCTCAGTTTTATTTCCATTTCTATGAGTTCCTTTTCACGTAATATTTCAGTTTTCAATTCTTCTTCTGTCGGCAAATAGGGAATATATCTGGAAATATATATCTGCTTTTGTCCTTCCGGTAAAGTGTACTTTACAACAGCTTTGTTTTTCTCAGCACAAAGGAGTATGCCGATAGGTTCATTTTCTCCCTCTACCATCTGGGTTCTTTTATAATAATTGACATACATCTTTACCCAGTTAGATAACATCGCCTACCTCCTCTACGTAGTTCGCTATTCGATTTTTTAAATATCGTTTACCCCAAGAGGATTTTAGGTACTTTTCCCGTTTTGTTGCATCTTGTTGGTTTAAACATGCTTCGTAATAGACAAGTATAACTGGCAATCGGGATTTGGTTGAATGAACCTTTCCTTTATTATGTTCGTTCATCCGCTTAAGAAGATTATTAGTATAGCCAACGTAATAATAACCATCCTTTTCAGAAAGCAAAGTATATACATAATAAAAACTCATGCAGCTACCTCATATCTAACAGGGTAAATCTGTCCAATATCCTGATGGGTCAGTTTCCCTACCTTCAGGTCTATTAGCACAAAACAACGTGTGAGCCTGTTATAAAAAACAAGATCAATATAAAAATGGTCTCCATCGAGAGTAATCCTCTGCTGGCGTGCAACAAAAGAAAAACCTTTTCCCAATTCAAGCAAAAATTGCTGAAGCTTGTCTATCAATGCCTGCTCAATATCCTTTTCCAAATACCTCTCTTGTTTCTCTAAACCGAGGAACTCAAGCACATAGGGGTCTTTTACAATGTCCGCAGGAGATGCAATATGATGGCCCTTTTTTGCAAGTTCGAGCACTCCTTTTTTGTCCTTGCTCAATGCAAGCCGCTCAAAAAGCAGAGAGTTTATCTGTCTCTCAAGCTCTCTTGTACTCCAATTGCTTGTAATTGTTTCTTTTATGTAAAATTCACGGGCTTCCGGCTTTTCTATTTTTAACAACAACCTGTAATGTGTCCATGTCAATTCTCCACGCAGTGCGTGGAGATTCTGGAAGGAAAGATAAAATTGTCTCATGTACCAGAGATTGGTTTTATTAAATCCCTGACCGTATTCAACCGTCAGTCTTTTAGCAAGCTCTTCGATAAGAGATGCGCCATATTCAGCCCGCTGCTTACCTTGCTGTTCTTCCTCTATAATAATTTTACCAATATACCAATAGGCCCGTACCATTGCTGCATTAACAGCTTTGAAAGATTTTGACCGCGCCTTTTCAAGAACTGTCTTTATGCTTTTATACGTCTGTTCAATCGTGGATGCTGGACTATTTTTCATATGCTTCTTCCTTTGGAAAAAGGCTTTTTTGTCCGCTCATTTTTTTTGTTCGACCATTACTCTTCTTTAGTAATGGGAGAATGTCTCTTAAAATTCCCCTCTTGGGAGGGGTTAGGGGTGGGTAATGTTGCGTGTTCTTTAATCCAATTTTCGATAACCCACAAAACACCTTGCATATTCTTCTTTATGTCTGAATCATAAAACCTCAGAAACCTTATTCCGAGAGATTCCAATTTTGATTGTCTTATTCTATCTTCTTCACTCTTGTTTTCGTGACTGATACCGTCAATTTCGATTGCTAACATCAATTCATTACAGAAAAAATCCACAATATAATTATCTATCGGCTTCTGACGGTCAAAGTCATACCCGCACATCTTTTTCTTCTTTAAATACCTCCATAACAATGCCTCAGATAAAGTGCTGCTTTTTCTTAATCGTCTTGCCACTTCCTTCAATTTAGGGTTATAGGGTATGATGATCTTCCGTTTCATTTGAATAATTTTCTTTGTTTCACATTTTTTCCTGTGGAATTATCTTTGTTGGGCTTTTTATCTCTACCCGATTTACCCACCCCTAAATCCCCTCCCGAGAGGGGACTTTCATGCTCTCCTCTTGAGAGGTGGTTGGGCGTGTGTTTATTCCCCTCTTGAGATATTCCCATCTTATTCCCCTCCTTGGAGGGATTCTTCAAATTCCCATCCTGGGAGGTCTCTTTCTTTATATTCCCCTCTTGGGAGGGGTCAGGGGTGGGTTCAGGCAAATTGATGATATTTAGGCTATAATCCTCTTTTCCAAATTCACACCTGCCAAGCAACATCTTGGGAATCTTTTTTATGGTAATAGCAGCGTAACGATTTTCGCAGGCTTTCTGAAAAGATTTACAACAAATCAGCAGGCTTTCGTCCGGTTTCATTTCTTCGTGAATCTTATCCAGAGACTGTACCGTAACAAACTGTGTAGTAATAAAAATATAATCCTTTTCCGTAGAACGACCCTGTTTCCAGTAAATATGCTCGTCCGGGCAGTATCTAAAGCCTTCGTGTTTTGCCATCGCTGCGGCAAGCATATCGGCATTATAACGTTCGTCAATAATCCAGTTATCATGTTTATCCTTTTTCAGTAAACTCGGGGCTAAATAGTAATATTTGAAACCACCGCCGCCCTGCCAACCCACCCCTTTCTCCCCTCCCAGGAGGGGACTTTTTTTATTCCCCTCTTGGGAGGGGCTGGGGGTGGGTTCATTCCCCTCTTGAGAGGGGTAAGGGGTGTGTACAATTCTTGATATGCCGCCCTGATCCGTTCCGTCAACAACCTTTTTCAACCGCGGCAGACAATGGGTATGGCAATGTTCGCCAAGTTCAATACTTATCCACCTGCGCCCCATCTTATGAGCAACAGCGACAGTCGTGCCTGAACCTAAGAAGGAGTCCAAAACCCAATCGCCGGGGTTCGTAGCTAAGGTTAGAATGCGCTGGATTAAGCGTTCAGGCTTTGGCGTTGCAAAAACATCATCGTCATTAAATACCTTTACTTCACGCTTCGCTTCCTGATTATCTCCGACCTCTGTTCTGTACCAAATTGTTTTTGATACAATCCCTTTTTGAACCTCTGATAAAAATCGTTTAAATCTTGGTTTATTATTTCCTGATGCACCAAACCAAATTCTTTTATCTGCAATAAGTTCTTCCATCTTTTCTTTACCATAAACCCAATGACGATTATTACCTGGCGAAAACACTTTGCCTGTCGGACCTACAATTTCGTATACGCCATATTCAAAAGGTTCTTGAGCGGTTAAATCAGACGATGTCCATGACCCTCTTGGGTCATTGTCTGGATTAGAATAACGGAAATCCATATCCTCAGTTCTTGGCAATAAATTAGGCCTCCAAATGTCTTTATTCTTGGCATAGACCAAAATATGATCGTGACTGTCAGAAAGCCATTTCGCGTCATTTTGCGGTGAAAACTTCTTTTCCCAAACGACATTGCTCACAAAATTCCTTCTTCCAAAAATCTCATCACAAAGCACTTTCAGATAATGACATTCATCATTGTCAATTGTTATCCATAGTGTTCCGTCATCACGTAACAGCCTGTGCAGTATTTCAATTCTTGGCTTCATCAGACTCAGCCAGATGGAATGTTCCAGCCCGTCATCGTAATGTTCAAAGGCATTGCCGGTATTATAAGGCGGGTCAATGCATGCGCACTTTATCTGTCCTGCAAAGTCCTGCTCAAGGGCTTTCAGGGCAAGCAGGTTATCACCATAGATAAGCATATTACCCACCCCTGAATCCCCTCCCAGGAGGGGACTTTTATACTCCCCTCTCGAGAGGGGGTTGGGGGTGTGTCCATACGACTTTTCAGGATCTTCAATCAATATACACGGCTCTAGCTTTGGCTGATTATCCTTGTCTATCCACGTGAGTTCAAGTTTTTGGTTTTTGTTCATGTTTTTTACAGTTCAGCCTTTTATTATTCCTGCAGGATAATAAGATTTTTTGTAAGTTATTGTTAATATTAAAATTATAACGATGGAGACTTCTTATTATCCGAGAGCCAGGATAATAAACTAATAAATTTTCTCTCTGCCGCAGAACCAGCTTTTCGATAGCATGCATTTTTCTTACCTTTACTCATATCCACTTCAAGCATTTCCATGTCAACCCACTTCTTAAGCATTTTTGAAGCTTTCAGCGTGTCAACAGAAGCAATCCTGCACAATTGTCCGTTTGTAATAAATCCATTGCGGTCAATCCAGTTGCTGACCTGCTCCCATATTGGAGGTCGTTCTTCGTTGAGCAGCAGGACAACTATCGAATCCCTCCGCGAAAAATAAAACGGAGGATAAAGTCCCTCTGCACGCATGGTTGCAAACATCATTCTCACTCCTTCTCCGGCATCGATATTAGGTGGTTCGGGAAACTCCCTGAGACAGTTTACGATAAGAGGATTGCGGTTGAAAGAACCTGCGAACTCAATGGTATCTGTCGTTATATCTCCGGGAAAGAGTCCAGGGCTTTCCACTTCAATGCGATTATCGAAAATCCTTATATGGACATCACGATTTATATGATAGTCTCTGTGAATAACGGCATTGGTTATCGCTTCTCTGATTACTCGTGTCGGATAACGATGCACTGTTTCAAACCCCGACTTTGCAAGAGTCAGACCTTTTGCTATTTCATTGATTACGTAAGCATATGCATCGGCAATTTGTTTTATCAGCGGTCCGGTAATTGTTTTCGGCGGCTTGAGCAGATTAGGAACAGCTCCATGTTCGATACGTGTTCCGGCATAATGAAACACTCTCACAGCAGTTTTTGAAGATAAAATGCCTGAAGGGTCTTCTGCAAAACAAAGGATAGCGGCTCTTGTAGGTAAGATAACATCATTTTCTTTCCGTGCTAGGCCGGTTCTGAACATCCTATCCTTAATGTCGCCTGAACTAATCCCTCTGTTTTCGCAGTAGCTTTTCCATGAGTTGGTATGAAGAAGTTCAAATGGAACGTCCACGAGTTCGCTCTCGGCGCTAATTACACCCCTTCGGAAGCGGTCATCTCACGATTGCCTTTATCGAGACGCTTACATGTACCGTCTTCGACAATAGAATGAACCTTCGGACTCTTCGGAACGTTGATAATAATAATCTCTCCAGGATTACCGTCATGCAGTCCGCACTTGAGAGGCGTCCATGTAAGAGCATCTATAGGAGGAGTAATTTGGTGTTGTACTTTTTGTCTGAGTTCATCAACAGCTTCAGCATTCTCATGGATGCCTAGAAGTCGATCGGTTCCCTTTGCCTTTGAGTAATCCTCCATCCCTAAAACTAAAAAGCCTCCTTTTGTATTTGCAAAGGCAACGATGGTTTCCAGGGCTTTCCGAACCATTTTACCTGAAACACGCTTTGCCTCAAAGGATATGCTTTCATCCCATGAAATAAGTGTTTCGATGATTGATTGGTTATTTTCCATTTTTAAACTCTTCTGATGTATCATACAGTTTTATCATACGAGGTCCTCATTAGTTTAATCTCAGTCTGGCATTTCGGACAAGTAATCATGGGCTCTGTCATAAATCTCTCCTTGATGGTCTCAACAAATCGGCATACCAATGAGCAACGCTGTCCAGAGCCAATTCTCCTTGCCTATTCATGTGAGTTCTAATCATTTGTTGTTTTGCATTATTGGCATTTTAAATAAGTTTCCATCTAATTGTAAATAACTCTGATTTTTCAACCTTTTGTTGTAAGCGTGCCTCTATCTCATCTATCAGTCTTTCCTTCCTGTTATCTACTTCATCCTGTGTCTGATACAAATTTAAACGCATGGCGTTACGTTTCTTCTCCATTTCTTTTATCTGCCGATGTGCCGTTACCTTCTCTTCGAGATTCAGTATCTTTTTCGCCTCTGTCTTTCGGCATTTTATCTCTTTATCTAATTCTTTCAATTCAATTTCCATGCTGCTTTTCACATTTTCTGCCCACCTGTTTAATTTTTCCATCTCGGTATCGAAGAAGCCTGCGTTACGTTCAGCATTCATTTGCAAGATTTCGGCTTGCTGTTTTTGGGCTATTTGATTGATAAGATTCTTAACATGAAAACCCACCCCTGAATCCCCTCCCAAGAGGAGACTTTTATACTCCCCTCTTGAGAGGGGCAAGGGGTGTGTTCGTTTTCAACTTTACCATTACCTATCAAATCAGAAATGGGGTTTATCGTTGCAGGTAGGGAAAGTAGCCTTTTACATTGCTCAATAATACGTTGTGCTAAAGGATGGCCAAGCCTGTAAATATTGATATCTTCGGTGTTCCTTCCAAGCCTATAGAGGCCAGGATGTATCTTTTCTTCTGGAAAAGGATTTTTCTGCGGAGTAAAAGAATAATCATCTGCTACAAAATCAGCATAAGGTTCAAGGTAGTATTTGGTAATCTGTCATAGCCAGTTTTCGTATCGTGTCAGGTATTCTTTGCTTTCACTTAGGCTTACCTTTAATTTCTTTTGGTTTATGTACGGAGTATAAGTCATTCAAAAACGTAATTCAATACTATTTTAAGCAAATTCACGTGCTGAATGAGCCTGATAAAAACTTGCTCAGGCATTAGAGGCAAAACGCAGAGTCGACATTCTCGAAGGCAAATACTTTGTAATGCTAAATAAACAACCCAAGGTGTCTGTTTATCACCGACATGAAGGATTATACCCTCAAAGGACAAACCGGATAATTTTAGTTTTTTATTGCATGTTTTGGCATTTTATTGAATTATTTAAGTTCAATTACATGAAAATTACCGTAATTAGAAAAAATTGTTTTTGTGATGGTATGCTTTATGGCATCGGATATTCACTTCATACTTAACGATAAAGAAACATGCACTTCAGAGAGTCCTGGGATGCTCGTGTTAGACTATCTGCGGAGAATACAGCGATTGACGGGCACGAAAGAAGGATGCAAGGAAGGGGACTGTGGGGCATGCACGGTATTGATCGGTGAGTTTGAAGGCGATAAGGTAGTTTACAAACCTGTTACCTCATGCCTGATGCCTTTGGGCGAACTCCACGGAAAACACCTGGTTACTATTGAGGGTTTGAACACGACACACCTTTCGCCGGTACAGCAGGCAATAGTTGATGACGGAGCTACTCAATGCGGTTTTTGTACACCGGGCATCGTTGTTTCTCTGACAGGTTATTTGATGAAAGAGAAAACGGAAATACATGAAGAGGGTGTAAAAAAGACCCTCAGTGGTCATCTCTGTCGTTGTACAGGCTATCGTTCCCTGAAGCAAAGCGCATCCTTCCTGAAGGATACCGTCAACGATCATACGGGAATAGACGCCCTCGTTGCGAACAGGATGCTTCCCGATTATTTCCCCCAAATTTCCGATCGGCTACGCAAGATTCAATCCCCTGTCAGAGGACCAGGGGATACATCAACTGACTATTGCATTGCCGGTGGCACTGATCTCTATGTACAAAAGGGAGAATTGTTGCCGGAATCCAAGGTGTATCTTTTGAATTTGTATCCCGAAATGAAAGCCATCTCGAAAAAGAACGGTTCCATACACGTTGGGGCGCTGACAACTTTTGAGGCATTTGCGAATCATGCTGAAATAATAAATATACTCCCTGAGATTCAAGTGTATATGTCTCGTATAGCCTCCTTGCAGATTCGTAACCGGGCTACTCTGGGAGGAAACATAATCAATGCCTCACCCATAGGGGATCTGACGATCCTTCTCCTGGCCCTGGAAGCAGTATTGGTTCTGAAAAATGATGCAAAAAGCCGAACCGTCCCAATTACCTCTTTTTTTAAGGGATACAAACAACTCGATAAAATGCCATCAGAAATTTTGACAGATATTGTAATACCGGAATTCCCGGTACATACGAAAATTCATTTTGAAAAAGTTTCCAAGCGGAAATATCTGGATATTGCATCGGTGAATAGTGCAATAAAAATTCGTTGTGAAGATGGGATCATTTGCGAGGTTGGTCTGTCAATGGGCGGTGTTGCTCCGATCCCCTTATTTTTACGGGCAACCTCTCACTATTTCACCGGCAAGCGAATTTGCAGGGAAGTCGTTGAAGGAGCATTTCCCATTATTCAGCAAGAAATTTGTCCAATCGGCGATATCCGGGGAAGTGTGGATTACAAAAGGCTTTTGGCCCGACAACTCATCATTGCCCATTTTACAAAACTTTTTCCGGACAGAATGACGGTAAAGGATTTTTATGAAACAGAGTGACGCCGTCTCCCACACACGGGGTGAATCTCAATATGTGGATGATATGCCACCGCCTTCAGAGATGTTGTACGCCGCCGTATTTTCTTCCCCGGTAATGCATGGGAAGATCACAGCGCTCCGCATTCAGGACGCATGCTCGATGGATGGGATCGTTGCGGTATTAACGTCAAAGGACATTCCCGGCGAGAACCAAATAGGGCCGATTATTCAGGATGAAGAGCTGCTCGCCGGCGAGGAGGTTTGTTATGTAGGACAGCCCGTGGTGTTGGTAATCGGCACGAGTCCCGAAATTGCCAGAAAAGGCGTCAGGAAAATTACCCTGGACATTGATGAACTCCCTGCTGTTACCGATCCGAAAGAGGCCTTTTTAAAAGGGAAAACTATCGGCTTACCCAGAACCCTTATTCTTGGTGATGTAGAAACTACCTGGCAACAATGCGATCTCGTTCTGGAGGGTTCTTGTGACATTGGCGGTCAGGAACACGTTTACCTGGAAACACAGCGGGCACGCGCAATTCCTCTCGAAGAAAATAATTTCTGCATTTATTCTGCTACGCAGGGCCCGTCGGCGGTACAGAAGCATGCAGCAAAGGTATTGGGATTGCCAAGTCACAACATCGAGGTTGAGGTAAAACGGTTGGGAGGAGCTTTTGGCGGTAAGGAGGATCAGGCAACATCATGGGCCTGCATGGCTGCACTTGCAGCATGGCATACCAAAAAACCGGTAGAACTGGTACTTGGGCGTGCAGATGATATCAAAATGACCGGGAAACGGCACCCGTATAAATCGGATTTCAAAATTGGTGTAACCAAAGAAGGTAAAATACTGGCGTATGAGGTAAAACATTACCAGAATTCAGGAGCCACTGCGGATTTATCACCTGCTGTTTTAGAACGGACACTGTTTCACAGCACGAATAGTTATTTTATACCAAATGTGAAAATTTTTGGTGTCTGCTGCCGGACCAATCTGCCTTCGAATACCGCTTTTCGGGGATTCGGCGGGCCACAAGGAATGTTTGTCATTGAAAGCGCTATCGCAAAAGTTGCAGAAAAACTGGATATGCCCCGTGAAGAAATTCAGGCAAAAAACCTGCTCAGGGAAAACGATCTGTTTCCCTATGGACAACGAGCCGGAAATTGCAAGAGTCTTTTGACATGGAATAAAGCCGTGGAGAAGTATAAACTGAGTGAAATCCGTAAAAGGGTGAATGACTATAACAAAACTCACTTTGAGACAAAAAAAGGCATAGCAGTAATGCCCATCTGCTTTGGCATCTCATTTACCACGACCTATATGAATCAGGCAAGTGCATTAGTCCACGTATACACAGATGGCAGCATAAGTGTTTCTACCGGTGGGGTGGAGATGGGACAAGGATTGAAATCAAATATTGCAAGTATTGCCGCAAAAGGGTTCGGGGTAGGGGAACATCGTGTTAAGATTGAGAGCACAAACACCACCCGGATTGCCAATATGTCGCCGAGCGCCGCCAGCGCTACCACGGTATTGAATGGAAATGCAACACTGGTAGCGATTGAACAAGTGCTTGACCGTTTAAAATCTGCGGTTGCCAAAGAACTCGGCGTGCAGGATAAAGGGAGAATTACCATTGTTGACGAAAAGGTGCTCTGCGATGGATGCAAAACAGACTGGACGTGGGATCGGCTGATTCAAACAGCACACCTGAACCGCATCGGTCTTTCTGCTCACGGGTTCTTTGCGACACCTGACATATATTTTGACAAGGTAAAAGAAAAGGGGCATCCGTTTGCCTATCATATTTTTGGGACAGCAATTATTGAGGTAACCCTGGATTGCTTACGTGGTACGTACGATATTGATTCTATCAGGATCGTACACGATTTGGGCAGGCAACTGAGTGAACTTGCGGATAGAGGTCAAATTGAAGGTGGTCTGGCTCAGGGATTGGGGTGGATGACTATTGAAGACCTGCGTTTTAATGAAAAGGGGCAATTACTTTCAGGTGCGCTGGCAACGTATAAGGTCCCCGATGTGTATTTTATGCCCGACGATATAGAGCTAACGCTCCTCGAAGATGAAGGAAATGCCTTGGGACCCTATGGGAACAAGGCAGTTGGCGAGCCGCCTCTCATGTATGGAATTGGTGTATTCTTTGCGATCCGGTGCGCCATGCGTGCCTTCAGACCGCAAAAAGAATTTGCCTTTGTCTCGCCTTTAACACCGGAACGTGTTTTATTGCAACTCTATGTTGATTAGGAGACCATGAAAGAAGTTATCGAGGAAGCGCTCGGTTTAATGGAAAAAGGTGAACCTTGTGTACTGGCAACTGTTATCCATACAAAAGGATCCACCCCGCAAAAGGCAGGTGCAAAACTATTAATTCGCAAGGACGGAAGCTGTGCTGGCACTCTTGGCGGCGGATGCGTTGAAGGAGAAATCTGGTCTGTGGCCAAACAGCTATTAAGCACACAAGGAGACCCGTTGTACCGCAAATACGATTTAAACGAAGCGTTTACCGCAAGGGATGGACTTGTCTGTGGCGGCACCATGTTTTTCTTTATTGATCCCCTTGCAAGTACCGGTAATTTTCAGTCATTTGCAACAGAAATTGTACGGGCATATCGTGGTGAAATGCCGGCAGCATTGGCTACGGTGGTAAACTCTCCCACGGGAAGACCCAAATTGGGGTCCAAATTGCTCATTCGGGAAGATGGTACTGTTCAGGGAAGTTTTGACAACCGTAAGCTGGAACTGGAAACTATTGCCATAGGAAAAATACTGGCAATTCATGGGGGAAGCAGACATTTCAAGACCGCGGACGATACAGAAATATTTCTTGAGGGTTTTACTTCTCCACCCACACTGATTTTAATAGGCGGCGGACATGTAAACCAGGCGGTTTCGAAATTGGCTTCACTCCTGGGATTTCGCATGTATGTTATTGATGACCGGGTTGAATTTGCCGATAAAGAACGTTTCCCGGAAGCAGAAACCCTGGTAATTTCTGATTACAGCAGAGGACTCGAAAATGTATCTGTCAATTCAAACACATATATTGTTGTGGCCACACGCGGTCATCGGTATGACGATTTGGCTTTGGCTGCAGCCATCCGGACTCAAGCCCGCTACATAGGATTATTAGGAAGCAGACGGAAAACGATCGAGATTTATAAAAACCTTTTGAAGGAAAAAGTACCGCCGGAACGTTTACGGGGAGTGTATGCCCCGATAGGACTAAACATCGGCGCTATTACACCGGAAGAACTTGCGGTCAGTATCATGGCGGAAATCATCATGGTACGCAACGGAGGCGATGGAATGTCCATGAAAATGAATACTGCAAATCTAGATACCCTCATGAAGCACGAAGATCCCGATCAGGCATTATGAAACTGAGCACATAGCAATTTGATGGCCTTGTTCCGCTTAAGTCATCAAGGAAAAAACAATCATCTCCTCAATTGTTTAAACCATCACAAAATAATACGGTCAAATTTATTTAGGGTTTATTCTAGCTTGACAAATCGCATTAATTCGGATAATTTGGCACAAGTATTATAATGCAGGATATTTGTTACGTATATCTGAATTTTCTTTAAGCATATTTTAGAAAGGAATATTGTAAGTTCATGGCTGCAAAATTAATCAAAGGAACTGAAATCGGAGAGCAAATTCTCCAGGAGATTACGACAGAAGTAGCACACATTAAAGGAAAATATGGCATTGTGCCAGGACTGGTAACCATTCTGGTAGGTCAAAACCCTGCTTCTGTATCATATGTTACTTTAAAAATTAAAACTGCTCACATGTTAGGTTTTAAAGAGATACAGGATAATCAACCCGTTGATATTTCGGAGAAAGACCTTCTCGCGCTTATTAATAAATACAACAAAGATGATTCAATTCATGGTATCCTCGTTCAACTTCCCCTTCCAAAACATATCGACGAAAAAAAGGTAATCAATGCCATTGACCCTGATAAGGATGTTGATGGTTTCCATCCGGTAAATGTCGGACGTCTTATGATCGGCGGCGATGAGATAAAATTCCCGCCATGCACGCCAGCCGGCATTCAGGAACTGATTGTACGTTCCGGCATTGAAACAAGCGGAGCTGAGGCCGTCGTCGTTGGACGCTCAAATATCGTGGGCAAACCGATTGCCAACATGCTGGTTCAGAAAGGAAGAGGGGCTGATGCAACGGTTACAGTTGTTCATACAAAGACCAAAAATTTAGCCGAACATTGCAAGCGCGCAGATATCCTGATCGTTGCCGCGGGTGTGCCGGGCCTTGTAAAGCCGGAGTGGATCAAGCCGGGTGCATGCGTTATCGATGTAGGCGTCAACAGGGTTGGTGAAAAGCCCAGCAAGGACGACCCCAAAAAGATGGTTCCCATTTTAAAAGGCGACGTTGATTTTGAAGCGGCTAAAGAAATTGCCGGATACATAACCCCTGTTCCCGGCGGTGTTGGGCCCATGACTATTACCATGCTGATGAAAAACACCTTAAAATCTCTCAAATTTAAGTTGGGCATCCAATAGAATAAAAAGTAAGAAAGGAGTGAATAGCATGAAAAAAATAACCGCAACCGATACTCTTGTTTTATCAATCCCGGAAAGGATTCAGCTCGTTGAAGATATTTGGGATACCATAGCTGCTGAAGCAGACTCTGTCGAATTAACTGAAGAAGAGAAAAAGATCGTTGATGAACGGCTGGCGGCATACCACAGAAATCCAGAAATAGGGTCTCCGTGGGAAGAAGTTTTAAAAAGGCTCACCGGTAATAAATGAAATACAAAATAATTATCAGGCCTGAGGCTGAAGACGACTTAAAAGAAGCGTTCGTATGGTATGAAGGCAAAAGGAAGGGCTTGGGTTATGACTTCTTGTTGCAGATTGACGCAGCACTGAGATTTATAGAAGAAAATCCGACAATTCATCCGATAGTGTTTAAAGGAACAAGAAAACATCTTATCAGGCGGTTTCCTTACAAAGCAATCTACCTTGTTGAAAGAGAAAATATTGTTGTGCTTGCAGTAATTCATGGTAAACGAAACCCCAAGCTAATACAACATCGAATAGAGAACATCTAATAAATAATGACTGAAAAACAATTTACAGCAGAGTTGCTCGCCGCTGTCTCACCTGCAATTACCGATGCAAAAGCTGATTCTGACGTCAGCGTTCTTTACGAGATGCCTATAGATGATGACGGCGTTGTTCAAATGGGTGTTGACACCGACACAGGGTTACCAATTCGAGGTAAAGGGACTGGATTTGAACAAGATTTCTTAATTTATGAGGAAAAAACTGAGGGTCATACGACTATAATTCCAAGAGTGATTGCAGAAGTAAAATATGGCGGTGTTACAACCCACGATGCAATTGTTTATTCGTATAAAGCAGAGTGCATCAAGCGCATTTACCCTTTCTGTCGATACGGCATGATTCTCGGTGGCATGAAGACAATTCCTGGTAGGGTGTTGCGTCATGGCCGAAATTTCGACTTCATTTGCGTCGTGGCCTACCCTTTCTTATCTGATCAAATTGGGGAAGCAAGCAGACTGCTCCTTGAGGAGTTGTGCATTTCTCGTATCACAGGATCAATTATGAGTGGGAAGAAGAAATTACAAGTGTTTTCAGCGAAGAATTCAAATCAAAGAGTGACATCCTCTAACAAGTCACTCAAGGTCGACCCGGAATAACGCTGGTTTGATTTTGGCAAAAGTCTGTGGCCGGAACGGCTTAGTTATTGTTAGGCACAGGGACAATGAGAAATCGAGCTGATGAACAAATTCTATGTCTTATAACGATATAAATTATGAATGGGCAAAAAAGGGAGGCCCTCTAGGCGAAAGACTGCTTTTGAAGAATTTGATGCCGCAACATGGGATAAACAGATTGAAGAAGATGTAAAATCAGGCAGGCTTGACGCCATTGCAGAGCAAGCTATTTCCGATTTCAAAAAAGGCAGATTCAAGGAGTTATGAGTCACTTTACCAGATTAAGTTAAGCGCTCTCAACAACGCTTCTTCGCTGGGCACGCCAATCTTGCATATTGCACCGAAATGTTTTTAGACTTCAACAGGGTAAAACAGCAAGGACTTTGAACGCTTCAAAAGTCTTGATTCAGGCTACAAGCCTGAACCAGCCGTTAGATAATATCCGTTGGGTAGCGTGGATTAAGCAGCAAAGCGAACCCACCATTCATTACTAGAAAACATTGGTTTATAAAATTTAAAAATGCATCTCCCTGACAAAAACATCCTCAAACTCCGGGATTTGAGAAAGTTCCAACATCTGAGCAGTCCTGGCAATTTGAACCGCTTGGTTCATCAATTTTTTATCTAAGAGCACCCTTACAGCGCCCTCCAGGCTGGAATTGCCCACAAAAGAAATCCTTGTATTTGTTGCCTCAGGTAAAAGACCGATGCCAAAAAGGATTCTTTCGTTCAGGTGATAGCCAAATCCCCCTGCGATGATGATTGTTTTCAGTTCCTCTGCCTTGACGTTACATCTGGCAAGTAAGATTTCAACCCCGGCCCTGATGGCGGCCTTTGCCAGTTGAACCTGCCGTATGTCTTCCTGTGATATTGACACGTTATCCGTCAAACGGAAATAACGTTTCCCATTTTTCTCAAAGAGATTCTTTTTATATTCTATCGTATTGTTGTGTAAAGACTTCTCATTTATGCAAACATCTTTACACCCCCCTTCGCCCCCCTTGATAGGGGGGATTAAATTGGAGCTTGATAGGAGGGATGTTAAATTGCTGCTTGGTAGGGAAGATTCGGTTGCGGGTTGCTGCGCCAGGTTATTTACACGATCGTGGGTCTGCAAACGCCCCCGGGGATTTACAAGGCCAGTCCTGACAAGTTCCGAGACCAAATCCAAAAGCCCACTTCCGCAGATACCTCTTGGCTGACCACCACCGACAACTTCCAAAGACAATTCATCGTCAAATCTGACATGTTCAATCGCACCTTCACCGGCCCTCATGCCGGAGCTTATGGTCATTCCTTCGAAGCAGGGACCGGCAGCAGTAGACGATGCAACGGTGCGGTCGTTCAGGATAAGTGCAATCTCCCCGTTGGTGCCTATGTCGAGAAAAAGGGCAGGTACTTCTAAGGATTTCATGTCAATGGCCAGAAGCCCGGAGACGATATCACCTCCCACATAGGCAGAAATGCATGGGAAGGTTGTTGCCGGGGCTTTTGCAGCAATATGAATGGAGAGTTCCCGGGCTGTAGTAGTACAGATATCAAGGGTTTCGGCCTGATAGGGATACTCACCGATCCTCTTTATTTCTTTATTTAAGAAAATATGCTGCATCGTCGTATTGCCGGACCCTACGATCTGATAGATGTTCTCCGGCCTTACAGACCTTTCAGAAGATAAAACCTGAATCAAAAGATTAATGGCAGAGATGAGTTCTTTGTGCATCCTGAGAAGGCCATCCTGTCGGGATGCGGCATATTTTATCCGCGACATGACATCGTGACCGTAGTACACCAGAGGATTCAGCGTTGACGAACTGTTCAATACCTCGCCACTAGTAAGGTCAACTAACGACGCGACCAGCGTCGTTGTTCCGATGTCTATAGCTATCCCATAGGTCTGGTCTTTTGTATTACCATTCTCCGTGAAAAGCGGATTATCGTTAGCATACACATTTGTAAAACAAAGGTCATGCTCATTATATATCAGCTCTTTTTTTATGTAAGGATCGATACTGTATGCCCTGTTACCTCCTGAATAAAAGCCTTCAACAATCTTCAGCGCTTTCTTTTCATGTGACGGGAGAATAATCTCAATGTCCGCTTCTACTGGAGTTTTACAGGCAAGAACTGTGTGGAGAATTCCTTCTTTCCTTATCTGTACCAGATCCCTTCCGCATTTACCGATGCCACCGCAGGGACCCTCAACATTTACACCAAGACTCCTTGCCGCCTCCAGGATGGTAATTCCCTTTGTCACCCTACCACTGATTTTTATTGGATAAAAAGTTATTTCTATTTCCTGACTCATTTAAATCGTAAATCATAAATCTGAAATCGTACATTTTAAACGCTTTTTGCTGTTTCTGTCATGGCCTTGATATGTCTGACAGGTGTTTTGGCACTGAGGCCACATGCAGGGGCAAGAATATCGATACCGAAATCTAAAAGGTTCTTTGAGACCTTTTGGATTTTATCAGACGGCCCGTTTTGCAGGAGTACGGTACTTACGTTACCCATCAGCTTTTTGCCTGGAAGCGAGCCCCTCGCTTCTTTTATGTTTACAGCAGAATCCACACTGATGCATTTCGTGGCCAGCCTTTCAATTTGTTTGTAGGCGGAACTTACATCCCCGCAGATATGCACGATGACCGGTTTGCCAAGCGCATGCATACGATGTATCATCTTATTGAGATAGGGAAGTGCAAACTCATCGAACATATTCGGGCCGAGTATTTCACCCGTTGCAGAGGGATCGGATATTACGATAAGATCAGCACCGCTCCTGATTAGCGCCTCGCCGTACCTGATACCATTATCCGTTAAAAAACCAAGCATACCGTGAACTTCTTCAGGTATCCGTCTGAGTGCTTTAAAAAGTGCCGTCGCATCTATCAGAGAAGTGGCAAGGCTTAACGGGCCTATCAAATTTCCAATTACCGGAATATCAGGATATCTCTGGTTCAACAGGGAAGTACACGCAAGAATGACGGGAAGGCGCCCATCTTTGTAAGGATTTAATTCTTTTAAACTTCTCCACTCTTCAGCGGATTTCAATGGATAATGTATTATACGGGGTTCGGTAACCTCGTCACCGTCCTCCACTTCTCCGCCCAGGGCCTCGGCCTCTACCGTCATACAGAAAGGGATGCCCAGGTTTTCAATCCCTGCCTCATCGTGCATGGCAATCGAAAGCGTTGCCATCTTTTCTGCATCCCTGTGTACCGCTGGCCAGCGACAATCCGTCTTTTCCATAACCTCTCTGCTGGCCATAGTCATCATGCCACCGGGACTGATAACCGGAGGTCTGTCAACCTTCTCGCCACAAAGAACTTTTAGTAATCTTTCTTTTTCTGTCATAAATATATTCCAAAATACCGCTCACCAAAACCCTCTCTTAGAAGGGGCGAGGAACTTTCAGCTGCTCGCTTCCAAACTCCTGTTTGGGAGTGTAGTGGACGAGAAACTCAGTTTCTCTACAATGGTGTTCCCAAACAGGAGTTTGGGAACAAGCAGTGGTGGTTTATTTAAAGGCTATTTTAAAACTGCTAAAATGTTACGAAATTTTTTGGTAGATTCGCTTCGCTCAATCCACCTTTATACTTCAGCACCTGCGTTTATCCGAGAAAATCCTCGTCCTAATTTACATGAATCGGAAGCCGGGCAAACCTCCTGCCTGCCTCAAGAAATGCAACCATATTCTCGTGCGGCGTTTTGATGGGCACCTCGCATCCAGTAGCCAGTACAAATCCCTTCGGGTTGTCGGATGCCTTAATCACACAATCCTTTACCATAGTGGTTATTACCTCCGGGTTCCCCTTGAGCATGCCATCTGCAGGGCTTACATTCCCCATCAAACAGACCTTATCGCCTACCAGTGTCTTAGCCTCAAACAAATCAATGTTATCGATACTCAGGATATCAGCTCCGCTCTCAGCCATGCACTGTATTACCCTTTTTGTCTTACCGCAAATATGGAGTACACCCGGCAGGCTGAAAGAATGAATATGCGCATATACCTCCTTGAGGTACGGCAGGACAAATTCCCTGAAATGCCTTTCACTTATCATGGAACCTGTAGCTACAGGTTCAACGGTAACAGGCACACCGCCTGCCTTTACAAAGGCATCGATAAGGTTTTTAACCGACTGGGTAGCAACCTTCATTACGGTATGAATCAATTCCGGATCTGTATAAAGTTCTTTAATAAAAGTCTCCGTTCCCCGTAAAGCAGCAGATGTCGTAAACGGCGCCCCGATAACGGGCACTATAAAGACCTCATTCCCAATAACATCTACACATCGCTTCACTGCCTCCAGGTACACCGGAAGTCTCCCGTCCTTCTCCGGGTCTACTGGTTTTAATTTCTTCAAGTCTTCCCGTGTTTGTATAAATGGGGTTTCCACCTGGGGTGCGTCATCTTCGGGAAAATACATTTTGGTGCCCATCGCCTCTGCCAGAGTAGAGGTGGTAGAAAAAATATAAACGATATCGTGATGGTATTTTTTAAAGCAGGCGATATTTGCATCTCCCATGTTTTTGCCATTTGTGCAAAAACTTCTTACCGTGAGATTTAAACTTCTTGATGCATAATTCAGGATCAGGGGACTTACGAGAAACCTGTCGACATCCTTCCCCTGCAGGATTGCAAGCATCCTCTCTTTGGGTGTCATTTCATCAGCACAATTCATCGCGCACCTTCCCGGTTTTTCCTGACACTCACGAGTTCCGGAGTTTTCATCGTTCGTGGTATCTGAATGCCCTGGAACATACCCCTTGCGACCTTGACTGCCTCGGCGGCATTCTTTGCATAGCCATCGGCGCCGATGTTCCCTGCAAATCCCGGGGATATAGGGCCACCGCCAACCATGACCCTGGAAGGTATTCCTGCTTTCTTCAGGTCTTCAATAACCACTTGCATGCCATCCATCGTTGTGGTCATGAGGGTAGAAAGGCAAACAAGGTCAGCGTTTAACTCGCCGGCAGTATCAACAAACTTTGCATAGGGGATATTTCTGCCCAGATCGTGTATTTCAAACCCGGCGTTATCCAGCATGATTTTCACCAGATTTTTCCCGATATCATGGGTGTCCCCCTTTACGACACCGATAACCACCTTTTTCTTGTTCCACGCCGTCTCCTTTGGAAGATAAGGCCTGAGCACTTCGATTCCGGCATACATGGCATCGGCACACAGGAGTATTTCCGGAACAAAGTACTCCTCGTTCTCAAACAGTTCGTTGACCTTTTCCATCCCCCGCGCAAGACCATCCGTTATTGCTTCATAGGGATCAATTTTGCAGCTTATTGCTTCAGCAGCTGCTTTACTGGCGCGAACTATGTCCATATCAATTACGGCCTGAGCCAGGTTATGTAAAATATCCGATTTTTCCATCTGTATAGACACCTCCTGTTTGTTATTTTAAAAAACAAAGAACTATCCAATGAACTATTGGAAGAAGGACGGTGTCTTTCCCTTACAGAATGCTGAGAAATGGATGAAGGAATATCTCTTGATGAACAACCGGTGGATTGCAGGCAAAATACCTTGTGCCTTTAAAAGACGTGTTCCGTGTGGATTATGAAGAGTCCATACCCTGTCCATCGAACCCGGAAATGGCACCGCCACTTCAGTAAGTATGCTCACCCATATTTGAGTAACAGGTGTTTTTCCCTGATCATGGCTGGACTCCAAAAATATTAACGTAAAATGAAGCTAACAGAATCACTCTACAATCTCAGCATATTATGATTATACAAATGAGTCGATATTTTACAACTTCAAAAAGTTAGTTCGATCAGATACCTGACATTACCTGTTATAAAAGGAATTTCAACCTTTTATGATTCCCCTTTAGAAAGAGGGGATACAGGGGTATGTAAATTTGCCGGAACACACCCCCGGCCACTCTTTAATTTAATTGTATAGGAATTTTCACTTCATTTAAGCGGTATTCGGTATAACTTGATAGTCGTTACCGGATGGAAGGAGAACCTTACCGTTGTTGGTTGTTTTCGTACCCGGTACTATACTTTTGTATTTTTTGCATTTTTATGGTTTAATATCCACAAAATTGCAATGAACATCTTTACATTTTCCGGAGGAAAATAATAATGGATATCCTGAAACAAGTTGCCGAGTTGAAGGAATTTTTAGGAAAGATTTATTGTTTTATTGAAGATAATGAAGACTCATTCAAGGACGGAGTTGAGGCCGAAGAAATAAAGAACGAAACATGGAAGTGGATGCAGGAATTGGCTAAATTTCTACCTGAAGTTTAATTCTGAAAATACTTATTTGAACACTGATAAATACAGATACCACAAGCATAAAAAAAGTATTTATCTGCGTGTATCTGCAAAAATCTATGTCCTGATTTCATAAGGAATATATATCTATGACGCGACCGATGTTTTACGATCTCAGACCGCAGATGCCTATCAAGGCGCCAACGGGCACTACCCTTACTTGTAATAACTGGGATAGCGAGGCGGCCCTGCGTATGTTGATGAACAATCTTGACCCCGATGTTGCTATCCAGCCGGAAGAACTCATCGTCTACGGAGGCGCAGGCCGTGCCGCAAGGAATTGGAAGGAATATCAGAGAATAGTAGCTGCCTTGAAGACGCTAAAAAAGGACGAGACCCTGTGCGTTCAGTCGGGTAAACCCGTCTATATTGCCAGAACCCATGAATGGGCCCCGCGCATTGTCATTGCTAACTCCAACCTGGTTCCGGCATGGGCAAAGCAGGATGTGTTTGACGGATATGATGAGATGGGACTTACCATGTATGGGCAGATGACGGCAGGAAGCTGGATTTATATTGGCACCCAGGGCATTTTGCAGGGGACATACGAAACCTTCGCTGCCCTTGCCAAAAAGGCATTCAACGCAGAAACCCTTAAAGGCAAATTTGTACTGACAGCCGGTATGGGAGGTATGAGCGGAGCCCAGCCATTAGCCGTAACCATGAACGATGGGGTGATGCTGTGCGTAGAGGTACGGAGAGAACGCATAGAGAAAAAAGTGAAAGAGGGCTATTGTGATAAAATGACAGATAACCTGGATGAGGCGCTCCAATGGGTCTTCGATGCAAAATCCAAACAATTACCCCTCTCGGTAGGTTTGGCAGGAAACGCCGCAGAGGTCCACCCTGAACTGGTAAAACGGAATATTACCCCCGATGTGGTAACAGATCAAACCCCTGCCCATGATCTGATGTCCTATGTGCCGATAGGAGATGTGAAGGAACTCGATAAACTGAGGGAAAAGAATAAACGAGCCTATAAAGAAAAGGTATTGGATGCCATTATCGACCATGTAAAAGCCATTTTAGACATGCAAAGGAACGGGGCTGTGTGCTTCGATTACGGCAACAATCTGAGATCCCAGGCAGAGATGGCTGGTGTCTCCATGAGAGACTCGAATGGACGATATTGGTATCCTGGTTTTGTGCCTGCATTTATACGACCTTTATTTTGTCAGGGAAAGGGGCCGTTCCGGTGGATAGCATTGTCGGGTGACAAGGCAGATATTGAAAAGATTGATGAAGCGGTTATTAAAAACTTTCCTGATGATACATCACTGGTAAGATGGATAAAGCTTGCCAAAGAAAAGGCGCCACAATTGGGACTGCCGGCAAGGATTTGCTGGTTAGGATATGGAGACCGTGCCAAGATGGGCCTGATAATCAATGACATGGTGAGAAAAGGTGTTGTCAAAGCGCCAATAGTCATCGGCAGAGACCACCTCGACTGCGGGTCTGTGGCATCTCCGTACCGGGAGACTGAAGATATGAAAGACGGCAGCGATGCCATCGCCGATTGGCCGCTGATAAACTTTGCCCTGAATGCCATAAACGGCGCCAGTTGGGTAAGTTTTCATCATGGGGGTGGTGTGGGAATCGGTAATTCCCTCCACGCGGGCATGGTCATCGTGGCCGACGGTACAAGGGAAAAAGATGCAAGACTTGAAAAGGTATTAACGGCAGACCCGGGGATTGGAATTGCAAGGCACGCAGACGCAGGTTACGAAGAGGCTATACAGGTAGCAAGGGAAAAGGAAGTAATAATACCTGAATAAATTTTGGAAAGGAGGTTGGTTTCTATGGGACTTACGGTGAAAAAATCAAAAAAACATCCTTACATTACTAAACAAAAGGGAATATGTGGTGGTAGAAGTGTAATCGAAGGTACCAGAATACCTGTATGGTCTATTATCAAATGGTATAAAGTTGGTATGTCGATAGAAGACATTATAAGAGAATTTCCTCAATTAATTCCTTCACAAATTCATGATGCATTTTCATATTATTATGATAATCAGAAAGAGATAGAAAAAGACATCACGGAAAACGAAACCGAGGCATTTTTCAGAAATGTTAAATGATAAAGTTGTATCTTGACGAAGATGTCCCGGAGGCAGTAGCTATGTCATTACGATTGAGAGGATATGACGTAATAACTGTCAAAGAAACCGGAAAGAAGGGTCTTGCGGATATTGAACAGCTTAAATACGCGTCCTTGGAAAACAGGGTTATATTTACTCATAATATGGCTGACTTTTATAAAATTCATTCGGATTTTATTAAAAAAGGGCTTGATCATAATGGTATCATACTTTCAAAACAACTTCCAATAGGAGTAATCGTTAAGGCTCTGCTAAAGTTATTTTCAAATTTAAATTATGAAAATGTCAAAAACAAAATAATTTGGTTGAGTGATTGGGTTGTATAAAAATGGCAATGGCCCTGGATACAGGCAGCAAACTGGCATTAAATGGTTATATCTGGGAAAAGAGAGTAGAAGATAATTTTCACATTTTGATATGCACCTTTAATCTTTAATTTATAAAGACAAAGTACATTTATAGTTATCCAACTTGAAACAAAGAAAAATAGAAATTTTTACGGAGGGTATTACTATGTCAGAACTGGCTTCTAAAAAATGTGTACCTTGTAAAGGTGGAGTGCCGCCCTTAAAGGGCGAAGCTCTTCAAGCGTTGCAGAAGCAGGTGGAAGGCTGGGATGTGGTAGAAGAACACCACTTATTCAAGACCTTTAAATTTTCTGACTTTCGCACGGCTTTGGACTTTGTGAATCGGGTGGGTGAGGTTGCCGAAACAGAAGGACACCATCCGGTAATCACCCTGACATGGGGAAAGGCAGAGATCAAAATTTATACCCATAAGATTAATGGCTTGACAGAGAGTGATTTTATCCTGGCGGCAAAGATCGACACCCTCAATAAGTGATTCCAATTCAAAATATTCGTGAGCTTTATTGTATGCCCGAATAGCCGTACTAATAGTACGGCTATTTAATGCTGGGCTGGCTTTACTGTACCTGTTACTTTCATTTTTGTTAATCATTTTTGGGGTTCAATAATGACCTTGATGGAATCCTTTGCCTCGGCAACGAGTTTGAAACCTAAGGCAGTATCGGCAAGGCCTAACCGGTGGGTGATCAACTCACGGACTTTTACCCTGCCCGCCCGGATCAATTCGATAGCGGTTGCTGTATCATCCGGGGGACCGGCATAGGACATGATGACAGAATTGCAATTGCGCCAGAGGTCCCAGAGATTCATAGGAGTTGTTACATTGGGTTCTGTGGGGGCAAAAAACAGAATCGTTCCACCCCGCTCCACAGAGTTAAATGACTGCTGAATAGCTGAAGGAGCCCCCGTACATACGATGACGAGGTCCGCCAATCGTCCGTCATTTGTCTTGCGCAGATGGGCAGGGACATCTTCTTTTGCATGAATCGTTATGTCTGCCCCGCATTGTTTGGCCATTTTCAAGCGATATTCAGTGATATCTACAGCGAATATCCGGCCTGCTCCCAATGCACGTGCAAGCTGGATGTGAAGGAGCCCCGAGATACCGCTGCCGATAACGAGTATACTCTGGCCCGGACGCAGATTTGCTTTCTTTTGACCCAGTAAGGTACAGGCCAAAGGCTCAGCAAAGGTCCCCTCTTCAAAAGAGACCTCATCCGGCAGGATAAAGGTGCCCCGATCAACGTTAATTTGAGGAATGCGAATGTATTCAGAAAAACCACCCGGATAAAAATTGGTGGTGCGTAAGGTTTCGCATACAGAATAGTGTCCATTCAGGCAATAGTGGCAGGTGTTGCAGGGAACGTGGTGGGCAACCGTAACCCGGTCGCCCATCTTGAAACGCTTAACACCTTCGCCGAGAGCAACGATCTCCCCGGTAATTTCGTGTCCGAGTACCAGGGGAGCCCTTTTGATGCGATACCATTCCATTACATCACTCCCGCAAATGCCGCTTGCCTGTATCTTTATCAATAACTCGCCCGGACCGATTTGCGGGGTTTGCATCTCTTCGATTCTGACATCCCTGTTATTATAATACATTGCTACACGCATGCTATTTTCCTCATCTAATTCTCACAGAAAGTTTGTTTTGCTGCAGACGACCAAAAGATTACCAGATATTTGAAACTATTTTTTCTTTTCGTTCTTTGTAGCGTTAAATAGATCATTGGCCTCTTTTGCAGTTGCGTTTTCGTGGATGATTGCACGCAATGCCCTGATCATGGCTACCGGCTGTTCGTTTTGCCAGATATTTCTGCCCAGATTTACGCCGATAGCGCCTTTTTGCATTCCGTCATGAACGAACTCAAACACCTCCATATCAGAGTTTGTTTTTGGACCACCGGCCATGACCACGGGTACGGGACAGCCATTGGTTACCTTGTCAAAATTTTCACACCAGTACGTCTTTACAACACGGGCGCCTAATTCTGCTGCAATACGACAGCATAGGGCAAGATAACGGGCATCCCGTTTTTCCAGTTCCCTGCCCACAGCCGTAACGGCCATTACGGGAATGCCGTATCTCTCTGCTTCGTTGACCAGGTTTGACAGATTTAACAATGTTTGGCGTTCATAATCACTACCGATAAAGACGGAGATGCCAACGCCAGATACATTAAGACGAATCGCTTCTTCTATTGAAGTGGTTAGCACTTCATCGGCGAGATCCTTTCCCACCATACTGGAGCCGCCGGATACCCTGAGAATGATAGGCTTGCTATTCTCCGGGTTTATGCAAGCACGCAGTACCCCGCGGGTGCAAAAGAGTGCGTCAGCGTAATCGATAATCGGCTTAATCGTTTCTCCCGGCCTTTCCAGTTTTGAAGTAGGCCCCTGAAAATATCCATGGTCTATAGGTAAAAACATACAACGGCCATTTGATTTAATGAGTTGAGATAAACGATTCTGTATTCCCCAATCCACGTTTTAATCCTCCTTATTAAAGATGTTGAAAAATTTTCTTGTAATTTTCCGGATCTGACGGTGAAATATCCTTTTCCTATCCACCGGTGATGAAACTAATACGTGATATATCTGCAATATTTTTACAAAGCTCTCTTGTTTTTCGTAATTCTGCGTATCCTTGATGATTGGTATAAATCACAGAGAAGTCTTTCTTCGGGAAATTAACCCATCCTAAATCCCATCCCCGTCTTTATAGTTTTTCATAAACACCGTCATTACTTCTGATTCTGTTTCGGAAATGCGATCGTCTTCTCCATTTGAAAGGTTTAATGCGTTCTCCAGTTTTTTAATACGCTGTTTGAGCTTGCAATTCTCTTTTAACACCATCATAATAGCTTCGGCGATAGGGTCGGGCAATTGTCCGTGATCCAGCATTACTTCCTGTTCTTCCTTTTTTCTTTGCTTAATGATTCTGCCCGGCACTCCCACTACGGTTGCATGGGGTGGCACATCTTTCGTTACTACAGAACCAGAACCGATCCGTGCATAATCTCCGATCGTTATGTTGCCAAGAATGCAGGCATTTGAGCCTACGACAACCTTTTTGCCCAGATTAGGATGTCTCTTTGTCTTTTCAATAGTCGTGCCGCCGAGTACAACCCCCTTATAGAGGAGACACCCATCTCCAATTATTGCCGTTTCACCTATCACAACGCCCATACCGTGGTCGATGAATACTCCGCGTCCTATTTCAGCAGCGGGGTGTATTTCAATTCCAGTCAAAAACCGATTCAGGTGGGAAATGAGGCGGGACGATATAGTCCACCTTTTCCTCCACAGGTAATGAGATATCCGGTGCAGCCATAAGGCATGTACGCCGGGATAACACAAAATTACTTCTAACTTGCTCCTTGCGGCCGGATCATTTTGAAAGGCGACATTGATGTCCTCTTTCATGCGTTCAAACATCAAAATTCCTTAAACAAAACGGTGGACAGATATCTTTCTCCCGTGTCAGGAAGCACAACTACAATCAGCTTTCCTTTGTTTTCAGGTCTTGTGGCTACCTGTAGCGAGGCATAGGCAGCAGCCCCGGAAGAAATGCCTGCCAGAATCCCTTCATGTCGTGCCAGCTGACGGGCAACAGCAAATGCCTGCTCGTTTTTTACGGTAATAATTTCATCAACTACCTTCATGTTAAGGATATCCGGAACAAATCCTGCACCGATCCCCTGAATCTTGTGCGGGCCTGGCTTTCCTCCGGAAAGTACCGGTGAATCGGTAGGTTCTACGGCGATCACTTTCAGTGATGGTTTGCGCTTCTTAATGATCTCGCCAACGCCGGTGATCGTTCCGCCCGTACCCACACCCCCGACAAAGATATCGATCTTGCCGTCCGTATCGTTCCAGATCTCTTCGGCCGTTGTCTTTCGGTGTATTTCTGGATTAGCCGGATTCTTGAATTGCTGCGGCATAAATGAGTTCGGGGTATTCTTTAGCAATTCTTCTGCTTTATTGATGGCGCCTCTCATTCCTTCTGCCCCTGGCGTTAGTATGATCTCAGCGCCAAATGCCTTCAAAAGATCCCTTCGTTCTATACTCATGGTGTCCGGCATTGTTAAAACCAATTTATATCCCCTTGCAGCGGCTACAAAGGCCAATGCGATACCTGTGTTGCCTGAAGTGGGTTCTATAATAACAGTAGTTTTATTGATCAGCCCTGCCTTTTCTGCTGCTTCAATCATTGCGATTCCAATGCGGTCCTTTACACTGGCCATAGGGTTAAAAGATTCCATCTTGGCAACCACGGTGGCTTCTAATCCTTTGGTGACATGATTTAATTTAACTAATGGTGTATTCCCAATTGTTTTTGTGATATCTTCATATATCCTTGCCATATTTTTTTCCTTAATTAAGTTCCAATAAAAAGCAAGTATTTTTATAAACAACAAAACAAATATATTATCATAGTAAGAAGTTGTTTCTCAAGAAATTTTTGCGGTTCGATTTCCCTTGACAATAAAGAATTTATATATAGTATATGTGGTTTACTCCATAATTGTTTGAGAATTTCTTGCAGGGAATTCTCTGGTCTGTGGCATTCCTGAATGCCATAAGAAAATAATATGGCTTTTGGTAAAGCCGGGTATCTGTTTAGAAAATACGGTAAATTTACGAAATTTTCGGAACATATTTCATATCATAGGTGTTATCATGAATTATAAAAATATTGACGAACTTGCAAAACAAGTTGGTGGTTCGTTGCGGCTTACAACTTTGATTATAAGCAGGGCAAGGCAAATTATAAAAAAGGCGCCTGTGTTTATTGAAACGGATTCTGACGATCCTGTGAGGGTTGCTTTTTGGGAATTAATGCAATCGAAGATCAGATTGAGTGAAGGTGGTGTGCAACCGATGAAGATTTTAGAATCTAACAAGGCAGGAAGCCTCTTGGAAAGTTCTGAAAAGGTGTAGACATTGATTTTGTAATTGAAGATAGGGGTTTTTGAGTCGCTGTTTTTTTTCGATGCAAGGGGATTTGTTGTGTGTTTGGTTGTGCTGTAATCCGGCTACATTCTCATTATACCTTCCCAAATATTGCACAAACATTGACATTGGTTCTTCAGTTCAAAAATTCATACAATAAAACAAAGGTATGTTTTCAAGTTATACAGATGGGCGAGTACAGCTATGGCGATAGTATTATAATGATGAATTGGATATAACACTCACGGGGACGAAGAAGTTTTTAAAAGATAATTCTAATAGGAGAGTTTTATAATATTATGATTAAAGTTGATCATTTAGCAAAACGTTATGCGGATGTGTATGCAGTAGACGATATCTCATTTGAAGTCAAACAGGGTGAGATTTTAGGGCTTTTGGGACCGAATGGTGCGGGAAAAACCACTACCATGCGTATCCTTACCTGTTACATGCCGGCGACTTCTGGCACTGCTACGGTTGCGGGTTACGATGTCTTCCGTGATTCGATTGATGTGCGCAGGCAAATAGGGTATTTGCCAGAAAACGTGCCCCTCTATCCTGAAATGAGGGTTAAGGAGTATCTCTTGTTTCGCGCAAAGCTGAAGAAGTTGCCCTATCGTGAGCGCAAATCAAAAATCGATGAATGTCTGGAGAAGTGCAGGATTACTGATGTGCAAAATCAGATCATTGGCACACTGTCCAAGGGTTACCGCCAGAGGGTTGGTTTGGCAGACACCCTCGTTCACGACCCAAAGATCCTCATTCTTGATGAACCGACAATCGGGCTCGATCCTAATCAAATCCGACAGGTCAGACAACTCATAAAGGAATTAGGTGAAAAACACACCATTTTACTGTCTACGCATATTCTTCCAGAAGTCGAAATGATCTGCGGTCGTGTAATTATTATTAACAAGGGCAAGATCGTTGCAATGGACACGCCATCCAACTTGGCTACTCAGTTGAGGAGTGGAAACAATATTACGCTGGAAGTGCGCGGCAATGGCGAAAAAATCAAGAATGCCCTGTCCGCCATTAAAGGTGTCAAGAAAGTTGTATGGCACGATGAGGGTGAATTCGGTAATTTTGTCGTTGAGGCAGAAAGAGGTGTGGATGTTCGTGAAGATGTCTTTGTGAACGTTGTAAAAAATAACGGAATTATTCGGGAGATGAAACAAGCCTCTATTACATTAGAAGAAATATTCCATCAGATTACGATGCAGGAACAGGAGGTAACGGCATAAATGACAAGCACAGGCACCATCTTTCAGAGGGAAATTAATGCATATTTCCTATCACCGATTGCATACGTTGTTATTGCGGTATTTACCGTTTTTTCGGGTTATTTTTTTTCCATCATGCTCGGTATCACCCAGGAATCAACATTGCGATATAGTCTGGCCTATACGCAATTTATTCTCTCCATCCTCACCCCTGTTATCACCATGAGATTGCTCGCCGAAGAAAACAAAACAGGTACCATTGAACCCCTTATGACGGCTCCTGTCACAGATTTTGAAGTGGTATTCGGGAAGTTTTTAGCGGCCTGGGCGCTTTACAATGTCATGGTTGCCCCGACAGCTTTTTATATTATATTTTTAGCATGGGTAGGCAACCCCGATTATGGCGCAATTATTGCCAGTTACATTGGACTGGTCCTGATGGGCGGACTCTTTATTTCTATTGGGTTGATGGTGTCCGCCATCACGAAAAATCAAATTGTTGCAGCCGTTATCGGGATTGTGGCCCTTCTTATCCTCTTGGTGATTGGTCTTGCGAGTTCCGGAAACGAAGGATGGTTTTACAGCGCACTGAGATATATAGGCACCTATGACCATTGGGATACATTTACAAAGGGGATTGTGGATACGCGGGATGTGGTTTACTACCTTAGTTTTACTGCATTACTCATATTTATTGTTGTACGCATTGTTGAGAGCAGGAGATGGAGATGAGCACTTTGAATACAAAAAAGAATGATTGGTTTGAGCAATTTAGCGGATACATTATCCTGGCCGGAATTATTGCTGTTGTGGCAGGTTTTGGCATATCAAGGATTTTTAACTCATGGGGATTGTCTTCCATTCTTCCGGTCGGCATCGGCGGAGGTGTCATTATTGGACTTAGCGCTGTTACGGCCGTTCGGAAAAATTGGTTTTCAACTGAGGCATCCAAGAGGAAAGCGCTTGTTGGTACTAATGTAGCCATAATGTCCGTTTTTGCTGCATGCATTTTTGCGGTTATCGGATTTCTCAATAATCGGCATTATGAACGTTTTGACCTCACACTTACCGGCAAGTATTCCCTCTCACCAAAAACAAAAAACATACTCAAAAGTCTTGACAAACCTATTGTTGTCACCACCCTTTTCAATCCGGGTGAGATGTTTTATGAGCAAATTCTGGATATCTTGAAAGAATATGCCTACCACACGGACAAAATCAAGGTGGAAAGTGTCGATCCGCTAAGAAACCGTACCAAGGTTGAAGAACTTGCAAAACGTCTCAATATCAGTGATCTTCAACTCAATACGGTGGTGTTTGAATGCGGTGAGTACAGCAAGCATGTGCAGCAAAGTGAAGTGATAGAAAAACAGTACCCTTTTAAGTTTAAGGGAGAAGAGGCATTCACGGAAGCAATTCTCAATGTTACGCAGGAAAAACAATCTGCTATCTACTTTGCTACAGGTCACGGTGAGCGGCAGTTCGAAGATTTCGACCGTGGGGGAATTTCTGGAATTGCCAATGCACTCAAAAGGGATAACTGTCGTGTGGCTCCGCTCGATATTTTGACTGCCAAAAAGATTCCTGACGATTGCGAGGTACTTGTGATTGCAGGGCCGACCAAGGCTTATCTGACAGAAGAATTAAATATTATTCGCAACTACCTGGAAAATCGGGGCAAGCTTTTGCTTATGCTGGAACCCGCGCTTAGCCCGAACGCTCCTACCGGATTTAAGACACTTTTGCCGGAATACGGCATTGCAGTTCGCGACGATGTCGTTGTGTATAACAAAGTCAATATGCCGCTTTTTGGTATACAGACTGTTGCGGAAATTTATGTGGGCAAGGATGAGTACGCAGAAGAACACCCGATTACCAATGACCTGAAGAATTATAACACGATTATTTTTGGCGCATGTCCTGTTGATGCGTCACCACCGAATGACCAAATGCCTTATCAGGCAACCGTGCTTATGCGTGCGCCTGAAGGGTCATGGGGGGAAATTGACGTTGCAAATTTACGGCAGAAGAAACCTGAATATAATATAGACACCGATGTGCAGGGTCCCGTGTCTCTGGCTGTGGCTGCCCAGGTAAAGGAATTACCCAAGTCTGTTACCCAATCGCATCCGGCTATGGCCAATGACCCGTCAGCTAAACCACAAGGGGCACGATTGGTCGTCTTTGGAGATGTAAACTTTGCAACGAACGAATATGTAGAAAACCCTGGGAATGCGGATTTGTTTCGTAATTCTATTAATTGGCTGGCCCAGAAGGAAACGCAGCTTGGTATTTCTGCCAAACCGCCTGATTTCCGCAAGGCAACGATTAACCCCATACAGATGAAGGTTATCTTCTGGGTGTCGATTGCTGGAATTCCCGTGATACCAGTTATTATTGGCAGTATCGTTTGGTGGAAAAGGCGTCGCTGATTTGAACACATTGCACAGGGAAGATTCCCATCATTTCAATTTTATGATATTCTTTGCTGGAGGAAAGAGTTAAGCTATGAAACTTAAAACAACCATTATCCTTTTAATTGTAGCAGCCATTGGCATTTCGTATATCTTCATTTACGAAAGAAAGCAATTGCCTCATGAGGAATGGGAAAGGCTGCAGAAAAAGGTGATCCCTGATTTCAAGGCATCGATGATCAAAAAGATTGAATTGAGCAATGAAAGCGGCAAGATCATTTTGGAAAAATCAGGAGATAATTACTGGCACATTGTTGAACCGCTGAAACTTCGTTCGGATAATTCCGAGGTAAACAGCATACTCTCCGAATTTGAGTTTATGTACAAGGTTGGCTCGTTTAAAAAAGAAGGGGATAAACCTTTTGATCTCCATGATTATGGTCTTGATGATCCAAAGATCTCTATTACCATGTATACCGATATCCCAGCGAAACCAGATAAAATACAGGTAACCGGGCCGAAAGATAAATATACGGTATTTGTTGGACAAAAACTTGCTGCCGGTGACAACGTATACATCAAGCTTGATACAAGTGATGAGGTTACTGTTGTGCCAGGCACCCTTGTTGATAAAGTTAACAAAAATATCCTGGATTTGAGAAGTAAATGGGTGTTTAGTTTCGACAAGGAAGCTGTAGACACGATACAGATCAAAACGAAAGAATACAACATTGTTTGTAACAGAAAGGGTAATTTTTGGCGTCTTGCTGAACCTGTTAATGACCTGGCAGACCTGGAAAAGATAAAGGATATTCTTGGGAAATTCAAAAACCTGCAAATTGACCGGACAGATTTTGTTACCGAAGACTCGGGTGATTTGGTTAAATATGGCTTGGATTCCCCACGCTTCACTGTTGTCATCAACGAAAAAGGTGTTGAACAGTCTATTGCCTTCGGGCATTCCCTGGATAATAAGGTTTATGCTAAGCGCTCCGATGAACCTACGATATTCTTTCTGAAAGATACCATTCTTGCTGACCTGAGTAAAAAACCAAATGACTTGCGGGACAAGAAAGTGGTCAGGTTTGATTCTATAGGAACCTATGGGATAAATAAATTGGAAATAAAAACACCAACCGATGTAATTGCTATCGAAAAATCTTTGGATCTGGACTGGAAACTTACAAAACCGATTAATATTTATGCGGACCAGGATACAGTTAAAAATTTTATAGAGAAGATCAAAACCCTCGAAATAGAAGATTTTGTTTCTGATAAACCAACAGATTTGTCTGTGTACGGTTTAAAAGATCCCGTCTTTGAGATCTCCGTTACCAAAGAAGAGGATAAGGCTCTGGCTAAATTTTACATAGGTAACAAGTTACCCGACGGTACCAAATGCTATGTGAAACGTGTTGGAGAAGATCCTGTTTATGCCGTCCCTACAGCTGAATTTTACGACAAAATTGAAAATCCACTCCTGAGCTTCCGGGACAGGCTGGTGTGCGATTTTAACAGGGATTTGGCCAAAAAAATCGTTATCGAAAAACCGGATCGTACTTTTGTGTGTGAAATAACAAATAAGAAGGATGCGGAAGGGCAATTCCAGTGGAAACTCTCAAAGCCTGTTCAAACGATAGCAGACGTGAACGCGGTAAACCAGATTGTATGGGACTTATCCTTTTTAAAGGCCGATCGCTATATTACAAAAGCGCCCAAAGACCTTAACGCCTTTGGATTAAATGACCCGAAGATCAAAGTTTCTGTGACTTACGAAAAAGTCCGGGAGCAAGCACCGGAGGGCTCAGATAAAAAGAAGAAAGAAGGACTGTCCGATCATACCGTGGAGCCGAAAGAGTCTCTGGAAAAAATTGTAGAAACAAGGACTTTGCTTGTTGGCAAGAAAGTGAAGGAAGGAGATAAGGTAAGTTCATATTGCATGTTTAGTGATGACGATCATGTATTTGAACTCTCCTGGCCAAAGATTAAAAACTTTAATGCCGAACTTGTGCCGACAAAAATACTTAATTTTGACTGGACGGAATTGAAGGAACTTGCTCTTAACTATGATAAGAGAAGTGTTTTACTGAAGAAAACCAACAATGTCTGGAAGTTGAAGAATAACGAGCAAAAAGACGTGCAGGGAAGGGAAGTGGATTACTTTGTCCGTAATCTTCACGAATTAAAGGGCAATTACATCGAACAATACAAGGCCACCAACCTAACACAATTTTCTTTGGATAAGCCTCAGCTTACTATTGTCATGAGTTTGGAAAACGGTGATGTTGTGCTTTCTATCGGCAAAAAGAAGGATGCTAGCGGCTATTACGTGAAAGCAGGTGGTTCTGATTATATTTATGTTGTTGGTAATGAATCGATCGCTAACTTGATGAAAAACGAAGAGGATTTTACTACGATTGTTCATGAAACTTCATCAAATGCGGCCGAAGAATCGACAAAGGCCACTGGCGGAGAAATACCGTCAGGTGTCAATCCGCACGGGCGACCTGTAGGTAGCTCTCCTCACGGAGGATTTCACTAAAAAGTACCTTCTGGGCAAGCCACTGCCAAAAGCCGAAAAAGGCTAAATAACGGGAAATATCCAAATAGGGAATGTAAAATGGATGCGATTTTACATTTTAATTGCCTGTTTGGATATTTTTGTTGAAATAGTTTATGTAATTCTTCAAAATAAGGTAAAGAGTGAAGGCGGGATGATTTGGGTGGTGTTCCGTCATTACTGCACGGAGCAAGAAGATGAATGAAACAGGTATGTTTCCTGCTCCAGCAAGTTTTGCCCTGTGTGTAACACAGGGAATGGCGAAGAGTTGTATGGCCCAATATGAGATACGATGCTGTGAAAATTTATGAATAATAAATGACAAGATTTTTTCGGTAAATACCTTGAAAAAAACACGTATCATTTTGTCAATTTTTGTAACCCTTGTTTGTATTCCGGTGGCATACGATAAAGCGCCTGCCCTCGAAACCAGTTCTAATCGCAGGACGCCTATTGTTATGGCAGTTGAGAAGGTGGGTCCTGCTGTAGCCAATATCAGTACAGAGAGGCTTATTACCCAGCGGCATGTTGATCCATTTTTCGGATCAAGAAGTGAACTGTTTGATCAATATTTTAATGACTTTTTTGGCCAGAGTCAAAAGCAGATGGTCGAAAGGCCTCTGGGTTCCGGAGTTATTATCGATGAAGATGGCTACATTGTTACGAATGAACATGTCGTTAGTCGTGCATCGAAAATCAAAGTTAGACTGTCTGACGGTAAAGACTTTGAGGCAACCATGATCAGTTCTGACCCGATTAGCGACATCGCCGTGTTAAAGATAAATTCTCCCGCGCCTCTTCCCTATGTCAAAATGGGCACGTCCAAGGATCTCATGATCGGGGAGACTGTGGTAGCGTTGGGCAATCCGTTTGGCCTGGAAAACTCGGTAACCACCGGAGTGTTGAGCGCAAAGAACCGCACCATGACATTCAGCAGTGAATATGGTGATATCAAGTATGATGGTCTTATTCAAACAGATGCGTTGATCAATCCGGGAAACAGCGGTGGTCCACTTATCAATATAGACGGGGAACTTATCGGTATCAATGCCGCAATTGTTAATCAGGCACAGGGGATCGGATTCGCAATTCCGGTCGATAAAGTAAGACAAACCCTCGTCAAACTCTTTAATTTTAGAGAGCTCAACAAGATATGGTTTGGTGTGCAGGTTGAAGAAAAAAATGATGTTTCAAAAGGTATCATGGTTTCCTCCGTTGACGCTGGCAGCCCTGCCGACAAGGCGCAAATCAAAAATGGAGACTATATTACTCAAATAGACTCCAAAGAAATTCAGGACATTCTTGATTTTGAAAAATATATACTCAAAAAAAATGCAGGAGATAAACTGTATATATACCTAAACCGAGGCGGACGTGAAATCAAGGTGGGGGTTACCCTTGAAAAGGCGCCGCTTCCATCCGTTGAAAAGCTTGCGTTGGAAAAGTTAGGACTGTTCGTTCAGGATTTGACACCGCAGCTTGCAAAACAATTAAATTTGTGGTGGTTAAAGAGCGGGGTGTTGATTTCGGGGGTACAAAAAAAAAGTCCGTCAGCGAACGTTGGGATTATGGCAGGTCACGTGCTTGTGTATGTCGGCCAATATCGGATTAACAATATTGAAGAACTTGGCGCCCTACTGAAGATCATGCAAAAAGACGATATCTGGGAGGTAGGTATTGTCTGGTCAGATAAATACGGTGATCACCAGGGTTATGCCAGAATAAAAGTTCGCTGACCGCTTCTGTATCCATATTCTAAGGAAGTAAAGTTATGCGTTTAGGATAATTTTCAAGATAGATCCTCTTTTCAGTACTGGCCGACTTCCACAAATTGCTTATGTTTGTAATCTGCAAAATATTTTTCTGTAAAACTCCTGCTACTTTTTTCTCGTATCGTACTAATTGCCACCGGCAATGGCAGGTACTATGGAGACATAGTCGCCATCTTTGACAGGTGTATTGAGGTTGCCCATAAACCGGATATCCTCATCGTTGAGATAAAAATTAATGAACCTCCTGATTTGGCCGTCATTGTCACAAATTCTCTCTCTAATGCCTTTGTAGTTTGTTTCAAGATTGTCGATAATGTCTTTAATGTTTTTTCCTTCCACCTTTACCTCGTCTGCACCCTTGGTAAGGGTTCTTAGTGGTGTTGGAATGCGTATCGTTACTGGCATATGTATGCTCCTTTCAGGTTTTAAAAGTAACCGCAGATTTCACAAAACAAAAAAACTCATTTCTCGGAAATTGAAAAGATCGGAAAATGGGAAGTTGGGGATATCTGACCCTCCCAGCCTCTCAAATGCCTATCTTTGATACTCAATATTTTTTAATGTCCGGCAACCATGTCTTGCCGGGGCTTATGAAGTTTAATGTACGGCAGCCATCTTCTCTTCCATAATCGCATCAAATTCAGAGAGGGAAGGGTTGATGATTTTGGGTACTTCTAATTTGTCCAGTACAGCCTCCTGGGTTTTTAGCCCATTCCCTGTAACACTGATTACAATAGACTCATCTGTAGGAATTTTGCCCTGTTCAATAAGTTTTTTTGTAACCGCTACAGTTACACCACCTGCTGTTTCGGTAAAAATACCTTCCGTTCTGGCAAGTAATTTAATGCCCTCCACGAGTTCATCGTCGGTTACATCCTCCGCCCATCCCCCGGACACATTAATGGACTTCACAGAATAATAACCGTCAGCCGGATTGCCGATGGCTATTGACTGTGCAATAGTCTTGGGCTTTACGGGTTTTATAACGTCGGTTACCTGCTTAACAGCTGTGGTTATTGGGGCGCTGCCGCTTGCCTGGGCGCCATGAAGTTTGGTGTCCGCTTTATCAATAAGACCCAGTTTCACGAATTCTTTAATGGCCTTTTCAATCTTCGTAATCAAGGACCCGCCAGCCATGGGAACTACAATATGTTGCGGCGCTTTCCATCCGAGCTGTTCAAGGATCTCATATCCATAGGTCTTTGAACCTTCTCCATAGTATGGTCTCAGATTTACATTCACAATTGCCCAGCCATATTTATCGGCAATCTCAGAGCAAAGTTTGTTTACGTTGTCATAGTTTCCCCTGACTTTTATCACATTTGTACCATAAATCAGTGTGCCTATGATCTTGCCCTGTTCAAGATCGGCTGGCATAATAATATAACTTTCCAGCCCTGCCTGCACGGCTTGGGCGGCTACTGCATTTCCCAGATTTCCCGTAGTGGCACACCCGACTGTTTTATATCCAAATTCCTTTGCCTTTGTCAGTGCCGTCGAAACAACCCGGTCTTTAAAGGAGAATGTGGGATAATTCACGGAATCGTTTTTCACATACAGTTCTTTTACCCCAAGGACTTTTGCGAGGTTATTTGCCTTGACGAGGGGCGTGAAACCGACCTGTGCACCCACCGTTGGTTCACCATCAACCGGAAGCAGTTCCCGGTAACGCCACATTGTTTTACCACGGGATTCGATCCGCTTTCTGTTCAGAACCTTCTTGATCCCGTCATAATCATAGTCTACCTCCAAAGGGCCAAAACAAAAGCTGCAGACATGCAGCGGCTCTTTTGGATATGGTTTTCCACACTCCCGGCATTTCAGACCTTTTACAAATTCCATCTATTGCCTCCATCCGTTCAGCAAATAAAAAGGCCTCTTTCTATTCATATAAGATAGGAAGAGGCCTTTTTATGTACCTATCTTATCTTTTCCCAAAACACGAGACAGGAATTAGCACCAGCATCCTGCACAGCTTTTTTGCTGAACAGGACCGGTTGCTGTGGCTTCACAGGGCCAGTCCCTCTGCCACTCTCGATAAGATGAATAAAATTTACAAAATTGTAACGAAAAATATACGCACTGTCAATCAATTATTTTAATTATTATAGTTGCATTTCCACGCCGTATGTGCCAAACTTTTTTAACATTCATCCAGGCTGGCCATACAATCATCCATTTTACCATCGCTTAAAGGTGGAGCAAAAAAACTTAAAATTCTTAATAGGCGTAGGGGGGTAGGCAAAAAAGTAGAAAGATGGCTCTCGAACGTGACTTCGTGGTATTCCAAAAAGTTTTATTCTCTTCGTGTAGATTCGTGGCTAAAAAGGCAATTATCTACTCCACAATCACAATTAAATAGTTTTCTTTTTGGAAGACTTGTCTGGCCAGGCGTTCCACATCCTGTACTGTAACCTTTTTCAGTCTTTCAGCCTCCTGATCGTCTGCCTCTGGTTCTTTGCCGTCAAGCACATTCATGCTTATGTAATATGCCTGGCTTACCCGGTCTAGCCGTCGCATGCCACGTCTGCCCAGCATGGCATTGATTGTCTTTTGCACTTCTTCCCTATCAAAAGTTGTTTCCCGTATGACACGAATCTCTTCACGAATACCCATGACGGCGCGTTCGATATTCTCCGGTCGTGTGCCCATGGTAATACGATACCACTGGGCGCCATGATATTTATGAAATCCCATGCCAAGGCTGTAGGCAAGTCCCTGTTTTTCCCTAAGGTTAAAGGCAAGCCGGTCGTTAAAGATATTTTCTAAGACATACAGCGCAGGCCTATCGTCCTCGCTGACCTCACATGCATTTGCCACAGAGATGTACGATTGCTGCTTCCCCATCTTTTCACGTATTGTAGTGCCAAGGGCATGAAACTGTGGCGTAAATACCGGAGGCTGCCATCCCGCCTCGCCCCATGTACCTCCAAAATATTGCTTAACCAATGTCTGTGCTTTTTCTATTGGTATATTACCGGAGATGACCAGTATGAGGTTTGCCGGGTTGTAAAATTTTTGGTGGAAGTCCTGTACATCTTTCAATTGAATCCGTTCCAGTTGCCTGACATCGCCAAACAACCTGGCAAAACCAGGATTTTCTTTGAACAGGTTATCATAGAAGATACGGTCTGCTACCTTTGGTGTGCTCATCTCAGCATTCGTTGAAAGTGATATGACCTCTTTCTTGGCTTCAGCGAGGGCCTTTTCTGAAAGGTTTGGCTGCAATATCATTTCCGAAAGCAGATTCAATCCCTTCTCAAAAAAGGCGTCTATAAGTTTTAAACGAATATAGGCAAAGCGGGGGGTATGGTAATAGTCATCGAAAGGAACGGATGGGTCATCGCAAAGTTTTATTTCAGAGCCAATGGATTCGAATGCCTGATATAGTGCATTGTCCGGGTGTTCTGTAGTCCCACCATCAAGGAGCATCCGCTGTAATATCTCTGTCATGCCCCATTTCTCTTTTCCCTCGCTCAGGCTGCGCTCCTTTGCCAACCAATGTATACCCACGACCCGGCTGTCCGGGTTCTCTTTCACAACAACCGTTAGGCCATTTTTCAACGTTTCCATTTTGTATCGATTGACCGATTGAGTTGATACCTCTTCAGTTGTTTTCTCAACTGGCGGGGACATCAATGTAACCACAGGCGCCTGGATCCGCATATATTTTTCTGCTGCCTTTTGAATAGTCTTCGGCGTTACCTTCATTAAACCATCCATGTAATTACGGAGCATGGCATAGCCACCAGCAGCCAGATAACCCGATTTCATCATGCCGTAGTAATGTAAGCTCTCCTGCAAATAAAGTTCGTGCGTAGCCCTTGCTATCAGGGTTGATTGCACTTCAGCGTCTGGAACGGTGTTTTTTGTCATGCCTTGCACTGCCTGGATAATTAATTCTACTACACGTTCTGCGTCAGCATTCATGGAGAGTTCGGCAGAGATTTGCAAGGTAGAAAAATCACGGTTGAATTCCATGCTAGTATCAATCGTTTCAACCAGGTTTTTATATTGCTCCTGTTTGAATAATGTCTTCAGGGCAGCATTCTCCCTTCCTCCAAGAAATTCAGACAGCAATACCAGCGCCTGAAAATCATCAGAAGCCGGCGGTGGCAAGGAATAACCCATGGTCAGGTATTGACGATCCTTTGGAAATTTGCCCATACCATTTGCCTTGACAATGCGTAATTTTTGCGGTGAGTTAAGGGTTATGGTTTTGTGCTCCGGTATGCGTCCTGCCGGATATGGACCATACTTTTCTTTTGCCAATTTCACCATATCGGGGGTTGAAAAATCACCGATTACCATCAAGGTCATGTTGTTGGGTACATACCAGGTTCGATAATATTCCCATACGTTTTTCCGTTTGAGATGTGTAATAGTGGAGACTGTTCCAAGCACCGGACGCTCGTACGGTGTCCCGGCATAAAAAGTCCTCTGAAAATGATTGTTAACCTGATACTCTGGCCGGTCTGCGCCTTTGCCTATTTCTTCTATAACAATGCCACGTTCCTTTTCGAATTTTTCTTCAGGCAGGGTGGAATTGAAGAGCATATCCGCTTGAATATCCATCCCCTGGGCGATGAATTCCTTCGGCATGAGGATCATGTAGTTGGTATAATCCGGACCCGTATGGGCGTTGTTGTAACCACCGTAAAAATCCATTTCGTCGTAGATCTCTTTCTGTGTGCGTGCCTTTGTGCCGTTGAATAACAGGTGTTCCAGAAAATGGGCAGACCCATTGCTGGCCTCATCTTCATTCCGGCTGCCGGTCTTAACAACAGTAACCGCCGCAATCATGGGACTGGCGTGATTTTCAACGAGGATAACCTCCATGCCATTGTCCAGATAAAATACCGAGGCTTGTTGAGTTTCTTTAAATAAAGGCGCTATTTGGTTGTTTTGATCTTCTCCATAACACAGGTGGCGCGCCATCCAGATGGATATTACCACGATCGCAATGAGATTTCTTATGCCTTTTTGCGTATTCCACCGGAAACGCGGTGTTTTCAGCAGGAATTTGAGTATATATGACATAGCCCTTTCCTCAAGTTTTTGTTGTGAATGTTTCTTTAAAAATACATTATTTTTCGTAACAATTTAGTTTTTTTGAAAAATCTCAATAAAATTAAGGTTACCGACCCTTATACGGGGAAGGCGCTTGCAACATGAAGCATACCCCTAAACCCCCGCGTCAGGAAATCCTGTTAAGTTCTTACAACTCTTCAGCAGTAGTAATAACTTGTGTACCCGAAAAGATAAAATCTTATTTAGACATTTTTAATATAACATAGCCTTGCAGCCTCCAATAAGTCTTTCACAATGTAATCAGTGTCTGTCATTGGGGCAGCGCTTGTCTCATCTACACCGTTGTTCCTTATCAATACGCATCTGCATCCTGCATTTTTACCAGCCATCATATCCGTTTCTGAATCACCGATCATCAGGGAATGTGGTAAGTCAATGTGATGCTTTCGGGCAGCATCAAGAAGCATTCCCGGTTTGGGTTTTCTGCAATTGCAGTCAATTTTATATTGTTCTACAACTCCTTCTGTATGGTGCGGACAATAATAGATGTCGTCTATTTCGACTCCCTCATTTTGCAGCATGCTCTGTAGTTTTTTATGGATAAGCATCAGGTGTTTTTCTCCAAAAAATCCCCTCGCTATCCCGGATTGGTTTGTAACGACAATAATCAGATACCCGTATTCCTTGAAGCGGCGAATCCCTCGCGTAGCATTTGGCAATAGCTTCAGTTGATCCGGAGAACTGAGGTAGGGCTCGTGGACGACAATGGTGCCGTCCCGGTCGAGGAAGACGGCCTTTCTCTTTTTCATTTGGTCACTGATCCAAAAAGTTCTTTCTCGACAATGGAGCACAGGATGTGTCCAACGGTGATGTGACATTCTTGTATTCGGGGTGTGTTGTCTGAGGGAATTTTTAAGCAGATATCCGAGGCATCTTTTAGGAGGCCACCGTCTTTTCCGGTAAACCCAATGGCAATAGCGCCACGGTCTCTTGCGATTTGAACAGCGCTGAGAATGCCTTTTGAATTTCCGCTGGTACTGAAAGCCAGAATAACGTCCCCTGGGTTTGCCAGGGCCTCGATCTGCCTTGCAAAACAGGTATCATAACCAAAGTCATTTGCAAGTGCGGTTATCACAGAGGTATCGGTCGTCAGTGCAACCGCCGGGAGGGGACGTCGGTTCATTTTAAATCTGCCTACCAATTCCCCGGCAATATGCTGGGCATCAGCCGCGCTTCCCCCATTGCCGATGAGATAGAGACGCTGGTTGTTTTTAAATGCGTTGACAAGAACATCGGCTATTTTCCGAATTACGCCGAGATTGGTTGATAATACCGCTTTTTTCGTCTCGATGCTGTCCTGCAATTGTATTGCAATGTCATCCATAAACAATCCCCTTCGATTTTAGTGGGTTTGGCCAATTGCTTCCTTTGGATTTTGGCTCTGGTTGTGCCTGCTCAGTATTCTTGAAACAATGTTGGTGGTTGAAACACCCTCGACAAAGGGGGCAAAGACGACTTTTCCTCCGTAGGATGCTACAAATTCCCCGCCCACCGCCCCGGCATTTTTCCAATCTTCTCCCTTTACCAGCACGTCTGGTTTTACGACCTTAATTAAATTCAAGGGTGTGAGTTCGTCAAAAAGCACCACGTAAGTCACATCCTCCAATGCAGCAAGCATTTTGGCACGCTCTGTTTCGGAAACAAAGGGACGGCTGGGGCCTTTTTGACTCTTGACGGATCGGTCGGTATTTAATCCTACTACGAGCAAATCGCCCTGTTTTCTGGCAAATTTCAGGTATTCGATATGTCCAACGTGTAAGATATCAAAACAACCATTTGTGAAAACAATCTTATCGTTTTTCTTTCTGTGTTCCTGCAATATGCCCTTCAGTACTTCAACATCTTTGATTTTATCTGATAACGGGCTTTTTCCGCCTATGAGCTCGCTGAGAATTTCACCCTTGCTGACTGGTGTTGCCCCAATTTTCCCAACTTCTATGCCAGCTGCTACATTGGCAAGAAGTGCGGCATCCTCAAAGCTATGACCGGTACCGACTATCATGCCAAACATACTGAGCACCATATCGCCGGCGCCAGTTACGTCAAATACAGCCCGTGGAACAGTTGGTATAATCTTTCCGTTCCCCCCCCTGTCATAGAGGAACATACCATCTTTATCGATGGTAATGATGCAACACTCTAGTGAAAGACTCGAAACAAGTTTGCTTCCGGCACGATGCAGACTGTCATTATCAGCGATTTTTATTCCCGTGGCGAGTTCGGTTTCAAACCTGTTAGGAGTCATCGCAGTAAAACCTTCATAGCAGGTATAGTCGCTCATGAGTTTGGGATCGACGATTGCGATTTTTTTATGCTTTTTACAAATGGTTACTATTGTTTTTAAAAAGGAAGGGGAAAGCAGGCCTTTATTCATATCGGAGATCAGGATGATATCACATGCAGGTATGTTATTATGTAAATAACCGGTAAGTTGTGATTCTATTTCAGCAGATATAACATGGGTCTTTTCATAATCGACCCGCAACAACTGCTGCACTCCTTTCCCGGCTGTTTGTAAATGGCCCATGAAGCGCATCTTCAGGATAGTTGGGCGGCTTTTATCAATAATGATTCCCGTTGTGTCAACTCCCATACCCTGAAAAATATTCAAAAGGGTATGTCCATAAGTATCATCACCGATAATCCCGCATGCAAACACCTGTGCATCTAGCGTCCGCAAGTTGTTCACAACACTTCCAGCGCCTCCCGGGCGCACGTCTTCAGAAGAAACATTAATAACGGGTATTGGCGCCTCTTGTGAGATGCGTTTTACCTCACCCCAGACATACTTGTCGAGCATCAAATCGCCGATAACCATAATCCTGGGGGAACCGAGGTTTGAGATAATATTGAGCAGATTATCCATCTATGAAAAACTCCTACAAAAATAACCCTTTAAAACTGAAAATCCTCGTTAATCTTTGCTGTGGATTCACCAGCTTCCTCATCCAGGAAGTATGCTATCTTAACATTCAGTGAGGCAGATAATTTGTCCAGGGTAGTAAGGGATGCTGCGATTTGTCCGTTTTCGATCTGTGATAATAAACTCGGCGACAAACCGGTACGGTTTGCCAGTTGTTTTTGCGTAATTTTCTTACTCTTTCTTAACGACTTCAGTTTTTTCCCTACAGAACTCTTGAGCCTGTCCTTTGAACTTCCAACAAGACAATACGTTTTTTGTGCATTATTCAGCGCCTTGCGCAAATCGTTCAAATCAAAAGGTTTTTTTAGGTAATCAAAGGCATCAAGCTTCATTGTTTCGACTGCCGTCTTAAATGAAGGGTATCCTGTTAGTATGATAACACAAATATTATGGTGTTTCGATTTTATTTCTTTGAGTAACTCCGTGCCGCTGATTTGGGGCATTTTGAGATCCAGTATGACGATATGAAATTTTTCTTGTTCCAACGCAGAAATGGTGTCCATCGGTTTTGTAATACCCTTGGTAATGTATCCTTCGTCAGACAAAAATTTCGTTAAATACAAGTTATAATCCTTATCGTCATCTACGACCAATATTTTTATCCCTCTATCCATGAACCGCCACCTTTCCAAAATCTATGGGTAAATTGATATCAAAGGTAGTACCTCTACCTACTTTGCTTTTGACATGAATTGTGCCGTGGTGTCTTTTTACGATCCCATAGGTAATAGACAATCCAAGACCGGTTCCTTTCCCCACTTCTTTTGTTGTAAAAAACGGGTCAAAGACTTTCGATAACACATCTTCATGCATACCCGTACCAGTATCTTTGAAATTGACGTTTATGGTATTTTTATCTTTTTGTGTTGTAGTTATTGAGATGGTGTCACCATTGACAGTAGCGTCGTCAGCATTAATCAGCAAATTCATAAACACCTGTTGCAGTTGCTCTGCAAAGCCTTTGATCTTTGGCAAACGGGAAGATAGCTTTAAAATGATATTCTTGTTTTTTGCAGTAAATTGTTCGACAATAAGAGAAATGGTATCCTTGATCAGTTCATTAATGTTGATCGGTTTCGGTTGCTCATTCCCCTCAAGATGAGACAGTTCCAGCAAAGAATCGACGGTTTTTTCAATACGCTTTGTTACTTTGTGCATGGTTTTAAATTCTTTTACAATCTCTTTGGTAAAGGAATTGTTTCGTTCGAGAAACCCCTGGATCATGCCGGAAAGAATCGCAAGGGGAGTATTAATTTCATGCGCAACACCGGCTGCGAGTCGTCCGATGGAAATCAATCTATCGGAATGCACCAGCTGCTGCTGAAGCCTTTTCTGCTTTTCTTCTTCCTGCTTTTTCCCGGTAATATCCTGAATTAACTCCAGTACCTGTACAACATTTCCGTCTTTATCAAAAATGGGAGAGCTGATCACATTGTAGAATCTTTTTTTATGGTGATTGTGTACTGTACGTTCAATTTGGTTTATTCTTCCGGTATCAAACACCTTTGCAGAGGGGCAATCCGAGGGGACAGACTGAAGGTGGCAATAACTGTCAAAGCAGGTTTGATTTATTATTTTTTTGCCTAAGGGATGATTTTCGATTAATCGTTTGTTTGCCCAGCATATCGTATTGTTCTTGTTAATAACCAAGAGGTCTGCCCCTATTTCGCTCACAATATTATCCAGTTTTTTCTTTTCCTCTTTTAATTCCGATTCCAGGTTCTTTCTCCTGGTTATGTCCCTGAAGTGTACCAGTAAATGTAAAACGTTGTCACCTTCTTTTACCACAGTAATATCTAATTCCATAACTAAGGTTTGCTGATTCTTGCTGATAACTTCAATCTCGGTTGTTGGAACCTTGCTGTTAACTGCCATTGAAAGAAGTTGTGTAACCGCCTTCTTCGACGTTTCAGGTAAGAAATCATAAATGTACTTGCCTAAGAGTTCTTCCATTCTGTAACCAATGATTTCTTCTTCGCGTTGGTTTACAGTAAGAATCTTTCCATTCAGGTCTATCATCAGCATGGAATCTGCGGCGTGGTTAAATAACGTTTTATACCGTTCTTCCGAGGCCTTAATACGGTTAAACAGCTTGGTATTTTCAATGGCAATGGCAAGTTGTGGCGCTATCTGCCAGAGGTAATAATAACACTGTTCACTAAAACTGTTTGCCTTTTCACTACCAAAGGTAAGGGCGCCAAGTACTTTTCCTTTATAGGTAAGGGGAAATCCAAGTCGGGAGTGTATCCTTTCTTTAAATAATACCCTGTCTGTCCAGAAACGTCCTGCTTCTGTATTATTTACGATAACCGGTTCTCCTGTTTTGACGATTTCTTCCAGGAGGCTGCCGGACATAGGAAAGGATTCGCCTTCATTGATCTCGCTGAAATTATATGTTTTCGTCAGCGCGAACACCTGAAACCATTGTCCCTGCTCATTGGAAGTAATCAGGCAAGAACGATCGAATGGGATGATCTTTTTTAATTCGTTACATACGCTGGAAAAGCTTTCCCGAATGTCCAGGCTGGCGGCGATGATCTTGTTCGTGTTGCTGATAATTTCTTTTTCTATGACTGTCCTTTTGAGACTGACTTCTAACTGTTGTTTGTAAAGGGCCTTTTCAATGGTCTTTTTTAAATAATCCGGATCAAATGGTTTCAGAATGTAGTCAACCGTATCCAGGCACAGGGTATTTATTACAGCCTTGATTTTATACTGGTCAATCATGACCAGTATAATCGTATCTGCTGAAACCTGTTTAATTTTATTCAAAAGCGAAAACTCACGAACATCGTGTAATCTCAGGTCAAAGAGAATTAAATCTACGTCGTGTTTATTCAGAATTTGAACAGCATTGTCACCATTAGATGCCGTGTACACATGGTATCCATTTTCCTCCAGGAGGCCTTTGAGTGATACACACATCAGCTTATCATCATCAATGATAAGTATATTGTGGCTCTTTTGCATGTAAAATTTAGTCTACTCTATTTAACGGTAAATATCGGATACGACAAAATTTACTTGTGTTCATAATATTAATATTACGGGAAATTTATGTCAAGAGTAAAGCGTACGGCCTACCACGGGAACAACTCAAAATACTGTTCGTTAAATGTGACGGCAGAAACTATTCATAAAAGCGCAATAAGGTTGGGGATTTATCAAAAATTAAAACGTTGACAAACATCCAAGGGTGATTACAATCAAAAATAATTACCTGGCGCAGAAGAGCCGCAACCAAATTCCCTAACAAAGGAAGATACGGGGGGTTGTTGCAACAACTTGCCAAACCATGTCCTTATGAAACTTGTCCCAGTGAAAATGGGGAATGGGGAAAAGAAGTTTTTATAAAGTGATAATAAAAGACGCATAGCCTGAAATAAAACTCTATAAACCTTTGTTGCAGAAAAGGAGAAATAGATGAAGAATAAAAAGAGATTCACTCCAAAAATGTTGGCTTATATCGTCACTTTTTCTTTGATCATTGGATTGTTTTGCATCCCTTCTGCCCTGGCAAGTCAGATGTGTTTTAAGTGTTGCGGAAGCGGGGTATGGCACACCGATAACAAAATTCCATGTAGTGGAAAGGGCTGCAACTACTGCACAAAATGTAATGGTTGTGGCGGATCAGGAAAAATCCCCGATTCCGCCAAACGATGCGGGTCATGCAAAGGATTGGGCCAGGTTCACAGTGGTAAAAAGGCTTGTACCGGGTCGGGGTGTAAAGGTTGTACTCCATGCAAGACTTGCGATACAAAAGGATGGGTAGGCGCTTAATAAAAATATTTTTGATATTTTTAGCAAAAATTTGTGTAAGCATTATTGAGATGATTTATGAAACAATATCGCTACCTATCTTGTGATAGCGCAATCAAGACAATCGAAGGAAAGTCATTCCGGGTGAGCCGGATTCTTGAGTTGAATGACCCCTTCGCGTGGGTTTCCGGACTTGATCCCGTCAAACCAGAAGGTCAGAGATTATGCTAAAACCTGACAGACCCCTATATTTCATATGCAGAAATCTTGAGAATGGCAGTGACTATCGTGCAATGTTAGCAGTCGCAAGAGGATCTTATAATTGAAGCCTAACAAGGTACTGCACATGTATTGGAGGAGAGAATAGGACCTTCATAATTCAATTGCCAAACATGAGAACAAACAAAATATTTAATCATGAAGGTGACCCTAACTGCAACATAAAACTTCAGCTAACAAGACGCTCCACCTGACCACTATCTTGCTGCAATCCATAGTACCACATGAGCATGGTTGTTCGTTGGCCCAAACGAGCATGCCGGGCAAATTGATTGACTTCGGAGATAATGTTGGTTATTATAGCTATAAACATCAACATTATTACAGGAGAATATTATGAGAACGATTCAGATGACATTAGATGATGAATTAGTGGCAACCGTTGATAAGATTGTCAAAAAATTAAAGACAACCCGCTCTGCTTTTGCACGCAAGGCATTGAGGGATGCCATAAGACAAGTGAACGTCAATATGCTCGAAAAACGGCATAAAAAAGGATATGAACGTTATCCTGTTGTCAAAACGGAATTTGATGTTTGGGAGTCAGAACAGGAATGGGGTGATTCATGAAGCGAGGTGATGTGAGATGGTACAAGTTTAAAACTCCTGATAAGAAACGCCCGGTGGTTATTTTAACAAGAAATTCTATACTGGATTATTTAGGTGAAGTTACCGTTGCTCCGATAACTTCAACAGTCAGAGATATACCAACCGAAGTACTTTTATCCCGTGAGGACGGTATGCATAAAGATTGCGCTATTAATTGCGATCACATACAGACAATTTCAAAAGCAAAAATTGGATCGTTGATTACTGCTTTATCGAAAGAAAAGTTGGTTGAAATTCGCAATGCTATTTGTTTTGCGTTAAATCTTTCATGAGAATTGAGCTAACCACGCACTGCTGGAGTTAGAAGAGGTTGACAAAAAATTTAATAAAGGGGTGCCAAATGATCTTCAAACAGTTAAATAAGACGTCTTGCAAAACCTACCTCATCGGCTCAGAAAATACGAAGGAAGCAATTGTTGTAGATGCTGTTCTGGAGCAAGTAAACGAATACGTATCCCTTATTAAAAATGAGGGACTAAAACTGACCCATGTGTTAGATACCCATACGCACGCAGACCACATCTCTGGGTCCGGTGCACTGGCTGATCTGACAGGCGCTGTATACGTCATGCATCAAAATTCTCCTGTCCGCTGTGTAGCATTCCACGTCCCTGACGGGTTTGACTGTCATCTGAGCGATATCCCTGTAAAGGTCATGCACACACCCGGTCATACCAAAGACAGCATGTGTCTTATCTTTTCAGACCGCATTTTGACAGGAGATACATTATTTCTGGACGATGGTGGGGCAGGCCGGACAGATTTACCAGGCGGTGACCCTGGCGAACACTGGGAATCCTTGCAAAAGATCATGCAATTACCCGATCATTTAGTTGTATACCCCGCCCATGAATATCGCGGTCGTGAACCATCCAGTCTGGGTGAGCAAAAAAAGCGCAATCCCAATTTACAACCCCGTTCAAAAGAGGCATATATCAAATGGCTTACTGATATGAAATTGGGCTCTGCCGATTGGATGAAGGACGTGCTGAAGGCCAATTATGCCTGTGCCCGTGACCCCAAGGCTGCATGGATCCCTGTTGATGCACCTGCCTGTGAGATTAAGGGTACGATGTCTCCCGGTGTTAATGAAGAGACAGTGCCTACCATTCCCATTGCAGAGGTTATGCGCCGTGTGGAGGCCAATGAGCTTGATGGCACGGTTATCCTGGACGTCAGAGAACCGGCAGAATTCAAAGGAGAGTTGGGGGTCATTCAGGGTGTTGTCAATATTCCCGTAGAACAGATAACGCAAAGGTTAAATGAGTTAGAAAAGTTTAAAGAAAAGGAGATTATTACTGTATGTCGGAGCGGAGGCCGTGCCCATACCGCAGCTGCCGTCTTGCTCAAGGCAGGGTTCCGGAAAGTCTTCAATATGAGCGGTGGCATGACGGCCTTTCGTCAGGCAGAAAAGATCAAGAAATAATGGTTTAGCATTAGTGTTCATTTGTATCAATTCGTGGTTCCGTGACTGTATCAATCCATAATTGAATTGTTTCTGTGGCATTTTTCAATGCGTCTTCCAGCGTATTTCCATGTGCCATGCACCCTGGAAGTTCAGGAATCTTTGCTACAAAAGTAGTTTTTCTTTGTGACCTGGTGTCTTCGTGGCAAAAAAGTCGCCGGTTAAAATGTATTGCATATCTGAGGGGTGTGCAGGTATAGTAAAAAATAAAAGGAGGTGATACGGCATGGCAAATGAACTTACGATAAAGATTACGGGTGAGGCTGGCCAGGGGATGCAGACCATAGGGGCAGCCTTGTGCCAGATGTTCAAAAACACAGGATTCCATATTTTTGCCAGCCAGGATTATATGTCCAGGATACGCGGCGGTAACAATTTTTTCCAGCTCAGGATTTCAGATAAGCCACTCTATACCCTTCGGCAGAAATCCGATATTACCGTGGCTTTAGATAAGGCAAGCGTAGCCATTCATAGATCCAGTATGAAAGATGGCGGTGTTTTGGTTTTGGATAAGAAGAAATTTACTATTACCGGAGAAGACAGTGCCTTTCTTGATATCCCTTTTTATGATATGGCTACGTGTACAGGCGGCAGCGAGATTTTTATCAATTCTGTCGCATGCGGTGTTATTGCAGGGATGACAGGCGTGGAATTCCACTCTGCTGAACAAGTCATGGAGGCTACATTTGCAGAGAAGAGTGAAGAGGTTGTCCGAAAAAATAAAGAGGCAGCACGGGCTGGTTATGATTTTGTTAAAAATAATTTTAAACAAGATACGTTCTGGATAAAAGCAGGCGCAAGCACGGATACCAGTACACTTGTCATGAACGGAAATGATGCAATTGCCCTGGGAGCAATACGGGCTGGCTGCAAATTTTACTCTGCCTACCCGATGACCCCTTCTACGAGTATCATGAATGTAATAGCTCATTATGGAAAAGAATTTCATATCGCCGTAGAGCAGGCAGAGGATGAGATTGCTGCTATCAATATGATCATCGGCGCCTCGTTTGCGGGAGTCCGGTCAATGACCGCTACCTCTGGCGGCGGATTTGCTCTCATGGTGGAAGGACTAAGTCTGGCTGCCATGACAGAGACGCCAATTGTGGTTGTCGTTGCCCAGAGACCAGCGCCTGCAACCGGTTTTCCCACGAGGACTGCGCAGGCAGACCTTGAGTTTGTGCTTCATGCCGGCCATGGGGAATTTGCAAGGGTGGTATATGTTCCGGGTACGATAGAGGAGGCATTTTCTGTAACGATAAAGGCGTTCAATATTGCAGAAAAATATCAGGTGCCGGTCTTTCTTATGACAGACCAGCACCTTGCAGATTCTTACAGAGATATTGAGGCGTTTGATTTGAATAAAGTAAAAGTTCAAAGATATATCATATCAAAGGAGGATTCAAAAAATATAAAGGATTACAAGCGGTATCAATTTACCGAATCGGGAATATCCCCTCGTGCAATACCTTCATGGATAGAAGATGTCATCTATGCTGACAGTGACGAACATACGGAAGAAGGCCATATTACGGAGGATGCTGATATGGGCAGAAAGATGGTCGAAAAGAGATTTTATAAGAAATTTTCGGGCCTTTTGCAAGAGGTAGAAAAACCCACTGCGTACAACGTGGTCGGAGCTGATATTGTTTTGCTCGGTTTTGGGTCAACCTATGGTGTTATGAAAGAAGTGGCTGATGCAATAGTTGATAAAAAAATAGGCCTTATACATCTGTCACAGGTCTGGCCATTTCCTGCCTCTGCGATGATCGGATTGCTAAAAGATGCTAAAAAGATCTTAACGGTGGAAAATAATGCGGGAGGACAACTTGCCCGGTTGTTAAGGAGAGAGACCGGTTTGCAGGTCAGTGGATCCGTATTAAAATATGATGGCAGGCCTTTTCATTTAGATTATCTTATTGATTGTGTCAAAAAAGAAGGATAACCTGGCGCGGCTATGCTGCGCCAAAAGGCCCCTCTTTTTCAGAAAAGAGAGGGGAGTAAAAGGCTTTCCGAAAAAAGAATTTTTTACAAGGTAATACGATAATGGACGTAAAAGATTTCAAAAGTAATGATGAAATAGCGTGGTGCCCCGGGTGTGGAAACTTCGGTATTTTAAATGCGGTAAAAAAGACACTTGTTCGGTTGGGCAAGCCTCCGAAAGATATTTTACTCGTTTCCGGAATTGGTCAGGCGGCCAAACTTCCTCACTATGTAAGGTGCAACTGTTTTAACGGTCTTCACGGAAGGGCTCTTCCCGTTGCCGCCGCAGCAAAGATTGCTAACCGCAATCTGACGGTACTGGTTACCACAGGAGACGGAGACTGTTATGGAGAAGGTGGCAACCACCTTATCCACAATATAAGAAGAAATACGGATATAACGGTTATCGTACATGACAATCAGATCTATGGTCTCACAAAAGGGCAAGCATCTCCTACAACCGATCCTGGATATGTAACTAAGATCCAGATGGAGGGAGTTATCCTCGATCCCCTGCATCCCTTGGAGATGGCAATTGCATTGGGTGCAGGGTTTGTTGCCAGGGGATATTCATTAGATATCGAACATCTTTCCTGGTTGATATTGGAAGGGATAAAACATAAAGGTTTTTCTCTGATAGATGTATTACAGCCATGTGTTTCTTTTAACAAAAAAAATACGTATGAATGGTATACCAGGAGGGTCTATAAAATTAATGACGATAGTTCGTATAATCCAGAAGACAAAATAGCTGCATATAAGAATGCCCATGAGTGGGGAGAGAGAATCCCTATCGGTATAATTTACCGGGCTGAAAAAGAAACATATGAAGAAAAGAAGGGACTCACTCAAATGCCGCCTTTGGTGGAGGAACAGATAGAAGACATTGACATAAAGGGCATACTAAATGAATTTGCCTATTGACAATTTGTCTGAGAGCGAAGGTTTTTCATGAACGATGCTTTAAAAATACCTTGACAATGAAAAGGGATTTACGCTATAAAGTGGTATAGCATGTTCAATATACCACTCTCGCCAGAAAAAATTTTAAAGGAATGAAAATAATTGCCTTTCCGGATGACCTTTAGCTACGAGCAAAGGACAAAACCATCCCAGAGTATACATGGGACCCCAAAGATAAACAGAGTACTCTTCCAATAAAAAAATTATTTTAAGAAAATACAGAAACGAAAAGAGGTCTTACTCTTTAGCCTCAAAGATAGTTCCGCCATCTGTCACATTATTGAGATTAGTAAAAAAATTCCTGTGAACTTTATCTGAAAGGAAGTGTATCCCCGGGCGAATAGAAACGAGTTTGGCTAAATTTGGGAATAATACTCAATCTGAAAGGAGATTTTTTTGAATATCTATGTAGGTAATTTGTCACGTGAGGTAACTGAGGAAGATTTACAACATGCATTTGAGGCCTTTGGTCAGGTCAAATCCGCTACCGTTATAAAGGATTTGTTCAGTGGTGAGTCGAAAGGATTTGGGTTTGTAGAGATGCCCGCAAAAGCTGAAGCTCAATCTGCAATCAATGGTTTGAGTGGCAAGGAATTAAAGGGGAAAGTCCTTGTTATTAATGAAGCTCGCCCTCGCCCTGAGGGGCGTCGGGGTGGCAGAAGACAGGGTGGGGGTCGTCGTTTCTAGGGGAAGAGATCCTGCTGTAACCGGGTTATGGCAGAAATGCTATTCAGGGTTATCCGGAAAAAGTTTCACAGGTAAGGGCGAACGACCGTTCGCCCTTCTTCTTTCTGTAGAGACAGAACCTTTTGAACAACTTCAAATTGTTGTCGGGCGCTTTTTTATACGGCAATACCTATGAATTATAAAGGAGAAAAATAATGGCACAGGCAAAACATGGTGATGTTGTTAGGGTTCATTATACAGGGAAATTGAATAATGGCACTGTATTTGATTCCTCCGTAGATCGCGATCCCTTACAATTTACTATAGGCAATGGGGAGATTATTCCTGGTTTTGAACAAGCCGTGGTCGGGATGAAATCAGGTGAGACAAAAACCATCAAAATCCCATCAGAGGAAGCGTATGGCCCGCACAATGAGGCGATGGTGCTGGAGGTCGATCGAAACGAATTTCCTGCTGACTTGAATCTAAGTGTCGGTTTGCAGTTGCAAATGCAACAGGATGACGGTAGGGCAATTCCGGTCATGGTGATCGATATTTCTGAATCATCCGTGACGTTAGATGCCAATCATCCCCTGGCTGGCAAAGATCTGATTTTTGATATCAAACTTGTATAATAACTTTGATGGCAGAAGACACTGTCAGGAGAGATTGTGCGGGAAATGTCAGAAAAAGGGATAGGGCTAGAAACTCTTTATAAATAACAATATTAAGAAAGGGGAAATAAACAAATAACGATGAATAACGATCAATACACCCAACTGCTTCTGAATGCCCTCCTTGCTGCAAAACGTGCCGGCGAAGTGATCCTTGAGGTGTATAACTCGGATTTTGCCGTTGAGCATAAGGAGGACGAATCTCCCTTAACCCTGGCAGACAAACGATCCCACGAAATTATTATGAATGATCTTCAAAAAACAGCAACCGGGAGTAACAACGTATATACAATGAATAACCCTGCGTTGCCGATATTAAGTGAAGAAGGGAAAGACATTCCCTTTGATGAAAGAAAAGGATGGGAGTATTTCTGGCTCGTTGATCCACTTGATGGAACAAAGGAGTTTATTAAACGGAATGGAGAGTTTACCGTAAATATTGCACTCATCTATAAAGAAAGACCCCTTCTCGGATGTATTTATATACCTGTAAGGGATACCTTTTACTTTGCAACAGTGGGTCTCGGTGCCTATAAGTTAGCGAATGGTAAGACAGTGACTGATAATTTATCAATAAGAGAGTTACTCGATGCATCACAGAAACTACCGATGAGTACCAGGAAACGGAAATTTCCTCCTTGCAACAACCAGTCCCCACAGACTAAAAAAAGTTCTCTCACCATCATTGGCAGCCGTTCGCATGCAACAAAGGAGCTTTCGGAGTTTGTAGGACAAGCCAGAAAGCAGTACGAAGAAGTTGAGTTTGTATCTGCGGGGAGTTCCTTGAAATTTTGTCTCGTGGCAGAGGGTGAAGCTGACATTTATCCAAGATTTGGTCCCACGATGGAGTGGGACACAGCGGCAGGACAGGCAATTGTCGAACAGGCCGAAGGACGCGTTGTGGATACACAGACCAACGAGCCATTAAAGTATAATAAAAACAATCTGGTAAATCCCTTTTTTATTGTAACCGGAAAGGGTTTTCCCGCTATTTTTCCATAAACGGTGTATTTGACAGATTGAATGGTTTATAACCTCTAACTTTATAAAGGAGGCACGATATGCAGCATGAACACCATGACCTCGTTCACGAATTTCCCGAGTATCGTGAAAAAATTCATAATCTTAAAATGACCGATGAACACTTTAAAGAGATTTTTCGTGAATATCACAAACTCGACCGGGAAGTTTATCGTGTAGAAAACAATATTGAACCCAGGTCAGATGTTGCGTTGGAAGAGCTTAAGAAACGGAGACTTGCCCTAAAGGACGAGCTTTTTCAAATACTAAGCCAGAGCAAGCCCTAGACAAATAGGGTTGTATTTGGTCGTCTTCTCTGTTTGTCCGGGATTGCAAAATCACACAGTATAAGCATTAAATACAGAAGACTTACGATTTTCTTTTGAGATCAAAATGAAGGCAATGGTATTGAATAGGGTTTGCAAACTCAAAGAAAATAAGAATCCACTTGAACTGATTGACCTTCCAGATCCAATTCCGGGAGAAAAGGAAATATTGGTGAAAGTTTCGGCCTGCGGGATATGTCATACCGAATTGGATGAAATTGAAGGAAGAACACCCCCTCCCCGTCTTCCCATTATTCCTGGTCATCAGGTTGTTGGGAGGGTCGAAAAAACCTGTAGCAAAACACGTAACTGTAAGATGGGCGATAGGGTTGGAATTGCATGGATTCACTCAGCCTGCGGGAAATGTAAGTTTTGCCGGGAAGGTAACGAGAATTTATGCGACGATTTCCGGGCAACTGGGAGGGATGCAAATGGGGGATATGCCCAATATATTACCGTTTTGGAAGATTTTGTCTATCGTATCCCGGAAATATTTTCTGATTCGGAAGCGGCTCCCCTCTTATGTGCAGGTGCGATTGGGTACCGGTCATTGAGATTAGCGAATATGAAAGACGGGCAAAATCTGGGGCTCACGGGATTCGGGGCATCGGCTCATCTTGTTATGAAAATGGCAAGGTATAAATATCCAAACTCGAAAGTTTTCGTATTTGCCAGAAGTGAAAGGGAAAGAACGTTTGCCAAGGAACTTGGGGCCGTTTGGGCAGGTGATATCGAAGAGGAATCACCTGGGAAACTGGACTGTATCATTGACACCACGCCGGTATGGAAACCAATAGTAGAAGCATTGGGGAATCTGGAAAGAGGCGGGAGGCTGGTAATAAATGCTATTCGGAAGGAAGAAGTGGACAAGGAAAGTCTCCTGAAATTAAAGTACTCCACACATCTCTGGCTGGAAAAAGAAATAAAGAGTGTTGCTAATGTAAGCAGGAGTGACGTCAACGAATTTTTGAGTCTGGCGGCCGAAATTCCTATTAAACCGGAAGTCCAGGAATTTGCCTTGAAAGAAGCAAACAAGGCATTGGTCGAACTTAAAGAGGGGAAAATTCGGGGCGCAAAGGTTTTAAGGATTGATTAAAGGCGAATCATTTCATCCATTTTTTTGCTATAATCTCAATCAGGAAAAACGTTTATTTTGTCGGTGTTTTTTGGTATTTTTCTTGCCATATAACGTGTAACTAAGCTAATATATAAAAATACATTACGATAAAGGCAAACCCTGAGCGATCAGGGGACGCAAAGTAAAGGGTCTTTAACATACAAGGATGTAGTTAAAGGGACGCCTTGCCAGGAAAAAAAGACAGCCTTACTGCCGAAGATGTTTTACCATGAATATCTTTGCAGTAAGGCTGTCTTTTTTGTTGGTAATGGAGGAATTGATATGTTTTGTTTCTCTCGGGTAAACCGACTGACTAATACGGATTTGGGGGATTGTTTCGGGCTGCTGCCCTTGCAATGACAATGTTCTTTTGGCGTTTATAATAAATCGTTTCCAGCGACTTCAGTAACTCTGAAACTATTCGATGATATTTTGCCTGGTGGATTTGGTGGAAAGAGGGGTGATCAGTGAAGAAGCCGAAAATCTTGCTTGCGGAAAGAAATGATGTCCTGAACAAAAAATTGAAAATGCTATTGTTTGGCAATGGATTTGAGGTCATCGAAACATCAGACAAAGGAGATGCCCTCCGATCCTTTCAAAATAATAGCCCGGATCTCGTCATTGTGGGGTCTTCTCCGGGTGATACCCGGGATGGATTGGGTGTGGCACAACAAATCCGGCAGTCTGGCTGTAATATTCCACTTATCATGATTGCAGCACACAGCTCTGAGGATCAGGCCATCGCCGCACTCAAGGCAGGAATCAACGATTATTTTAAACAACCCTTTTCGTTCGAGGAACTAATGGCGAGTGTCAAACGATGTCTCTCGGGCTTCTTTCTCCGGGAGTCGTCTAGAGAACACGGAGTAACACCGCCTTGCCTCATTGATAGTCAAAAGATGATAGGTGAGAATGTGCAGATACGGGAGATAAAGACATACATCGGGAAGGCCGCATCGACTGATACCAACGTCCTTATTACCGGAGAGACGGGTACCGGCAAGGAGTTAGCGGCTGAACTGATCCACCGGAATAGCCCCAGGAGTAAAAAACCTTTTGTCTGTATTAACTGTACCGCCATACCTGACAGTCTTTTAGAAAGTGAGCTGTTTGGTTATGAAAGAGGAGCCTTCACGGGGGCAGATTCCTTAAAGGAGGGTAAGCTGAAACATGCCGAGGGAGGGACCGTTTTTTTCGATGAGATTGGTGATATGAGCCTATACCATCAGGCAAAGATCCTGAGAGCCATCGAAAGCAAGGAAGTTCAGCGCATAGGAGGTAAGGGAAGCATCCCCCTGGACATCAGGTTCGTCGCTGCTACCAATCGAGACCTGGATCAATTGGTGGAGGAAGGTAAATTTAGAAAAGATCTTTACTTTCGGCTCAATGTGGCCAGAATCCACCTGCCTCCGTTAAGGAACCGGAAGGAGGACATTCCTCTCTTGCTCTGTTTTTACATCAGGGAATTAAACCTCAGATTCGGGAGGGAGGTTGAATGCCTCACAAAAGATGCCCTGGAATATTTGCTCTGCTATGATTGGCCGGGTAACGTTCGGGAACTGAAGAACCTTGTAGAGGCTACCTTTGTTAACCTCTCATCACGGCAGATATCTCTTTCGGATCTGCCTGAGCAGTTCCGCCGGAGGATCGGGGAAGCCCGAGATCTTCCCCGGAGCGAGCCGGACCTTTTGCTTTCCACGCTCATGTCCACCAACTGGAATAAAAGCAAGGCAGCGCAGAAACTCCATTGGTCCAGGATGACCCTCTACCGGAAGTTGGCAAAGTACCATATCGTGAAAGAGGGGACATGAAAGATTACCCATACCAGTGAGATTTGTATAAAGGATAAATATTAATGACATGTAACTGCTATAAAACTGGAAACTGTAACATCTTCTTCGTTGATGTTACAAAAAAGTTACAGTTTGGTGTTACAGAGTAAATACCTTTCGATTCCCGTATTTTACCCAGCAAATCCGTTGATTTTCCATGCCTTTTTGGCCTTTTGCCTTCTTTTGCTGCCTCTTTTGAACTTACCATCTCTTCCCTTTCGGTTCAATTAAGTGTAACACTTCCTGCTACACTTCTTACGTGAAAGTGGAGAACAAAGGAGATTGACTCATGAGAAAAATACCTTAACTATCAACGATTGGAGGAGAATAACCTCTGCGAGCACGGGTTGGTATTGAACTTGCGAGTTGCATCGTGATGATTCATGCTGCTGCGATAGATTCGTACTTTAATAGAGGTGCATACAATAGGAAGATTACTTGCCGAGGTGTTAATGAATTATGAATGGGAGAACTCCCGGAATGAAGATATGCCCGAAGGGCGATACGCTAACTACTTCAAAGTTGGCCAAAACGCCTTCGAATTCCTGATTGACTTTGGTCAGTTCTATCCTAACGATGGTAAAGAACACTTCCACACCAGGATCGTTATCAGCCCATTTTACGCGAATGTCCTTTTCAAGATCCTTCAGGAGTCCATCGATCAATATGTGCAGACGTTCGGGCCTATCCCTGCGGACGGGGAAGATGAATAGAGGAGTCAGCATGGTATTGAAAACAGTGTAGCAGAAAGAAGATAAATTAGGGTAGCACACAAACATTACGATAAAGGCAAACCCTGAGCGATCAGGGGACGCAAAGTAAAGGGTCTTTAGAAGCTGTTTAAACGGCTTAAACTGCTTAAACGGTTTATTAGAAGACAGCCTTACTGCCGGAGATGTTTTCTATGAATATCTTTGCAGTAAGGCTTTTTTATTTCTCTAGGCTGATTTCTTGTGAATCAAAATTCAACTTCATTTATCTTAAAATATTTCTCATATAAGGCAGATGCATATTCAAAGCAAGGAGGGTAATTATGCCTGTTAAGATTGAAAACCTGACTACGAGGCCTGTGTTATTGCGACTAAACAGCGGCCAGACGCTGCACCTTGCACCAAGAACAATCTCGGCTGAGGTATTTGATATGGAAGTAGAGAATAATCCTAAGGTTCAGAAACTACAGAATCGGTGCGTTATTGACCTGCATGCATCCGGAGTAAAAAAGGAGCGTTTATCTGCTGGCGCTGAAAAGGCAAAATATACAAAGGGAAAAAAATAACAGCCTAATCTGAAAGGAGGCGAATAATGGCAACTTTGTCATACCCAGGTGTCTATGTGGAAGAGGTTCCCAGTGGCGTTCGGCCTATTGCGGCGGCCAGCACTTCCATTCCGGCGTTCATCGGAGTGGCTGAGAAAGGCCCTTTGAATAAGGCTGTCAAGGTCTTTAACTTCACTGAATATCAGAATCTCTATGGCGGTTTTCTGGACGGCTCTTTTCTTAGTCATGCGGTCTTTCAGTTTTTCAACAACGGGGGGACTCAATGCTATATCGTCAGGGTATCCGGAGCAAATACGAGGACTGCCAGCATCGTTTTAAATGATCGGGGGACAACTGCACAACAGAGCCTGACGATTTCCGCAATCAGCCCAGGAGTGTGGGGCAACAAACTGGCTGTGGTTATCGCTAATGGCACGAATGATCCGGGAAACGAATTTAACCTGTCTGTCTATTGGCAGGATGAGCTGACTCCTTTAGAGAAACTCGAGAACCTAAGCATGGTGCCGGGTGCCCCCAATTTTGTGGAGACAATCGTTGCTTCCTCAAAGTATATCCGGGTCACCGTGAACCAGGCGAATACCAATGTGCAGGCCGGCACCAGCCGCGGTGCGGCTGCTCCATCAGTGCCATTGCCAGCGGGCAGGTCCCGGTTTCGCATCAATATCGATGGCGATGGTTACCAGGAAGTGAACCTCCAGGATGCGGTTGGGAGTGGCACTGGCCAGGTGGCGGATCTTGATACTGCCGCCAATGTCGCTGGCGCCATCCAGTTCGTGGTCCGACAACTGACCAAGCTGCGGGCATCTACGAATCAGAATGCGTTCACTAACTTTCAGTGTACGGTGGATGCCGGGGTTCTGCTGCTTACCTCAGGGGCCGCCGGCTTATCATCTTCGGCCAATGTGGCTCCGGCCTCCAACAGCGGCCAGGATGCCTCCGGGCTGCTGAATCTTGGAAAGCTTGAGGGGGGCCAGGAGATCTTGGGTGCGGCGGTGACACGTCCGCGCAATAATCCCGCTGGTACACCGCCTGGTAATTACTACCTGGTGGGTGACCATGCTGCCCCCACAGCTGAAGTGTCTTCTGTTCAGGCGGGATCGGATGGTGATCCGATTACAACGGATCAGCCTTATACCGATGCATTCAGCATCCTTGATGATAAAGAGGACGTCAGCCTGATCGCGGTTCCCGGCATCGGGTCTAAGGATGTGGTAGGAGCAGGGATGAATTACTGTGCCAATCGTCCGTTAAGCGATTGTTTCTTTATTGGTGACATGGCCCAGGATGACGATACCATAGAAGAGGCAAAGACCTTTAGGGATGCGATAACACCCAAAAACTCTTATGGTGCGATTTATCTTCCCTGGTTGCGCATGCTTGATCCGACCGGGAAATCACCCGAGCCTATTCTGGTACCACCCTCCGGGTATGTTGCCGGCCTCTACGCAAAAACTGATGCGCAACGGGGTGTTTGGAAAGCACCGGCTGGCACGGCGGCTGCCCTGGGTGGAGCGGTGGGTGTAGCAGTGAACTTTACCGATGTCCAGCAGGGCAACCTTAACCCCTTCAATATCAATGTCATCAGGCAATTTGCTGCGTCCGGGATCGTTCTATGGGGTGCTCGAACGATCACCTCAGATCCTGAGTGGGACTACATTCCTGTCCGGCGCATGGCAATCTTTTTGCGGGTTAGTATCTACCGGGGCATCCAGTGGGCGGTCTTTGAGCCTAACGACGAGGATCTATGGGCTGGGCTTCGTTTGAATATCGGATCTTTCATGATGACCTTGTTCCGGCAGGGGGCTTTTCAGGGGTCTACACCGTCCCAGGCCTTCTTTGTTAAATGTGACAGTGAAACCACCACACAGGACGATATAAATTTGGGAATCGTTAATATATTGGTGGGTTTTGCACCTCTCAAGCCGGCCGAGTTTGTGGTTGTCAAGATCAGCCAGAAAGCAGGACAGCCTTCGTAAAATCTGAGAGTTTATATAAGGAGAAATTAGCATGGCCAAATTTACGGTAAATACTCATCGATTTGATCCATATCGAAACTTCAAGTTTAAAATAAAGTGGGATAATCAGTATGTGGCGGGTCTCAGCAAATGCAGCGCCTTAAAAAAGACCACTGAGATGACCGAGTGGAGGGAAGGGGGCGATCCGAGTACGAGCCGTAAGATGCCTGGAAAAACGAAATACGATGCCATTACCCTTACGGCGGGTGTTACCCATGATGACACGTTTGAAAAATGGGCGAATCTGGTCAACAATTTTCAGGGAGATGCCACCATGTCCCTGAAAAATTTCCGTAAGGATGTTATTATCGATGTCTTCAATGAAGCTGGACAAAAGGTGCTCTCATACAAGGTTTACCGGTGCTGGGTTTCCGAATATCAGGCCTTGCCTGAATTGGATGCCAGCGCTAACGCTGTGATGATCCAGACAATTAAACTGGAAAATGAGGGGTGGGAGCGCGACACCTCTGTGACTGAACCTACAGAAACATAAGGAAGATTTTCTGAACTGATCTATGAGTAAAATAATTTGTCTGTTGCCGGGCGGATACGTAGATAAAGACGAAGTGGTTCATCGGGAGGTTGAATTGATGCCGCTCAGTGGCAGAGAGGAAGAGTTTCTTGCTGAAAACCAAGGCCGGGAAAGTGCATCCCTTGTTACAGCAATTTTAACTCGCTGTATTAGACGAATTGGTACCATGAGCCCTGTATCTGAGGAAGTGGCGCGCAACTTAGTCGTTGCTGACAGGCAATATCTACTCCTCAAGCTGCGCGAAGTGACCTTTGGGAATCAAATTCAGGCTACCATCCTGTGTCCCTGGCCCAATTGCGGTAAACGAGTTGATATAGACTTCTCATTAAAAGATATCCCCGTCAGGGAATCTAAAGATAAAGGGTCGATGTATACAATGGAACTCTCACCTGATGCAGCTTTCATAAGTAATCATGGTGAGGTATACAGGGAAGTCACCTTCAGGCTGCCAAATGGTGGGGACCAGGAAGTAATTTCACCTATTATTTCCAAAAATGAAGCCAGGGCATTAACAATGCTTCTGGGGCGTTGCATTCTTAGCATAGGTACCGTAAAGTATCCCGGAGATGAAATGATCAACCGGCTTTCTCCCATGTCCCGTATGGAGATCGAAAGACAAATGGATGCGGTTGCGCCCAAAATAGACTTGACTATGGGAGCGATCTGCCCTGAATGTGGTCGTGAGTTCGGAGTGCCCTTTGACCTCCATGAGTTCTTTTTTGGCGAGTTAAGAACTAGCCGTGACCTCCTTTACCGCGAAGTACACTATCTTGCCTACCACTACCATTGGAGCGAACAGGAGATCATGGAAATGCCACGGGTAAAGCGACATAAATATATCGAAGTGCTGGCAGATGAAATCGAGAGGTTGAATAATGCAGTCTGTTAAACAATATACTACAAACAGTTATTTACACGATATCCTGAACGATGGTGTCAAGCCTTTCCGCTACAGAAATGGTGTTCGTTCCCTGCTGGGTATCCCGGACAATGATAATGGTAACTTAGCCTTCTCCCCGACTATACCATTAGCTGGATTCGTGTACGAAAATTACCAATATAGAGGTGAACCTTCTATGACAGACCGAAAGTTTTCACATGAAAATGCTCGTGCAGTTCTGCATGGTAAACAATGGATAAAGAGTGGAGACTATCAAAGAATAATCCACAAAAATATTCATCAAAATTCACCCTGTGATGGAACAGATGCTACAGATGCTTCTAAAAATACTCCATGCGATCTTCCAGGAAAAAAGATTAGTAATGATACGTTATTAGTGGATATAGCCCGAAAGGCTGACGTTTCTCCAGAATCAACTGTTGAAAAGGCTTCTCCGGATGGGTTATTTGGGCATTCATACGAAATAGACAACGAAATGCAAACACATTTATCCAATGGTATTGAAAGAGAGCAATGTAAAACTGTTAAGCAGGAGACTACTCAAAACCCGCCTTTTATAAAATATTCAGTTCCGCAAAAAAGCCCCATACCGGAATCAAAAGATGAAAAGGCTTTTACCGCACAGGCTAAAAAATCGGAGAATATTGCTACAGATATCGAAAGAGCAAGTATAGAGATTCCAGACACCCCTGGAAAGAAAGGATACTTTCCTGGCCCATCACCTATAACAAGGCAAAACCCTCTACCTGGCAAAGAAGAAGTATCTTCCTTCTTTCAGATTGTCAAGGAAAAGAAGAATACGTTTCATTCACATCGAATTCCGGGTACATCTCATAGTATAGTTACCGGCACAATTAACGAGCCGAACAGAAACGCATATAATAGAATCGAGCAACTTCGCCAGGCTGTCCATGAGTTAACATCGAAGAAATCTGTACAGCAAGAAAGACCCGATAACGAAACAAGGCCACAAGAGGCTGAAAAGACTCTGCCACCATTAGCACAACGAACTGTCGTTATCAAGCAACCTCCCAATCGGATTAGAACCCATTGTGCCTTTTGGGAAAGGAGATACCTGGGGCGTTTTCATCTGAGAATTTTGCGATGAGGATGACATGAGATGAGTGCTTCAACCGCTATCGGTATGGTCAGCGAATCGTTGCGGAATCTATTAGTCGGGGAAATGACATTAAGCCCACCGGTTAATGTGACGATTCTTGCCCCCGACGAAAGTGGCGGTGACCGGAGGATTAACCTTTTTTTGTATAAAGTGCAGGAAAACTCGTCTTTAAAGAATCTGGATTGGCAGGTAAAAAGGGGCGAACCCACCCGATTGGTTCCGCCACCACTGTCACTGAACCTCTTTTATCTTATGACCCCATATGCACCCAATGACCCGCAAACAGGGAACAGTATCGCTCATGAAATTTTAGGAGAGGCCATGAGGGTCTTTTACGAAAATCCCTTTGTTCCACAGGATTATCTCGTGGATGGACTGAAAGACGCGAGGGAACGGATCAAGATCATTCAAAATACCCCGAACCTGGATGAACTCAGCCAGGTGTGGAGTACTTTTACCCAACCTTTTCGACTTTCTATATTGTATGAAATTTCTGTAGTGCAATTAGATATGCTCTCTGAAAGTGAACGGGTCATGGCAACACGGGTGCGACAAATCGGCGTGCCGGATGTGCGCGCACCCTTCAATCCACCTGTAGTTGAAAAGATAGAACCTATAAAAGGCCCGGCAGGTATAGTCGTCACTTTTCGTGGCGAAAACCTGTCAGGATGGAGGGCATATGTTACTGTAATGGGAAGGCGGATTTTAGAAGGAGTAGAGCTCACTGAAGATGTATTTACGGTAACAATTCCAGATGATCTACCACAGGGATTTCATGAAATACGGGTGGATATTTCCCACCTGTTTAGAAAGACCTTTTTCTTTGAGGTCACAACATGACAGTTCAACAGAAAAAAGATAAAAATAGAGAGATGTCTTTTTATAAGAATAACTATGAACATCTTGCCGATGAATTGAAGAAGCTGGATCTTTTGATTCAACTCCGGACAGCGGCTTTCCGGCTGAAGATTCAGGCAATGCAGAAAACTGCTGCCTCCCAACATATGTACATATCCCACGAAGAGGTTGACTGGCTACTCAGCCAAAATGACCCTTTTGTAGCTGATCACCCCGATTTACAAAAGATTCGTAACCAACTTGAGATACTTCAAAATGAAATCAACACCAGGGTAAACACAACTATTGAACGGGGGGTGTTTCTTGCATTACCCAAATTAGCCAGTCTTTTTGGCTTATCCCCTTTTGAATTACAAACGGTCATTATTTGCCTGGCCCCGGAACTGCATCGTAAATATGACAAGCTTTACGCATACTTACAGGATGACATTACCCGCAAAAAACCAAGTGTTGATCTGGTATTGGATCTACTTTGTGAGACGGAAGTCGATAGATGGCGCGCCAGAACGATCTTTTCCGGTCATGCTTCGCTTTTCCGTGCCGGCATATTGCACATGACCGATGACCCTCAGAGCCCTTCCGGCTCCAGCGGTCTGGCACGGTTTTTAAAACTTGATCCTCGCATTCTGAACTTTCTGTTAGGGAACAATAGTATCGATGCACGTCTTGTTGGTGTAGCCCAAGTATATAATCCGCCATCCACCATGGATCATGTTCTGGTTGATCCGCTGATCAAAACGGAACTGCTCAATTTTGCCCGGAATCATTTTTCCGCGCAAAAGGCTGTCAAAAAACGATTGGTTTTCTATTTCCACGGACCTTACGGCGTGGGTAAACGTGACCTTGCATTGGGAATCTGTGGTCAATTGAATTGCCCAATGTTATGTCTGGACATGGATCTGCTCCTGGCACACGGGTCTGACGTAGAAACTCTTCTAAGACCGGCATTCCGTGAAGGTTTACTCCTGCAGGCAGCCCTTTATCTCGGCGATACGGATGTTTTGTTAAAAGAGGACGATAAGGCGAAGTCCTTTTTCAAAAAGTTGGCTAAAGTGGTTGAGGAGTATGGTTGGCTGACCTTTCTTGCAGGAGAAAAGCCGTGGTCTTCCCGAGGAATATTCGAACATACCACGTTTCATGTCATTAAACTTCCTGTACCAGACGTGCCTTTACGAGTGATGGCATGGGAAAAGGCACTAAAAAATCAGAGTGTGGGCACAGGAAAAGAATTTGCTGCACAATTAGCAAACCAGTTTCGCCTGACACCAGGACAAATATGCGATGCGGCCGAGTTTGCTCAAAATTATCGCGCCTCGAAAAACGGGCAAGATGAAATTACTTTACCTGACCTATACACGGCCTGCCGCAACCAAACGAATCAAAAACTGAGCGAGTTAGCGGTAAAAATAGAACCTCACTATAGTTGGGAGGATATTATCCTGCCTGAAGACAAGGTGGCTCAACTTAAAGAAATCTGTAGTCAGGTAAAGCATCATTATCGTGTTTTTGGTGAATGGGGCTTTGATCAGAAACTTTCACACGGGAAGGGATTGAGTGTCCTTTTCTCTGGTCCGCCTGGCACCGGCAAGACCATGGCTGCCGAGGTTATTGCCCATGAACTCCAGTTGGATTTATATAAGATCGATCTCTCTGGCGTGGTCAGCAAGTATATCGGTGAAACGGAGAAGAATCTCAGTAAGATATTTCAGGAGGCGGAGACTGGCAATGCCATTCTCTTTTTCGATGAGGCTGATGCCCTCTTTGGAAAACGGACGGAAGTGTCAGATGCCCATGATCGATATGCCAATATTGAGACGAGTTATCTCCTGCAAAAAATGGAGGAGTATGAGGGTATAGTCATTTTAGCCACGAACCTGCGCGAGAATATAGACGAAGCCTTCACACGGCGGATCAGGTTCATCGTGGAGTTTCCATTCCCTGACGAGGCAAGCCGACGGAGAATTTGGCAAACCCATTTTCCAAAAAAGGCTCCACTGGGTGAAGGGATTGATTACGAATTTCTCGCAAAACAACTCCAGATCGCCGGCGGGAATATCAAGAACATAGTCCTGAATGCTGCCTTCTTAGCGGCTGAAAACGGGGGTATCATCGGGATGGAGCATATTCTCCATGGGGTAAAAAGAGAGTTTGAAAAGATTGGAAAATTATGGAGTAAGAAGGAGCTTAATAAGTTTCTCAATTCAAAGAGTGGAGGGAGGCCATGATGATAGGGACAAAAGAATGGAAAAGACAGAATGGCGAATCTTCAGATATGGTAAAAAGACGAGACGATGATGCAGGATTGAATCCAAATCCGTGCGGTGGTTGTAACACCTGTCATCAGATGACAAGGATTCACGCCATGCCTACCAGTCATGGACGGGCAGATGACGGTGGCGAAGGACCAGATATGCAAAAGCCTTGTGCATCAAATTTCTTCCAGCGGAATCTGGGGAATAGTTACATGCAGGCTGTTACTAAAGGTAGTGTCCCAATGCTCCAGAGAAAATGCGCCTGTGGCGGTTCCTGCGCAAGCTGTGCTGAAAAAGAAGAGGCACTTGGGAAAATACAGACTAAGTTGACCATTGGCCAGGTAAATGATGTCTATGAGCAGGAAGCTGATAGGGTGGCGGATCAAATCATAGGGATGGCAGATTCATTAATGCAGGCAGAAAATGAACAACCGAGTGCTGGAATCAATATTCAAAGGATCACATCAGATCATAACGATTCACTGAATACTGATTTAGATATCCATCTCAACGAAAGCGGTGGACGCCCTTTGTCACCTTCTACCCGCCAGTTTATGGAGCCACGTTTTGGTGTTGATTTCGACCACGTTCGTCTGCACGCGGACCAGGATGCCAATCAAACAGCCTCACAGATTCAAGCAAAGGCATTTACCTATGGCCACCATATCTGGTTGGGAAAAGGGGAGAGTGAGAGCGACAGGACATTGATGGCACATGAATTGACGCATGTGGTACAGCAGGGTGCAGCCTATAATCGCCAGGTTCAGATGGCGCGTCTCCCTTGTACAAGTCGAAAAAAGATCGATGTGTATGCAGTGAATCTTCCCGGTTCGACAAGATCTATACATGACGATCTTACGATGGCAAACGATATTCTGTGCCAATGTGGGATAGAGATAAACGTTACTGGGGGTGTGTCCTGGGCAACGAATATTTTGGATATGAATGCACCCAATGGCGTACTGAATGAAGATGCTTCACCTACAGTAGATACAGCCGAAGTTCAGGCCATGACCGCTTACCGCCCCGGTGGCGACGTTATACACGCCTATTATGTACCGGCCAATACGTTGGCAGATAGAGGGGGATCCTACGGTTATACAGGTATGCATCCTAGCCTCCCTCACTCAGTCTCGCTAACTAACATTGCTGCAGTGGACACCTTGGCCCACGAGTTAGGTCATGTTTTACTTGATGATCCAAGTCATCACGCTAATCGTGATAACCTTATGGCGTCCGGAGGAATTAGAAATGTGGGTGTCGATGAATTGGAACAAACTCAGTGTAACCGAATGCCGTAACCCTTACTGAAGGAGTGACTGACCTATGCCAGGTGGCTTTGGCAACAAACCAAAAATCTTACGCGGCGCATTTGTTGAATACGGCATTAGCCTTCCACCGCTTGTGGTGGTGTTTCAATTTAATCCGATTCAGCTTACCCGCAACCGTAGTCTTACCTTCTCGGTTCCGAGCAGTGAGACTTCGGGAGGTGCATCAACCTCACTCAGGAAGTTTCATGAAAGACATGATGATCTGACTGATCTGCGTGACACCCAGCAAGTACAGGTGCAGGAAGAATCCATCGGCTTAGAAATCCGTTTAGATGCTACTGATAAATTAAACGAGGGAGACACTATCACAGAACAGTTCGGTGTAGCACCTCAGCTTGCCACCCTGGAGTTGATGGTCCATCCCAAGGGAGAGAGTCTCATCGGGCAAGCCCTGGGCGCATTACTCGGTTCGCCAGGGGGGTTTAGCTTTACCAAAGGGGAAAATCCCCCCCTGATCCTCTTTATCTGGGGACGTAAACGGGTGCTACCGGTGAATATCAACAGTATGAACATCACAGAAACGGAGTTTAGCACAGACCTGAATCCCATACGGGCCACGGTTGCAGTAAACCTGACTGTTATTGAAGGTAAAAATATTCCCTATATGTATTCCAAGGCCATGAAGGAGGCCATGTCGGTGCTGAATCTCGCCAACATTACCGATATCGCCGATGTGGTTATTCCAGGATAAAAAATATGTTTTCAAAGATCTCTCGTTACCGAAAACAGCCGGATATCGTAACAATCGATAATAAAGACCGGGTCCTGGCATCCAGGGACTTGCGGTTGCTTCCTGAGGTGTCGGGCACATTCTTTCATACGGTGGAAGAAGTAGACCGACTGGATCACCTTGCCTATAAGTACTACAAGCAACCAAGGAAATGGTGGCGGATCTGCGACGCTAACCCTGAGTTCATGTCACCACAGGTACTTTTGGGAAAGGAACCGATTGTAACGGATCGGTTTCCTCTGACTTTTCATGGAAATGGAACCCAGCCACCGTGGGCCGATCTTTTGATGAATCTCTCAGAAACTTTGGGCGTTGAGGACGTAAAGGTGGTGGATGATATACGCCCGGTACCAGAAGAACAAACTATCAATGGTCAACTGGTAACGGTTTACGCAGAACACTTCGAGCGTGCTGTAATTGTGAAATACAACCGAATGAATCTGAGCGCAGAAAATTTGGCCAGTATCATAACTGATACTGGTTTCGAGGTAAGTCAGCCTGAGAACGTCGGCAGAATAGGAAAGAAGATTATCATTCCACCGGATGTTGTAGCTTAAAACATGGAATACGAAAATTTTACCATAGAGATTGAAGGCGAAGAGGTAGGCGACCTCTACCCGGATCTTATCAGCCTGGAAGTGGAGCTGGATGACGAGTTGGCCAGCATGTTTAGAATGCGGATCGCCATCTTGCAGCAGCCCGACGGGGTATGGACCTATCTGGATGATGACAGATTAATGATATGGAAGAAAGTGAAAATCACCGCCGGTTTTGAGAGTGGCATAGAAGAACTGATTTCAGGTTATATTACTCATGTAAAGCCCTCTTTTGATCCCGACCCTTCACGATGTACCCTGGAAATCTGGGGCATGGATGGGAGTGTGCTCATGGATCGTGAAGAAAAACTGAAGGACTGGCCTAACAAAAAAGATAGCGATATCGCCACAGAGATATTTCGCCTCTACGGCTTTACACAAGAGGTGGAAGATACCGGGGTGATCCACGATGATGCCGTTTCCACCATTATCCAGCGGGAGACAGATATGCAATTTCTGAAACGGTTGGCCTTAAGAAATGGATTTGAATGCTATGTGGAGGGCACGACAGGGTACTTCCGAAGGCCGCAGGTGGATGCAACACCACAGCCGGTGCTGGCAGCCCACTTCGGGGATGAGACCAACCTCAATCGCTTTTCCATTGAGGTCAATGCCCTAACGCCAGCGAATGTGGCCATGTTCCAGGTGGACCGTACCAACAAAGAGATACTGGATGCAACGGCAGAAAGCAGCCGACAGGCAACCCTGGGCGATACCAATGCTGCCGGCCTGCTTGCAGCCGGGATGGATCCCGGCCGGATCTTTATTGGTATGAACGTAGCAACAGGGAATCCCGAGATGGCGGCTCTCTGTCAGGGACTGTATCACGAAGGTGAATGGTTTGTGACGGGAGAGGGAGAGATTGCCGCCAATCAGTATGGACACGTACTCAAACCCAGGGGAACGGTGACCATTAAAGGTGTGGGTGAGACTTACAGTGGCGTGTATTACGTTACCCATGTAACCCATTCATTTACTCCTGACGGGTATACCCAATCCTTCAGGGTTAAACGGAATGCGGTTATGCCCACAGGTGCAGAGGAATTTTCCGCTTCCCCGGGACTTCTGGGCGGACTGCTTTAGCCTCAAGGCTAGTTCGATATTAAGGAATCTCAATTTTTATGATTCCCCTCTAGAAAGAGGGGATACAGGGGTGTGTAAATTTGCTATAACACACCCCCAGCCCCCTCTTTCTAGAGGGGAGATAAAAGATGTCGCCGAAAGCGCCCAAATTAAATCTTGCAGATTGAACTATACTCAGAGATGGAACTATGCGAAATGTTGCGGTTCAATCGAAGACCAGCAAAGAGAAAATCAATGGTTTGAAAAAAACAGAAAATACACACCCCTTGATCCCCTCTTTCTAGAGGGGAAATAATATATCCTTCATATTTATGGAATTATGGAACTAAAAAACTAATAAAGATGTGGGTAAAAGTTAGACTTGAGGCGAGGGTAAGGGAAAGGTGAAAAAAGGATAAATATGAATTTAGAAAAAGTTGTTGCCAGCTTAGTCCAAAAAATTGAATACAGGTTTTATGGGAAATACCGGGGCTTTGTCGTGGATAACGCCGACCCGGAACAACTTGGCAGGCTCAAGGTCAAAGTCCCCAGTGTCCTGGGCAATGATGTGGTTACCGGATGGGCCGTGCCCTGCGTGCCTTATGGTGGAGATGCAAATCTTGGATTCCTTTTTATTCCAGAGGTCAATGCCGGTGTGTGGGTGGAGTTTGAGGAAGGCGACCTGGAATTCCCCATATGGGTGGGTACGTTTTGGAGCAAACCAGGTGGTGAGAGCGAACTGCCCAAACCAAACGAGGCTGATGGGTCAGAACATGGAAGCGTTCAAGACCCGCCGACACGGAAGATCATCAAAACGAAAAAAGGACATACCATTCAGTTTGAAGATGCCGATGGTGAAGAGATGATTACTATTTTCGAGGCCACCAACAGCCATGTAGTTACAATGAATAAAGACGGAATCAAAATTACAGACGGCGCCGGAAATGAAATCAAAATGGATGGGCAGGGTCTCATCTGTAAAGACAAGAACGACAATGCTATTACCATGGATAGTTCCGGCATTACAATTAAGAGTAATCAAATAAAAATTGGCGAGAATGCGACTGAGCCTTTGGTTCTTGGAAATCAATTGAAGACGGCTCTCAACAACTGGGTCAATACCGTATTCGCAACGCATATGCATACAGGGAATCTGGGTGCACCCACGACACCTCCTTTACCCGGGGCGCCGCTCCTGCTTGATCTGGCGTTATCACCAACCAATAAGGTGAAATAACGATTATGGCACTTGAAACAGGCGAATAACGTAGTGTTCACCCAGAGTAATGATGGTACCGGACATGTGAGGTAATACTATAATGGCAGAGATTATAACATTTCGTTTTCCATTTGCAGTTAATCAGGTGGGAAGTATTAGCGCCACTGGAGGGGATGAGGCCATACGGGGAAAGATTATCCAGGCGCTCTTTACTACTTCCGGGGAACGGGTTAACCTGCCTGAGTTTGGGTGTGGGCTTTTCAATCTGGTCTTTGAACCCAACAACACTATCCTTGCTGCTGCTATGGAGTTCACGGTTGGACAGGCACTGACCCGTTGGCTGAGGGATGATATCGTGGTAGATGGCGTGAATGTGAAATCGTCAGGAGAAACCATTACCATTGAGGTGGCTTACACAAAAAGACAGGAACTCTCAAAACAGGCAGTCCATATTCATTTCAGGTAAGTGTAAAGGTAATGACCGAATAGTAATAATTTATGTATAGGAATTTCAAATTTTCTGCTACTGCCTTACACACCCCCTCCCCCTCTCAAGAGGGGACTAAAGAGGTCCCCTCTTGGGAGGGGATTCAGGGGTGGGTGGGGTGGTAATGAAAGCTCCACACAATATTGAATAATTACAAATAAGGGAGATAGAAATGGCTGAGATAAAGCAAGCAAACAGGCAGGCGATTATTGATTACATGGCCCGTGATTATGACAGTTTGCTGCGGTCTATGAGGGCTCTCATTCCAGATAAGCTTCCGGAGTGGACAGAATATGAGTCCGAAGCCGATTTTGGGAATGTCCTATTACAACTCTTCGCCCATATGGGCGACATCCTGAGTTACTACCAGGATCGCGTTGCCAATGAGAGCTTCCTGGGGACGGCTCAGACCCGCCGGAGCATTATTCATCACTTGAGGCTGATAGGATACAAACTTTCCACTGCTGTGCCTGCATCTACCAAACTCAAAATAACCCTTACCGTACCAGACACGAACAATGATATTATTACAATCAACAAGGGAAATGCCTTCGCCACCAAGAGTCAGAAGGATAAACCAAGTGTCCGCTTTGAGTATACAGGCGATCAACCACTTTCTATAGATTTCAGTGCCGTTCCCATAGTCGCAAATAAAAAACACTTTGAAGGGATGATTCCGGTCGAAGAGGGTAGGCTGGTGAAAGATGAGATCCTGGGCACATCGGATGGCGCCAAAAATCAAAAGTTTCTCCTGGCGCACCCGGGTCTGATTCTCAGGTCTCTGGGGCTGGGTCAGGCGGTTAATAAGGATATTATTCTGCTCACGGAGTTGGGCGGGACGACGGAGGAGTGGACATTGCAGGAGAGTCTGGCCTTCAGCCGTGAGGGGCAGAAGGATTTTATCATAGAGATCGATGAGGAAGACAGGGCCACGGTGATTTTTGGTGACGGTGTCTTTGGCGCAATCCCACCCGGTGGGGCTGTCATTAAAGTTACATATCGTGCAGGTGGTGGTCTCCACGGTAATGTTGCAGCAAATACCATACAGACCATCGTGAACACCCCCCAGTTGGCACTTCTCGGGGCGAAGGTCACAAATCCGGAGCCTGCCACGGGTGGAGCAGACCGTGAAACCATCGAACATGCAGTCATGCATGCCCCCAGCGTGTTCCGTTCGCTCAGGCGTGCCGTAACAGCGGAAGATTATAAGGCCCTTGCCCTGGACTTTAAAGGTGTGGGCAAGGTGCGTGCAGAACCCACCAACTGGAATACCGTAACGCTCTCTATAGCGCCAGAAGGTGGTGGCCAGGTGAGCGATGTGCTTAAGGCCAACCTGCTGGCCTACTTTGAAGACAAGCGACCCCTGTCAACCATTATTGAGATCGAGGATGTGGATTATGTGAAGATATATGTCACAGCGGAAATCGGTGTGCAGAGTTACTACTCCAGAGAGGATGTCAAGGAGAAAATTAAAGGTGCAGCAGGCAGACTGCTTGCCTTTGATAACGTGGATTTTGCCCAGATCATTTACCTGAGCAAATTTTACGAAGCGATTGAGGCAATCGACGGGGTGGAGTACGTGACGATCACCGAGTTCAGACGCAAACCTCCACCCATTAGGCCTGATGATCCTGGGAAGATCCAGTTGGGGAGTAACGAAATCCCCCGAATCCCGGACGATCCTGAGGATGGACCAGAGTATGTTGGCGGTATCAAAGTGATGATCAAGGAAGGAGGTAGCTGATCATGCGTCTAAAAAATATTACTGCGATTTCTCATCCTTATGGAAACAGGATAGACCTGACATGGATCAATTCTGATCCCGTTCAATTTCCCGGTGTGCGCGTTATGCGACGAGAGGGTACCCATCCTGCTTCACCGGAAGATGGTATTGTGGTGGCAGAAGGTGAGGGGCTTACTTCCGCAGCGGATCAAAATCTCAAGGGTGAAACGGTGTATTATTATACCCTGTTTCCCTATAAAGGTGATCCTCCTGAATACCAAATTGACCTTCACAACCGTGCATCCGCAATGGCAACCGCTCCATACAACATGGTCGGACAGATGTACGACCTCTTGCCGGCAATCTATCACCGTTACGACACTGTTTTGCCAAAGATCATTACAGATGGGATGCTGGAAGAGGATAAGCAAAAAGGACAATTACGACGCTTTTTAGGTTTGCCAGGCTGCCAGCTTGATCAATTCTATAGTTTTGCCAGGGCTATGCTGGACTTACATAACCGTGATAACGTGGATGGGCGTTTGTTGCCGTTGCTGGCGCAATGGATTGGTTGGAAGACAGATTACAACCTGGAAATTGACGCGCAGCGTAACGAAATCAGAAACGCACCTGCAGTTTATAAGACGGTTGGGATCATTCCCACGGTAGAGGCTGCCGTGAAGCGCATCAGCGGCTGGGAGAGTCAAACCAAGGAATTTGTTCACAATGTTTTTCTGTCCAATCGCCCCGAACGATTGAATATTTGGGCACGTCAACGCAGTAATACCGGTGAATGGTCGGAACCCCCGGAGCTATTGTCATTGGATTTTGCCTACGAGGGCAGACCATCAGTGGTCAGTGATGGGGACGGGACACTTTGGCTTTTCTACCACACCCTCAGGAATGGCCGATGGAATATCTGGTATAAGACCTATAGTGAGGACCGGGAACCAAGATGGGCACCCAGTCAATCCTTTACGAACCGTGCAGGAATCGACAAATATCCTACAACAGCTATTCAGGGAGGAACGTTATGGGTTTTCTGGAGTACCTATGATGAGACACAGCAAATCTGGCATGTCAATCATCGAACCAGAACTGGCGGAGTTTGGTCTGCGATTGAAACTGAGGAACCTTTTGCAGACACTGGGAACGAACGCAAGAATCCCTGGGCTGTGGTCGATAATACAAGTGGTTTATGGTTATTCTGGCTGGAAAGAGTTGATTCCCGATGGCAGTTGAAATACAACAGACACAATGGCACTACCTGGGGCACAGTTAGCAATTTCCCTTTGGATGTTGCCGGAGCGGACCCCAGGGTGGAAAGTGAACCATTTGTTCTATTCTATCCGGCAGGACCAAATCAAAGTATCCGGGTCTTTTGGGCCCGACGTGAGCCTGCTGCAGAACCCGGGCAAACCCGATGGACGCTCGTACATCGGACGAAAGGAAATATTGATCCGGATGAAACCGGTTGGAACAATATTGAGTCACTCTCCGCTATGCCACCCACATATCACGACCGAGAACCTGCTGCATTTGTTAGTGATGCCGGGAATATCGAACTCTTCTGGAGTTCCAATCGTGATGGAAGCTGGTCAATCTGGAACAACACTCTGGATATAACCACCCAAACCTGGGGAACCGCAGAACGAGTCACAGACGACCCTTATTCCCAGCGTGACCCTCTTCCTTTATTGCTTAATAATGGTATGTTGCTCATCTATCGCTCCAACGAAAGCCTTTCTTATACCAGTAATGTCTATCGAGCCACTGAAACGGTGGATTTTCGTTATGCTGGTTGCACAACGGCTGACACCCTCAATGCCGCAAAGATTGCTCTACGGGACCAGTTCGGGGACTTTCAGACCTATACTTATGATATGGGTAAAAATGGGGGACGGACGAACGAAGACTGGTATGCCCGGGATACCATAGGTCTCTATCTGAAGCCGGATACCATGGATGCAGAGAAGATCACCATGGGAAGATCCCGCATAGCGCAGGTTTTAAGGGAGTTTATGCCGATAACAGATAGGGTAGTATTATTTACGCAGTGATGACACACAAATGCGGTTATATTCACGTGTAAGACTTGGGCACAAAGATTATGCATAATAACATCTATCGCTCTTAATCTCCAAGAGGACAGATGACACTTTAGACCGGATTATTCAGAGAGTGTTTTAAAAAACGAGGATAAGACTATGGGCGACTTTTCAAGAAATACCTTTAAACTAACCAATATAATGCATCAATTGATTACAGGAGAACCAGTTTCGAATCCCACACATTACGTAGGCATCAGACTTCAGCAAGGAGTGCCTGTGTTAGATGCCGACTGGAACGAATTGGAAGACATTCGACGGATGGAACTTCTGACCATGATCCGTTACTTTATTGGCAATGGCGTCCCCGCTGGAAATCAGGGATTTCAAATTTTATCAACGAGTGGACAAAATAACTTTTCTGTAGCTGCGGGAATTGTCATAGTCGATGGCCTTTTGGTAATCAATCAGAACATCACAACATACCAAACTCAACTTAACGTGGCAGGACTTCCCGCCCTGACAACCCCGGTTGCCGACCGCACCGATATTGTTTATTTAGATACCTGGGAAAAGGAGGTCAAGGGAAGTGGTGGAGGAGGTGATCCCCGCCTTATTGATAATCGCATTGGTATTGAAACGGCGGTGAGGGTTAAACGTGAATGGGTTGTGCGTGTTAAAGAAAACGCCAACGACCTTTCTTCGATCGTCAGGGAGAAAGGACACAGCTACTTGCCTTTGGCCCGACTTAATCGCCGGGCAGCAGTGGCAGTTATTACTCCGGATATGGTCATTGATATGCGAAAAACCGGCATCACGCTCGCGGAGCACATCAAAGTTCCGCTTTTTGTCCAAATTGGTCTAGAGATGCTGGATGTCGCCCGTTTTGTTGTGATGCTGACAGGACTGAGAACCTCACTCTTCGCAAGACTCCGGCAGGGGCAATTGCCGCATCAGACCGCTTCGGTTCAGGATGAAAATATTTTACTCGTCGCCTTGCAGGAAGTTATGAACCGCGCCCACATCGGTGAAGTGCAAACTGCCTCCCGCAATATGGACAATCAGGATGCCTTACAATTTATACGCAGTCTTTATGATGCACAAAAAGACTTTCTTGGTGTTCTGGAATCCATAGGTAACGTTGCGAACGCTGCCCAGGCCTTTATCACCCAGTACCGCAAATATTTGGATGGAAGCACAGCGGATTTTATCAAGGGTCTAAAACTAGCCCTGGATAATCAGGATTTGCTGGCAGCAGTTATCGCTCAGGAAGAGCTCAACAGTTTTCTTTCAGCGCCGGTTACCAATCTGCCGGAAGGAACTGTAAACGTATTTTATAATTCGGTTATTCCTTTTGAAGCGCTTGCAGCGGGCTCGACTTATGCCTTCACTTTCGAGGTGGAGAGCCAGGTGACTTCTCCTTTAGGGAGTGAAGAATTTGGTATCCAGGTAGCCATCTCTGCGGCTTCGTGGACTTCCACAGTAAGTCAAAATAGCGTGACTTTAACCAATCTGGGTGGCAAGACAAGTGTTGCTGTTTCTGTGACTCCAAACGCAGCCGAAACACAGGCGATCCTCACAGTAACAGCCATTGCGGTTCGTAATCCTCTCATCCGCTCGCCGCAACCGGGAATCCCGCTCCAAATCGGGGTAGAGCCGCCTGTGGGAACCTTCTTTTTCTATGCGGATACACGTCTTAACGCTCAGGGTCAGCTTGAGATTCGACAGAACCATTTGACCCGAACGACAGGACGTGACATCCTGTTCAAGATCAAAAATGATAATTCCAGTGAAATTCGTACCTACCGTATTAATCATTACATCAGCCCGAATGTCGCAGATACAACCGGTTGGAGTCCGCTTCAGGCATCTCCCACTACCCAGGATGTACAGGTGAATCCGAATACGACTACTGATTATTTTGCCAAAGTCCATGGTCCTAAATCTCCGGCACCACCCCCTCCAATAGGAACAACCGGAGAGATTATCGCAACTGCTACGCTTATTGAAATCAATGGCAGTCCGGTCGTGGGAGGCGCTACCGTGGAGAATCGAATTAATTTTATAGTCATTGCGTAATCATTTTATGGAGAACAGACATGAAAGCTCAAATGCCAAACCACTTGCAGTTCAGTTTGCATCTTCAACGGCCATATTGCTTGATAATTTTTCTGCTCTTATTTTTGACACTGCGAAATGTTTTTGCGGATCAGCCAACGGCAGGATGTCCTTTGGCAGCTGTTGGGGGCGCAGGTGCGGCGAATGATTGCTATACTGTTACTCCACTTTCTGGTTCTGTGACCATTGATGGTATACTTACCGGAATAGAATGGACAGGCGCCCCTTCCAAAGACCTCAGCACCGCTGGCTTTCAAGCAAAAGTGCGTTTCAAAAGGAGCGGAAACAATCTGTATTTTTTGGTTTCGGTTAACGATACAGGTTTTAACGCTTCTGATCGGATTGAACTTAATTTTGATCCTTTCCATAACCATGCCACTACTACTGATGATATAACATTTCTCATTAAACGCGGCAATGCAGATCACCAGAAAATCTCTGGGGGCGGTCCTCCCGTAGCATGGGTGCCTGGAGCAGGCCTGGACATCGAAGATGGCTCTACCGGTGGCGCACCACCCGATTTTGCAACAGGCTGGGCTGCGGAAGTAACGATTTCAGCGAGCGATTTGGGGATGTCCGACTTGTCGGTAATTATGGGGTTTTCCTTATTGGTTACAAACCAGGACACCAGTGATCAGACTTCGTGGCCTGACCCTTTTCCAGCATCACCGGCAACCTGGGCAAATCTGAAGACCCGCTATCCAATCGAGTACATGATTGTGCTGGATCAGTCCGGCAGCATGCTTGATCAAAGTAAATGGGATAATGCCAAAAAGGCCGCTAATTTTATGGCAAACGCTATGGCGATTCTTCGTGATGCAACGTATTTTGAGGATAAAATTGGTGTGGTGACGTTCTCCTGGAACAATGCCGCTAACGCAGATCAAACAACGATTCCAAAGCCACTTGCTCCGGTTCCGGCCTTTCCTTTGGGGAACTATGCCGATGCTCTGCCCGCAGTTTCGCCTCCTCTGCCCAATTATTACACGCCGATCGGTAAAGGTCTGGATGCGGCCTTTACTGCCCTGGGCACAGGGGTAGAAGAGACACAAAGGGTGGCGCTTTTTCTCAGCGATGGTCTGCACAACCGGCCCGTAACTGATGTACCACTCCAGCCGAGTCACTTAAACTATGATCCTTGTAATGGAGTGGCCGTCTGGGGTGTTTGCCCGGCAGGAACTGATCATCGGATACAAGTGAATACGGTTGCCTTAGGTCAGGATTGGGGGGTTGATACAGCGCTTTTGACGAATATCAAAAACCGGTTTGCCGGTCAGCAATTTGGATCGACATATACCATTACCACAAACGTTGAAGATTTGAAGGAGTTCTTTATTCAGTCTCTCGACGACCTTTATCAAATGAACATGGCTTCTTCTGGTCCTGGTGGCACTGAATTTAGTGTTAATGCAGGTGAACGTAAACTCATTGTCATTCTTTCATGGACAAATCCTGCAGGCGCTGTAACTTTTAACCTGCAGCAGAAAGTTAACCCCGGTGACCCATGGAACAATGTCGCGTGTAATGTTTCTGCGGTGGAGAATGCCACGGTTGGCTACGCCATTTGCGTTGTCAACAACCCACCAGCGGGGACCTGGCGTGCCGTTGATGGAATGGGCAATCCCTTAGCGACGGCGGATCGTCAGTTCGTTCTGCTTGATCTTAACCTTCGAGCCAGATTCGCTATTGATCAAAAAGTACATGGAACAGGTCTGGACATCATTTTGACCGCAGATCTGGATGAAGCCGGCGTTCCGGTAACCCACGATCCGGTTAACCGCCCGGTTAAGGTAACCGTTACTATCAAGCGGCCGGGTGAGGGTTTTGGGACATACGTTTCGGTGCGCACCCCTGATAATTGTGAACCGCGTCCACCGTCACTTCCACCCATTCGCAGGGATATAGATTTGATTAAAACAGGTTTAACGATGGGCGTCTTCACAACCGCGGTTACCCAGCCGCCAAATATAGATGTAAAACCAGATCGTTTTGCGAAAATAGACTCACTCTTTAAACTGTGTAATAAAGAGGGTCTGATTTTTATTGAAGATCCTGGCATAGAACTTTACGATGACGGTACGCACGGCGATGTAACACCAAATGATGGCATTTATACCCTGCAATTTTTGAATACCCAGTATGAAGGAAGTTATGTCTTTCGATTCAAGGCTAGTGGGGTTTCTCCATCAGGAAGCCAATTTAGCCGGGTAAAAACCATAGCAGAGTATGTACGGGTTGAGGTTGACCCAGGTCAGACAATTTTTGATGTCCGCATCTATCAGCAAACCGGCAATCTTGTGCTCAAAGAGTACTATGTGATACCCCGTGATAAATTTGGCGGGTATCTCGGACCCGGCTATCCTGATCAAATTCAATTCTACGCGACAGGTGGCCAGTGGGTAGGCCCGGTTATCGATTATAATAATGGCATTTATTCACAACTGCTCAGTTACGACCAAACTCAAGGGCAACCAGAAGTGACCTCGGTAATTCAGGGTAAACCAATTAAGCTCAGTGGACCAGCCATTCCCTGCTGGTGGATCTGTTTAATTATCATAATTATTTTATTACTTATTATTGCATGGTTGATCATTCGTAAACGAAGACCCTAATGGTCAGGCTGGGAGCGAGAATGAAATTATTTTGAAAGGTGGCGCTGGGAAAAAAGCGGCGTCGGATCTCAGGTTACTGGCGCAAACTCTTGACGAAAATCTGAAGAAAAACCAAAGGTGACACTCACGATCTCCGGATAAGGCTGATACCTTGATTGTATAGGAATTTTCATTTTGTTTATGCGTATTTCTGGAATATGTGGTAACCGATTAGGTATTTACTTACATAATTGGCGGAAGACCTTCCTTTCATCCCCTCTTTGCGAAGGTGGGGAAAGAGAGGGGGTTCTACTTTAATAGAAACCGCTCCAGGCGCGGAGATCGATCGGAAGATGATATACAAAAGCTGGACGGGTGGAATCATAAAGGTTAAAAAACGTGGAATTTCAACAGGTAACCAAAACAGACCAACCAAATAATAAAAGGGAAATGCATCCTTCCGCTAAGCAGGTGTTGCCAACTCGGACCCAGGCCCACCCGCTTTTGCAACCCCAACGAGCGATTGGGAACCAGGCTATGGGGCGCCTGATCCAGGCCAAACTCAGGATCGGCCAGCCCAATGATATTTATGAGCAGGAAGCAGACAGGGTGGCGGAGCAAGTGATGCGGATGCCGGAAAATTCAGTTATCAGTGGTCAGCCGTCAGATGTCAGCAAAGAAAACAAATTCATTCAAATAAAACCCATCTGCCCCTTTTCAAACGGTTCCTCGTGCGGAGAAGAGGAATCAATTCAAACAAAATCTCTTTCGTTAAGTATAACCCCGGTAGTTCAACGTCAACCAATAGAAGAGGGGGAAGAAAAACTTGTGCAAGCCAAAGGACTGCCTGGTCAGGCACCCAGAGATATTCCACAAATTATAACCCGCATCAATGCGCTCCGAGGTACCATTCAACGCCAGCCCCAACCGGAACCGTCCAGATTTCCCAATTTTCCGGGATTCCTGGAGGCGATGGAAAGAAACGTGGGAGAGAATCTCTTTAACTACGGGCATCATTTGTATCAAATTTCGGTCTTGTATCCCGATCGTCCAGACCTGTTGAAGGAATCTTTTGCCAGGTACGCACTGGGACGAAACGTGCTGGAAACGGGATTCACCTTTGCCGGATTTGAGCCAGGCACAGCAGAAAAGCTGAGTCTGGGAACTGGCATTCTGTTTAAAGGAATCAACTTTCTCAGGGAAGGCGAGATTGTTCTCGACTTCCAGTTCGATATTGGTCATGGCCTGAAACTGGAAACTAACCTTGATCTGGCGGTAAATCCGGATGGGTATACAGAGGTCAGGAAAGTCGATGTCGGTCTGGGGGTAGTTGGACGCTTTTGAATGGGTGAATTATCATATGATTATTTTAAGAAAGGAGAAATATTATGAAAGAGAAACACATTGTCTTACGGACCACTCGTGAAGCTACTCGTGACGTATTCCTTGGACCACTCTTGCAACCACGGGGAGTCGAATCAATCCCCGCAGGATTGTCAGTCGAGGTCGAGGAGATTGACCGAGGTAAAATCCTAGCATTAACTCGCAATGCCGATGTCCTCGCTGTTGCTCCTTCTTTTCCGATGAGGCTGATTACTCCCTTTGAAGATCAAGCCATCGCAAGGCCTGCCGTCGGTGAAATTGCCTGGGGTGTAAAAGCTGTAGGGGCTGATACATCGCCTTTTACCGGAGATGGGGTCGTAGTTGCTGTACTCGATACGGGTATCGATGGTTCACATCCTGCATTTTCGGGCGTGAACATCGTTCAGAAGGACTTTACAGGCGAAGGCAACGGTGATCAGCATGGGCACGGTACGCATTGTGCCGGCACCATTTTTGGCAGAACAGTCGATGGCATACGAATAGGGGTTGCATCGGGAGTAAAGAATGCGCTGATTGGTAAGGTGCTTGGTGCGCAAGGTGGATCGAGTGAACAGATCGTCAGCGCTATCCAATGGGCCGTAGAGAATGGCGCCAATGTGATTTCCATGTCCCTGGGCATGGACTTCCCGGGCTATGTTGAGTGGTTAAAAACACAAGGTTTTCCCTCCGAATTGGCGACCTCCCGAGCACTGGAGGGCTACAGGGAAAACGTGCAATTGTTCGAACGACTCGCTTCGCTTATACGAGCCCAGGGGGCTTTTTTACAGGCGACTATCATCATCGCAGCCGCAGGCAATGAGAGTCGAAGGGATGAAAATCCAGACTTCGAGATTGCGGTCAGCCCGCCTGCTGTAGCCGAGGGCATCATCTCAGTCGCTGCCCTTGGCCAGGGAGACAATGGCTTCACAGTTGCGGCATTTTCGAATACCGGCGCCAATGTCTCAGCTCCGGGTGTTGGTGTTCTTTCTGCTAAGCTCGGAGGTGGGTTAAGTTCGAAGAGCGGAACCAGTATGGCTACTCCCCATGTTGCCGGTGTCGCTGCACTATGGGCGGAAAAGATTAAGAAAACTGGAGTGCTTACCGCCTGGCAACTGACCTCCCGGCTGATCGGCACAGCAATTACCGATGGCCTAAGTGGATTAGATCCTTTTGACATTGGTGCCGGCTTGATTCGCGCTCCTCAAGGTTAACCGTCGATCTTTTGATAATCCTTACAACGTAACTATTCAAAATAAAGTGTAAAATTTTAATAGGGGTGAAGCATTTGTAAAATTGCGTGAGAATGTATGCGCTCTAGAACAGGAAAATGCTTCGCCCCTATAATAGCCAACATTGTTTTTGGGTAACTCCCTTTCAACTGTACTTTAATAATATAAATTTTACGAATTATTTCATAGCTATAGATAATTAACGCGGTTTTAGATTTGCAATCTGAACCCTTCGTTTCAATCTAATCCGATATCACGAAAAGATCTCAAATACTTTAGATAAGGGAATTCGAGATGACGAATTAAGTTTTGATAGAGGGGGAATTGAAAAGTAGATTATGGGCAAGTGAATTTATCAAATAGAACTCATGAAGTGTCTCTATCGGGAGAATAAGCTATGCCACAATTATTTGATGTGATCTTTGATGATTTGAGGTCGTGCAAGAAGCATGTAAACCGCCTTCTTGGCGCAGGTCTCCTGTTTGCTTTGATTGCCCATTTCTATGTAGTGGAACCTTATTTTGAATATAAAGAGCAAGAGCCCAGATTAAAAAAATCATTAGACGAAAAGAAACTACAGTTTGATCAACTATCAGGCCAGTCTGAGCGCATTACAAACCTGAGCAAAAATATCAAGACGAATCAGACTACTATTGAAAATAAGATAAGGGATTTTCCCCAACATCTGAGAGGGATATTGTCAGATCTTTGGAATGTATTTCTTTCTGAATTATCTCCAGACACATCTAATCGATCAACACAAATCCAACAGTCAGCCCCTGTACAACAATCAATTAATATCCAGAGACCTGCAAAAGAAAGAGAAAAACTGGAAAATGATTCGAATATGCCCTTTCCTGTCCAGCAATCAATGCAAATTCAGCAATCCAGGTTTATCAAGATTGGGGATTTTTCCTTACCATCCGGTATTACTACATTTAATGATGGTGTGCACTGGTATATTGAGACATGGTTTAATAATTTACTCAATGAAATTAGGGAAGGAATCGAGGAACCAATCAAGCAAGCAAACATAACATCGGACATGGTTGGTGATATTGATTTACAGAATATAACTCAGCAGGGAATTAAGGATATTCAAAAGTATATCGATAGAGTTGAAAAAGAAAACCCGAATTTTTGGCGGAGTTATTCTGGCCCGAGAGGTAAGTTAGATGTAGCTCAAGAGCTTCAATATGAAGTAAAAAAGTCATTTGGATTGCTTGGGGATAAGATTAATATGCTCGTAGGAAGGTTAAAAGAGGCCGTAAAAGCGCAAAAAGAAGAATTGGATAAGATGAATAATGATATGACGAAATTGCAGGATAGTAAAGATAAATTAGACTCCCGGCTTAGTTCGCTTGAATCGCCGTTTGGACGGATTCCTGCGGATCTTCCAGACCTCATCAAGTTATTTCCTATCCTTATGGCAGGCTTGATGGTGGCTGTTACGGTTACTCTTCAAAAGAGCGAGGGTTTATATTCAATACTTTGGGAGGAATATAAAAAGAATGCTAGCGAAGTTGATGCAAAAGTATTTCAGAGACAGACAGATTGCTGGTATTTGCCACCTTACCCGAGCCTTTTTCATCCTATGGTATTAGTAATTCTCATGGCCATCATTATAGGTATTTTCGTTCGTGCCTGTTTACTCGTCATCTCAGAACCTGGATTATTTGCTTCATTGACTGGTGAAGCCCAATCTCTCAGAAGAAATCTATTTATAGGTACCTATATAGCCGGAGCCTTTGCTATCCTTGGTTGCTTATGGTTTGTCGGGAAGATATTTATAAGAGATAATCGTTCACAACAGAGTATGCAAAGTGCGCAAGAGAAAAAGCTTATTTAACCACGGATGAGCATTGATAAGCATTTATCAAAAAAATTTCAATTTGGGTCTTCTTCGATTTGTGTGGGTGAAACCGTAATAGGTTCTCAAGAATATGAACGCCGTGATAGAGGCAATACAATGCGTGGTTGAAAAAAGAGAAAAGGGAAAAATTCTTTCTTGATGGATAAAGCGGGAAAGTAGAACCATAAACAATATGCAAGCATTTCAATAATATAGGCGAATAGATACACCGTGTGTTTTTGGAAGGGCGTTAATGTTATTTTGAATAAAAGGAGGTCTTTGCGATGGGATTAAAACTGAGTGGCAATTATGAAATCATCGAGGTAATAGACGGAGACACAGTGAAGGTAAAACTTGATGGAAGCCTTACCAACCTGAGAACTCCCTGTACTGATACTGAAGAGACCAAAAACAGTAAACCCTTAAAGCCTGTAACCCGTTTTGGCGCCAAAACAGTTGAATGGGCAAGAAAATGGTTCCGGGATAGGGGGAATAGAGCAGAGCTTGAATACGAGGCTGATTATAAAATCATCGATTTCTTTAATCGTCCTTTGACTTATGTGATGGCGGAAAATGAAAACTATAATTTAGAGGCGGTTCGATGGGGATACAGCCCTTACTTTCAAAAGTATGGCTATGCGCGTGGTTACCATGACGCTTTTCTGGAAGCCGAAAGGGAGGCCATGCTCGAAGGGAGGGGGATTTGGGACGATGCAACCCATGCGGGGGATGCCACGCGACCCTATCACCTGCTTAAGATGTGGTGGGAGGTACGAGCAAGGTACATCCAGGCGGGCAGAGATGAAAAGAGGGATAACAAAAGGCTTATATTCCTTCCTGATGGACTGGATTACGAGGAGGCGATGGTTGCTGCAAGGAGTGAGGAAGAGAGGGTTGTTTTTGGTGAGATAAGTAATATAAGAGGCGCAGGATCTGGTACGGCCATCGAGCTATCGGTTAAGCTTCAAAAATATTTCTATTTATACGTATTTGAAAATAATCCCCGGCATGACAAAATTATTAATTATCTTCGCATCCGGCATTTGGGTGACCCTTCGGATATTCCCAATGGGCTTATGAAACAGAATTTTGTTTTCGTAAAGGGTGTGTTTAAGTTGTATAACGGTCAACCGGAAATAATTGTAAACGATGTAGATCAAATTAAGGAGGAGCCTTTTTAGCCCCTCCAGAAAGATAAATCCTAACGAGAGAAATACCGGCAGAAAGGACTAAAGTGTCACCCATCTTAACAGGTGGTCCGGGAATGCAGAATTACAAAAATTCGGATGTTGGTAGAGAGAGAAGCTTATGTCATGGGAAATCAGGAAGATGTAACATTTCAGAGATTGATGTTACAGAGATGTTGCAAAAAGTGTAACAGTATAACCCTTCTCGAGAACTCTCTGCCGTGATAGCTAGTCCATTGATTTTATGAGTCCTCCCGGCATTTCAGTTTTATTTATGCATTCAGTTGCCTTTTTGTTATCTGAAAAAGTGTAACATTTTCCTGTTACACTTTTCATTTGGCAGTGAACGGATGAAGATCCCTATGGGGACGAGAACCCTTTATTTATTGGCAAATTGAGGAGGCAAACTTTTACCAATCTGCTATGGAATCGAATTTGCGCCTCAGTTGTGCATAGATTCAGCAAATTACAATAGCGCCCTTCCCTGTCAGCCTTGATGGAAGCAAAGTGCCTTAACGTGCGGGGCGTTTACATTAAAATGGCAGATAAAATTCAGCCTTTGCTGGATTTACTGAAATGAACAAAAATATATTTCAGAAAAAGTCATTTTTTCAATAGTCGAGTGGTCCAATAACGTAACGTAATTTTTAAAACATATCGATAAAGGCAAACCCAGAGTCATCTGGGGACGCAAAGTAAAGGGTCTTGCTAGCCGTTTAAGCGGTTTAAACAGTTTAAACTGCTTATGAGACAGCCTTACTGCCGAAGATGTTTTAATGAACATCTTTGCAGTAAGGCTTTTTTATTTTCATTTGAATGACGTGTAATTACCTGGTAACAGGGAAGGGAATTTACAATGAAATATACACTATGTATTACGCAACAATGTAATATGCGATGCCAATATTGTTACATCGACAAAAGGGACACGAGGATGTCCCTAACCATCGCAAAAAAGATTATTGATTTCGTCTTTAAAAATACTCCTTCTGAAGAAAAGATTGACATCGGTTTCTTCGGTGGCGAACCGCTTCTTGAATTTGAGCTTATGAAAGAAATAACTGAATTGATAGAAAATCATCCATCATTTAAAAATGCATTGGTAGAGCTTACTGTTGTAACCAATGGGACAATTTTTTCTGATGAAATAGCTGATTTTTTGAATGAACACAATATAGGATTCTGCTTAAGTTGCGACGGTCCTCCATTTATACAGGATACTTTTAGGATCTTTTCAAATGGTAAAGGAAGTTCAATTGATGTTACGAACACGATAAAGCGCGCAAAAGAGGTTCTCTCCTCCGTTCTTGTTAATGCGGTTTATCATCCTGAGACTTTTCAATATTTACCTCAAGTTGTGGAATATCTTGCTTCCCTTGGACTAAAGCGGATCTATTTAAATCCTGATTTTTCGGCGCCCTGGTCGAAAAAAGAGGCTGAATTACTTCCTGAAATTTATGGTCAGATATCAAGACAGTATATTGATTATTATCTTCGGCAAAAACCCCATTTTATCAGCTTAATTGACAGCAAGATAGCCGCCATTTTGCGCGAAGGATACAAACCTCTTGAACGCTGCAGAATGGGAACCGGAGAGTTCGCCTTCACACCTTCTGGAAATATTTATCCCTGTGAGAGACTTATCGGCGCAGACACGGGAAATGGACACTGTATCGGCAATATCACCGATGGGATAAAGAGAGAGCGAATGTTTTGCAAAACAGAGCCTGGCAAAGAAATCAACGCCGAATGCCTGTCGTGCAGTCTGAAGGATTACTGCATGAACTGGTGCGGCTGCTCAAATTATTTTTCGTCTGGGTATTATAACCGGGTAAGTCCGTTCTTATGCGCTTCAGAAAGAACTGCAATTATTACTGCATTTAATACCTTCCAGGCCCTTGAGGAGAAACTTGGATCAGTCTTTTTTTACAACCTGATAGAAGCACATACCGCTAACTGCGTGACCGGAGAATAGAATGAAAATTTACCGTCATGCTTCTGTAAGAAGCATCAAAGGCCTGGAAGGGTTTATAAAGGCGAATCACCAAAATAGAATAAATCATTTTCTGGTAAAAGGAAACAGTATGAAGAATGGTCGCCCTCCTCCGCCGGCTTGAAAGCGCTCTATCTGTTCATCTATAAACAATGAAGAGTTAAGAGGTATTACATAGTTTATACATTTTCTTTCTGTATTCAGTAAGTGATATACTTTATGGAGGATAAAACAATGGACGGAATAAATCCTTTCTTAGTAAGACGATGGATATATGGGATACCAGCGCCTATCTGGCTTAAAAGTATGGATCTGATTGGAAAAACTATAGAGGAATATAAACTCAAGCCTGTGCCTATCGAGTCACTCATGGCAGAAAATCCTTTTACTCCACGGAATATTGTGTCAGGAGAACAAGAAAAAGCCCGTTTACGTCCCTGGCAATGGCCTGGAGGAATCAGGATAGCCCATTTGCATTATAGAGGTGATGTCTATCTTCTCAATGAGAGCCAATGGAAAAATTTTTCTGTAAGTGTTATTCGGGACTTTCAGAATAAGCTGGCTAACGTAAAAACTGTAGGTTTTGAACAAGTTGTGGAAATATCCGAGGCGGTAGATGGCGTTGTTACTTAAGTATTGCCCAGGAAGTTGGAGGGAAATGATATCCCTCCAACTTTTGTAAAGATCGAAATCAAGAAGGATCTTTATAAAAAGATTATGAAAACTTTTGACAATACGACGGAGTATCCAAGGAGGACCATTATGAAAAATTTTGTTCCGAGGGTGATTGTAATATTTTTTGTCTTGTGCCTCCGGACTGGGACATCTGTTTCCCATCTATATGCCCAGACAGACCGGCAACTGGCCGTAATCAGTCAATTAAAGCAGATTGATCCAACGATTAAAATCCGATGGGATGATAAAACAGGCGCTCCGGTTCGATTGGCCGGTAAACTGAGTGAAAAGATTGATGCTGATGCCAAAGAAATCGCAATCCGTTTCTTCAAAACAAATAAGGCTCTTTTCCATATGACTGATACAGAACAAGAGCTTACCATTCGGGATGTAAATAAAGACGAGCGCGGGTGGGAACATGTGAAGCTTCAACAGATTTATAAGTCGCTTCCTGTTGAGGGAAAGCAAATCTTAGTTCATATCAACAGTAACAAAGAAGTTCAGGTTGTAAATGGGCATTATTTACCCAATATTGATGTAAACACTTCACCTTCGATCCAGAGTTCGGATGCTATTACTGCTATATTCAATGCGGCCAAACGGGATTTAAAACTTAGGACGGAACCTGTGCAGGAACCGAAAGCTGAATTAATTGTATACAACTATAATGATAAAACACATTTGGCGTGGAAGGCACGCCTGAAGTCTGAGGATCCCCTCGGGGAATTTGTTTACTATGTGGATGCCCATACGGGTGATGTCATCCATTTTTATAATGATCTCCAGTTCGTGTTAAGTCGTAAAACGTACGATGGTAAGAACGGAGCAGCTCTTCCGGGAACTTTAAAGCGATCGGAAGGAGATATTTCTGTAGGTGACGCTGCACTTGATGCAGCCCACGAAAATGCCGGTACCGTTTACAATTATTACAATAACAATCATGGTCGTGATAGCTACGATAACTCAGGCGCAATCCTTAGATCAACAGTACATCATAAAGAGAAGTTTAACAATGCGTACTGGAGTCCTTTTGAACAACAAATGGTATATGGAGATGGTGATGGAACCGTTTTCTCTCCATTATCACAAGCTTTGGACGTGGTGGCTCATGAGTTAACCCACGCAGTTACAGGAAGAGAAGCAGGGCTAATATATGAAAATCAATCAGGGGCATTAAATGAATCTCTATCAGATATTTTTGGGGTTTTGATTGACCCGTTAGACTGGATGCTTGGCGAAGACATTTTTACTCCCGGTACCCCCGGAGATGCCCTTCGGTATATGGATAATCCTCCACGTGGTAACCAGCCCGATCATATGGATGATTTTGTTGTGCCTGACTCGAATGGAAGTAATTTAGATAAGAGATGTTATGATTCAAATGACAGATACAACGGATGTGTGCACTTCAATAGTGGCATACCAAACAAAGCTGCGTATCTTATGTCCGAGGGGGGAACACATCATGGGATTGCTGTTCAAGGTATGGGACTCTTCAATGTGGGTAAAGTTTTCTATGAAGCGCAAATTAACTGGTTGACTTCCAATTCTGACTTTATGGAGGCACGAGAGGCCACTTTAGATGCAGTGGCGGTTATTTTTCCAGGAGACACGCCTAAATACATTACAGTTCAGAACGCCTGGGCTGCTGTTGGAATTGGCAATCCAAACGTTGAAGAGGTTGTTACGCAGCTTGAGATAATTACAGCTCCTCCCCCGCCAACAAATGCCTCTATCGGCAGTCCAGGTGAAAAAGACATCTTTGGGTTTACGGTAGTTGCCGATGGGCAATATACAATAGAGACAGGCGGGAAAACAGATACCTATATGTCTCTGTTCGGTCCCAACAACAGAACAACCCTGGTTGCTGAAAATGATGATATTGGGGGGAACAATGTAAATTCACGGATCAGTAAAGTTCTCACCGCCGGTAACTATTTTGCAGAAATCAGGCACTATTCTTCGACTGGTGTGGGGGCATACACAATTAAAGTTCAGGCGGGACCTTAATTCCTGCAACAAAATGTCTCGAAATTTATACAGGAAAGGAGTCATCTCTTATGGCAATTCTTCTTCGAAATCGTCAGGTAAAGCCTCCGGATTTGAATGTTACCGTTGGTACAGGCTGGCTACCCCCAATTTATGACCGTAGGGATTATATGGACACGCATCCGCAAATTATCCCACTTGTTCAAAAATTGATTTTTCCAAAGAAGACCAACGCATCCCTGGCAGCATCACTCCCCCCGGCAGTTGATCTAAGACAGTATTGTTCCCCGATAGAAGACCAGCGGCAACTTGGGTCATGCACCGCCAATGCAGCAGTTGCGGTCATTGAGTATTATGAGAATCGGGCTTTCAATAAGTACAGAGACGGATCGCGCCTCTTTGTTTACAAAAATACAAGAAATCTGATGGGAGTTACTGGTGACACCGGGGCATGGCTCCGAAATACCATGGGCGCTCTGGTTCTATGCGGCGTGCCGGACGAGAAGTATTGGCAGTATACCGATGTTGACCCTGATTTTGATCGGGATCCATCACAGTTTGTTTATGCGATAGCGGATAATTACGAGGCATTACGATATTTTTGTCACGACCCGCTGGGCAAAAATGTACCGTATGCAGATGTATTGGCCAGTGTCAAAAAATATCTCGCTGCCGGTATTCCATCGATGTTTGGGTTTTGGGGTTATCCGTCATCCTTCTCCGGCGATATACCTGGGGCGTTTCCGCTACCCGATCCAAGTGAGCCAATTAGCTGGGGGCATGCAATCGTAGCTGTTGGATACGATGACACTATCGAGATCAGGAATACCCAATATCCAAAGATTAAATCTAAGGGCGCATTTCTTATCCGTAATTCCTGGGGCACTGACTGGGGAAACATTGGTTACGGCTGGATTCCCTACGAGTATATTCTTCAGAATATTGCCATGGACTTCTGGTCATTAATAAGGATGGCTTGGGTGGATACGGAACAGTTCCACTTTCAGGATTAATAACCGGCAGGAATTATTTTGAGGAAGCTTTTTTCGCAGTTTACTCAAAACAAAAGTCTTTTCTCAAAACTGAACAAAATTTTTGCAACGATATTTTTCTGAAGGAGGATTCTTCACATGAAAAGACCAACACTTATTTTAGGCATGGCATTTTTTTCTCTTTTTGCAATACCGCTTTTGGCATATTCACCTGGAATTTACGCACAGGAAAAGAAAAGGATTTGTGCAACCATGGAGGTCCATGAAAAACTCCTGAAGACTATTCCGGCTTACAGAGATAGCCGGGCAGCAATTGAGAACCTTACAAGAAGTTACTTACTCAGGGAGGTCTTACGGGCAGAAATAGTGAAAATACCTGTAGTTGTTCATGTGGTATATAATACTCCTGAGCAGAATATTTCAGATGATCAAATCAAGAGTCAAATCCGTGTCCTCAATGAGGATTATAGAAAGTTAAATGCTGATGTATCCACGGTGCCATCGGTATTTCAGCCTCTAGCAACAGATTCGAAAATCGAATTTGCCTTTGCTTGTAAAGACCCCGAGGGAAAACTTACCTCTGGTATTACAAGAACAAAAACAGATGTAGCATCATTTACCTATGACGATGCCGTTAAATTTACGGCAAAAGGGGGAAGGGATGCCTGGCCAAGGGATAAGTATTTAAACATATGGGTGTGTAACCTGGGGGGCGGTCTCCTGGGCTATGCTCAATTTCCAGGAGGCCCGGCAGACACGGATGGGGTGGTTATCACCTATACGGCATTTGGCGATACCGGAACAGCTGTCCCCCCGTTTAACAAAGGAAGGACAGCGACCCATGAAGTCGGACACTGGTTAAACCTGTTTCACATTTGGGGTGATGATTGTCCCGGTGGTGACCAGTGCGGTGGCTCTGATTCTGTTGGTGATACACCCAATCAGGAGTGTTCCAATTATGGTTGTCCTGCCTTTCCACATATAAGCTGCAGCAATGGTCCGAATGGGGATTTGTTCATGAACTATATGGATTATACGGATGACGCATGTATGGTGATGTTCACGAATGGGCAATCGGCAAGAATGGATGCCGCCTTGGCTGGGCCAAGGTTGGCCATTCAAAGCTCAGATGGGTTAATCTGTCCTGATGATGTGAAGGCAAAGTTTCGGTACGAAATAAAATTCATCTGCGGAAAGTCCGATGGCAAGGTTGTGGCTCCCGGGTTATATTGGACCGCCATTAATGTGGGTAACCCCACTGACAAAAATGTCATTCTGAAAAAAAGATTTTCTATTGCCTTGCCGGGTGAGAAGCCTGGTCCCGTTTCTGATTTATTTAAGGCCAAACTCGGCCCCTATCAGGCATTTGAAATCGATAACAGGGATATCTTTGAACACACCCGTACGAATGCAGATTTTATCAAGGGATTTGTAGTCATCGAGAGTGAGGTTGAACTGGAAGTAATTGCAGTATACACAGCTGCCGGTAAGAATGAGCAGGTTGAAACGCTCGACGTTGAACATGTTTTGCCGAGGTGTCTTGGAATGAAAGGTTGCCCTGATTTGGTAGTCGAAAAGATCGAAAGGCCAGAGTGGGACGCCCAAAACAAACGTTCGGTAATTCGCGCCACCATTAAGAATATTGGTGATGCCCCTGCCGGTTCTACCGTAGCCCGGTTAACCGATACAAGCTCGGCGTGGGAACCAATTACTACTGCCGATGCTCCCACTCCGGCGCTAGGACCCGGAGATACCGCAACGGTTACCTTCTTTTTGCCATACTGGGTTTATAATCCCGATGCCGATCTTGAGGTAAAAGCAGATTACAAAAATGAGCTTTCAGAATGTAGTGAAGATAATAACGTCAAGGAATTCCATGAGCTAGGTTAACGATAAAAACAGTAAGGCAGTCGGGTGCAATCGTCAAAAATTCGGAAATGAAGACGTTCCCGTTTTTTCTGAACTGATGGTCTCAACCTTTTGAGAGGAGGTTTTTGGGATGAAGATGAAAAGGTCTTTCTTGATGTCAGGCATGATCGTTTTTTGTTTAATGGTAATGTTGTTTATTGTATATTCATCCGGGATTTACTCCCAGGAGAAGAAAAGAACCTGCGCAGCCATGGAAGTTCATGAAAGACTTATGAGAACCGTTCCGGCATACCGGGAAAACCAAACGGCAATTGAGAATCTCACCAGGAATTATCTTCTTCGGGGGGTATTGCGAACCGAAGTAGTGAAAATCCCTGTCGTTGTTCATGTCGTCTATAATACCCCCGAACAGAATATTTCGGATGGGCAAATTAAGAGTCAAATCCGTATCCTCAACGAAGATTACAGAAAGTTGAATGCCGATGTATCCTCAGTTCCGTCAGTATTTCAATCCCTGATAGCGGATACGCGGATAGAATTTGCCCTTGCTTGCAGGGACCCCGGCGGTGGTTCTACAAACGGTATTATAAGAAAATCAACAACAGCAACAGGATTTGGTTCTGACGATACAGTGAAATTTTCCGTCAGCGGTGGAAGTGATGCCTGGCCAAGGGACAGGTACTTAAACATATGGGTATGTAACCTGGCAGACGGTCTCCTGGGATATGCTCAATTCCCGGGAGGCCCGGCGGACACGGACGGGGTAGTAATTGCCTATACGGCGTTGGGTGATACCGGAACAGCAGTCCCTCCATTTAACAAAGGGAGGACGGCTACCCATGAAGTTGGGCACTGGCTTAACCTGCGCCACATCTGGGGTGATGATTGTCCGGGCGCAAACCAGTGCAGTGGTTCTGACTTGGTTGATGACACCCCTAATCAGGAATGTATGAATTACGGATGTCCTCCCTTTCCACATAGCAGTTGCGATAATGGTACGAATGGGGATATGTTCATGGACTATATGGATTACACGGATGATGCTTGTATGGTTATGTTCACCAACGGCCAGTCTGCAAGGATGGATGCTGCCATAACCGGACCGAGATCGACCATCATGAGTTCAGACGGATTAAAGTGTCCACCAAGTGGTGGTAGTTGTGGCCAGGGGTCGATAACAGCCATGGCGTTTATCCTAACATTGTATGGAATAGGAAAAGTACGGAAAAAATCCATCAAAACAAAATAGTTGCATATAGTATATTGGAGGCGGGCATGCAGAAGGTCGCCCTCTGCATGCCCCTTTATAAGGAATGAGTCGAACCATGAAGATTACAAAATCATTACTCCTTTTTTCATTGCTGTTCTTTCATGTCCAAACGGTGCAAACTATGGGAAGCAATAACGGTCTTCCTAAGGAGATTTTCAGGCATTGGGTACATTCTTACGAAGAAGATACAAGAGAGGCAAAGGTTTTCAGACCGGGCAATTATAATTTTCCCAGGTCTAGAGGCAGATTTGGATTTGAGATAAAAGAAAATGGAGAATTTGTTCAATATGGCATAGGTCCGGCAGATCGTCCGGCCCGGATTTCCGGGTATTGGAAAGCTGAAGGAAAAGACAAAATAAATGTCTATTTTGAAGATAAAGAAAGCGCGTCATATGCGATAAACATTATTTCATGTACTGAAGATGTTTTGATGATAAAAAAGTGAATATCATATTCATCCTCAAATGTTAACGATTTCCTGCATCGCGTAACATAATGTTGCGAAAGAATATGAAAATCGCTTCCCTGGAAGGAGGCATCATATGCCTGATCATTTTGATTGTATAGTTTTGGGTGCGGGTATTGCGGGTGTTACAGCCGCCAGAGAACTGAAAAATGCCGGAAAGAGCGTCTTAATACTTGAGGCATCAAATCACGTCGGGGGGCGGATGTGCTCAAAGGACGACTTCGTGCTTACTGATGACGGTGGCGCCAGAAGAGACGGATTCCCGGTTGAGGAAGGAGCTCATTTCATACATGTTGATGATGACCCCTATAAAGAGTTCTGGGCGGAGATAAAACGCCAGAAATTCAGACATGAAAAGTACTCCAAATTCAATCATGTTCGAGTCGCTTTTCCCGGAGATCCGGATCCAAACTGGAGTTTACCCCAACCGGCTACGTGGGCGCATACGTATGACCAGAATTTGTTTGAAATGGGACTGAAAAATTCCGGGCTATTCGGAAAGATTAAAAACTTTGACATTGCCAATGGTGATCAACCGGCAAAAAAATTTGTTGAGTCAATAAAGTATCAGGGAAAAGGGCACGATATGGCATTGTATGCTGTTTCGTCCCATACACCAGGGATATTGGCATTGGACGACTTGCCTGCCAAGCTTTGTCCGCCGAATCATACGGGTGACCCATACTGTAAATCTGTGGAAGACAACATTAGCGTTGCAGGGCTAACCTTTGATAAAGTACCCGATCAGCTCCGCGAAGAGCTTTATGAGTTCAAGATGCTCGGCCCTGATAAACAAAGATACGGTTTTGACCGGCTGCCTAAAGCTATATTGAAAGAATTTGAACAGGAAGAACCTGGTAAAATCAAAGGAAATATCCTTTATGAACATGAGGTTACTGGTGTAGAAAAAATTGAAAAAGGAATCAGGATTAAAACAAGAAATGGGATGGAATTTACCGCGGATGCTGCGATTTGCACCTTTTCTGTCGGGATGCTCCTGCATAAGGGAACTCATATTTTTGGACAGTTCTTTCCTGAAGAAAAAAAGAAAGTTTTTAGTATCATAAAACCAGGGCCAATTGCCAAGTTTGTCATGCAATTCAGGGAATGTGTGTGGGGGTATGATCATAGAACGAACGATAATAATATGGCCCTTTTAGTCAATCCAACCGGGCATAAACAAAAAGAAAATCCTCAGCCGAGGACTTTCTTCACGTCCTTTCCCTATCTGGAAAATGGTCCCTACGTTCTTACCGCCTTAATGATGGGAGTTGATTATTTAATCATAAAGAACATGAGTAATGACAAAATGGCTGCCGAGTATATATTCAGGCGTATAGAAGAAATATACAACAGGAAAGGTCACTGGGACTGGAAGGAAAAACTGGTCTGGAAAAGTAATGATGAACCAAACGTTTACCGCAAGGACTGGGGGGCAGATACATGGTCAAGGGGTGGAAATTCATATATTGGTTACAATGAAGGAAAGAGTATTGAGGAGATTAAAAATGTCCGAGAAACTTTGAAGAATCCACTCGAAACACTCCCTGTTTTCTGGGCAGGGGAAGCTACCGCCCCGGCATACAACAATCAATACCAGCCTTTATCGGTCCACGGGGCTTATATCAGCGGGATAGAGGCTGCCAGGGATGTAGTGACGTATCTGGAGAATCCTGATGACAAATCTTCCTTCAAAAAATATTATAATGAAAAATATAAGAAAGTTTCTGCAGAAAAAGTAATGGTTGCTGTGCCTCATACTTTGAGTATTAACCTCAGAAAAAAAGAGTTTAAAATCATCGAAAAGTATGCAAATAAGCATACGAATGGAGACATTGGTCTTGCTGTAGAGGATTTGCTGGACTATGCTATAAGGGACCGGGGATGATGTTTGATAATGCAAGTACTCATAAAAACAAGCGCCTTTGTGCAACCTCGCACAAAAAGGAGGGCTGTATTTGGGCAAGAGCAGTCTGGGTTTTGCGAAGATAAGGAGGGGAAAATGAAGATTGAAGAATTCTTGCAAGAGGAGAATGGCGGTTTTTCATCTACCCGGTTAGCGCTTTTGCTATGGACGGTAGGTGTGCTTGTGATTTGGATCGTTAACAGCGCCAGGAGTGGCACACTTCAGCCTATTGATAGCTCTGTAATAACAATCATGGGGATATTGATGGGAGGTAAAGTTGTGCAGAAATTTGGCGAAAAGCCAGATTCTGCCGGAGGCGCATCAAAGAGCGGTGGTAAGGGGAAAGCTGATGAATCTAACAAAGAAAATACGGGAATGGATAAAGTTGGAAAGTCATAGAAAACGTGGTTGTGTGCATATCAGGGAGGATTAGGTTATGGCAAACAAAATTACATCGGTAAGGGAACTGGATTTCAAACCACGGGGTAAAGTCTTTCCTTCACCTCGCGACTGGCGGGATGTGTTTGTCTATTTTCTGCTGGTGGACCGGTTCGACAATAATCAGCAAAATCTGCCCGCTTATGACCCTGCATCTGCTCCCAAGGGGCGGGATCCTGAACAGGGCAAGGTATTCCAGGGAGGAAACATCAAAGGCATTATCCACCGGCTGGATTATATTCGGGGGCTTGGCAGCAACGCGATATGGCTGAGTCCTGTTTTTAAAAACCGTCAGGAGAAAAACGATACCTATCATGGGTATGGTATCCAGGATTTCCTTGAGGTAGACCCAAGGTTTGGTACGAAAGAGGATCTGCAGGAACTGGTCAGGCAGGCCCACAAAAAAAATATGTATGTCATTCTGGATATTATCATCAACCACACCGGAGACAACTGGGCGTATCCGGGTGATTTTCCCTTTTATTTTTGGAAAGAAGCGCATGGTCCCTTTGATTTCGGTTTCTGGCGAGAGGTTGATCCTGTGCCGGGATTTCAGGAAGACGATGCCGTCTGGCCCGAGGAACTTCAGCGTCATGAGTGTTATAAGAGGAGGGGGCAGATCAGAAATTGGAGTGATCCGGCGGAGGCTATCAACGGCGACTTCCTTAGTTTGAAAGAGCTGGATATCAATCAACCCGCCGTGCTGGATACCCTCATTAAAGTCTATAAATACTGGATTGCTATTACCGACGTTGATGGGTTTCGGGTGGACACGGTAAAACATATGGAATCGAGCGAAACCGCCATTTTCTGTAATGCGGTACGTGAATATGCCAAGCGCATTGGTAAACAGAATTTCTTCATCTTCGGCGAGATAGTGGGTGATGATTTGACCATACAGAGCTATATTGGCCGTAACAGCCGTGTCGAAGGGACGAATGAGCGCTTTCCCTCACTTGATGCCGCTCTGGATTTTCCTCTCTATTTTATCCTTGAAGAAACCATTAAAGGTTTTGTCAGGCCTTCTGCCCTGCGTGAGCGGTACGAGCAGTTCAAGACGCTGTACGCAGATCACGGGGAGTCAGGTCGTTACTTTGTTACATTCGTAGACAACCACGACCAGATGACCAGACCATACCGGCGTTTTATGCATCATAACTCTTACCCAGGACAGGCAGTTCTTGCTATCGGATATCTGCTAACCAGTCAGGGAGTGCCCTGTATCTATTATGGGACAGAGCAAGGTTTTGATGGTGGGGGAGATAATGACAGCTATGTCAGGGAATGCATGTTTGGCGGTCAATGGAGCGCTTTTGATAGCACCGGACGTCACTTTTTCAATCCGGAGCATCCGATCTACCGGGGTATTGCCAAGATATCTGCAATCAGGCAAGAAGAGCCGGCGCTGCGCTATGGGAGACAGTATTTCCGGGAAATTTCCGGGAATGGAAGTGATTTCGGACACCCCCTTGATGGCAAGTGTACGCTGGCATATTCAAGGATACTTGACAGCGCAGAGATCCTTATCGCTATGAACCTGGATACCAGTTTCCGGAATGATTTTGTTACTGTAGATGCAAATTTGAGCCCGTCGGGAGTGAAGATGGTCAATTTATTGGGGCCCGAAAAGCAGGTGACTATAAAAGTGACAGGCTCAAGGCATGCCGTCAGGATTCCACTCGACGGCCATGAAATGGTTATCTTGAAACGGCCAGAATCCTCCTGACCTTAAGAGGATTCATCAACCATTGCCCATAAGGTGTTTGGGATATAGCCAAAATAATTGAAGGTTAAGAAGACCGTAACTGTTCAGTTCGCGGCAGAGAATGCCGGAATCACAAAGTTTATCAAAGAATAACAGATAACATTCTGTGAATTTTTTCTCCGAAGTTGTTTTCTCTGGCAGCCTTTTTCTAATCCGCCGCGCTTCCATACCCGCATAAACGATAACACAAAAATGTCGGAGTTTGCCTCATTCCTCTTTGTTGTGATGAATTGTCTCATTTCTTTCCCATTTCAAAGGTACGTTTGTGCAATTTCGTGACATGAGCAGAACAGATAAATCGAGGACAAGATTTGTCTCAATCTGTTGATTTGTGTGCGTTAGCCCGACTTTCGCAATTCGCACCCCAAAAAGGTCATTTTTGGGTATTTGTCTCCTGGAAACCATTGATTTTACTGGGGTCGATTTCAAAAACGGCTTGTAGTGCCGACCTACCCTCTTGACGACTTCACGGTGGCGTGAGAAAATGTCCGCATGTTTTTACGAGAAAAGACACGGACAAAAGACGGGAAAACCCACCGGTATTGGAGCGTAGTAGAGAACCGTCGGATCAGCGGAGGCAGAGTGGTACAGCGACAAGTGCTCTACCTGGGAGAACTCAATGACAACCAGCGAGCGGGGTGGGTTCGGACGATAGAGGCGGTCGCGGGTGAAAAGCCCACAGCAAGACAAGTGGCATTATTTCCGGACGACCGGAAAGCCTTGCCCATACCGGATTGTGAGACCGTCCAGGTGAGGTTGGACAAAATAGAATTGCGCTGTCCCCGGCAATGGGGAGCAAGTTGGTTGGGATTATATTTGTGGGATATGTTGGAACTGGACATCTTTTGGAGGAGTCGTCTGCCATCAAGCCGGAAGGGGACAAGCTGGCTGAATATGCTCAAGGCGCTTGTCTGTTACCGGCTGATCGATCCGGGAAGCGAATTTCGTTTTCACCGTGAGTGGTATGTGCGTAGCGCAATGGGAGATTTGTTGGGGGAAGATGATTCGCTGGCACAGAAGGATAAGCTGTATCGTTGTTTGGATTTGCTGCTTGAGCACCGCGACGAGCTGTTTGGTTTTTTAAAAGGGCAATGGGGCAAGCTGTTTGGCGCGAAGTATGATGTGCTGCTGTATGATTTGACGAGTACGTATTTCGAGAGTGAACCGCCGGCGGCGGATGCTGTGAGTAAAAAACGTTTTGGGTACAGCCGTGACAAACGTTCGGATTGTGTGCAGGTGGTAGTGGCGTTGGTATTGACGCCGGAAGGGTTTCCCGTCGCCTACGAAGTATATCCCGGTAATACAAGAGACACTGCGACATTAGAGGAGTTTCTGGATCGGATAGAAAAGCGGTATGGGAAATTTCGGCGCACCTGGCTCATGGATAGAGGTATTCCAACGGAGGAGGTGTTGGAAAAGATGCGTGAGCGGGGGATTGATTATTTGGTTGGTACTCCGAAGGGGCATTTGACGCGGGTAGAAAAACCGTTGCTTGAACAGACGTGGATGCAGGCGCGGGAAAGCGTCCGTGTGAAAATTCTTCAGCAAGAGTCGGAGTTTTACGTTTACGTGGAAAGCCAGGACCGGGTGGCCAAGGAACGTTCCATGCGTTGGCGCAGACTCAGACGTTTGTGGGCGGGTTTGCGCGAACTTCGCAATCGAAAGGTCCTCACGCGCGATGATCTGCTCATGCATATTGGCGCGTTAAAGAAAGAAGCCGGACGAGACTTCAGATTGGTCAATATTTCCATTCCCAAACCGCAGGAGCCGGTCAATGAAAATACGTTCCGGTTCAGTTTGGATCGGGAACGCCTGAGGCAGGCGTATCGGCGCGAGGGGCGTTATTTGCTTCGTTCCAACATGCAAGCCACCGCACCAGAAACCGTGTGGGAAAATTATTTGCTGTTGACGCGGATTGAACAGGCATTCAAGGATTTAAAGGGATCGCTTTCCATCCGCCCCATATGGCACCAATTGGAAAGGAGGATTGAAGCCCATATTTTTGTCTCCTTTTTGGCATTCTGTCTCCACACGACGCTGCGAAATCTTGCGCGGGGACGAGCCGCAGGGTTGACGTCTGAAGCAATTTTGGAAAAACTATCGAGCATTCAAATGATTGACGTTCATTTACCGACAACGGATGGTCGCCACATTGTCATGAGCCGCTATACACAGCCGGAAAAGGATGTTGTTCTCCTTTTGGCACAATTGGGATTGACGCTTCCTGAACAACCTCCGCCCAAGATTTATGCATCAGGATAGGTCGGTCTGTAGTGCCGACCTTTTTACATGACCCCTTGATTTTCATGGCTTAGCGGTTTGCCTACCCCTCGAATTGCGAAGGTCGGGTTAACTCAGGCGTTGTCTGTGGCGTAAAAGAATTTCTTTTTGGAAATATTTGTCGTGTAAACTTTATGAAACTTTGATATACTATGATTTGTAAATAGTAATCATTACATAAATCAATGCGAGGGTGATAATGTATGAAGATTGCAGTCTCTGGCAAGGGAGGCGTTGGGAAGACGACCTTTGTGGCTACGTTAGCAAAGGTTTTTGCAGAAAATGGGAAAAAGGTTATAGCGATAGATGCAGACCCTGTTTCGAATTTAGCTGCAACTTTAGGTATTAAAAACGTATCAGAAGTAGTGCCAATTAGCCAGATGAAAGATTTAATAAAGGAACGTACAGGGGCTTCTGATGAATATGGAAAGTTTTTCTCATTAAACCCCACGGTTTCAGATTTGCCTGAAAAACTTTCTTTGGAGCATGATGGAATAAAGCTTATGGTGCTGGGAGCAATAAAGCGGGGTGGTGGTGGGTGTGCCTGTCCTGAAAGCGCTTTTTTGAGAGCCTTGCTTAGCCACCTTATTGTACAAAGGGATGAGGTCGTAATTGTAGATATGGAGGCTGGCGTTGAACATCTTGGCCGTGCTACCGTGCGATCGGTAAATGCATTGATTGTAATCGTAGAGCCTGGCTCCAAGAGTATTCAGACGGCTTTTCAGGTCAAAAAACTTGCAGACGACATAGGTCTGAAGTCGATTTACGCCGTAGGGAACAAAGTGGCATCCGATGGACACAGATCGTTGATCAAAGATGGGTTACAGAGTATTCCCGTTTTAGGGTTTATTTCCTACAATGACAAGATTCTTGAATCGGACATTGTGGGAAGGGCGGTCTTTGCAGAAAATACCCAGTTGCTGTCAGAAGTAAGACAAATAAAGAACAGTTTGGAAGGTTGCACAAAAGACACGTAAAAGTTTGTATTTTCCCTTGATTTGCATGTATTTATTTTTATAATGTATTGTTCTATATTTCCACATATACGTGTGGTGAATATGCAGTCTGATTTCATAGTTGATTGTAGTTATGGTAGTCAGCCTGGCATTCGTGAACATAGCAAAGGAGGTTGAAGTTATGGAAGAAAAACAAAAGACAGTAGACCAAGTGATGCTTGATAGAATGAAGGAAATGAAAGTGGAAACCATGTATGACAGATATCAGGCGCAGCTTCCACAATGCGGATACGGTAGTCTTGCGTTATGCTGCCGTCATTGTAACTATGGGCCATGCAATATCGACCCATTCGGCAAAGGGCCAAAGAAGGGTATTTGTGGTGCCGATGCCGATACCTTTGCGGGGAGACACTTTCTGAGAATGAGCGGAGCGGGAACTGCCTGCCATTCGGATCACGGGCGTGCGGTAGCGCATCTCCTGGTCGCCACGGCAAGGGGTGAGGCGCCGGGATACAGGATTAAAGACGTCGATAAGCTTATGATGGTAGCAGAGTGTTTCGGGGTAAAGACGAAGGACCGTAAAATAAACGAGATTGCCGAAGAAGTGGGTGAAATGGCGCTGATGGAGTTTGGGAAACCCTACGGTACTTTGTTGTTTCTGAAGAGGGCGCCAGATGCCCGTCAAAAAATATGGGAAAAAATCGGCATTGCGCCAAGGGCTATAGACAGGGAAGTGTGCGAGAGCTTCCATAGAACAGGGATAGGCGGCGATCAGGACTATAAAAACCTGACAAAGCAGGCTATGCGTGTGGCGTTGGCGGATGGTTGGGGTGGCAGTATGATAGCGACAGAATTACAGGATATCTTATTTGGCACTCCCAAACCTGTTCAGGGGAGGTCGAGCATGGGGGTTCTCAAAAAGGATTCTGTGAATGTGATCGTTCATGGTCACGAACCGCAGCTTGCAGAGGCAGTTGTTATGGCCTCCAGCGACCCTGAGATTACCAGGGCTGTTCATGCGACAGGGGCTAAAGGCATAGTGATTGCGGGTCTGTGCTGTACGGCAAATGAACTCCTTGTCAGGCATGGAATTCCGATGGCCGGGCATATGACTATGCAGGAGCCTGCGATTTCCACGGGCGCGGTTGAGTTAATGGTTGTGGACATACAATGTGTAATGCAGGCAATTGTGGAGACAGCAAAACACTTCCACACGAAGGTAGTTACCACATTATCAAAGGCAAAAATAACCGGTGCAGAGCATGTAGAGTTTAGTGATGAACATGCGCTTGATGCGGCAAAGAAGATTCTGCATATGGCAATAGATAATTATAAAAACCGTGACAATAATAAAGTGTTTATACCCGCCGGTGCAGAGCCTAATCTTGTTGCTGGTTTTAGCCATGAAACGATCAAATATATGTTGGGCGGGAGATTCAGGGCGAGTTATCGGCCTTTAAATGATAACATAATAAATGGAAGAATACGGGGGGTTGTTGGGATTGCAGGTTGCACAAGTCCGCGTATGGGTCCTGGCGTTCAATCATATGTAAATCTCGCAAAGGAACTTATTGCTCATGATGTGCTGGTGGTTGCAACTGGTTGTGCTGCAGGACAATGCGCTGACGGCGGGTTGATGTTGCCGGAGCTAAAGGACGCCTGCGGTCCCGGCCTTCGGGAGGTTTGTGAAGCTGTGGGGATACCACCCGTTTTACATTCTGGCGCTTGTGTGGATAACAGTCGTATCCTCATAGCAGTGTCCGAGATGGCGAAAGAAGGGGGTTTGGGAAATGATATCAGCGATTTGCCTGTTGCAGGGGTATGTCTGGAATGGATGAGTGAAAAGGCAATTGCCATCGGGCAGTATTTTGTTGCATCGGGTGTTTATACGGTATTTGGCATGAATACACCGGTGGCGGGAGCGCTTGGCATGCAAAGGTTGCTTACCAAGGAGTTGGAAGAGATGGTGGGCGCCAGGTGGGATTTCGAGAAGGATTTCGAGAAAATAGCCAGGATGGTAATGGATCATATAGAAAAGAAGAGGGATGCGCTTGGCATAAACGTGAAAAAGGAGAGAAAACTGTACGATATGGCTGAAAGAAGGGCATTGGAAAGGGAGTGTAAGCCTGCTCCCGGGCATCATTAATAAAAAATTAAAAAGGGGTAATTTTTTATGTCAAAAATCATCTGTTCTGCCGCCATCCGCGGTGCATATCAAATTGTTGATAAGGCTGATAAAAAGCTGGCTGAGGCAATTGAGCAAAAAGGACGTGATTGTAAAGTGGAATTTCCCAATACAGCCTATTATTTGCCAATCATTTACTCAATGACCGGCATTGCGGTAAAAACGCTGGAAGATTGTGTCCATGTGTTGGGATTGGCAAGGAGTATGTTGCCTCCGTTGCCTGCCGATAAACATTGGGTTCCTTACCTGGGTCATACATTAGATGCAGGTATGGCTACCCTCTTTGCAGAAGAGGTATATGAGGCCTGTAAATATTTAATTGGACCGCATCCTGTGGATGGAATATGGTTGGGGGCGGCAGATGATGTCATCATGCGTGAACGTGGTATAGAATTCGTAGACGGTACAGCTCCTGGTTTTGCTGCTATTGTAGGGTGTGCGCCTGATGCAGACACGGCTGTGAAAATTGCCAGGGAACTCCAGCAAAAGAATCTTTACGTATTTATTCAGTCAAATAATTTCGGGGTGTCTTTCGCTGAGCAACTCGCAGAAAAAGGAGTACAAATGGGATGGGATACCCGGCTTGTCCCCTTTGGCAAAGAGACCTCGGCTGCGGTATATTCTCTTGGCTTTGCAAACAGGGCTGCCCTTTCCTTTGGAAATGTGCCTCCTGGCGATTTCAGAAGGAATCTCCTTTACAACAAGAACCGTATCTTTGCATTTGTCCTTGCATTAGGGACCGCAGTGACAGACGAACAATATGCGAACGCTGCAGGCGCTATAAACTACGGTTTCCCGACGATTACAAACATAGATATTCCGGAAATATTACCAACAGGTGTGTGTACCTATGAGCACGTGGTTTCAAGGGTGCCTGTTGATAAGATAGTTGATAAATGCGTGGAGGTGCGCGGGTTAAAGATTTCCATCCATAAGATGGATATTCCTGTGCCTTATGGCCCGGCTTTCGAGGGTGAGCGTATTCGAAAGGAAGATATGCAAATTGAAGTTGGAGGTCCTGGTACACCTGCTTTTGAATATGTATGTACCAAGGAAAGCCATGAGGTAGAGGATGGTAAAATTCAAGTTATAGGGCCTGATCTGGATGAAATTAAGCCGGGTCCGGGTGTGTCTCTTGGTATTATGGTTGAAGTATACGGTCGAAAGATGCAGCCTGATTTTGAACCTATCTTTGAACGGCAGATGCATCGTTTCCTGGGTGAGGCTCAGGGATTATTCCACATGGGGCAGAGAGATATTATTCGTCATCGTATCAGTAAGGAGGCCTTTAAGGCGGGTTTCAGGATTAAACATATTGGTAATATTATTCATGCGAAGTTTCATGGTGATTTTGGGGCCATTCTGGATAAGGTACAGGTGACGTTGTATACGAAAAGGGAGGACGTGGAAAGATTATTAAAGGATGTACGTGCTGCATATACAGAGCGTGATGCACGGTTGAAAGGTATGACCGATGACTCTGTGGGCATGTTTTATAGTTGCACGCTCTGCCAAAGCTTTGCGCCTACACATATTTGTGTTGTAACCCCGGAACGCTCAGGTTTATGCGGTTCTGTGAGCTGGCTGGATGGAAAGGCTGGGTATGAAATTAATCCTACTGGCCCGAATCAGCCGATAGAACGGGGAAGGGTGGTTGACGAAAGATTGGGGCAGTGGGAAGGAACGAATTCATTTATATTCAATGGCTCGAACCGGTCGCTTGAGAAGGTGAGTTTGTACAGCATCATGACAGATCCTATGACGAGTTGTGGTTGCTTTGAGTGCATTTCCGCCATGCTACCTATGACCAACGGGATAATGGTGGTAGACCGTGACTTTACTGAGATGACGCCTTGCGGTATGAAATTTTCCACACTTGCGGGAACTGTTGGCGGTGGATTGCAAACACCGGGGTTTATGGGGCATAGCAAGTTCTATCTGGGCAGCAGAAAATTTATTTCCGCAGATGGTGGTCTTACTCGTGTTGTGTGGATGCCCAAGGCGCTAAAGGAGGAGCTGGCAGAAACTCTTGCCAAAACAGCTGAGGAATTGGGTCTTGAGGATTTCCTCAATAAGATAGCTGATGAAACGGTAGCGCAGACCGAGGAAGAGGTGCTGACATACATGCAAAAGGTCAATCATCCCGCGCTTGCCTTAGCGCCGATGTTCTAAATGCTCAATGCTTATTTATAAAACTTATTTCTTTAATTCTGGAGTCTATTCATGATCGTTGATATGCCAATCCCTTTCCTGAGAAAGGGACAAGTTGCAAGTAATCAGGATGAGGGTGCTAGTGAAGAGAAGGAAAAACGTTCCGGCGGGGATCTGATCTCACGGTTATTAAAAACACGTACGGTTATGGTCTCGGACGAGGTGAACAAAAAAATGGCACAACAGATCATGACACAACTCATACTTCTTGAAGGGGAAAGTAATGAAGATATTAAAATGTTTATTAATTCCCCCGGAGGAGACGCCGATGCAGGTTTTGCAATCTACGATATGATGCGGTTTGTAAAGCCAAAAATAAAAGCCATCTGCGCGGGGGTGGCGGCCAGCGCTGCCGTGATTATCTTACTTGGTGCAAAAAGGGAAAACCGATTTAGTTTGCCCAATGCCCGCGTCCTTATTCATCAACCTTCAACGGGTATCCATGGAACTGCTGCTGATATCCAGATTGAAGCCGGTGAAATACTCAAATGCCGGGAAAAGATCAACCGGTTGATTTCTGCGGAAACGGGGCAAACAATGGGAAAAGTGGAATCAGATACCAAAAGAAATTTCTGGATGTCTGCCGAGGAAGCTCTCAAATACGGATTAGTCAGCAAAATTATACAGACGAGCGATGACTTAAAATTATAATGTATGGTAATTCCCCAATATAAAATGAAAAATGTTTGTGTTTTATAGCCACCTTTTTGTCCACTTCTTACCGGTAAGACAATCAGGTGGTTTTTCGTTTGATGCTATGCAAATTAATTTATATGTGAAAGGATAGTAAAGAATGGCACTAACTGGATTAGACATTTACAAACTACTGCCCAAAACAAATTGTAAAAAATGTGGAAGGCCCACATGCCTGGCATTTGCTATGCAACTGGCACAAAAAAAAGCAAATTTGTCTGATTGCCCTGACGTAAGTGAAGATGCTAAGAGGGTTTTGGGAGCAGCGGCTGCACCTCCAATTAAATTGGTAACTGTCGGAACGGGTGCCAAACAAGTGCAGGTCGGTGAGGAAAATGTCTTGTTCAGGCACGAGGAGAAATTTTATCATCCGACTGGGGTGGCCGTTACTATCAATGATGATTTGAGTGAAACGGCCTTTAACGACCGTTTGAAAAAGATTAACAGTTTGAAAATTGCACGTGTTGGCACAGAGACAGAGATTGATTTGGTTGCCATTATTAACAAGAGCAATAATGCTGAGAAATTTGCTGAGGCGGCAAAAAAAGTCAGCGCTGGTTCTCATCTGAGCATCATTTTAAGTAGTACATCTGTTGAAAACATGAAGGCAGCCCTGGCATCCTGTGCTGAAAAGAGACCTTTGATCCATGGTGCAAATGCCGCGAACTGTGAGTCTATGGCAGCATTAGCAAAGGAAAAGGCCTGTCCGATGACCGTGACGGCTCCAACGCTTGAGGAGCTTGCCGACCTTGCCGACCATGCAAAAAAGGCAGGCGTTGAAGAGATCGTGTTGGATGTGAGCGGAAATAACCCGAAAGAGATGCTTCAGAAACTGACCAAGGTAAGGCGGGCAGCATTGAAAAAGAATTTCCGTGCACTGGGATTTCCCATGATTGCCTTTGTTTGTGATGAAGACCCGTTTCAGGAAATTTCACTGGCAAGCACGTATCTGCTTAAGTATGCCGGCATAGTCGCTGTTAATGTGTGTGATCCTTGGGCAATTATGCCGTTGCTTACTGCCAGGACAAATATTTTTACCGATCCACAAAAACCAATCCAGGTTGAACCGAAATTATATGCTGTGGGTGACGCTAAAGAAGATGCCCCTGTCTTATTCACAACAAACTTTTCTCTTACCTATTACACTGTTGAGGGCGAAGTTGAGTCGAGTCGTATTCCTGCATTTATATTGTCAGTGGATACCGGTGGGACTTCTGTATTGACTGCCTATTCCGGGGATAAGCTCAATGATAAAGTTGTGGCTAAGGCCATGGCCGATGCGAAGGTGGAGACGAAAGTAAAGCACAAGAAATTAATCATTCCAGGACTCGTAGCCGTGATGTCCGGAAAGTTGCAGGAGACCCTTGGCTGGGAAATATTGGTTGGACCCAGAGAAGCGTCCGGGCTTCCTTCTTATCTGAAAACTGTTTGGCGGGCTTAGCGCAAATTTTATTGTATATGACATTGGAAAACTCACGCTATAAAGTACACTTCCTTCCTGGCGATGTAAGCGTTGAAATCGAAAAGGGAAAGACCGTCTTGGATGCATCATATAAAGGCGATTTATTTATTAATGCCTTGTGTGGCGGAGACGGTACCTGCGGAAAATGTAAGGTAATCCTGAATACGGGAAAAGTGGATAGTTTGCCCACTACCCACATCTCTGAAGCAGAGGCTAAGCAGGGATACGTTCTTGCTTGCAGGACAAAGGTTATGGGTGACCTGGAAGTTTTGATACCTGAAGAATCAAAACTCGATAAGAGTCAAATCCTCATTAGCGATTACCCGCAGTTTTCGGGATCATTGGCCGCAGCAACTTCGGGGCTGGAACAATTTGAAAAAAAGCCGTTAGTGAGAAAGATATACCTTGAATTATCACCACCGAGTTTGGACGATTGCATGGCTGATTATGAACGACTCTGTCAGGGTGTTATGGTCCATGCTAATGTTCCTTGGGAAGTTTTGGCAACAAATTTAACTGTTTTAAAACGCTTACCCACACTTTTGAGAGACGCTCACTGGAAGGTTACAGCAACTCTGGGATACAGGGGCTCTTCAGTGGAGATTATGGAAGTACAGGCAGGGGACGTGAGTGCACAGAATTTTGGGATTGCCGTGGATGTGGGTACGACCACCGTAGTTGCGCATCTCCTGAACCTTTCTAATGCTGAGACCATAGATGTTGAAGCAACGTATAATTCCCAGATAAAATATGGAGACGACTATATTCAGCGGATTATCTATGCTGTACAAAACAATGCGATGGAAATTATGCAAGAGGTATTGGTCGAAGATATTAATCATCTGATCTCAACTCTTGTCAAAAGGAATAAGTTAAGTATCCATGATATTGGCGCTGTTGTTTGCGCCGGAAATACCGTAATGACGCATTTTTTGTTTGGCCTCGATCCCACAAATATCCGAAGAGAGCCGTATCTTCCTTCCGCTAGTTTTGTGCCTCCAATCAAGGCTGATGATGTAGGCATAAAAATTAATGGCAATGGTTTGTTGTATACGCTGCCCTGCGTAGGGGCATACGTTGGAGGGGATATATCGTCCGGCGTATTAGCTATCCGGCTGGACAAGGTCGATGCTGTGTCCCTTCTCATTGATATTGGCACAAATGGTGAGATTGTGCTTGGCAACAAGGACTGGATGGTGTGTTGTTCTGCATCAGCAGGCCCGGCTTTTGAGGGCAGTGGCATTTCCTGCGGGATGCGTGCAGCAAAGGGCGCTATAGAAAAGGTAACCATCACAAAAAATTTTGATGTCGTTTGTAAAACAATCGGAAATACCCCTCCAAGCGGAATTTGTGGTTCAGGATTATTGGATTGCCTGGCTAATTTGGTGAGAAGCGGGGTCATTGACAGGACGGGAAATTTCCAGAAAGGGATAGATACAGAACGTTTCAGAAAAACGGATGACGGGTATGAATTCATTCTGGTGGACAAGAATGAAACTGCTACAAAAAAGGACATTGTTATTACACAGGCCGACATCCAAAACCTGATCCGTTCAAAGGCAGCCATATACTCGGCAATTTCCACCTTAATTGAATCCATGGGTATGGGTGTCAATGATATTGAACAGGTATACCTGGCGGGCGGTTTTGGTAATTATCTAGATATACGGAGCGCCATTACGATTGGGATGCTCCCTGATATCTCTGTTTCAAAGGTACAATTTGTAGGGAACACCTCTGTAATTGGCGCAAAGATGTCTTTGTTTTACAAGGATGCCTATGAAGTGGCACAGACAATTGCGTCAAAGATGACCTATTTTGACCTTATGAGTAACAATAAGTATATGGAAGAATATATGTCGGCAAATTTTTTACCTCATACCGATATTGAAAAATTTCCATCAGTTGCAGAAGAGTTGATGGTTCCATAACAAAGGAATTTTCTATGGCTTTTAATATTGCAGTAGCTGGAAAGGGTGGAACAGGTAAATCAACCCTTTCTGCCCTTATTATCCGGTATATTACCGAAGAGCTTGGTAAACCGGTGTCGGCTGTAGACGCTGATCCCAATGCCTCTTTAGGCGCATTGCTTGGATTGCATATACAAAGTACCGTTGCTGATATACGCGAAGATATTGTTGAAAAAAAGGTAGACTTTTCCGGGATGTCAAAAGACAGATATATTGAGTATGCTATCGAGGAATCCATCATTGAAAAAGAGAAATTCGATCTTTTAACGATGGGCAGGCCGGAGGGCCCGAAGTGCTATTGCTATGTCAATAATCTTCTTCGCAAATATCTGGATAAAGTAGGAACAACCTACCCGTTTGTTGTTACTGATAATGAGGCAGGGATGGAACACCTTTCCCGCAGGACGACCAATAATGTGGATCTCCTGATGATTGTAAGTGAACCTACGATTGTAGGGGCATTGACCTTGCAACGTATCCTTGCGCTGGCTGATTCACTCCCAATCACGATTAAGCAAAAGTTCTGTGTGTTAAACCGGGTGCCCAGGAACGGTATCCACGAGAATCTCCAACAGAAGTTAGATAGTGTGGGAATCGAGATATCTGCAATATTCCCCTTTGATCAGGAGGTATACGATACGGCAGCATGTGGGGCATCTGTATTTGAAATTTCCCGTGAAAATGAGTTATATCAAAAACTGGGTAAGTTCTTACAAAAGCATTTGCCGGCAAGCATGATCGGAAAAAGCACGGCTGGTTGTTTGTAGTGGTAGAAAAAGAAATGCGTGCTCAAGCTTTTGCCTGAAAGAGAATCGAAGGATTCTTTAAAGTTTTTTTCTCTGTATATTCTGTGGTTCGGTTTTTTGATGGATAGTAGGAGATTAATGAATGGAAATACCAAATGTAGCGGACAAGTGGTCTGGCGGTGTTAATGAAATTACCCTCGGCGCGACAAAAGATAAAGGGGGTAGCCGGCAGAAGACAATTACTATTGGTGGCGCAAAAAGTATCCCTTTTATGGATTTTGAAGGGAACCCCGGTCATAAACCTGTAGTTGCAATGGATGTCTATGATACACCACCGGAGGACTGGCCTGAAACCTTGTCCAAGCCTTTTGCGGATGTTCTCAACGATCCGGCACAGTGGGCAAAAAAATGTGTAGAACAGTATGGAGCGGATTTGATTTGTCTGAAGCTGGAAGGAATTCACCCCGATAAAGGTGATAAAAGCGCAGAGCATGCGGTGATGGTGGTAAAATCCATACTCGCTGCGGTGGGTGTACCCTTGCTTATTTGGGGGTGCGAACATGACGAAAAAGATAATGAGGTAATGCCCAAGGTAAGCCAGGCAGCGAAAGGAGAAAATTGTTTGATGGGGGTTGTTACGCAGGATAACTATAAGACCCTTACAGCCACCTGTCTTGCTGATGGACACAGTCTTATTACTTTGGCGCCTGTAGATATTAATATCGCAAAACAGGTTAACATCCTTGTTTCAGAAATGGACTTTCCGCTTAATCGAATAGTAATGTTCCAGTCAACCGGTGCGCTGGGTTACGGCATGGAGTATACCTATTCTATCCAGGAACGTGAACGGTTAGCCGCACTTACCGGAGACAAGATGATGTCCATGCCGGTAATCTGCGATGTTGGACATGAGGCATGGCGAACCAAAGAGGCAAAATCAGACGATAGCGAGGTTCCGCAGTGGGGCCCGCGTGATGAAAGAGGCCCGATATGGGAGGCCATTACGGCTGTCAGCCTTTTGCAGTCGGGCGCTGATATTATTCGCATGAATCATCCCAGGGCCGTTGCAGCAGTAAAAAAGTGTATTGATCGTTTATATTAAAATAATGTAATAGTGAACTGCTGAGACGCAAAGAAAGTTATAAATTGTAAGATCTAAGTTGAACTTACAACTTTTGGCTAATGTTAAACTTTGTGCTCTTTGCGCCTTTGCGGTGAACTGAACTGTTATAATTTTAAAGAGAAAGGGTAAACATACGATGATTTCTATAGCTGAACGCATCAACGGTATGTTTAAAGATGTGCGAGAAGCGATAAAGAATAAGGATCCGAAGGCTATAAGAGAGCTTGCGATAAAACAGACGGAGGCCGGAGCGAGTTTTCTGGATGTGAATGTGGGGACGGCTGCGGCTGATCCTGCTGGGGCAATGAAATGGCTGATTGAAGTTATTCAAGACACGGTAAAGACACCGATTGCCATTGATAGCCAGAAATTTGATGTCGTAAAGGCGGGTTTATCGGTGATCAAGAATGAGGTCTTGATTAATTCTTCAAAGGGAGATCCGGAAGAATTAGATAAGTATATGTCCATTGCCAAAGAGCATAATGCATCTCTCATCTGTCTTACAATGGACAAATGTGGTATTCCTCAGGATGTTGAAAGACGCATGGAGATTGCTATGAAGATCGTAGAAAAGGCAGTGGAGCATGAGTTTGAACTGTCAAAGATATATATTGATCCCGTGCTCTTTCCTATTAATGTTGACCAGAAGCAACCGGCTCTCATGTTTGACATCTTCAATCAGATTAAAATGATTTCCGATCCGCCACCGCACAGAAATGTCGGGCTGAGTAACTTTTCACAGGGAACGAAGGAAAAAAGGCTTTTGGCCAGGACATTCCTGACGATGGGGATTTCATACGGATTGGATGCCGCAGTGATGGATGTGCTTGATAAGGACTTAATGGACGCTGGAATAACTGCAGAGATCATCATGAACCAGCACGTTTACAGTGATTCCTATCTTATGGCATGCAGAAAGTGAATGTATGCCGGCAGGATTTCATCAACTGAGCAAGAGCGTTCAGAAATAAAAATACAACGCATCATTTTTTTTAAAGGCACGATTTAAAAACCGTGCCTTTTTCTTTTTTACGATGTCATCTCGGAATCCTTGGTTTGGTTCTTGTCTGCGAGTTCTTGAACTTCCTTCGGAAGTCGCTGGTAGTAACGCCAAAATTCAGGAGTCGTGTAATGCTTCAAAGCGGTTTGCACCGTCCAGCTTTAAAGTTTTCTTCTGCCTCTTTGATCAATTTATCCAGCCGCCCTGCTTCTATATCCTTTTCGATTTGCTTGTCCCAGGTCCGTGCTTGAAATTCTTCAAACCAAGCAGTAAACTGGGATAATTCTTCAGGTGTAAGTTGTGTAATAGCTAATTCAATTTCTTTGATACCCATATGCTTTCCTGCGGAATTTTTTACTTATTATAAAATACTTGAATTTTGCAGAGTTTCGCATAAAATCAGTTTAGTTTTTATAATGTTTTAGTCAAGGAGAAAATGAGTAAGTGAGAGGTCTCATACAAAGTAATTTAAGAACTCGCTATGAAGATTCACGAAATTAAGACCCGTGTCCGTTATCAGGAAACCGACCAGATGGGTATCGTCTATTACGGCAATTTCTTCACGTATTTTGAGATGGGTCGGACGGAATATTTGCGAAATCTTGGATTGCCGTATTCGGAATTGGAAAAAGAGCAGATCTACTTTCCCGTCACCGAGGCCCACTGCCGGTTTCGTTCTCCCGCCCACTATGATGACATTCTCATTATTCAGACCTGGATTTCTGAACTGAAACATGCCACTGTAGAATTTAACCATAAAGTAATTTGCGAGGGTGATAATAAACTCATCGTTGAGGGTTTTTCAAGGCTCGCATGCCTCAATGCCAACCGCAAGCCAATCCCTATGCCTGAAAAACTGAAAAGGCTTTTCCAGGAGTGAAAAAAGGAATAAAGTAAGAGGATAAATAGTGAGTGTGAGACAAAGGTGTCGGTCCAATAATGAACTCAATTCGTTTTGGGTTTTAAGGAATGCCTCATTCAATCATCATAAAAACAGGAGATACAATTTATGAAAAAACAAATTATCATAACTTTTTTTATACTGATCGTTACTTTACTGCTTATTGCGCCTGTTTACGCAGGCTGGAAACCATCGGCAGAAGATGAACCGGTAAAAAGCCAATTGTCGATGAATACTCCGACTGAAGAAGTTATCAGGAATTTTAAAACTCACTATCCACATTTGACGGTCTATTTTGAAAAAGCCTACGGTTATGCGGTATTCCCCACTATCACAAAAGGTGGCATTGGTATTGGAGCTGCTCATGGTACTGGTGAAGTGTATGAGCAAGGTGGATTTATCGGTACATCAAGCTTGACACAAGTGACTATTGGTCTCCAGTTTGGCGGACAAACATATAGTGAGATTGTATTTTTTAAAGACAAAGAAACCCTTGATGATTTCAAAAAGGGAAACTTCAAGCCCGGTGCCCAAGCTTCTGCTATTGCTTCAACTTCCGGCGCTTCAACAGATGCTGATTATGATCATGGTGTGGCAATCTTCACCTTGTCGGAGAGTGGTTTAATGTTTGAGGCGACGGTGGGAGGACAGAAGTTCAATTTTAAACCGAAGTAGAATGATAGCCTCTATGGGTTTCGGTGTGGGATACACCGTAACATTATAACGGCGCGTCATAAGGAATTTTTGTAGCAGGTACGAACAATTTCCCAGTCGGCCTGCATGCATTTTGTGTTTTTGCTTGACAATAATATCGTTTATATCTATTTATACATATACTTCGATAAGGGCAAACCCTGGGCGATCAGGGGACGCAAAGTAAAAGGGTCTTAAACTTACAGGGAAGTAAGGAAAGAAAAGATAGCCTTACTGCCGAAGATGTGTTTACCGAACATCCTGGCAGTAAGGCTTTTTTTTTAAGGAGTTATGCCTATGCGTTTACTATTTTCCATAGCAGGTGTCTTGTTCATTGTTCTTCTGACCTCCGTTTTTTCTTTTGCGATTGGGAAAGGGCCGGAAGATTCTGATTCAGATATGGCTATTTATGAATACGGTGAAAGGGTGCTTCAGGATCTAAAGAATCAGTTCGATACAGGTCTATTGAGAGAGTGTATGGGGTTTTATCTGGATAACCAACAGTATGATAGTCCACAGGGAAGTTACAATAAGGCTATTCGTCTCGGTTATCAAATCGTCAACATTGATCGCCGGGATATTGACACGTATACAACTGTGGCCTGGCTTTTGTGGTCTAAATGGGTGTGTTGGACCAAAAAACCAAATGGAATGCCTGATGGTGAGGGAAAGGCTGATGAAGCTGTCGAACTTTTGAATTGGGGAAAACAGTGGAACCAGAAATCTGCACTTTTTTATAAAGAGTCTGCGGACACGATATGGCCGTTGGCGAAATATTATCGTGCAGATCTTTATGATTTTGTAATCGAAAACTATCGAAAAGCAGATCTTTTGGCGGGGGGAAACGACCTTCTGAAAGTCAGGGTACGTTTGAACCTTGGTCATATCTATCGCCAAATTGGCAAGAAAAAACCGGCCATGTATTGGTATCAAAGGGTTCTTGAGCTTGCCCCCAACAATGAGGTGGCTGACCGTTATTTTGCTCATTTGGAAAATGAACTTGATAGAAAAAATCTACGATGATAATTGTAAATACGGAAATTAAACGTACATTGAATAGTCTAAAACCGCAAGCTTATCTTTTACATTTTATATTGCGTTTGTTTATGTTATAATAATATACTTTTCATAAAGAAAAAGAATGATTAATGGTACGGTATATATATTTTTTCAGCATTTTCCGATTAGCGGTTACAAACTTTGATAAATTACGGAAGAAAATTTTTTCTTACTCCTTATATCTGACCGAAAATATTAAGGAAGCATAATGAATATACTATTGATATACCCTGAGTTCCCCGATACATTTTGGAGTTTCAAACACGCACTTAAGTTTATACGCAAAAAGGCATCCTTTCCACCACTAGGACTCCTGACAGTTGCTGCAATGCTACCGCCAGAGTGGTCAAAGCGTTTGGTCGACGTCAATGTGACAAGGCTCACGGATAAAGATCTTGCATGGGCGGATTATGCGTTTATCAGTAGTATGGTTGTACAAAGAATATCTGCTCGGCATATTATCAGGCGTTGCAGGGAAGCCAATGTCAAAGTGGTTGCCGGAGGGCCTTTATTCACGAGCGAACATGAACAATTTGAGGATGTCGATCATTTTGTACTCAATGAAGCAGAGATGACCCTGCCATCCTTTTTGGAAGACCTGAAGAATAATTGCGCCAGGCGTACTTACAGCACATCTCATTTCGCTGATATTCGAAAAACACCGGCGCCTCTTTGGGAATTAGCCGATCTGAGACAATACGCCTCGATGAGCATACAGTACTCCCGTGGTTGTCCATACCACTGCGAGTTCTGCAACGTGACGGCATTGTTTGGGCGAAGTCCACGTACCAAAACTGCCGAACAAATTGTTGCTGAGATGGACAGTTTCTATCGTCTGGGGTGGCGTGGACCCGTATTCTTTGTCGATGATAATCTCATTGGAAACAAAAAAGACCTCAAGAACGAATTGCTGCCTGCTTTAATTAAATGGCAAAGAGAGCATGTGTCAATACCGTTTCACACCGAAGTCTCCATCAACCTGGCTGATGATGAATCCCTGATGCAAATGATGTCTGACGCAGGATTCGACGCGGTTTTTGTGGGGATTGAGACGCCGGATACGGATAGCCTGGCGGAATGTAACAAAAAACAGAACAAAAACCGTAACCTGATTGAAGACGTGCGGCGTATTCAGCGAGCCGGACTGCAAGTACAAGCAGGCTTTATCGTAGGTTTTGACAATGATACGCCATCCATTTTTCAGCGACAAATTGATTTTATACAGAAAAGCGGGATTGTGTCGGCGATGATTGGCCTGCTTCAGGCTCCGGCAGGGACAAAGCTCTATGAACGTCTAAAGCGGGAGGGGCGTTTGCTTGGGCAGATGTCGGGGGACAATGTAGACGGTACAACGAACATTATTCCTACCATGGACATTGATACATTCCGGGAAGGATATAAAAATATATTGAGATACATTTATTCTCCCGAAAACTATTATCAGCGCATAAAGACCTTCTTCCGGGAATATAAAGCGCCAAAGATTAAAGCTCAATTTACATTCAATCATATACTGGCGTTATTTCGCGCCATCTACCACCTCGGTATCCTGGGCAATGAACGCGTCCAATTTTGGGAACTCTTGTTGTGGACGTACTTTCACCGTCGCGAATTATTACCATTATCCATTACTCTTGCAGTTTATGGATACCACTTCCGCAAAGTCAGTAAATTACACGTTCTTTAATCCCAAATGCTCAGACCCTCTTAATCTAAAACTGAAATTGAGCGATTTCAGTTTCAGGTGTATCCCCTTATTGTTGATTCCGCCTTCGATTTGAGACATACAGTGAGGAAGTAAAACTCATACATAGGAAATTGGTAGGATTGGTATTACTGAACTTGACATCGAAAACTATTGATGGTAAATTATATCACTGGGAAAAGGTAATCTTATAAAAGGAGAAATTCATGAATTATGATATTAAAGACGGAAATCTTGCTTTGGGTGGCAAGAAACGCATTGAATGGGCAAATAACGATATGCCTGTTCTGGCACAGGTAAAGGAGAGATTTGAAAAGGAAAAGCCCTTGAAGGGAATGAAAATGTCGGCATGCCTTCATGTAACAGCTGAGACAGCAAATCTGGCCAGGACGCTCAAGGCTGGAGGGGCTGATATTGTCCTTTGCGCCTCGAATCCTTTATCCACCCAGGACGATGTCGCTGCCTCTTTGGTAAAGGATTACGGAATCCCTGTCTTCGCTATCAAGGGAGAAGATAACAAAACGTATTACAAGCATATTACATCGGCGCTGGATCATAAACCAACCATCACAATGGACGACGGCGCCGACCTTGTTTCGGCCATCCATAAAGAAAGAAAGGAACTCATCCCGCAAATTCTCGGGAGCATGGAGGAAACAACTACCGGCGTGATAAGGTTAAAAGCCATGGAGAAGGACGGGTCACTGAAGATCCCTGTTGTTGCTGTAAATGATGCCGATACAAAACACCTTTTCGATAACCGTTATGGAACCGGACAATCTACTATCGATGGAATTATCCGGGCGACAGACAGCCTGCTGGCCGGCAAGATCTTTGTTATTGCCGGTTACGGATGGTGTGGAAAGGGATTAGCTATGCGGGCGAAGGGTATGGGAGCGAATGTTGTGGTTACGGAAATCGACCCGATTAAGTCCTTGGAAGCCGCTATGGATGGTTTTATGGTGATGCCTATGAGTGAAGCGGCCAAAATTGGCGATCTGTTCTGCACCTTAACGGGGAATATCCATGTGATCCGGAAAGAACACTTTGAAGTCATGAAGAATGGGGCTATGGTCTGCAATTCAGGTCATTTTAATGTGGAGATCGATATCGCTGCTTTAGAATCCATAGCTACAAAGGTTAATAAAGCAGTTCGTAATTTTGTAGACCAATATGTGCTAAAAAATGGAAAATCTGTTTATCTCCTCGGGGAAGGCCGTCTCATTAATCTTGCCGCAGCGGAAGGCCACCCTGCCTGTGTAATGGATATGAGTTTTGCAACCCAGGCGCTGGCTACAGAATATGTCGTAAAAAACAAAGGTAAATTAGTATCCAGGGTTTATGAAGTACCTAAAGAGATCGATCAGTGGGTAGCCAGTCTGAAGTTAAAATCTATGGGTGTTGCTATTGATACCCTTACAAAAGAGCAAGAGAAGTATCTTGCTTCATGGGAGGAAGGCACCTAAAGTGGATAGGTCAGAATCAAAGTATTTTAGATTTACGATTTCGAATTTTGGATTTCAAATCGTAAATCGCACATCATAAATCGCAAATTTACTATGGCCATTATAAAACCGTTTCGGGGGTTACGGTACAATCAAGACATCATTACGGACATTTCATCCGTTGTGACACCACCTTACGATGTAATCTCACCTCAGGATCAAGAGCGATATTATCAGATTCACCCCAATAATATCATTCGTTTGGATTTGGGAAAGGGCTTCCTCGGCGATACAGAAGAAAACAACAAATATACCCGTGCTGCTGAATTTCTCAAGAGTTGGAGGGAAAAAGGCATCCTTAAACAGGAAGATGCCCCGGCAATTTATATTTACGATCAGGAATTTTTGTCTGGCAACAGATGGCTGGCCAGAAGAGGATTTATTTCATTAGTAAAGCTGGAGCCTTTTGATAAAGGATACATCTACCCCCATGAGCAAACACTTCCTGGCCCGAAGGCAGACCGCTTGAAACTTACCCAATCGTGCCGGGCCAACCTCAGTTCCATTTTTGCCCTTTTCCCGGACGAGAATAACGCAATCGATTCTTATCTGTCAACGACAACTGTCACAAGACCAGAGGTGGATTTTACAGACGATACCGGAGTGAAAAACAAGCTTTGGGTGATAAAGGAAAAACAGACCATCGATAAATTAGTTACCCTCATGAAGGAAAAACCCCTTTTTATTGCAGATGGACACCATCGCTACGAAACTGCATTGGTTTACAAAGAACAAATGCATAAGGAAAATAGCCAATCCGGAAATGATTTGCCTTCAGATTATGTAATGATGGTATGCGTATCGATGAACAATAACGGGTTGAAGATATTGCCTGCTCATCGGCTCGTATGCAATATAAGGGATTATCACCTCGACCGTATTTTAAAGTCGTTACAAGAGTCTTTTACGGTCGAACTGCTAGGCAAGGGATGTGCGGTAGAGGATTTTATGTCACAACTCAACAATGAAACCAAAGGCCACACTTTTGTAATGTATGTTGGTCAGGAAAATGCCTATTATAAATTGCGGCTCAGCAATGAAAAAGTACTGGATATGGCATTTACTAATAACCATCCCGAATGGAAACACCTTGATGCAGGTATTCTTCATGGCATGATTATCGACAAAATATTGGGTATAAATTCTAACGATGTGACCTTGAAAGATTACGTGAAATATGTGAAGGATGAAGCAGAAGCCGTATCGCTTGTACGATCCGGCCAGTATCAATTGGCCTTCTTTCTTAACCCAACGCGTATTGAACAGGTAAGAGAAATTGCTATGGCGCGCAAGGTCATGCCCCCAAAATCAACGTACTTTTATCCGAAATTAATAACGGGTATTGTAATAAACAGTCTGAATTCTATTTAAGCTATAAAAATTAACGCAATTTGTAGCTGCACCGCTTTAGTCTGCATTCCATTTTCTTTTTTAAACTACAATTTCCAGGCTTAGCTTGTTGTAATTCGCTGTTGGTATAGATTTTCTCCTCCCCTCTTTATATCGTTATAAAAATCTTCGAAAAGCTTATCTACGTTTTTAAACACGCAGACTGCTCCTTTATTTAAGACGCTATCTTTTTTAATTTTGTGGACACATTGGGGGAGGTTTTTTGAGGGGGGTTAAAAACGCTAAGTCGTTGACTTATAAATGTATAAAAAACGAGGCCGACGGGACTCGAACCCGCAACATCCAGATCGACAGTCTGGTACTCTAACCAATTGAGCTACGGCCCCAGAATTTTCATCGATTACGCAATTTGTGTTGACAATAATGGTGGGCGATATAGGACTCGAACCTATGACCCCTTGCTTGTAAGGCAAGTGCTCTAGCCAATTGAGCTAATCGCCCATATGAGATTATAAAGTATATCATCTCATTTTTTATGAGTCAACAGAATTCTAACGTTTGAATTTTACCGTTTCCAGAGAATAGGTAAAAATATGAGGATTAAACTATAAATTTCCAGCCTTCCTAAGAGCATACAGAAACTTAAGATCCACTTGCCGGCATAAGCAATTTCACTATAGTTAGCCATAGGACCGACCTTCGCCAAACCAGGTCCACAGTTGGCCATGCATGTCGCCACAGCGGAAAAGGCAGTAATTATGTCCGTATTTAAGGCCATTAATGCCAGTGTAGAAATACCAAAAAAACCTAAATATACGACGAAGAATACAGAACTTTCTGTAATAATTTCTTCACTTACGGACTCGCCATTGAGTTTTACGTGTTTTACCATGCGTGGCCTTAATATCCTGCCAAATTCCCTTGCACTTGATTTTAGCATCAATAGTATCCGAACGCATTTTATACCGCCACCTGTCGAACCAGCGCATGCGCCAATAAACATTAATAAAACCAGGAGAAATCTGGGGGCATTTGGCCATAAGTCAAAATCGGTAGAAACATGGCCAGTTCCGGTACATACAGTTATCACTTGAAAAAAGGCGTATCGAAAAGAATTTCCCAAATCGTAATAACGGTTGTCCTTGATTCCACCATTATACGATTCCGGTTGGCTGAAATATAAAGTCGTCGCTATAAATACAATTGCCATCAAAATTAATCCGGCAAAAAATCGAAGCTCTGAATTTTTAAAAACCTTTTTAAATTCTTTTTGAAAACACTTGTAATAAAGTGCAAAGTTACATCCGCAGATAAACATGAAGGCTGCTACTGCAATTTCAATATAGAGGCTGTTATAATATGCAATACTCGTATTTTTCGTGGAAAAGCCAGCAGTAGAGACGGTGCTGAAAGTATGACATACCGCATCGAAGATAGGCATACCTCCGCAGAAGAGAGTCAATATCATTGAGGCAGTGATGGCGAGATAGATGTACCATAGTAATTTTGCAGTTTCACCTATTCTTGGTTTTAGCCTGTCAGCAGTAGGACCGCTAACTTCAGCACTAAAAAGCTGATAACCGCTTACACCCATAGCGGGGAGGAGGGCAACGAAGACGACGATAATTCCCATACCGCCCACCCAGCAAGTAAATGCCCTCCAAAAAAGGATGCTCTGAGGTAGTATTTCTACTTCTTTAAAAATGGATGCCCCAGTGGTTGTAAAACCACTGGTCGTTTCAAAAACAGCATCACAATACGTGGTGCATGCACCTGAATACCAGAAAGGAAGGGCGCTTAGCAAGATACATATGATCCAGCTGAGTGTTACAATGGCAATACCCTCTCGAATGCCAATATCTTCTTTTTTTCTAAAAAATGCCTTGCTTAAACCACCGAAAATACCCGTGACAATGATGGTATAAACAAATGCCCACATAGCGGCGTCTTCTTTATAATAAAAAGCCACACCTAGTGGAACCAGGAGGATACCGGCCAGCATAAGCACAAGGTTACCTACGGTGTACAATACAATGGAGATTTTCATAAGCGCTGTATTCTCGAAATATGAATTTCTGTTCAGTCTTTTTTCGTAACGAAAAGGGATTGAACCTTTTCGAGAGCATTAGGGAGGGCAAAGACGATGACTCTTTCGTCAGGATTAATGATGGTATTACCTGCAGGTATTTGCATGACACCTTCACGCACAATAGCGCCAAGGATAGAGCCTTGTGGAAAAGATATATCTCTGAGTGGTTTACCCACGATCTTAGAGCCATCTTCGGCAACTAACTCTATGGCCTCGGCCTCACTCTGATGAAATTTTACAACGGAAAGTGTATGGCCGCGTCGAATATACTGCAATATAGAACCCACCGTAATAAGCCGTGGATTTATTACAATGTCCATACCTAAAGAATTGATAATTGGCACGAATGTCGGGTCTACCGTAAGTACGATTGCCTTTTTTGCACCAAGTCTTTTGGCCAATAACGAAGACAGGATATTCGTCTGTTCATTTTCAGACAAAGCTACAAAGAAATCAACGATATCAATAGACGATTCCTTCAGGAGGTCAATATCCAGTGCGTCTCCCTGAAGTATGATCGTTTTATCAAGAACCCTGGCAGCTTGCTGTGTTTTTTCCTTATCAGGTTCAATTATGGTAACCCCGATTTTCAGGTCTTCCAGTTTTTTTGCCAGCTCAAGGCTTGCACGATTTACGCCATAAATAGTGATCTTTTCAACCTCGTCTGCACGCCTGTTGACCATCGGCAAGAAGTAAGGCAATGCTTCTCTGGCCACGAGTACAAAGATGTTGTCGTGCGGGAGTATCTTGGTTTCTCCAGTCGGAATAACCATCTCTTCATTTCGCTGAATGCCAACGATAAGGAAAGAATCAGTAGACTCGATTTCTTTTAATTCAGAGAGTTTTTTCCCTGCTATGGGGGCATCTCCAGGCACATTAAACCCTCTCAGGAGGATATCTCCTTCGGTAAAATCGGCTACATAAATGGCCCCAGGAGTTCCAATAATGTTCAAAATAGAATTAATGGTAATTTTTTCCGGATTCACAATGTGATCTATATGGAATCCGTTTCGACGTAAAAACGGTTGTTCATCAGTAAATTCAGGACTTCTTATCCTGGCGATCTTGGTTTTGACATCATAACTGTGAGCAATCGTGCATACCACCATGTTGATCTCGTCGCTGTTTGTAACGGCCAATACCATATCGGTATTTTTTATTCCAGCATCTTCAAGGACTATGGGAGAGCTGGCGCTTCCTGAAACAACAAAGACATCCAACTTTTCACTGATCCGTTTTACAAGCTCCTGATCTTTTTCTACAACGGAGATATCGTGTCCTTCTTTTGATAATTGCTTTGCCAGATTAAATCCAACAGCTCCGGCACCGACAATAAGTATTTTCATGTTCGTAATGGATACCTCAAACCAAATTACTCTTTATCCTGAAAACCGGCGGTTTGTTCTGCTCCTGAAATCTGGCTTACCCTGTCAGATTTGGCCAAATCTTCTAAGCACTTTTCTCCCAGTTCCTGAAATTGAGACTTAAATGTTTCCCCGCCAAAACTGGGATCCTCTTTTTGCAAGCCATCAATGAGATTCTTCACATGTTCAAACTTTCCCTGATCAAACATGGTCCTGGCAATATCTAAACGACCCTGCCAATAAAGTTGATTATTTTGTGGTGTTTCTTTGATCCATGTTGAGTACCATTCCAAAGCACGGTCATATTGCTTCATTTCTTTTAAACACTGGATGAGTTCCGATTTTATTGTATCGTCGCCGGGTGATCGCTTCATCATTTCCTCGTAAAGGTCAAGCGCCTTTGGCCAATCTTTTATTGCGGACAGCGTTTTAGCTAACTTGATTTTCGTTTGTGAAATCTTTTCCTGCAGTTCAGGTTGTTTTGAGTATTCGGTAATTTGTCTTTCAAGAAGGGTTACTGCCCTTTTATAATCCTTGTTGGTATAAAAGGTAGTTGCCACAGTATCCAGGGTATCAAAATTCATTTTCTTAATATTGACCAGAGATTCTGCAGCTTGTTCTGCCACGCGTTTATCCATATCCTGAAGTGCTTTTATCAGCGATTCCATAGCCTGTTCATTTCCGATCTGTCCTAATGCCGTCACGGCGGATTCTCTTACCCGAGCGCTGGTATCCGAGAGTAATTTGACGAGAGATTCTACACAAACAGGGTCGCCGATTTTACCCAAACTATCGGCAGCGTACCAGCGCACACGCTCCTGTTCGTCACTCAGGACGGCAATGAGAGGTTCCACAGCGCGGGCATCACGAAGCTTTCCAAGGGATGCGGCCGTACACTCTCTTACTTTTGATTCTTTGTGTGTTAAAAAGACAATCAAAGGTTCGACAGCCCTTGTGTCACCGATTTGCCCCAGAGCTTCGACAAGAGAACATACAATAGACAAATTCGTATTATTGTTTAATGCCGAAATTAAAGCCTCTACTGCTTCATGTTTTCCTAATTGGCCTAATGACTTGGCGGCCTTTTCACTGACAACCATACTCTCGTCATTTAGGGTATGGATTAAGGGTTTCACAGCCCTCTCATCACCAATTTCTCCCAGTGCCTGAACTACAACAATACGGACCTCTTCCTCTTTATCTGAAATAGCATCGATCAATACATCGATTACCGTGGGGTCTTTGATCTTTACTAATTCTTTTGCTGCAAATATTCTTACTTCCGGGTATTCACTCCTGATGGCATCAATTAATGGTTTTGTGTCCGTTTTATCAGGCCGAATTTCGAGCAGTTTGATTGACTTTTGAGCCACTTCAAGTTCCATCGCTGCGATCTTTGATTCCAGTTGTTTTGCGTTTTCTTCCTGCTTTAATACGATATCCTCCATCCATTGTTCCCGCGTTTTTGCCTTGTTGAGAAGCCACCATTCATTCCACCACACTATATCATTACTGCTGGCTAACTTGGTAATTTTTTCCAAAGATTTCTTTGCGGCTTCTCTCACGCCCCTGTCATCCATTGCCAGCATTTGAATCAGAGGCTCGACCGCATCCCGGTCATTTGTATTACCCATGGCCTTTGCTAACATGATTTTTGCATTCAGAGATCGTTGTGGATCCAGTAGCGCCTCCGACATCATCTGGATAGACTTTTTTGTTTTTAATTCCCCGAGGGTCTCTGCCGAAGCTGTTTGTATTGCAACAGAATCGCTGTCCAGCAATTCAATCAGGATATCAGCCGCACAATCATCCTTGGTAAATCCAAATGCTTTGATAACCGATATCTTAACATCGTCACGCTCTTTGTCGTCTTTTAATATCCTTATGAGCGGTTCCTGTGCGTTGAGAAGGTTTAGGCCCAATAAAGAAACGGCCGCCGAGCTTCGTATCGTAGGGTCATTGGAATGCAACTGCTCTGTCCACTCGTCCAACTTGCGCCGGAGTTCAATGGCGGTCTTCAGATGTACCTTTTCAATTGCAACCTTTCTCGAAATTGCGGAGCATCCTGTCAGTAAACTTACAGATATGAGTAATGTACTACAAAATGTTTGTGTTATTTTTTGCATAAGTACAAATATTTACAATCAATTGTATACTGTTATCTTGTATAGGAAAAGGCAGCATTCGGCGAGAGCATGTAATGTAGTTGTTATGGAGTAATAAAAATAGTAACAGATTTTACTTTCTCAGTCAATATAAAAGACAAACCGGAAACATGTTAAGCACTCACGGCAGAACATGCGCCACGCAACCCGACATATGTTTCTCAATTTTGGTTGTGGATACACCGCATCAAGTTATTAGGGGATTTCTTTTGATAAATTTATGACAAGCCAGTTTTCGTGACCGGGTTCTAACTGTTGTCCTGCAGAAGGAACTAATTTCCAAAAACCGCTGCGTCTCTTTTTCAGAGGATTTTCTGATGCCGTATAATAGTACTTTTTTTTCTCTGACATGATATCGTTATACGTTTGAAATTTATGAACATGGCTGAAGACAATGTTCAGATTCCGGTCATCCATGAATAATACACAATAATTATGCCTATCGGTTAAAAGCAAACGCTCGGAATAAGACGAAACGGTAACGACTTGTGCCGGTGTTGCAACCGAAAACGCATGCACAATCAGGGGAACTAACTGTTTTGTTTCTTTATCTTGAAAGACATTTAAGGTCCTTATCCTTTTAAACAGCCCCTTTTCTCTGTAATGAATATTTGATAATACTTTTGCGATAACATCTTCCGTAAGCTCATAGGGATGGTTAAATCGGATACGATGGCCGCTCTTCCTGACAGGTAATTCTTTGTGTCCTACAGCAACTATACCGTATTCATAAGCATACGCGTAGATGTTACATACCCTGAAGGAGAACAATGTGCAAACAATTTCCATAGCCAAAATCGCTTGTTTCAATTTTTGATTCCTCACTCATTTTTCTCCTGGAATTTTACTGCTATTATCCAGAGCTGCATCATTGTGGTTTTGATTGTCAATGGATAGACTTTTATGAGGATGTCTTGTGTGGAAATATTTTTTTTCGGAAAAAAATTTTCGAGTTGGTTGAAAATAGAAATCTATTCCTAAACTCTATGGGTAAAGGAAAAAAGCCTTTTTTTCAGAAAACCTGCCACAGTAAAAAAATTTACATAGAACCGTTCCGCTTGTTTCATGTAGTCTTTTTCTAATTTGGTATAATCTTCAAGCATCTTTTGTTTATCTGAGACAATGCCCTTGAGCGATTCCAATTCTCCCTTGTAAGCATCAGCCCACCGGGTGATCATATCTTTTGTCACTTCCACATGAAACTGGATGCCGTAAATATTCCGACCGTATTTTAACGCCTGATTCTGGCATAGTTCCGAAAAAGCTAATCTTTTTCCTCCATGCGGTATGCCAAAGGTGTCTCCATGCCATTGAAATACTTTGAAAACTTCCGGAAGGTCTCTGAACAAATCATCCTTTAGTCCATTATCATTAAGAACAATCTTGTACCATCCAATCTCTTTCTCAGGATTTTTTGTTACTTTCGAGCCGGTTGCTTTAGCGATCAATTGCGCACCCAGGCAAATCCCCAGAAAGGGCACTTCCTCTTCAGCGATTCTTTTGAGCAGGATATCCTCGTCTTTCAAAAACCGGTATTTCTCCTCTTCATACACATTCATGGGGCCACCAAGAGAAATAACCGCCTGGAAATTCTTTTCCAGTTTAGGCACTTTATCACCATGCGAGAGGTCAATAACCTCGTATGGTAACTTATTATCTTCCAAAAAATCCGCAATGGTGCCGGGGCCTTCAATATCTATATGTTTTATGAATAAAATCACGTTTCCACCCCGAAAATAAAATTCAAAAAATTTATTTACCATGAATACTAAAGTTTAAATATACAGAAGTTCATAGGTGAATACAAGATGAAAACTGTGTTGTAATTGGGGGTATTTGTTAAAAAAATATCAAAGTCATAATGCAAGGGGAAAAGAGATGTGATATAATATACCTCAAAAAAGAAGGTATAAAGCAGAGGCTGGCAGAAGTAAAGCTGCAAATCAAAGAGGAAAAGGCACGGATTGCCTCCTGTAAGGGATTATAGACGTAAAGGAAGACATGAAGAGGTCAAATTGAATTTCTCGGATTCAACTATCAGGGTAAGGAATTGAACAATAAAGTACCACGGCCTGTTTCCATAGATAAGGAGCTTCACGTTTGTCCCAATTGCGGATATGATGACGGCTTCCACACTTCGTTTATGCGAGTAACAGAGAAGACCTGCAAGATCATCCTCATCTGCCCGCAGTGCCATGCCAGATATGACCCTGATTGGACGGTTGGGGCGTAAATAATAAATTATAATATCTCAGAAAGGTCTTGTTTATTGACAAATCGAGTGTTATTGGTTTCAGAATGTATTGTTATTCTTTTCAGTAAAAAATGCTTGATTTATTATGCTGGATTATAAATTACCAGATATCGATATCAGGTATGATGAACTGTCTCTGAATTACTGTAAAATTCCTAACCAGTCCCTGAGTAAAAACTGTATCCGGCCAATCAGCAACGACAACCTGCCCATAACTGTATAGCCGAAGGATGCACCGAAGGAGATCATGAGAAACCATATGCCGATCTTTGATACCTTCCCAATTGCGCCTTTGTGTTCGACGGAAAAGATAAAGTAGATAAGTACAGAGATTACTCCCAGCATGATGAGCAAGGTATTAATGCTGGAGAGGAGAGTTTCTCCGCTGGAAAAGACGGGATGCAGGGACGGTTTTATCTGCTCCAGGATAAATGCCGAAATAACCCGTGGAATGCTGACTCCTGCTCCAAGGCCTACCACAAATGCAAATGTCCAACGACTCAACCACGATAATCTTCTTGAAAATCTGAGCAGCATAAAGATCCCCAATAGGGAGGGAATGAGTAATGCATACTGAGGAGCCTTTTCTGAGGCCTTTGAAAACATTGGCACGATAAGGGGGTCATAGAGGTCGGGTTTTAAGAAGTTAAACCAGGTAATAATGATGGTGTATCCTAAGGAAACACCCACATAAAGATTCTCGGCAATCTTGAATGCCGGGTTGTCTTTATAAAGGAAGCTATAAATGGCCAGGGTAAGCCCAGCACCCAGAATTATACCAAATCCATCGAAGGAGAAAGGAAGTTTCCCCGATGCCATTAAAAAGATATTGATGCAGGCGAACAATCCAATTGTGCCAACTAATATGAAAAAGTTAGAATCCTTACGCATGTACAGCCCTTTTGGAGATAAAATAGAAAACGTTGCCAAGTATGACAAAGATAATAATAATTACATGCACCACGCTTTGTGGCCGCATTCCGCTCACGGCATTGGCCTTTTTCTTGACCAATGCCTCATATTCAGCAGCGCCCTTGAGACCACCAAGCAAACCAGTAAGCTGTTTTGATTGGAGAAAGGGATACATATCAGGTCCCATCACAGCGGTGCATCCTGCGCCGAGTTCAAATTTGTATTTTTCTTTTCCAAAGGCTATCCATGTTTCAATAGTTGTGCCTGCTGCAAGGTCAAATAAGTAATCGATTTCCCTGAGTGAATCAATACCATGCAAGACGGGTAATGTCGTCGTGTCATTTCCGTAAAAATCCTTGGGAAAGGCAGAATACAGATTTTCCCCCATATTAATAATGAGAGAAGCAGACCCGGGTTTATAACCCAGAAAGGCATAGTCCACACCATGTTTTTTCTGGTATTGGCTAGCTACCGAGGTTAGCGCTTGCTCTGCAAGTCCCGGGGCACCCGGATAATGTGTCATGCCAATAACTTTCAAATTTCTGCTAAAACAATGATGAAGGAAGGCTATGGCCATGGGTTGTAATTCTTCTTTTGAGGAGGGATCATAATCAAAGGCAATCATGACATGGGAACCTTCAGGCAACGACTCTATCTTCCGGTAAATCCCCTCCACCGGTTCCGAGGCGGGAATGGGTAACTCAAATCGCACGACAAGAGAAACAATAACTGCCACGGTGATGATTGCAAAGATAATGCGGCGGTCTATCTGCAAAAATCTTTCCACTCTAATCACCTCCACGGACAGGAGCCGTCTCCTGACGGCGATAGTTCACGAGAAAAAATCTTCCCATTAATCTCCCCCCCCCCAGATAGGATCGTTCAATACCAATTATGATTTTGAGAGAGGTCGCAATCGCCCCCAGGCTCACACCTAAAAGGATACCACGCTTGGCAGCGAGGTTCGGGACTGCCATGATCCAATCGGCCACGGCAGGGATATAGTGAGAAATGTAGTTCCCGATGGGCACCCTTCCAAGCATAACGATAATAGCCGCAATCAATAATACCGTCGATTCATTAGTACGGGCGCGAAAGGTTCGGTAGGCCGCAGAAGCAATAAAGAAGGCCAAAATGGAAAAGATCGTGGCGCCGGCAGGAACCTGTATATAGTAATAAAGCCAGTCAAACATCGTCCCCTCCTGCTTGTCATTCCAGAAAAATTTTCCCCCATTTAACAGACCAAATACCAGGGTAATTATTGCCCCAAGATAGACAAAGACGCTGTATCCCCAGCCTTCTACCTTCCTTTTCATTCTCGTCCAGTGCAGATGGAACAAGCTATACGCCCCTATAAACACAGCAAAACCTGCAATGATCCTATCCCATTTGGACACCACCTCCAGCAAGTCCTGTGAAAGTTTATGCGGGACATAATACTGCATAGCCATGAGAACACCCATAACAAAGGCAATGATCAGCGGAATGGTACGTTTCAGAAAATTCATATTTCACCACAGATTTTCACAGAATTACACTGAATAATCAAAAAATCCTCATTTTAAAAAGCCTCAAACAGATGCGTAATATATGTCACCCCAAAACTGGCCAGCAAGGTGCCCAATAGTAATATAATAATAAGGAGTCCCTTTCCCACATCCTGTGCCCTGAGCGTCCCCATGAGCATGGGTTCCCTTGATAAATAAGCACTGGCGGCGTAAAGTTCCTCTCCAATCAGGGTGTAGTCACAGGTGGTAATAAAGAAGGGCAGCTGGGTATAGGCATCAGTACCGGCAATCTGGATTGCCCCTGTAGAAGCGCCTGTTTCCGCCAGAATCAGGGCTTCGGCATAGAAGTATCCTACAAAAAAATTGGCAGCTGGTTTTTCCCTGGTCATAATACCACCCACTGCCGCCACATAAGGAAACTGTTCGGATGCCACCAGAAAGACGTTATCAGAATTATAGGCATCGGGACGCCCTGCCTCCAGGTACGATTCCTTCACTACCTCTTGACTCACAGACATCACAATGGGGTCATTATTAACGACCTTCAGGTTGGCATCATAGTCTGCGATCTTTCGCGCGATTCTACCGAGAATACTTATTGCTGCAATAGTCGATATGCTTCCCATGCCGGTTAGTCCATGAACAAAAAGCACGGGTTTACCCATCTCTGTGGCGCGTCCCAGGGCCTCATCCACGGCATCCAAACCACTGATCTTCCTCAGAAACATATTGGGATTTCGCCGTGCGTGCACAATAAAATAGAGAATAATTGCTGAGAGTATGATCATAATTACAAAATTGTTTATCTTTTTTGTGTGTAACCAATTACCGCGTGCCGAAGCAGAGGCGATGGTATCCAGGGTAATTTTCGTATCACCTGCCACCATCGCCAGTTTGAAATAATAGACCTGCTTTTTGTCAAGAGTTTCCTCATTGAAAACCTTTCTGGGGATTATTTGAACATAGTGATAGTCGCCATTCCTCTTTTTATAGCCGTAAATTTCAGGGACGCTTGTCCGATAGCTGGTATTTGACTTTATACGAATGGCCTCCTTTTCAAAGGCGCCATTTTTATCTTTATCGATGTAAATCACATAAAAAACATCAGGAGCGTCATTGGGAGATGCAGGCCACGTCAGTGATACGGTTTCCCCGGCATCATTCGGTGTATCAAAGGCCATGAACTCTGTCGGGGGTATGAGGAAAAGTGGCGATTGTGCAAAGATTATACGAGGTGAGAAAAATACGATAAGAATAATACCGGCAATAAAAAAAAATTTCTTGACGACTGACATCGTTATCAGATTAAAAAACATAGGAAACCATTCAGACGGTAATGAATCTCATTGTACCTGTTAAAAATCCTTCCCTTTTCCCTTGTTTGTACGAAGGTGACAGAGAGAAATTTGCAAAATCCAATAGGGTACCATCTGGAATTATAAACTCATCATAAAATACCTCACTTCACAAATTTTTGCCATTATAATCCATTGCCTTTAAATTACAACAGGAAAGTAGCAAGGGAACATGCCTACGACTTCTTTTCCTTCCCGAAACTCTGGATAGCATCATGCAATTATTTACAGAAAAATACCTAACAATTGTTGACATGAAGGACACCTATGGTATAGTATAACAAGGCATTCAAGGCATCTAAATTAACACTAAGGAAAAAGAATATGCAATATTTGCCAGTTCTTATGATATCTGCAAGCATCTCGATATTTTTATCCGTTTTGCTCTTTTTGTTCCTAAGTATATGTGGATTTATCCTTTTTAAATTTGGATGGCTCTATATCAAGGCCGTTACGTCAGATGCCCACATGTCCCTCTTGCAAATGATCAGTATGACCCTTCGGAAAGTTGATGTGCGATCTATTGTGGAATATCGCATCATGGCAAAGAAAGCAGGAATCGACATCGTTCCATCATCTCTTGAGGCGCATTCTCTGGCAGGGGGAAATATAAACCATGTTGTTCGTTCTCTTATTGCTGCACAGAAGGCAGGCATTAGGCTTGGTTTTGACCTTGCCTGTGCACTGGATCTTGCAGGAAGAGATGTATTTGATGCCGTAAAAATCTGTATTAACCCAAAGGTGATCGATTGTCCTGACCCTGCGAAAGGTTGTACCACCTTAGATACAATCACAAAAGACGGCATCCAGCTGAAGGTAAAGGCGCGCATAACCATCCGCACTGATATAGAAAGGCTTGTAGGAGGAGTTACAGAGGAAACCATCGTTGCCCGCGTTGGTGAAGGAATTATAACAATCGTTGGTTCACTTGAAACGTACAAAAAAGTTATCGAAAGCCCCGATCTGATATCCAGGCTTGTCATGGAAAAGAGACTCGATAGTGATACAGCCTTTCAGATCCTTTCGATTAATATTGTCAATATTACTGTGGGTGACAACATCAATGCGAAACTACAAGCCGACCAGGCTGAAACAGATAAACGTATAGCACAGGCGGATGCCGAGAAACGGCGAGGAATGGCCATTGCGAGAGAACAAGAGATGAAGGTGCTTACAGAAGAAAATATAGCTAAAATACTTGCGGCTGAGGCCGAAGTGCCAAAGGCCATTGCCCAGGCATTTCGTGAGGGGAATCTTGGTGTTATGGATTACTATCATCTGAAAAATATACAGGCCGATACCGAAATGAAGGCATCTTCGGCTTTAAAATCCGGGATTCCACCACCAATATAAAACAATGAAATTTTCTTTGATTATTTCAGATAAAATATTATACTAACATCAAAGCCAGAGTGGTGGAATTGGCAGACACGCCAGACTCAAAATCTGGTCCCCGTCACAGGGGGTAAGGGTTCGACTCCCTTCTCTGGCAATTATCTAAAAATCCAGCAAATACAATCTGTACCCAACCAAAATAAGACAAAACAAGGAAGTTTTTCATCTTAATTTTCCCATCTTCAGCCTGTTCTCCAATTTAATTCTGTATTTCAGTCATTTGATCTTGTAGTCAGCGAAAACGTGAACAAAAAAAATAACCCTGCTTTTCAGTCGTACGAAGAGGCCTTGTCCTTTCTATACAAGGCAATCGATTATGAAAAGCTGATCAATTATCAGTATAATGCATCGACATTCAGTCTGGAGAGGATGAAAAAACTGCTTGCGTATGCAGGGAATCCCCACAGAGAACTGCCTTGCATTCACATTACCGGAACAAAGGGGAAGGGGTCTACGGCCATTATGATATCAACCATCCTGGAACATGCTGGCCTGACAACTGGACTTTTTACATCCCCGCATCTGATCGATATAAAAGAACGTATTCAGATAAACCACAAAAAGATATCTGCCCCTGAATTTACCAGTATCCTCAATGACCTCCGTCCCTACATTCAACACTTGCGGGAAACGGAATTATCTGCATCTCCCACTTTTTTTGAAATGCTTACTGCAGCAGGCATGCTCTACTTCAAAAAGAAGCGGGTAGAGATGGCGGTTCTGGAAGTAGGATTGGGTGGACGTCTTGACTCCACGAATGTGATACTACCGCAGGTAGCAATCATTACCAATGTTGGCCTTGATCACACGGCTATTCTGGGTAACACCCTTTCAAGTATTGCATTTGAAAAGGCTGGAATAATCAAGCAGCATGTCCCTGTTGTTTCTGGTGTAGAAGCCCCTGAAGCCCTTCCAGTAATAGAGAAGGCATGCAGGGAGAAAGATGCTCCATTATACCTTTTAGGCCGGGATATATGGGTTGAAGAGGTGCGAAGTTTTGATAGGAATGGAACAAGGGGCTTGATATGTAAAATAAAAACCTGGCGGCATACTTACCACGATATTGTTCTTCCCCTTGTAGGTATTCATCAGGCACAAAATTGTGCCCTGGTTTTGGGTGCGCTAGAGGTTATGAGGTGCCGAAATTATATTTCAATCAGCGATGATGTCATTCGGGAAGCCCTTGCTTCTCTCTACTGCCCGGCAAGGATCGAAATCTTCTCAAAGAATCCATCCATTATACTGGATTTCGCTCATACGGTTGATTCCATGCGATTCCTGAAAAAGACCTTACTGGAAAATTTCAAATTTCATAAATTAATCTTAATCCTGGGATTTTCGCAGGATAAGGATTTAGACAATATTTTGAAGGAAATTGTATGGGAGGGAGATTGTATTGTGGTAACCAGGAGCAGAAATCCTCGTGCCGCCGAGCCCGATGATTTGTACCGGAGGATAGAAAAATTGTGTGGTAAACGATCAAAAATATTAGATAATGTTCGAGATGCCGTAGCATCCGCAAAACAGATCGCTTCGCAGGACGATTTGATCTGCATTACCGGTTCTGCCTATTTGGCTGGAGAAGCCAGACAATCATTAGATTTACAATAAGCAACTCCATAGACAACACAGACATACGCCTCACCGGTTTATGGTGCCTTCACCATTGACAAGACAGCAATGGTTTGATCATCCATTGTAAAGCTAATGGGGGGGGCCTATGGTACCGGCAATTCAATCACGAACGTTGCACCAGTACCCAACTTGCTTTTGGCATAAATCCTGCCATTATGCTGATGAACAATGCTATGGGCAATAGACAGACCTAATCCGGTTCCCTTGGCATATTTAATATTTTTTGCAGTAAAAAATGGTTCAAATATCTTAGTGAGATATTCTTCAGGTATTCCCGGACCTGTGTCTGATATCATAATTTTTACTGTATCTTTACATCCTTCCGTCTGGATGGTTAAACATCTCTCATTCCTCACTCCTGCCATAGAAGTACACGCATTTTCTATTATATTCAGGAATACCCTCCGCATTTGATGCTTGTCCACAAAAACCAAAGGTAATTTCTCATCCAGCAATTTGGCGACCTTAATAGCGACATAGTCAAACTGGTTGGCCTTTTGTGCAACGATTTCCTCGATAATCTCGTTTGTATTAACCCGCTCTTTTGACAGGGTATAATTTCCTGTAAGGGTCAGCAGACTTTTTATGACACTTTGTATTTGTTCAGCCTCTTTTTGTACCCTGTTTAAATACTTCTTTGCCTTTTCACTAATCGAAGGGTCATTTAATACAAGGTCAGTGCAAAGCTGAATGCCTGCCAACGGATTGTTTAACTCATGGGCAGCCCCTGCCACCAAATTACTCACGGCATAGAGCCTTTCGGATCTTATGATCTGCTCCTGCAATTGATACTCTCGCGTAACGTCCCTTAGCACAATAATAACACCTGTCTTTTCCCCTCCAACACCGTTTACCGGTGAGGCAACGACGACAAAGTGTTTTTCATTATCTCCTTTCGTATGTATTTCAAAGGAAACATATGGTTGTTTTTTCGAGAATATTTCATGATAAATCTCTTTGATACCAACACTATTAAGGCTCACGAGAGATCCATCATCAGTCCTGTTGATATCTAAATACCTGAGCATTTCCTTTCCCGCCCCATTCACCCGGGTTGTCTTACCATGCGTATCCACCAGTATGACGCCATCGACCATTCCCTCCACCATAGAGTGCAGTTTTAACTCTATCTCACCCAGACGTTTTATGGTAAGATCCATATCATATTTTTTAAAGGAATCTTCACAAATGGCCGAAACACTTTTGATATCGAAGGGTGATATGATATAGTCATTTGCGCCCGCTTTCATCAATTCAATTGCCAAGAATTCAGAGCCACGGTCTGTCATTACAATAACAATTGTCTCAGGCATACGTCCCTTTATCCACCTGAGTATTTCCGGCCCATTTAATTTTGGCATATTACAATCCAAAAACAAAATGCGAGGTCTTCCAATTTCCACTGCATGAATCACCCTTCCTGCATCCTCTTCAACGAAGACATCATACCCTTCCTGACCCATGCGATGTTCAAATTGTTTCACGACATCGGAGTCGTCATTTACTATCATTACCTTTGCTTTATATTTTAAAGACCCGGCATTATCTGCAGTACCCCTTCCATGAACTAATTTGTTATGAATCAAGAGCAACAAATCCTCCGTTGCAAAAGGTGCATGGAGGATACTATAAGCGCCGACAGATCTGGCCAATTGAGATGCCATATAAGTTCCGTAAGTTTCCGATAAAAGAATAACGGGAACTGTTTCACATTGCCTGAACACAGCAGATTTCATTATTTTGCACAACTGAAATCCATCAAGTACCGGTAAATTCACATCCAAAATAGCAAAATCAGGAACATGATTATCAAGATGTCTTAATACTTCATTCCCATCGTTTGCGATAATTACGCTAAAACCCCCTTTTTTTTCTAAATATCCGGACACGTTTCCGTATTTTTCTACTCTGTTAGTTGCAAATAATATTTTGGAATTCATCATCTTTTAATACTTTCTTTCCTTAGGCTTGAAGGTGCCGATGTTTACCGGTTTGTAGCCCAACTTTACGCCTTCAGGTGTAAAATATGCCAACGTATGTTTCAGCAAGCCCGTATCGTCTCTTTTGGGAAAATCAGTACGGAAATGTGAGCCACGGCTTTCCTCACGGGCCAATGCACCTGCAATAACAGCCTCTGCCACATCCAGACTTCCTTTGAGTTCCAATGCCCACACAAGACCAAGATTGACCCGTTTGCCCGCATAATTCAGTTTAATTCGTTTGTATCTTTCTTGTAACACCTTAACTTCGTGAAGGGCGTCTTTCAGTTTAGAAGCCTCACGGAAGATGCCCACCTTATTATCCATAACTCTGTTGAGGGCTACTTTTATATCGACGGGGACCTCATTCCCCTCTGATTTACATAAGACATCGACTCTCTGTTCTGCACGTTTTAAGGCATCGTAGGATGCGCTCTCACCCTTTCTACTTTCCAAATCCTGCACATACCTGGCAGCATTGCTACCTGCAATAGCGCCAAAGACAATAGTATCCAGCAATGAATTCCCACCCAACCGATTGGCGCCATGCACACTCACACAGGCAGCCTCACCGGCCGCATAAAATCCTTTTATGGACGTTTCACACTCGGTATTACAATCAATGCCACCCATGGTATAGTGCTGGCCAGGCTGAATGGGAATCGGGGCTGTAACAGGGTCTACCCCGACAAATTCCATAGAAGCATCCCGTATACCAGGCAATCTTTTGGCAATCTTTTCTTCTCCCAAATGTGTTAAATCAAGATGGACATAGCTGTTGTCAAAACCACCGCCTGCCATAATTTCATACATGATATTTCTTGAAATAATATCCCGTGGGGCCACTTCCATATCCTTCTTCGAATCGTTATACTTCTCCAGAAATCTTTCGCCCTTATTATTCAACAAATAACCACCCTCTCCACGACATCCTTCCGTAATCAGGATGTTTTTGCCCAAAAGGGTGGTTGGGTGGAATTGTATAAACTCCATATCCTTCAGTGGTACACCTGTCCAATATGGGATGGCCATACCCATACCGGTATTGATCAAGGCATTGGTGCTTCTTCCGTAAATACGACCTGCACCTCCCGTAGCAAAGATTACCGCCCCTGATTGAAATGCTTCCAATCGCCCGCTCACAATATCCAGGGCTATCACACCTACACAGATTCCATCTTCAACTACAAGATCCGTTACCAACCATTCTTCGTAAATTGTTATCTCTTTCCGCTCGGCTGCTTGTTTAAATTTAATGATTTGCTGATATAAGGTATGCAAAAGGGCATGTCCGGTTTTGTCGGCAGCATAACAGGTACGGGGAAAGCCAGCACCACCGAAAGGCCTCTGTGCAATCTTCCCTTCAGAGGTACGGCTGAAGGGACAACCCCAGTGTTCCATCTCATAGATGCGTTCTGCCGCCTCTTTAGTCATGCGGATAACAGCATCCTGATCTGCAAGGTAATCACTTCCCTTTACCGTATCAAAGGCATGTTTTTCCCAATTATCATAAAGACCGCGCGGATGATTCCCCAACGAAGCATTAATCCCTCCTTGTGCAGCAACAGAGTGTGACCGAATAGGATGTACCTTTGAGATAATGGCAACCCTGACATTGTTACGATTAAGCTCAATGGCTGCCCGCAGACCCGCCAGGCCTCCGCCTACCACAATGGCTTCATGGTAAATCATAGAATTCCTTAAGAAATACAAGCATTCCGCTATCAGCATTCAGCTTCTTAATAACCTGCATATATAATCGCAGCCTTTTACCATTTTCCGTTTATTGTTGAAGGCTGATTACTAAACTTCTGCACTTATATTACAAAAGCACCGTAGTAACCCCAACTGCAGCAATTAAGAGGAAAACGAAGAGCGATATCCACAGTAATTTCTTTTGACTTCGGGTAATGCCCCAAAAATCAGCAACGGTAATTCTTATTCCATTCAACAAGTGTAAGGCCACTGCGAGAAGCAACACATACTGAAACAGGTAACCGGCCTTTGTATCAAACTTGCTGATCGCATAATCATAAGCATCTTTGCCCCGAAAGACAGCGCTCAATGTCCAGATATGTAAAAAGAGAAACAATGTAACCGTGACACCAGTAATCCGATGAACCCAGAAGGCATACATGCCAGGATTTCTATTTTTAACCAGGTCTTTAAAACTTTCCTTTAAACTTTGAATGTTCATGTTTCTTTTGCTGCTGGTTTCCAATCTCCGGACCAGGAACCCATGTAACAGTGAAACTCTGTTTTGTTAAAATCCAGCGTTCGATGTTGCAAACCAAATAAGAATATAAAGCCCAATACCAAAAAGAATAACCCCTATAATCCAGAGGATTTGTTTACAAAAGTAGTTTGTTCTTTTACTAAGATTAAAGTCCGCCAATATACCCCAGAATCCATTCAGGCCGTGAAAAACAACCAGAGCAAGAAGGCAGATATGAAAAGTAATCCATCCTGATGAGCAAAAGCGATTGATAATTTCATCGTAATAGCGGGAGGCATAGCGGCCGGGACTAAAGTGAAAAGTGAAGAAATGGACGGCCATACCAACAACCAGCAGCAAGGCGGTAATCCTTTGCAAGAACCACGACCAGAAACCCCGTTTTTCTATGTTCATTATTTTTTGCCGCAGAGCACGCCGAGTACGCAGAGAATCAGGAAAATTATTAAACAATTCCTAAATACCTGTTTTTATAATTTCTACAATAATTGTTTCTGTTATTTTATTCAGTCTTTCCTCATTACCCGCCTCAGCGTCCTCCGCGACCTCTGCGGTGAATGGTTATCTTTTTTTATACAGATTCATTAAATCATCTCTCGTAAAGATGGATTCAAAAGGAATCTTTTTTCTCTCAATATTTTCTCTCCCACCTTCCTGGCGATCTACCAGGGCAACGGCCTTGATAACGTTCAAGTTAGACTCCCGCGCCCGATCAATAGCTTCTATTGTAGATTGACCTGTGGTCACCACATCATCCACAATCACCACCTTGTCACCTTCCCGGACGTTACCTTCAATCCACTTCATCAATCCATGCTCTTTCGCTTTTTTCCGTACAACAAAAGCATTAATGGCATCGTCCTGCATACCGCTTACCATGGCCGTAGCAAAGGCAATTGGATCGGCGCCAAGGGTCAGTCCCCCGATGGCATTAATATGAAGTGCTTTGACCTTGTTATAAAAGAGATGTCCGATCAACAGCATGGCCTCGGGATCTAAGGTTGTTGTCTTGCAATTAATATAATAGTTACTCATCCTTCCTGACACTAATTTAAAAATAGGCTCTTCACTGTATTTAAAGGATTTCACAAGGAGTATCTCCAGTAATCGCTTTTCCGCTTTAATCAGATTCATAATGTGGGTAGGGGCGAGGTTACCTCGCCCCTGCGATCTCCTATAATAGTTTATCCACCTGATCACATAGGGTTTTTACGGCCTCGGCAGATCGCTTTAAGGCAGCAGATTCTTCGTTGTTAAGTTTAATCTCAAAGACCTGTTCAATTCCCCTTTCACCAAGTTTTACCGGCACACCTACGAAAAGACCATTGATACCATACTCCCCTTCGCACAAAGCTGCACACGGCAGTATCTTTTTTTTATCTTTTACTATAGATTTTGCCATCTCTGCCACCGCCGCAGAAGGGGCATAAAAGGCACTGCCTGTTTTGAGCAGGTTGACAATCTCGGCGCCACCTTCCCTCGTACGCTTGACAATGGCTTCCAAACGTGACTTGGGTATCAATTCCTCTACAGAAACCCCTGCAACCGTAGTATATCGGGTAGAAGGAACCATCGTATCACCATGTCCACCCAGGACAAAGGCATGGATGTTTTCCACAGATACGTTCAGATCCATCGCAATAAAGGTGCTAAAACGTGCAGCATCCAACACCCCTGCCATACCCATAATGCGATTTTTCGGGAATCGGCTAATCTTATGGGCAACATAGGTCATGGCATCCAGTGGATTGGACACGACAATCAGGATGGCATTCGGTGAGGTTTTTACAATATTTTCCACTACCCCCTTTACAATCCCTGCATTGATCTTGAGCAAGTCATCCCTGCTCATCCCTGGCTTTCTTGCTACGCCAGAGGTAACGACTACAATATCAGAATTTCTTGTTTCTTCGTATTCGTTCGTGCCGATAATTTTTGAATCATAGCCATAGACAGGTGCAGACTCCAGAATATCCAGCGCCTTTCCCTGAGGCATGTCCTGGATAATATCCACAAGTATTACATCCCCTATCTCTTTTTCGGCCAATCGTTGAGCAGTAGTTGCCCCCACATTCCCAGCACCAACGACGGCAATCTTTTTTCTAGCCATATAGACTTCATCCTTTAAATTATTCTTTTATTTTTGTTTGAGGTTATATTTGAACAGTTTCTTCGAGTGATACCGTCTTCGCGGCATATAGAAGCGCTGCTTTAATATCTTCTTTCTTTAGAAATGGATATTCTTTCAATATCTCGTCCTCTGTTTCACCATAGGCAAGTTTTTCTAAGATTATTTCTACTGTTAGCCGTGTTCCTTTGATTACCGGCTTGCCAAACATTACCTGAGGGTTTGTTTCTATCCTGTTCAATAATTTTTTTTTCACCTTGATGCCTCCTGCAAATTTTTACATGGGTATAAATCTAACCTTTTCTTTAGCGAGAACAACAAAATGCTTCGATATTCTGTCATTGTGAGAAATTAAAACTTTTCTGAGTAATTTTATCTTTTCCCTAGTATCTTGTCCTTTAATCCTGAACAGAACAATTCCAGAAGAGATTAATTTCTGCCTAAATATAATCTCTCCAAAATCCTTATCATTGGTCAACAGAATACGATTTTCTTTCTGGGCTATTTTAAAAATACTCATATCGTCCAGATATGGATTTTCGTCAGGTATCCAAATTATATCATATCCCAGCGTTTTCAGTTCATCCACAATCAATTTCTCTATGTTTACATCTGCCAGGAATTTCAAATAAGTTCCCATTAAATGCCCTGTTCAAGATGCTTTCCTTTAATTCCGTGCCTTAACTTTCCATATTTTTAATTATTTCATCACCAAACTCTGAACATTTCACCAATTTAGCGTCTTCCATCTGGCGTTCGAGGTCGTAGGTCACGGTCTTCTGTCGAATGGTCTTTTCCAGTGCCTTAACAATCATATTGGCTACCGTGTCCCATCCCAGATGTTCAAACATCATAACCCCTGATAAAATAACGGATCCCGGGTTGACCTTATCCTGCCCTGCATATTTCGGAGCGGTGCCGTGGGTGGCTTCGAAGATAGCGGCCTTATCCCCGATGTTAGCTCCGGGGGCCATACCTAAACCCCCTACCTGTGCGGCGCAGGCGTCGGAGATGTAATCACCATTGAGATTCGGCGTAGCGATAACGTCATACTCTTCCGGCCTCAGAAGCACCTGCTGAAACATGGCATCGGCAATCCTGTCTTTTATAACAATTTTCCCTTTCGGCACGACTCCGCCATGCTTTTTCTGAACGTCTTCCTCTGTTATTGTAACCTTTGAAAATTCCTCTTTGGCCACCTCATAACCCCATTCACGAAAGGCACCCTCTGTGAACTTCATGATGTTACCTTTATGCATAAGGGTCACACTTTTTAGTCCCTTATCAATTGCGTACTGTATGGCTCGTCTCACCAGCCTTTTTGAACCGGTTGCACTCATTGGTTTTATACCAATGCCAGAATCCTTTCGGATCTTTTTCCCCAGTTCCTTTTCCAGGAATGTGATAAGTTTCTTTGCCTCGGGAGAGCCTTTTTTATACTCAATCCCCGCATACACATCTTCCGTATTCTCCCGGAAAATCACAACATTCAATTTCTCAGGCAACTTTACGGGACTGGGTACGCCTTCAAAATAACGCACAGGACGAACACAGGCATATAAATCAAGCTCTTGTCTCAGAGTCACATTAAGGCTTCTGATACCTCCCCCGACTGGTGTGGTAAGCGGCCCCTTGATAGCTACTTTATATTTTTTAATGGTATTGAGGGTATCTTTGGGAAGCCATTCACCATACTCCTTAAAGGCAAGTTCACCCGCAAAGATTTCCTGCCAATAAATGCGCTTTTTGTTCCTATAAGCCTTGCTTACTGCGGCATCAAATACCCGAACGGATGCATTCCAGATATCCGGACCCGTGCCGTCCCCCTTTATAAATGGAATAACAGGATTATTTGGCACAACCAACCGGTTCTTTTCTATTTGTATTGCTGTACCACTATCTGAATTATTTTTCTTTTTAGGCAACGTCTTTCCTCCTTTTGTGCTTCACTATTAATGATACTAAAGACAGTCATAATTTTCTGTCATTACCACTATACGCTGAAAATAGCAAAATGCTTGCACAATAGCAATGGGAAAATATACAAGAAATAAGCAAGATGTATTCAAAAAAATACCATCGTTGTACGCCAGGGATAATCACAGAACTGCGCTAATGTAACGTCAGGGATTTTTTAAGATTCGTTGAAGTGCAAGGATCAATTTACACACATCGGCCACTCTTGATAGAGGAGATACTACGATGCATCCCTTCTAAAAAGAGGGGGCAATGGGATGTGTAAAAAGTTTTTTGCAGCGAAAAGTTACCGAAGAACTAATGTGTTTTTATTCTTTTTGAGATCCTTACCAGTAAGTCTTGCGCCTCCTGGTCGTTGGGATTGAGCGCAATGGCATTGTTTACTAATTTCTCTGCAAGTTCATATTGATGCAGGTTATTATACGCATTACCAAGCATCTTGTACGCTGAGATTGATTTTTCGTCGATCTTAATAGCCCGTTCACATTCGTAAATGACTTTTTCCCAATTCTCATTTTTTGAATAGAGATTAGCTAAGAGTAAATGAATATTTGCATATTTCTGATTCGGATATGTCTTATCAAACGTTTGAAGAATCTGTTTGGCTTCATCATACTGGCCATTCTCAACAAAGGTATCAGCCAAATTATACGTATAAATAGGATTATCCGGCTGCAAAGATAGCGCCTTCTGAAATGACCGAATAGCATTGTCGAATTGTTTTTCCCTTTTATAAATTACACCAAGATTGTTATGGTGATCTGCTACAGAGGGATTAAGGCCGATGAGCCTTTTATAATAAAGTATTGATTCCTCATACTTTTCTAAAGACAGATACAGTTTTGTTAAATTTTCCACATAAATGGGATCTTTCGGGTCGATTTCTATTGCCTTTTTGAACGCATTCACTGCTTCTTCGTGCAAACCCTTTCTGCTAAGTACAGCCCCAAGGTTATTGTAGTAACCAGGTTCTGCAGGGTTAAGCTGGACGGTCTTCCTTGCAAAGATGAGGGCATTTTCCAAATCTCCCTTCTTTAAGTACGCATTGGCTAAGCGGTCAACATGATTCAAGTCATCAGGCCGAATGAGATATGCCTGGCGAAGTTCTCCAATCGCTTGATCCAAACTCCCTTTATTAATATATAGAGAAGCAAGATTGCTATGGAAAGGGGCTTGAAAAGGATCCGACTCAATTGCCCTTTTATAACAGGCAATGGCTGTATCTATTGTGTTCCTGTTAAAGTGTTCAGCCAAAAATTGATGAATCATACCGAGGTGAAAAAAACCCATGTAGTGCTGTGGTATCAGCCTCAAGGTATTGTTTGCCTCTATGTATGCCTTTTGTAGCCATATCTCGTCTTTGGTCTTAAATGCAAGTTGTATATATGTCCTGCAAAGTTCGTCACGGTAAAAGGTCTCATATGGATTTAGGATCACTGCGTGCTTTATAAAATATAGGCCCTTTTCTGTCACGGTTTGCAAGTTTTCCTTTTCGTACTCCAATATCCTTCTTCCGTATTCGAAGTAGGCATCTGCCTTACAAAACCGAAGGACAAAGATGGTAACAAATCCTATTGCCGTTAGTGTAATCCCACAACTTAGCCATCTATAAAAAATACGAAGTGGTGAAGTTGAGAGATTAGGAGCTTGGGTATGTCCCGTCTTTCCATCTTCATAACTTCTCAACTTCACAATTTCACAACTTTTTTTAGTTCTCAAGCCACTCTCATTCGCCGTCAATCCTCCTTCTGTTTCGTTTATTTTTACAATAGAAATACATAATGCCATCATCACCCAGAAAAGCGTCACTATGGGTGTATTGCCAAAACTAAATTCATTTTGGGTAAGGTAACATACGATTCCAGCCAGGATCCCCAACATGAGCAATTTATTTTGACTACTCAACTGCTTATAATTTTTACCAACATACACACCAAAGGCAATGAGCAGCCAGATATACGTGCTAAGGCCAAAGATACCACGAGTAACAGTTGTATCGAGGATATCATTATGAATTCTGTCTTGCCTGGGAAAGTGAAAACAACCATCGCTTTCTTGTACAGAAAATACCGTTGCTAGATTTTTCTGATAAACAATGCCAATGGTATCAGGACCTATGCCTAACATGGGGTAATCCTTAATAATCCTTATTGCCGTCAAATACTGAAATATGCGGGAAAAAGAGGAACCGGTAACAGAAAATTTATTGGCAATCCATGGCCTTTTGTGGATTTGGTTTTTGTCAGGAATTAAATTTTCAGTTGAAGATTCAGTTGATTGTACATCACCAACAAAATGTTTGATAACCGAAGTTTCGTGCCTTACATTAAAGAATATCCCGATAAGAACAAATGAAATAACCAGAAATACAAATTTATACCTTTCTATAGCCTGTTTTTTGAAAAGTAAAAAGAGAAGTGGAATTAAGCCTCCAAGGAGCGCCACAAAACATGCGCGGGTATTTGTGAGCCAGAATGCAGTATAAATGATCGATGACAATACAAAAAAAATCCAAGGGATACACCATTTACCCATAAAAACATCTTTTCTTAATAAATACTCATCCTCCCTTTTCGAAGAGAGGGACAAAGGGAGGGGAACACGGTTGCTGCTTGCCATACGAGAGAGTTTCTTCAAAACCACTTTTTTCTGTTGCAAGGGCTTGCTAAAAAATAAAATAATGGCCAATGGTAAAGTCATCACCAGATAGGCAGAAAAGAATACAGGATTTCCAAAAGTAGAGAATACGCGTCTTGCCTCAAAGCTGCTCCATTTAAAAAAATCAAATCCAAGATATTGAGCAATCCCGTAACATGATGAAATTATAGCGCCAGCAAGGATGGATATGATAAGCAAATAAAGTCTTTTTTTTGTAGTTGTAAAATTAACCGTGGCGTAAAAGACAAAAATATAACATAACGTGGCAGTTAAACCCTCAAATCGTTTATAAGTGCCGAAAAGGCTCATAATGGGGTTTATAGATACGGCGGATGAAATGATAAAGACGAATATGTAAGCAAGGATGGGTATATCTATTGCCGTATGCGAGAATTTAAAATTATGGTTAAAGGCCAGTATAATTGTCCATATAACCAAAATTGCAATCGTTAATAAATATAAGGCCGTTACCTTGCTAAGGTCAAAGACGCTGTAAAGACGTATGTCAAACCAAAGAGGAACAAAGATAACCGTAGCCATCAATAAGCCTACGAGTATTTTATCACAATAGGTGGTTATATTTTTCAGAATGGGTTTCATTTACTTTATAAATTTCAAAATGCCAATAATTGATACACCCTGTCCTATAAGAAATATAAATAACCACTTGATAATTTCGGCCTTTGCGTTAGCCAGTTCATTCCGTAATTTATTTATATCAGCATTCGTCCCTACCCAGAGTTTATTAATATCGTCTTTCGTTTCTCCACGCAGTTTTGCAATATCGCCTTTCACTTCTTCACGCAGTTTTGCAATATCGCCTTTCACTTCTTCACGCAGTTTTGCAATATCGCCTTTCACTTCTTCACGCAGTTTTGCAATATCGCCTTTCACTTCTTCACGCAGTTTTGTAATATCGTCTTTCACTTCTTCACGCAGTTTAACAATATCGTCCTTTGTTGCCAAAAAACTTTCCTGCTTCTTTTGGTATTCCTCCAAAGATTTTTCTAATGCTTTTGTTAAAGTACGCGCCTCTTCTTCTTTGAATTGTGATTTTAAGTCTTCGTAAATCTCGAGGGTATTTATAATGGGCATAATAACCTCCGTATATGAAAGTAACACGCAATATTCATTGGCAAGCGTTCTGATTATGGCAGATTTTTAGCATTTTTGCAATAAATTAACCGTCTGCAGACACAATCGTTCGGACAATCTGCTGCACCTGTATTCACAAAATTTTATCGATTGTTTCAGATATGGGAATGTTATATAATTGAGAAAATTTAGTGTCCGGACTAAAATAAACAAAAAATGTCGAGCATAGCGGGAAATTTGTAAAAGGGAAAAAGTTATATGCCCTTTTTTCCTTTGTGTCCTTTGCGCCTTTGCGGTAGGCTGAATTGTTGCCAGATTCCCATTTCCCTCAACCATATAACCTTAGCCAAAGATATTTGAAGGAGATTGGCCATGCTTAAAACCAAAACAAAATACACCTACGATGACTATGCGGCTATGGACGATGATAAACGATACGAGCTTATTGAAGGAGAATTGTATATGGTGCCAGCACCCGGTTTTTATCATCAAACTATTTCAATGAATATTTCTCATTCTTTGAAACGGTTCGTTAAAGAAAATAATTTGGGAACGGTACTTTATGCCCCCTTTGATGTAGTCTTGTCGGAAACGGATGTCGTACAGCCGGATATCATTTTTGTTTCTAAAGAAAGAATGGGCTTGATGACAGAAAAGAATTTACGGGGTGCGCCAGATTTGGCGATCGAGATTTTATCGACCACTACCAGAGAGAGGGACAAGCTGGTAAAAAAGAGACTTTATAGGGAATATGGCGTGAAAGAATTCTGGATAGTAGATCCAGATAAGAGAACAATCGAAATTATGGTATTAAAAGAAACAGGCTTTGAAACCCTCGGTATATATTTTATTGATGATGAACTTACCTCTCCCCTTTTAAGAGGTTTTAATCTCAATTTAAAAGAGGTATTTTCAGATTAATATTACATGAAGATAGCCATTAATACAACATCAACAGTTGCAGGTGGTGGTGTTACGTACATAAAAAATCTGTTAACATATTTGTCAAAAATAGATGCTACTCATCAATATTTGATACTAACAACCCTTGCAGGAAAAGAAACATTTTATTTTCAACATCCTAATTTCACATTTTTGCCTTTCAAACTTCCCTCAATAAGTTCGATATCACGCCTATGTTGGGAGCAGGTATTTTTACCCATATTCCTCAAAAGGAAAAACGTTGATATACTTTTTTCTCCAGCCAACATGTGTCCTCTCTTCACCAGGCTTCCAAACGTAGTTACAATACAGAACATCGAGCCGTTTAGCAATACTGTTTCAAAAGGTCGGGGTTTTATTCAAAATGTAAGACTAAAACTATTAAAGTTTTTAACATCTTTATCAATTAAAAAGTCTCAAATAGTTATTTTCCCCTCAACAAAGGCGCGTATTGATGCAGAAAAGTCCGGCATTGTGATTAAACGTTCTGAAGTTGTTTATCATGGTGTTAACAAGGAAATATTTTATCCCCGCAATGAAGATGAGATGTCTCAGCAATGTACGAAAAAATATGGGTTAGATAAATTCATTCTCTATGTATCTCATATCCAGAGGTATAAAAATTTTTTAGAACTTATCAAGGCGTTTGTACTTCTGAGGGGTAAGATAGATGATAACATTCAGCTTGTGTTTGCAGGAAGATGCTTTGACGAGGAATATTATAAAGAGATGGAGGCGTTTATTAAAGAGAATAGATATGAGAACCAAATCATTTTTTTGGGAAACGTTCCCTATGAGGAATTACCCTTTCTCTATTCTGCTTGTAAGATATTTGTTTATCCTTCAACCTGTGAGTCGTTTGGAATGACTTTAGTGGAGGCTATGGCTTGTGGTGCACCTATACTAGCTTCTCGGATGGAACCAATGACAGAAATCTGCGCGGATGCCGCATTCTATTTTGATCCAATAAATCCTGCTGCAATAGCAGTGGCGATGGATACAATATTAAAAGACCATCATCGCATTTCTGTGATGTCTGAAAAAGCACAAGAGAGAGCAAAAATCTTTTCCTGGGAGAATACAGTCTTGAATACATTAAAAGTTCTTGAGAGTGTTACTCAAAACGCCCGTCTTGCTCCATAAAGTAATACGTCTTTATTTTTTTACCAAGGACAACGACGCTCTCTTCATGAAGAACATTTTTGGGCGGTGTTCTTCCAACATCAACAACATATTTTTTCTTTCCATCCGGATTTTGGAAAAAATGATATCCAACATGCGGTTTTACTGTATCCGTAAGTCTCGTATCCTTCAAATAGCCATTCAAAATCACCCAATGAACCATATTTTCAGATGCGACTCCCTGTCTTATCTGATAGAGAACACCAAACAAAGTAATCAGCGCCGAAACAAAAACAGAAGTCCAACCTATCCAATGAATCAATCGGGGCATACGAGAACCTAAAATTATAATCAAATAAAAGGTTACAAAAGGAAGGCAAAATGAAAGATAGCGCTGAACTGGTTTGGAAAATGAGGATATAATAAGAAAAGGTATAAGAACATAAAGCAAAAAGAAATTCATTCTCTTTCTTTCTCGAAAAGCAGTATCAACAAGCTCAATAAATAAGAAAAAAGTAAACACAAAACTTCCCACACGAATCAAAGAAATGATTTTTCGATTTAACAACACTTCATAAAGGCCGCCAAAGTCCATTTCTCCCATGCTAAAAGAGGATAAAATATTCCAAAAGGCAAATCCCATGAAAAACACAATCACTGTGAGAATGAAGAAGTTTTTCCTGGTCCATACTTTCCACAAATGAATTACAGGAAGGACGCTAGTCAAAGCAAGTAACATAGTCAAGTAGCTAGCATACATCCCTAGATTGGTAATAAACCCTTTTGCGTATCCTTCAAAGTGGGCAACTTTAAATATCTCAGGCATAAAGACGATTCCAAATCGATCATAAATCACAAGAAAATAAATTCCTAAAACGATTGTTGGCAATAAAGAGTAAAAAAGAAAAGCCGTAATTTTTTCACAACTCCAGATTATCTTACCATTTTGATCTGTAAAAAGAAGATAAACAATGCCCAATCCTAGTAACAATGAATTAAACTTAACAAGAGATGCCAAAGCAAAACATACTCCTCCTATGAAATGAATCCATAAACGGTCCTGAGCACAATAGCAAAAAAGAAACGCCAAAACTACTAGTCCAACAGGCAGAATATCTGCAGTAGCTCTACCACTGTATATCCAAACAAGGGGATTTAATGAAATAATTGCTGCCCACAGGAAAAACAACGAGTCATTTTTAAAATTTTTGCTGTGATGAAATATCCAACCAGCAACTAAGATAGCTATTCCTCCTGCTAATGATGGGATACGAACAGACCAGAAAGATATGTCCAAAAAAGAAGCAATTATCGCAGTAACTAATGAATAACCCAGTGGATTCGCTTCAACTTCCCAGTATTTCTCTAATCCAACGGTATAAGTAGTGTCCAGTATTCCTCGAGATGCTTCTGCAAAGGAGTATTCAAAATTTACCCAGGGAGTATTAAGATAAATTCCATGACCTGCAATAAAAACAAAAACAACAAAAAGAAACAATATATTTAGTTTCAATCTTTTTCCCATAAGCACCTTATTTATTAAAAACGAGTCGTCTCATCTTTTTAATTCTTTATTTTGAATTTTTCCACAAACTTCATTATCTTTTTTTCTATAATCCCCTTTCGAAAACCATTTCTCAATAAGACAGTAAAGTACGATAAATAGATAACGACTTCCCATCTCCTTAATCTTTAATTTAGATTCTCCCGCTTTTCGATTTGTCCAGGAATTAGGCAAAATGGTATAATTATAGCCTCTCACTATCGCTTTCAGCGGAAGTTCAACGGTCAAGTTAAAGTGGTGACTTAAAAAAGGCTTTAAGCCTTCTATAACATGAGCACGATACATTTTAAAGGCATTCGTTACATCATAATATTTAATTTGGAAAAGAACGGCGATAAAATAATTGGCCAAACGGTTAATCAGCCGCTTGAGCCAGGGATAATCAAAAACTTGTCCTCCATCTCCCCACCTTGAGCCAAACACACAGTCATAACCCAGTTCCATAGTTCTAAAAAAATTGACAACATCCTTGGGATTATCCGAGGCATCTGACATATAAATACAAACAGCTTCTCCACGAAAAGTTTCTAAACCTTTCCGAACAGCAAAGCCAAAGCCATTTGGATATTCGTTGTTTACAGCTACAAGTTCTGGAATGCTTTTCACCATATCCTCTAAAATTTCTCCGGTACGGTCTGTCGAATTATCATTTACAACCCTTATTTCAAAATCAATACGAGCATCCTGTAAAATAGTATGGAGATGGCTCACAGTTTTACGGATACAACCTTCTTCGTTATGGGCTGGAATGATGCAGGAAAGTTTCATCTGATATTTATTTTTTCTCTTTTAGCACGTCAATAATCTCTTTAATAATATCCCGTATTCCATATTTAAAGTTCCATTTGGGATAGTGGTTTTGAAATTTCCGGACATCGCTAATCCACCAGATATGGTCGCCAATCCTGGCTGAATTTGTGATTTCGCATTCGAATTCCTTTCCTGTAAAGTCCCGTACTATTTGTGTCGCCTCCAGGATCGAACAATTGTTCTGTCGGCTCCCCCCTATGTTGTACACTTCTCCGATGCGGGGATTTTGATAAAAATGCCAAAAAGCGTTTACTAAATCACTGGAGTGTATATTATCTCTAACCTGTTTCCCTTTATAACCATAAACTGTATATTTTCTACCTTGCACACTGCATTTAACAAGATAAGCCAGAAAGCCATGGAGTTCTGCGCCACTATGGGCGGGGCCGGTTAAACATCCTCCCCTGAAGATACCGGTTCTCATACCAAAATACCTTCCATATTCTTGTACCATAATATCACCGGCAACTTTAGAAGCGCCAAATACACTATGTTTTGACTGATCGATAGACATGCTTTCATCTATTCCATATTGAAAAAACCGATGAGAATGCTCCACTTCCCATCTGGTTTCCAATTCAACAAGGGGTAATTTATTGGGCAAATCACCATAAACTTTATTAGTACTTGTAAAGATAAACACTGCATGAGGGGTGTGGAGTCTGGTTGCTTCCAGCAAATTAAGAGTTCCGGTTGCATTCACACTAAAGTCAGTCAATGGCTCCCTGGCTGCCCAATCATGACTGGGTTGTGCAGCTGTATGGATTACCAATGACAGATTGTTCTTAGCTTGTTTGAAAAGCTTATTTATCGACTCAAAATCACGAATGTCCATGTCAAAATGCTTATAATTATTAAGCTTTAACAGTTCTTCTTTTTTCCATTGAGTTGAGCCATCTTCTCCAAAAAAATACCTTCTCATATTATTATCGATACCCCAAACCTCAAAACCTTTCCCATGGAAGTATTGAGCAGATTCACTTCCTATTAAGCCTGAGGAACCAGTAATTAGTACAACACTCATAAAATTTGCCTTTAAAAAATTGATTGAACAATGTCTTTATTTTTAACAATCCAATGATAAATATCTTTAACGATATCCTCTGCCGAAAATTTGGGTTGCCAGCCAAAAGCCTGGATTGCTTTCTTGTAATCCGAGATATAGTACGGAATATCCACACCAGAGGTTTCCTGAACACTATTTATTGGTACCTCGTTTTGAGTAATTTCCTGACAAAGTTGCGTTAACTCAAGCAAACTTACAGAAATATCCAGCCCGCCTCCAAGATTAAAAATTTCACCAGAAAGAGCGTTCATTTTTTCATTTTGAAGATTTAGTGCTTCAAAAAGGTCTTTTGGGTGAAGAATATCTCTAACCTGTTTTCCTTTACCACCAAAGCCAGTATATTTTAATGGCTTTCTCAAATAGTGATTAACCACCCATAGGGTAAAAACCCCTTGTTCGACTTTACCAAACTGACCAGGGCCACAAATAACACCGCAGCGATTGATTACGGCTTTCAGACCATAAGCTCTTACATATTCTTGTATCAGAAATTCCGAGGCTAATTTTGTAGCTCCATAAAGAGACCGGGCTGTATTGGTAGGGAATTCCTCACTGATGCCTTGAATTGATAAGCCCCTGATAAAATCTTTAGAAGAATCAATATGGAAACGCGTATTTTTTTCCTTGAGAGGGATGCTGAGTAATGGGTCAAGGGAATAAACCCTGGATGAAGACAGGAAAATGAAATGTCCGGCATTTTTAACCGCAAAATTCAAACAATTTATAGTACCGATTAAATTAGTTTGAATAGCATAATTATCAGGACGATTTAAACCAACAACAACTGAAGGTTCAGCAGAGGCCTCAATGAATAAATCAAAAACATCTTCAATTGCATCTAAATCTCCCGCACACCGGATATCACCATGAATAAACCGAATACCTCTATCCTTAAAATCCTTTAAATTAAACTCAGACCCCCTCCTGTGAAGATTATCTAAAGCGATGATGTTGGCAGGCGGGTGCCTTTCCTTATACATCCGACACAGATAAGAACCCACAAAACCCGCGCCACCAGTAACTAAAATGTTCATTTAACCCTGACATCTTTCTTTTATCGAAAGGTACGCTTACGCCATCGATAATTTCTAATAATGGATACTGTTTTGTCTCCGAGAGTGTTCTTAATTATTTTTCTGGTTAGCTGTCTCATAAAATTGTTTATACTGGTTATAATTTCGTAGAAAACCGACGAAATTTTATAAGATCTTCGGACTTTCCAGTCATCAAGCGTAAATATAGAACTTCCCTTTCCTCCTGCTCTCATGCGGACAAGAACATCTTCAAGTATAATACATGGAATGTTAGCCATTAAACATCTCAGCACAAAATCATAATCAGCACCTATTTGGTAACGGGTATCAAAGGGCCCGATACGTTCATACACATTACGTCGCATAAATGTAGCTGGGTGCTGTACCGTTAATCCTTTATACAAATGAAGCAAGCTCGATTTTAAAACAACCTTAGCTCCATTAGGAGAGTCTTCCCATACTTCAATCGACCCGGAAACTATGCCAACATCAGGATTGCGTGAAAATACCGATGCAACACGATCAAGCGTGCCTGGTAACCATGCATCATCACTGTTAAGAATGGCAATTATTTCACCAGTTGCACGTTTAATGCCCTTGTTCATTGCGTCATATATACCGTTATCTGGCTCTGACTGCCAGCCTAATATCGCAGTCGGGTATTTTGTAACGATAGCTTTGGTATCATCTGTGGACCCGCCATCCTGTATAATAATTTGGATATCAGTCCAATTTTGGTCCATGATGCTTTCAAGAGTATCTTCAATGGTCTTTGCGCTGTTAAAGGAAGGAATAATTACGCTGACTTTCACGGTATCTTCAGACTAATTCCACTATCTTTTTTGAAGAGAAATACACCATCATCCACCATAATTAGTTCCCAATTGTTTGTATCCTTTTCAGCCAGCGCAGAATTTTTTTATTTTAAAAAATTTTTCCAAAAAACTGTAACGATACCATTTTCACTCTTTTGCCTTTTCCGCAGAGGAAATAAAACCGGTAATTTGATTTACAAATTCCGTGAGATCATTTTTATTTTCAATGGTCATATCGTACAATTGCTCATCATTAATTACCCAATATCTGTGGATAAGGTTATTTCTGAGATCTGTCAATCTGCGAAGTTTGTTGGCAAGAGATGATGATATGATCCCATGCCTGCCGGTTTTTATTATACAATCTATATAACCATCACATGCTATGCCTTTCTTCCTTGCTAACAAGTGCTGACAAATATCAGTAATTGCCTCTACAGCCTCTATCAATAAATACTTTAAAGCCAGGGAGCTTTTTGGATCAGCCAGGTACTCTTCCTTTCCTGTTAAAATCAGCGTCTCTAGCTGTTCGTAAACGTTAATAATATCTGTTTTTGCTTTAGCAACCCGGTCTTTGTCTATCATTTTGTAGGGTCATGCATCCAATATGATATTTCTAAAGTGTACATACTCACAATATTTTCTGCTAATCTTTTCAATAAAGTCAGTTCTGATATCTTCGGACCTGCTTAAAAGAAGAACGCCTTTCTTCAAAACAGCCATTTGAAATGCAACGGGCGCATCATTTACTACTTTTACTTCGACAGGATAACCTGTCTTTCCCGTAAGTTCGTAAGAAAGAGTAGTTTCTATTTCTAATTTATTAACAGATTCTTCTACAAAAAGTGCAATATCTATATCTCTGAAATCGGCCCCTTCCACGAAAGAACCGTGTAAATATGCAAAGACGATGTCTTTTATCCTATAAATAAATTCTTTTAGTATGCCTAGTATTTGTGTCTTTGTTTCTTCGTCAATTCTGTTTTTCTTTAAAAACCTTGTTTCAATCATGTTTCTTCGCTTCATAGTCATTCGGTATTTATTATAAGATCTGACTTCGTGTTTTGTAGTATATAATTTATTTGCCGAATTTTGCCCTTACGGCCTGTCTGAATGACTTTCATATACGGAAAATCTTTGATTTTTGCTTCTATACACAGCGTCATTAATCAGATACGAATATGTCATTCCCGCGAAAGCGGGAATCCAGAAAAACGCTGGATTCCGGGTCAAGCCCGGAATGACAGACAGTTGTAAACTTATGTCGTTATGTATAATTTCTCAACAGTCAGGTCTTTGGAGTTACCACAAGGGATCGGTGCTACAATTTTTACCAAAAATGCAAAAATTTTTTTTGCAAAGTACTAATCCCTCAGGACGTCTTGTAAGAAGGACATAAAACTGTGCATGTCCTTCTTTATATAATCCCATTTCACAGCAATCTTTTGTTTAAGACTATCTACCCTTTCCGGATCGAGTTCGTAGTCATAAGCATGCCGGAAAATATGCCTGAACCCCCTTAACTCATTAAGGATACGGTAACTCTCCTGAGAGAGCAATTTTGGCCTTATACCCGGGATAGCCATGTACATGCGTTTAAGAAGTTCCTATGGTATTTAGCTGGATCCTCTCTACCTTATTTTCAAAGGTCTTTGCTACCGCCTGAAAGAGATCTTCCAATGAGCAGTACAAATTATGAAGTAAATATGCGAGATGGGTAGTTTCCGCTCTTTTCGATGGCTTTGTGATATGAATCTCCTTCAATATTTCCTCTATAAGTTCCATCTGATGGGTAAAATATCCCAGGAGTATTGCTATAGGTTCTTTTTTCATACAATCTTCAGTCCCTTTTTAACAAGAGAATCCTTAAACTTACACTTCCTCATTTCTATCAAATCAACATCCCTTTCAAGTATCTCTTCAAGTTCCGTCAATGTTTCAAGATAATCTTCCTCCAAACCATCTACAGCCACGTCGATATCTGAGAACGGATAGAACCTTCCTTCAGTAAGAACAGAACCAACAAGAATTACTTTTCCGATATGTTTATCCTTAAAATAAGTCTTTAATGATTCAATAGTTTTTTTGAGTGTTTCTCTACGCCGCCTCTCCCTTTCCTCGTACTCTTCATCAAGGCGTTTACTCAATAATGACAAATCTGTTTTTTTCATAATAAGGTACTTATTTTGTGACAATGTAGTTTTTTGAAAAATATTTAACAGTGTGCTACATGCAGTGTGGAGATTGTCCAAAAAGTATTCCAGGTATGGATGTATAAACATAAAAAATATATTTTAGTACCAGTTTGCGGAGATAACCCATCATTATACAATCTTAAGTGGGAATAAATTTCCAAAAATTTACTCTTTGGTCAGCCCACAACGGCTAGTGTGGTTTATTTTTATTTCCAATCCCGAAGGGATGCCATGATTATAGCAAAAAACAGCAAAAAGAAGTTGAACCCCGAAGGGGTGGCATGTGAAACCTATGTAGAAATGTCTTCTCCTTGAAATTTGCCGTTATTTTGATTTTTATGTTAACCATTTCACCCCTTCGGGGTTATTGATTCGTGGTTGTTTATAATCTATAATCATGTCAGCCCTTCGGGCTTAAATTATATTACCTATTATAATAATAGCATGCGTGCGTAGATTTTAAAAAACTATACTGTTACCTTATATCCTTTACTTCTTAAAAACTATACTACCGTTATTCTATCACTCATGAATAAACCTTTCTTTATTGATATGCATAGATAGTATAAGATTTAAAGTGTTTCAATGGTTTAAATTTCTGCTGAGTGGTATTTAGGCACAAAAGGATCGTATTATGTTTTTGTCTTTCCGAACCTATTCTAAAAACTTTATTTGGCAACAACGTAAGGGGAAATACGCCATCACAAAAAACAACATCATAGTTTGGAAAACTTGAAATGATATAGTTTACAATCTCATTTTGCTCATCATAAACATCGTGACTGACGTTCCATCCATTTAATATATTATAAACAAAGTCAGCCTTTGGTTGTTTGTTTAACAAATAGCTACCATAACCAAATCTGCCCAATTGGAAAATGCAATAAGCTATAATCACGCCGGAAAATAGATAAATAGCATACTTGTAAAGTGGTTTTTTCAGATCGATTAGTAAAAATAATAGGAGAAGATACGGTGGGAAAATACCTATAAGTGAGCGAGCCTGCGGGATCTTGGTCAACCAAATAAAATAATATAATACAATAAATACAAATAGAAAAAGGAGCGGTTTTACATTCCATAGGCGTCGTTTGACGATAAGGTATAGAAGAATCGGGAAGAAAGATAGATACAATATACCAATACAACACGAATTACCGCCTTGATTATTCCGAGTAGATAAAATGAACAATGCTTTTATGGGTCCTAGAAAGCCGGCAAATTCATTTACCGGTAGCCCAACTGAACCAAAATATAGTAAATCTCCTGTAAGAAAATAAGTCCGTATGTAAAAAGGCAGTGAATACGCAATAACAAATGATCCGCTTATAAGGATTAGTTTTGTTAATCTATCCAATGCGTTATAGTTGGCAATAAGAAAAGCTATTAATAAACATCCCACCAGAGCCAGACCTAAGTAATTTACAGAAACAAGTGCACCGCCGACCAAACCTAAAAATAATATGAACGATTTATAAGAATTTATTTTGTCAAAATCTAGTAAAAGAAAATAGAGTAGCGCTGTGCTAAAGTAGGCCACGAGAATGTACGGCCTTCCCGTTGGTATAATAAAATTCATCAGTGGACTGGCTAAAAAAATACAGGTAATTAAACAAAATGAATTTGAATTAATTTTATCTTGAATGTGGGTAGTCAAACACATCCTATACAAAGTCATTATAATAAAAAGCACTAAATAAAAATTAAAAGTTGCGGCGATATCTAAGGTTCCAAAATAGGCCAAAAAGGCAATAAGAGAGGGATGCAACAATGGCATTTTCCCATGATCAATAAAATTTCCCGCCGAAAAATTTCCTCCTGAAGTATAGAGTTTAGGTAAGTAACTATAATGGCTTAAAGAGTCGCCATCGGCTAAGGGAAAAGAACACTTTGTAAAATATAGAAGCAGAAGAAAGACAGGTATAGAAAATTCTGGACAAAACAATTTATCAAAAAGGGAAAAGGGAAACCTCGCTCTTATATTGAAATCTGAAATTTTCGGCCGATTAATAACGAAAATCGCTATTATCGAAATTAACATAAATACAAATATTAAACTTACCGTTAATAAATTAATTCCAAAAATAAAAAGATGTTATAAATTGAAAATGATAAAACGGATACACCAAATGCAAGGGCGAATAGAAAATTATTAAACACTGATCGTCCGATGGCGTAAGATGCGCTGAAAAAAAGTAATAAAATAATATGATTTATAATATTCTCGAAAAGCATAACTAAAACCACTTCAATATTATTTTGAATTTGGAAAAGATAAAAAAATTTGCAAACATAACCAATAAGGCGCCATATAACAATATGAATATAATATCAATAAACCTAATTTTAACTTTCACTTTAATTTCCTCGTAGTCCTCATTCATCAGTGAAATTAAACCAGCTAATCCATAAATCTGTATTTGAATAGTGTGAATAGAGCAGGTATGGCATCCCGCCAGGTTATCTTTTTACCCTCTGCATACCCTCTTCCATAATAGGTAATCGGTGTTTCTACTACACGCAGATGCTTTTTTTTGAATACTTTTGCGGTTAGCTCCGGTTCCACATTAAACCGGTTAGATTTTATTACAATATTTTCTAATGCCTCTTTTTTAAATACCTTATATCCCGTTTCCATATCAGAGAGCATAGTATTATAAAGAATATTTGTTACCCAGGTAAGAATTTTATTACCAAAATAGTGCCAAAACATAAACACCCTATGAACGCCCAGAAATCTTGAACCGTAAACAACATCTGCATAACCTTTTAAAATGGGTTCAATTAAAGCAGGGTATTGTTCTGGTGGATACTCTAAGTCTGCATCCTGAATAATAACAATATCTCCTGTTACTTGCTTTAAGCCAGTTTTTAATGCTGCGCCTTTCCCCATATTCTTTTCGTGAGGGAAAAATTTTACAATATTATTTTGATCAGTCTGATGCTTAATTATTTCAAGTATTAATTCTCTTGTACCGTCTGTTGAACCATCATCCACAACAATTATCTCTTTGTTTATTGGAAGATCAACGAGGCATACTCTTTTTATCAAATCCATTACGGTATTTTTTTCGTTATAGACGGGTATAATAACAGATATTTTTGAAACAGAGGTGTTCATTTATTTTCGCTTTTGAATAAACTACTTTTTGTATTAAAATGCTTTTAGCAGGGTAAGCAGTTACAAATAATTAATTGAAGCAAAGCGCACTATTTTAGTTATTCTTCTTTTAAGATAACGCAACATTTCCCATTTTTCCTTTTATACAAATTTACAATAATTTCTAAAATCCCAATTTCCACAGTGCGGTTATTTAATAATATCTTCGAGTACTATAACTTTGATTTCCTTAATCTTTTTTAAATTACTATCATTCGTTATAAATACCTTCGCTCCATTAATCAGTCCAGATGTTACCTGGATTGCATCTGGTATTTTCATCCTATATTTTACTCTCAGTTTGGCGCTTTCAACTGTTATATTTTTATCCATATCAGTCAATATCAGCCCCTTTGAATTAGTCAGCAAGTCCTCATCTTTACACACAAGTTTTTTGTTCTTTTCTTCTATAGGTTTAGTTAAAACCTCACTGAGAGTAATAAACGAAGTATATCCAATAATACGGCCTTGACTTATATGGGAAAATAAAGGATCTACGGCTTCGATGTATTTCTCATGTTCTTCAATATAATAGATGAATGGTGAAGTATCTATAAAAATCGATTCGGCTCCTTTCAATAGTGTGATAAGCTTTAATTCCATTCCTCTCTCAACTTGTTTACATATTCCTGCGTATCTATTCCCATCCAGATTTTTTTCCCGCAGCCCCTGAGTTCTGTAATATTGGATTTATAGTATTACTTTGTGAAAAACTTCTTTTTTGTGTAAGTTTTTTACCACCCCTTCATCCCCTCCTTGCGAAGAAGGGGATGAAGGGGTGGTAAATTTGGTTGCGGCTATGCTGCGCTAGGTATTACAATATTTCTATAAAAACTCTACATGGTTTACCATGTCTTTTTGTTCTGCGATATCCCAAAGCAGTTTTAACCCTCGTATTAAGCCTCCCACACTATACTTTTGCTGATGTACATACGCAATTCCTGTATGTTCGAATTTCATTGCCATTGCCAGGAAATCGTCATCATGTGTTACAATAACAAAGTTATTTCTTGCTGCATAATCAAGCTGCTCTTTATCTGAAAGCCCCAGGTTGCCTGAATCTCTGGCAGATACAACCTTGACCCCTCTTCTTTTTAAACCTTCTGCAACTGCAACATTAACGCTCTCGTTTGTGTAAAATGCAAGCTTAGCCACGTACTTTTTTCAAGATTGATGGTTTTTTTCTGGCAATTTTTTCAATAGCCTTCATTTTTTTCTTAATTTCCTCATCAAAAAAATCTCTTTTTTCATAATAGTATGAAAGCGCATCATGTACAGCTTCAAGCGTTAAATGCGGATGGGCGTCTATAATTTGGTCAGGAGTAAGACCAATTCTATCATATTCTATCGCTATATCTATTACCCGTATTCTTGTACCAGAAATCACAGGACTCCCTTTTGCAATCCCAGGATCAGTGGCGATATATGGATGATCTAATCTTTTACCTGATGTCGTTCGTTGAGTAGGCATACTTATTTAACCTCCTTTAAATCTTTTATCATATACAGTCAAAAGTTTTATCTTCCCTTCGATTTCTACAAAAGGACATCGTAATAAACCTTTACGCGTTTTTGTCTGCGCAACAAGCGCATCCATGTCGTCAGGAACAATTCGTACAGGATAGATTGCCAAATCTTCCACTTCCTGTCTTGTAACTCCAATCCTTTTCTCCCATTCCTTCTGTCGCTCTTCCGCATTTTTTGTCCATATAATCGTCATACTTCTTCCCCGGCGTCTTTTTCATAATTAAGAATGAGAGACATCTTTTTTATCCTCCTCTTTTCAGTTTTCAAAAAAATTTTATAAGATTATTTTGATCAGTCTGATGCTTAATTATTTCAAGTATTAATTCTCTTGTACCGTCTGTTGAACCATCATCCACAACAATTATCTCTTTGTTTATTGGAAGATCAACGAGGCATACTCTTTTTATCAAATCCATTACGGTATTTTTTTCGTTATAGACGGGTATAATAACAGATATTTTTGAAACAGAGGTGTTCATTTATTTTCGCTTTTGAATAAACTACTTTTTGTGTAACTATTCAGCGTATATTCGCTCATAATTGCTATGAGCGAACAAAATCAGGCAATTCGCCATGAAATAGCATCTTTAATGCCTGTCTCAAATTTACCCCTTGTTTTCGACAAGTTGAGAGGTAGCTGCGAATGCGGCAAAAAATCCTGGCTCCCTCCAAAGAACGAAAGCAGCCCGATATTTTCTGCTGAACCTTTGTCATCCTGATGTCGTTTTCAGCCAAATTATTCGTAAAAGGGACGTTTTTATTGTCCATAAACCTCAGGACATCATCCTCATACTTTCGTAATCGTTCCAGAAGATTTCTGGCTTTTGTCCTTTTCACTCGCCCCCTTTTCCCCTTACGGTTTGTTTCATCAGGGGGAGGGCTTTCGGCTTCTGCGTTTTGCAATATCACCCGGTACCTGTGCCGATATTTTTCAGACTCATCGGCGCCCAACATTCCTCCGGCATCGCATGTTGCACGATTTATCTCTTCAAGCAAGGCCTTCATCTCTTTCGCCCACTGCTGCTTATTGTCCTCTTCCCACACACCCTCTAATTCTCTCAGGTGGTGCGCATTACAGAGCGCGTGCGTACAGGGATAGGTGTAATACGCCTTCAAATGGTCGTGACAAAGAATCCCACGAAATTGGGGCAATATTCCTATGCTATCTATTGCCTCTGTCCCTCTCCCTTCGTGAGGATAAAAACATGTCCACTGCCTATTGGATGCGCTATGCAACCAATATCTATCCCCGTTCTTGTTAATACTCGTTTCATCCACATGCAACACCTCTGACTTGGTGAGTTCTGCTTTGCTTTTCTCCTCAAAGATTTCCAGATATTCGTAGGCTTCCTGATTAAAATTGTACAAGGAACCTTCACTCACCGGCATCGACATCTGCTCTTCAAAATACTCCTGAATCCTCTTGTAGGGTATCAGTTGATACTGTGACATATATACTGCATGCGCCTTCAAATCCGCCCCATACTGCGCCGCCTTTGTTATTCCTTCAGGAAAGGGCGCGATAAATCGGTTCCCCTCCGCGTCCTCAACTATCTCTGCACGATACTCTGTTACCTCCCGTGAAATCTTCATATCAAACACCTGGCGCGCTTCGTAACCCACCACCGTATATTCCCCACGCGGCAACTTCCTTTGGTCTACTTTTATCACTTCCACCTTATCAGGGTTCTCAACCCTTTTCAGCGTCACCCCCTCACGACCCTTTTGTCCACCCGCCTTCCTCTCGCCCTTCGCCTTGCTTTCTCTCTTGCGATTCGGATCACTTGAGGGAGGCTTACTGCTGTTGCGACTGTTACGGTTTAAACGACCAACCAGCAGCGTTATTACTACTACCAATAACTCTACCATGGACCTCATGGCTGGCGACAGCACTTTCTCTTCAGAAAGAAGCTTCTCTACTTTTTGGAGCGTTACCTCTATGTCTATATTGTCTATCGTCAATGAATCCGCCTGTATGATGAGCCACCCATTTATTTACTGCGGCTATTATATCACAGGCTTTTTCATCCTTTTTATTGGCGCTATAAGACACGACAAAAGCACGAATTCCTCTTACCAACACCAGCCTGTCCATGTCTGTGCTCTCTCCTCATGTAGGCTGTACTAACCACCTCTACAGGCCATATATGCCACAAACTAATCCAAACGACTCTCTGTCCCGGATATCCTGTCAAACATATTTTAAAATATTTTCACTGAATAGTTACCTTTTTGTATTAAAATGCTTTTAGCAGGGTAAGCAGTTACAAGTAATTAATTGAAGCAAAGCGCACTATTTTAGTTATTCTTCTTTTAAGATAACGCAACATTTCCCATTTTTCCTTTTTTTGTTCGACATAAGGCACTTCTATATGATGTGCATTTAGGACAGTGAGGCATTTGCGTAAACTCTTTAAATATTGGTCATATAAGCTTAACCCCAGTTTACCAATCTTGTAACCGAAGTACAGTCGAATCTTACATGAACTAACAATTCTTAATGTTTGAAAGTGATAAAAAACAGGATATACTTTTGTGCCTACCTTCTCCTCAAAGAATAATACATTCCAGGGAGCTAAAATTTTTTCAACTTGCTGAACGATGTGTACTATGTCACCAAATAACTCAGGCCAGTAATCCAGATATTTTTGATCACCAAATTTACCGTCTTCTATCCTAGCGAAACACCATTCCAGGCATCGGTTCTGCCACCACTTCATAACCTTTGAGGCTTGTTGAGTCTTTCTAAAAGTCATAAATTGAACACAAAACCGACCACTTGTGTGTGATTGATCATATTCTGGAGCATAGGCATGATCAGTAATTAAAACATCTTTTCTGCTCCGATCAAATTCCCTAAGCAAAATTCTTGGATCATCAAAAAAGAAAATGTCCGCATCCAAATACGTAACGCGCTCAACACTCGGATCTCTATTAAATGCGGCTTGGGGTGCGAACGGCGTCAATGTCCAGCAGTATTCACCCAGCGTCCTTCCAGGCTTTACGGCTAATAGCTCTTTTGTTTCAATCTCTTTAAGTGGAATTAGTGTTACGTTGGATAAGGAAATAAGCTGCAGTTGTTTTTCTGTCAGTTCGTCCATGCATAAAATCCACAAATGAAAAGGTTGCGCATGAGTCATCAGGGAATCATGGAGCGCCATTCCTAAAGGCAAAAAATTGTGGTCAAATAAAGTAACAAAGTGCTCTGTAGACCTATTTGAATTCATTAATGACCTCTATCACCTTGTTAGCCTCGCCATCGCTCATTTGAGGATGGCATGGAATGGAGAGACAACGAGCAGCATGAGCCTCAGCATGAATCAAACCTTTCAGATCGCGTCGTATGCTTTTGCACGGTACTTGATGGTGAACAGGTATTGGATAATGAATGAGATTGTCAACTCCATGCTCCCGAAGGTAATTATTCAGACGGTCCCTTTCGTCGCATAAAATTACAAAAAGATGATAAACATGACTTTCGCTATCTACCGGTTCAGCCATTAAGTGAACAAGTGGATTTTTGATGCCATCGAAATAGGCTTTTGCAATCTCCTTGCGTCTGGCTGTGAAAAAATCAAACCAACCGAGGCGGGC